>CALQTN020000028.1 GCA_943333505.2 Asaia bogorensis | reverse complement strand
CGGGATGAGTCTGTCCGCAGCGTGCCCGAAGGCCCAACCAGTGGCTTTCGGGCATGCTGAAAATGCCTGATGTTGGCCCTAGAAACCGAAATTCGGCGCTCAGGCAGAGGATTTTCGGCCTTGAGTGGGGTTCTTCAGCAGCCTGTTAGAGCGTGTCTGCTGATTCAGCTTCAACGGATCACGCTCTATGTCAAAAAAGCACCGCCATTCACATGAATGGTCTGACCGGTAACATACCCGCCTTCCGGCCCCGCCAGCATCCGCACCACTGACGCAATTTCATCCACCGTTCCCTGGCGTCCGAACGGAATGCCGCGCCCAGTCAAACCTGGAGGCCGAACCCCAGCCGATGCTCCCCGCACTGTGTCAATCGATCCTGGTGCTACGCAATTGCAGCGTATCCCGTGCGGTGCCAATTCCACCGCCAGCGCCCGCATCAGCCCCTCAAGCCCCGCCTTGGACGCCGAGGCGTGGCAGCGCTCCGGCGTGCCAACATGGGTTGAAATCCCCGACATCCCGATGATCGAGCCGCCGCCGCGGGCCAGCATCAGTGGCGCAGTGGCGCGCGCCAAAATGAAGGCGCCGTCGAGCGCCACCGACATAATTTCCCGCCATTCCGCCAGCGACATCTCGAGGAACTTGGTCTGCCGCCGCAACCCGGCATTGCTGACCAGGATATCGATGCCGCCAAAATTAATGCCAATTTCGGCGATCATCTCGCCGACCTGATCGGGCTGCGATACATCGGCCATCGCGCCAACCGCTTTGCCGCCGGCGACGCGAATTTCACGCACCACCGCCTCGACCGCATCCTGGTCCGCCCGACCATTGACCACCACGGTTGCCCCATCAGCCGCCAGGCGATGGGCAATGGCGCGGCCAATATTACGACCAGCGCCGGTGACCAGAGCGATTTTCCCGTCCAATATCTTTGTCATCGGCCCCAACTTTCAACGCGGCTTCCGGGTCTGGCTCCAGCCGAGCCACAGCCCGCTCGCCACGATGATCGTAGCCCCAAGCCAGGTCAACGCATCGGGCAGATCGCCGAACCCGACATAGCCAACAATCACCGACCCGATCAGTTGAAAATACTGAAACGGGGTGACAATATTCACAGGGGCCAGTTTCAGCGCTTTGGCCACGCAGTAATGCCCGAGCGCGCCGAGCACCCCCATGCTGCAGAACATCGCGATGGTGGCAAACCCGTGCGGGGTAACCCAGATGAACGGCAGCACCGCCAGCATCACGAACGCGCCAACGACCGAGCTCAGGACCGCCGAGGTCTCCGGACTGTCGATCGCCGCGATCTGCCGTGTCAAGATCGAGTAGAGCCCGTAACAGGTCGCGCTGATCAGCACGAACAGCGATGCCCAATGAAACACCGCCGTTCCAGGCCGGATCACGATCACCACACCAACAAACCCGACCAGCAGCGCCACCACGCGGGGCAAGGTGGTGCGTTCGCCCAGCATCGGCCAAGCGAGCAATGCGATGATCAGCGGCGCGGTCTGGCTGATCGAGGCCGCTTCGGCGATCGGGATGAAGGTGATGGCAAAGAAGAAACACAAATTGGAGGTGAACAGCAACGAAGACCGCGCCAACTGCGCCAGCGGCCGCTTGGTCCGCAGCAATTGCAGCCCGTGTCGCGGCAGAAAAGCACAGAGCAGAAAAACCACATGGCCAAACGCCCGCGCCCAGCTGACCTGGATTGACGGGTATTCGGCGCCGAGCGTCTTGGCAAACCCGTTCATGATCGGGAACACCACGCCAGACCCGCAAATGAACAATATACCGAGCAGCAGACGCCGATCGAGCCCCCATAACGTTCTGGTCGTAACTTCGTTCAACCGCTCGATCCTTGTGGAAATCGTAGCCCTGAGCATGGGGCACGGGTTGGTCGCCCACAACCCAGGAGAGCGTGCATGGGTGGGCGCAGTTTGTTATGCTTGTCATCGCCGGCCCAGGATGAAACCCTGCGCCCGAACAAGGAGATGCGGCGATGGCTAAGCTTGCGACAGTGTTTATCGATGGTGAAGCCGGGACCACCGGCCTCGGCATACGGGATCGCCTGCTGGCAATTCCGGGCATCGAACTCCGCAGCCTCACCGGTGATCGCCGCAAGGACCCTAGCGCCCGTCGCGAAATCATGGCCGAGGTCGATCTGGCGGTGCTGTGCCTGCCGGATGATGCGGCAAAGGAGTCAGCCGCGCTCGCCGCCAGCCTCGGAGCCCAGGCGCCGAAAATCGTCGATGCCAGCACCGCCTTCCGGGTCAACCCCGACTGGGCCTACGGCTTCCCCGAAATGGCGCCCGGCCAAACTGCGCGCATTCGGGCGGCTCAAAACGTGTCCAATCCCGGCTGCTACCCGACCGGCGCCATCGCCCTTATCCGCCCGCTGGTCGATGCCGGCATCATCCCGGCCGATTACCCGATCACCATCAACGCCACCTCGGGTTATTCCGGCGGCGGAAAATCGATGATCGAAGCGCATGACGCCAGCGGCGGCCCCGCCTTCGAGATCTACGGCCTCGGCCTCGAACACAAGCACATTCCGGAAACCCAGCTTTATAGCGGCCTGACCCGTCGGCCGATTTTCGCCCCCGCCGTCGGACATTACCGCCAGGGCATGCTGGTCTCGGTCCCGCTCCACCTCGACACCCTGGTTGGCAAACCGAACGGCGCCGATCTGCAGGCCGTGCTCACCGCCCATTTTCGCGGCAGCGTCCTGGTTCGGGTTATGCCGGGGACCGAGTCCCGGCTGGAACCCGAAGACCTCAACAACACCGACCAGCTAGAGCTACGCGTCTACGCCAATGACAAGCACCGCCAGGCAATCCTGGTCGCCCGGCTCGATAATCTCGGCAAGGGCGCATCCGGTGCCGCGGTGCAGAACATCGCCCTCATGCTCGGCCTGCCGCATCCGGCCTACGCCCCCGAACTGGCCGACGCATGACCAACCTGCATCGCCGTTTCCTGCTGGCGGCGGCGATGCTCTTGGTTGGCGCCGGGCTGCAGGCCCAATCCGGGCCGCAAGCGGAACTGCCGAAGCAGAAGCTTGTCATCACCACCCATGACGGCAAGCGCCATGATTTTATGGTCGAAATGGCCCTCGCCCCCGATCAGCAAACAATCGGACTGATGTTTCGTACCAACGTGCCGGCCGATGGTGGCATGTTGTTCGACTGGGCTGCGGAACGGTCGTCGCTGATGTGGATGAAAAACACCCTGGTCTCCCTCGATATGCTGTTCATCGCCGCCGATGGCCGGATCAGATCAATCGCCGAGCGCACCGTGCCGCATAGCCTGGCCACGATCGATGGCAAGTTTCCGGTGCGGGCGACGTTAGAACTGGCGGCGGGAACGGCGGAGCGGTTGGATATTCGGGTGGGGGATTTGGTAGAAAGTCCGATTTTTAAGGCAGGGTCTAAGTAGAAAGCAGTTCTTTTTGTGAACAAAAAGAACCAAAAAAAACTTTTTATCCAATCCTTGCCGTTGGCGTGCTCCGGGCGCTACCTCCGTCGTCGTTTCGAACCCGTGTAAAGAAATCTATCTTTCTTCCCCTTGGGAAGACGGGGTCAGGTATAGACATTTCAATTTCATAATTAATATGACTTGGACTTTCTTGAACCCTAAGGCTCAAAGTTTTCTAATGCGACACCAGAAGTCTGAAATGCCTCCCCTAGCGCCACGACCGCAAACCCACCATCCGGCACGCCTGCGCAGGGTGAAGGCACCTGTCCGGCAGTGCTCACTCAGCCAGATGCAATGCTCACCGGCGATCTTGCGGGGTTTGCGGCCGCCCAACTGCCACCGACACATTGAACAATGCCGCTGCCTTGCGCCGGGACAGACCATCCTCGATTGCTGCGACACCGCGCTCGACGAGATCTATCGAGTAAGGATGCCCCAAGCACGCTGGCTTCCGCACCGAGCGAAATGGACAAAGTTCTTTGCGGTCACAAAAAGAACGCCTTACTTAACCTTCTCAAACACCACCACGCTCTCCAACCGCGCTGACCAAAGAAACTGATCAATCGGCGTCGCGCTCAGCAACTTATACCCAGCAGTCCGCAGCACCGAAGCATCGCGTTCCAGTGTTGCCGGATTGCAGCTGACGTAAATCACCCGCGCGATCCCGGACGCCGCGATCTGCTCGGTCTGTGCCGCCGCCCCACCATGCGGCGGGTCGAGCACCACTGCCTTGAACGGCGCGAATTCCTTGGCGCTTAACGGCTGGCGGGTCAGATCACGCCGGGTCACCGAAATTCGTCCGGCCTGGCCGGACTGGTTGGCGCCACCGGCAAGCGCGGTGGTTAGGTCGAGGTCGCCGTCGAAGGCTGTCACCCGGACCTGTTTTGCCAGCGCAAACGTCAGACTGCCACAGCCCGAATAAAGTTCGGCCACTTGCGCCTTGCGGCTCAATTTGCCGGGCAGCCCGGCCAGCATCGCGGCGATGATGGCGGCTTCACCTTCAGCCGATGCTTGCAGGAACGCGCCTGCGGCCGGCGAGATTTCGGTGCCGGACAAGGTCATCCGTGCCGGGCGGACCTGGGCGGCAATTTCCGGGCGGGCGCCGTCGCGGCTCACCGAAATGCGCGGCGCGCCCCAGGCAGTGGCAAAGGCGGCAAGCTTGGTGCGATCCGGCGTGGTCAGATTGCCATCGATGCGCAATAAAATATCCGGGCCTTCGTCAAGAAGATTGACCAGCACATCGCCTTCGCGCTTCAAGCCCGACAGCCCGCGCAGTAAATCGCGCAGGCCGGATACCAGTTCGGCAAGCGTCGGGTGCAGCACCGCGCAATCGGCGAGGTCCACTACCGCGGTGCCGTTGCGCACGTGCAGGCCAAGTGCCACGCCGCTGGGCAAGCGCTTCGCCGCCAGTTCCATGCGACGACGGGCACCAGGCGGGGTACGGACCAAAGGTGCGACCACGGCATCAACGAAGCCGGCGCGGATGAGGGCAGCAAGCAGCAGGCCGGATTTCCACTCGGCGTATCGGGTATCTGACCAATGCTGGAGCGAACAGCCGCCGCACGGGCCAAAATGCGGGCAGGGCGGTGCCACCCGATCGGGGCTTGGGACGATAATCGTCGCGTCACCGGTCCAACCCTGGCCGCGCCGTTCGGTGAGCGTTGCCTCGACGGTTTCGCCGGGCAGGCTGAAGGGCAAATAGACCGGCTTGCCGTCGGACAGATGCCCGACGCCGTCGCCGTCTATGCCGATCCGGTCAATGCGCAGTTCGGTCAATTGGCGAAAGCGGCGATGCCGGTGATGGCGCGGCCAAGGATCAGCGCATGAACGTCATGCGTGCCCTCATAGGTGTTCACGGTTTCCAAATTCATCATGTGGCGGATGACGTGGTACTCATCAACAATGCCGTTGCCGCCATGCATGTCACGCGCTTCCCGCGCGATCGCCAACGCCTTGCCGCAGGAATTGCGCTTGCACAGGCTGATCATTTCCGGCGCCGCGCGCCCGTCATCCATCAGCCGTCCCAGCCTCAGCACCCCTTGCAGCCCGAGTGCGATTTCGGTCTGCATGTCGGCGAGCTTTTTCTGCACCAACTGGTTGGCGGCGAGTGGCCGGCCAAACACCTTGCGGTCCATGGTGTAGCCGCGCGCCGCCATCCAGCAGAATTCCGCTGAGCCCAGCGCGCCCCAGGAAATTCCGTAGCGGGCGTTGTTCAGACAGGAAAACGGACCGCGCAGGCCCTTAACCTTGGGAAGCATGTTGCCTTCCGGCACGAACACGTCATCGGCGAGGATCATGCCGGTCACCGATGCACGCAGGCTGAATTTGCCCTCGATTTTCGGCGTTGTCAGCCCCTTCATGCCGCGTTCCAGGATGAAGCCGCGAATGTCGCCGGCATCGTCCTTGGCCCACACCAGCAGCACATCGGCGATCGGGGCGTTGCTAATCCAGGTCTTGTTGGCATTGACCAGATAGCCGCCATCGACCTTCTTCGCGGTGGCGCGCATCGCGCCGGGATCGGACCCGCCATCGGGTTCGGTCAGGCCGAAGCAGCCGACGAATTCCCCGCTGCGCAGTTTCGGTAGAAACCGGTCTTTCTGATCTTCCGAGCCAAAGGCATAGATCGGATACATAACCAGCGACGACTGCACCGAAAACGCACTGCGATAGCCGCTATCGACGCGCTCGACTTCGCGGGAGATCAAGCCATAGGCGACATAGCCGACATCGGCGCAGCCATGGCTGGCAAGCGTCGCGCCGAGAAAACCCATCTCGCCGAACTCGTTCATGATTTCGCGGTCGAAGCTCTCATTGCGAAAGGCGGCGAGCACGCGCGGTTGCAGCTTTTCCTGACAGAATTGATGCGCGGCCTCTTTGATCGCGCGTTCGTCCTCGGTCAGTTGGTCATCAAGGAAGAACGGATCTTCCCAGTTGAACGGTCCAAGCTTGCCGCGACGGGAAGCGGCGGGGGGTGCGTCGTTCATACGTCAAGCTCCAACTCGGTCTCGGGGCGTTTGCGGCGGGCGGCGATCAGCATGAAGGCAGGGGTTTCAGCGCCAAAGCCAACCACTGACGGACCAAGATCGTCATCGCGGCGATAGGAGCGGCGCGGCGCATCGCGGCGCGGTTCCTCGGCACGGGGTTCTGGGCGGGGTTCTGGGCGCGGCTCCGGCTCGGCTTCCACCCTGGGGGCGGCCGCTTCGCGCGCCTTGGGTTCACGCCGTGTGCGCTCGCGCCGTGCGGGTTTTGCCGGGGCTTCGATCGGAGGCTCGGTCGCGATTTCCAGCGGCAGGATTGCGTCGTCGATCGGGGCTGCCTCAACCACCACCGGCTCGGCTTTCGGTGCCCGCGGGGTGCGTTCCCGCTTGGCGGGTTCACGGCTTTTGACCGGCGCCTTGCCGCGTCCGCGCCGACGGCCGTCGCCCTCAGCCCATTCGACCGCATCAAGGCCATCGATGGCGATGCGCGGGATGGCGTGGCCGGTGAGCTTTTCGATCGCTTCGGCGGCAAGCCGGTCTTCGGGGGTTGCGAACGTATAGGCGCGGCCCTCTTTCCCGGCGCGTCCGGTACGGCCGATGCGATGGACATAGTCTTCCGCGTGATGCGGCACGTCGAAATTGAACACATGGCTCAACCCGCCAATGTCGATCCCACGGGCAGCAACATCCGAGCAGCATAGCAGGCGGATCTCGCCGGCCTTGAACTTCTCCAAGGTGGAAAACCGCACCGGCTGGGCCATGTCGCCATGCAGCGCGCCTACGCTGAAGCCGTGGCGCTTGAGCGATTTGTAGAGAATATCGACATCGACCTTGCGGTTGCAGAAGATCAGCGCGTTCTGCACATCTTCCGACCGGATCAGCCGGCGTAGCGCCTCGCGCTTGTCGAGGTCGGCGACCAGTAGCATGCCCTCGGTGATCGTGGTGGCGACCGACGCCGGCTTGGAAACCGTAATTTCCTTGGGGTTCTGCAGGAACGCGTCCGCCAGACGGCGGATTTCCGGCGCCATGGTGGCCGAGAAAAACAGGGTCTGCCGGTTGGACGGCAATTGTGCGACGATTTTCTCGACATCGGGGATGAAGCCCATGTCCAGCATGCGGTCGGCTTCGTCGATGACCAGCACGCGGGTGTCGGTTAGCAGGATCGATCCACGCTCGAACATGTCGATCAGCCGACCGGGCGTTGCGATCAGCACATCGACGCCGCGATTGAGGATGTCCTTCTGATCCGACATGCTTTCGCCGCCGATCACCAGCGCGTGGGTCAGCTTGAGATATTTGCCGTATTCGACAAAATTCTCCGCGACCTGCAAGGCCAGTTCGCGAGTCGGTTCCAAAATCAGACTGCGTGGCATGCGGGCGCGGGCGCGGCTGCCATCGAGGATGTCGAGCATCGGGAGCGTGAAACCGGCGGTCTTGCCGGTGCCGGTCTGGGCGCAACCAAGAACGTCGCGGCCCATCAGCACATAGGGGATCGCCTGTTCCTGAATCGGGGTGGGCTGGGTGTAGCCCTTCTCGAGGATGGCACGCAGGATCGGTTCCGATAATCCAAGCGCCGCAAAGCCATTTTCCGGCAACGGGGCGTCTTCTGGTTCCTCGGGGTAGTCAGGATAGTCATACTCGTCTTGCGCGACGGGTACAATCGCGGCCGCCGCAATTTCGGGGGCGGCGTCGGCTGGGGTCGGTGTTTCGGTCAATCGGGAGTGCTTTCAGATCAGGCGCAGTTTGGCAGGGGCTGGCCCCGGTCGGGCCACTGACGGTGCGGGCGGATGCCCGGTTCGCGATCTGCCGATATACGCAGCGTGGGACACGCAGCGCGCACATCTGCGCCGCATATCTGGAAATACCGCGGCAAAGTCAAGAATTGCCTGCATCGCTGGCTGCATAACAGAGAGTTCATTGCCGCCTCAGCGGGATTTGTGCCAAAATAAAATCGGCTGACGGTGCTGGCGCAACGGTGCGAAAGGATATGATCGATGCCCGTGATCGCTGTGCGCAGTCTGACGCTGGCGCGTGTTGCTTGTTTTTTCGGCAAGAGACGCTTCCGCAGGCGAGGTGCTGATATGTCCACCACAATTGGATGGCGTCGCGTTGACCGACTCGCAACTCTGCTACAACCATCCCTCGGACTTGGATTCGGTACACCCGGGGCCAGACGGCTGGGCGCTAGAGCGTGATGACCGTAGGTGGAATCACATGGAGGTCTGGCCACGCGACCAAACAAAGCGTTAGAGCATGGTGACTGCGGCTATCAGCGGTCATCATGCTCTAACCGTCTGACCGTCAGCTTGGGACTATCACGTTGGATGTAAATACGGACCGATAATTCTTGCGGTGAAGCTTCCCAAGATTTATCAAAAATGCCAATTCGGAGGAAAGAACCGAAATATCGTCTGCTGGTAGCTGACCACCCTACTGGCCTCCGCTACGATTTAATATCAATCGTGACCGTAACCGCTGACCGCCTGCGCAACGGCCACCAGGTCAGCCGTGGCCGCCACTGCAGCGCCAGATAAATCACCGGCGTCGTATAAAGCGTCAGCGCCTGCGACACGATCAACCCGCCGATGATCGAAATCCCCAGCGGCTGGCGCAATTCGGACCCGGTGCCAAACGACATCGCCAGCGGCACCGCGCCAAGCAGGGCGGCAAGCGTTGTCATGATTATCGGGCGGAAGCGTTCGAGACACGCGGCATGGATCGCCTCAGCTGGGGATTTGCCATGCTGGCGTTCCTGTTCGAGGGCGAAATCGATCATCATGATGGCGTTTTTCTTGACGATCCCCATCAGCAGCAGCACCCCGATAATCGCCATCACCGACAAATTCAGATTATAGACCTTCAACGCCAGCAATGCGCCAAGGCCCGCCGATGGCAGGGTCGACAGGATGGTAATCGGCTGGGTCAGGCTTTCATACAGCACCCCGAGCACCAGATAGATTGTCAGCAATGCCGCCGCGATCAGCACTGGCTGCGTCGACAGGCTTTCCCGCATCCAGCGCGATCCGCCGGCGAACTGGGTGCGGATGGTGTCGGGCATCCGCAACTCGGCCGCCACCGCCTCAACCTCCGCCAGCGCATCGGCTTGCGCCACGCCCTCGGCGACGTTGAAACTGATGGTGGCAGCGGGAAACTGGCCCTGATGGTGCACCGCAAGTGGCGCATTGCCGGCTTCGATCTTGACCAGCGCACCAAGCGGGATCTGGGTGCCGTTATTGGCGCCGACGAAGATCCGGCTCAGCATGGTCGGGTCGGTTTGCAGCTTGGGGTCAACCTCCTCGACCACCCGATACTGGTTGCGCTGGGTGTAGATGATCGAAATCTGGCGCTGGGCGAACGCGTTGTTGAGCGCGTTGCCGATTGCCGCCACCGACACCCCCATGCGGACCGCCGCGTCGCGATCGATCACCACATTGGCCATCGGCGCGGTGCGGTCCTGGTCGGAATTCATTTCGGTGATTGAGGTGACTGTCTGCAGCTTGTCGACCAGCGCCAGCGTCCATTGCCGTAACTCGACAACATCGGGGCCGAGCAGGACGAATTTCTCCGACGCCCCGCCGCGCCCACCCGACGGCATATCCTGCGCCGCCCACAGAAAGGTTTGCATCCCGCCGATCCGCGCCAAAGGCAGGCGCAAGCGCGCCATGATTGCCGGCGCCTGGACCCCACCGCGTTCAGCGAGCGGTTTCAGACCGATGGTAAGCTGGCCGCGGTTCATTGCCGAAAATCCGCCCGAAACGCCGATGGTCGAACCGACGGCGGCAATCGCGGGGTCGCGCAGCAACACCTCGACCACGGCGCGCTGTTTCTCGGCCATCGCGGCAAACGAGGTTTCCGGGCCTGCGAGCGTTGAGCCCTGCATCAGCCCGATATCCTGGGTCGGGAACATCCCCTTGGGGATGGCGATATACATCCACACCGTAATCCCGATCACCACCGGGGTGATGAACAGGGTGATCCAGCGGAACCGCAGCGCGAAGCCCAACGTGAAGGCATAGCCATCGCGCGCCGCATCGAAGCCACGTTCCACCCCGCGATCGATCCAGCCCCACACCCCCTGCGGCGGCTTCGGTGGGCTTAGGAACCTGCCGCACAGCATCGGCGTCAGGGTCAGCGAAACCAGCGCCGAAACCGCAATCGCCAAGGTCAGTGTGGTGGTGAATTCATGGAACAGCCGGCCGAGAATCCCACCCATGAACAGGATTGGGATGAACACCGCCACCAGCGAAATGCTGATCGACATCACGGTGAAGCCGATTTGCCTGGCCCCGTCGAACGCCGCCTGCAACGGGGTCTTGCCCATCTCGATATGGCGGGTGATGTTCTCGATCATCACGATGGCGTCATCGACCACAAAGCCGACTGAAATTGTCAGCGCCATCAGGCTGAAATTATCCAGCGCGAAGCCGAAGAACCACATACCGACCAATGTGCCGGCCAATGATAATGGCACAGTCACTGCGGCGGCGATGGTCGGCACCGTGCGGCGCAGAAACAGCAATATCACCAGCAGCACCAGCACAATGGAAATGCCAAGGCTGGTTTGCACATCGTCCACGCTTGCCCGGATGGTCTGGGTGCGATCGGACAGCACCGTCAGCTCGATCCCTTGCGGCATCCAAGATTGCAGCAGCGGCAGGATGGCGCGGACCTGATCGACGGTCTCGATGACATTGGCATCGGCGGTCTTGCTGATGAAAATCAGGATCGCCGGCTTCTGGCCGAACCAGGCGGCGAGGCGGGTATTGGCGACCCCGTCGATGACGCTCGCCACGTCCTGCAACCGCACCGCGCCGCCCGGCGTGGTCTTGATCACCAGGGGTGCGTAGTCGGCGGCCCGGCTCAACTGCCCGTTCAGCGCAATGCTGTTGGCACTGTCCGGTCCCTGCAAACTGCCGGTTGGTCCCACGACATTGGACCGGCGAATGGTGTTGTAAACGTCCTGCGACGACAGCCCGGCGGCCGCCAGCGCTGCCGGATCGAGCCGTACCCGCACCGCCGGCTTTTCCGCCCCGTTCAACTGCACCTGGGCCACGCCGTCGAGTTGGGACAGCCGCTGGGCCAGGATGCTATCGGCGGCATCATAAACCTGCGCCATCGACAGCGTGTCAGACGTCAGCGCTATCGACATGACCGGCGCCTGGCCGGGATTGAACTTGCGGAAATAGGGCCGGATCGGCAGGTCCGACGGCAGATCGTTGGTGGCTGCGTTGATCGCCGCCTGGACATCCTTCGCAGCGCTATCAATGGTGCGGGACAGATCGAACAGCACCACAATTGCGGTCGAACCGGTCGAGGAGGTCGAGGTGAGTTCGGTCACCCCGGCAATTGTCCCGAGATGGCGTTCCAAAGGGGCGGCGATGGAATTGGCCATGGTTTCCGGGTCTGCCCCCGGGCGCCCGGCGAAGACCACGATGGCGGGGAAATCCACCGCCGGTAGTGGCGCCACTGGCAGGAAATGATAGGCAACGATCCCGGCAATGGCGAGGCCGATCGACAGCAGGATGGTGGCGACCGGCCGGCGGATGAAGGGGGCGGAGAAGTTCATATCGCCAATCCACGACCAGAATAATCTTCTTTTTGTGACCCAAAAGAAGCAAATAAACTTTTTGGCACTTTGTTGCCGTTGGCGTGCCCACTCACCACGGTCCCACGCCAACGGCAACAAATTGGGAGGTTTTTTTGCTGCTTTTTGGTCACAAAACCAATGCCTTCCTTGCCCTCCATCGCCTACTCCGCCGCCACCGGCCGCGGCGCCCAGCGCAGCCGCAGCCGTTCAAACGCGAGATAAATCGCCGGCGTGGTATAAAGCGTCAGAAACTGGCTGAGCAGCAGCCCGCCCACGATGGTAACGCCGAGCGGAAACCGCAATTCCGATCCGCTACCGTTTTCCAGCACTAGCGGCAGCGCGCCAAGCAAGGCCGCCATAGTGGTCATCATGATCGGCCGGAAGCGCAGCAGGCAGGCTTCCTCGATCGCCGCATCGGGGGAAATCCCCCTGGTGCGCTCGGCGTCGAGTGCAAAATCGATCATCATAATGGCGTTTTTCTTCACGATCCCCATCAGCAGCACCACGCCGACCAGCGCTACCAGCGACAGATCGGCGCCAACCAGCATCAGCGCCAGCACCGCGCCAATGCCGGCCGAGGGCAGGGTGGACAGAATGGTGATCGGGTGGATGGTGCTTTCGTATAACACCCCTAGCACGATGTAGATCACGATGATCGCAGCCAGGATCAGCCATGGCTCGGCGGCGAGCGATTTCTGGAATTCCGCCGCATCGCCGGAAAAACTGCCGGATATGGTTGGTGGCAGGTCGATCTCGCGCTCGGCGGCGGCAATCCCCTCGACCGCACCGCCGAGCGAACCGCGCGGCCCAAGGTTGAAGCTGATCGTCACCGACGGGAATTGCGCTTCATGGGTGATGACCAGGGGCGCGGTGGTCCGCTCAATGCTGGCAATCGCGTTGAGCGGCACTTGCGCGCCGCCAGTGCCAGGCACCCGCAGCAGCAGCAGCGATGCGGGATCGGCCTGCCATTCGGGGGACGCCTCGAGCACGACGCGATATTGGTTGGCCTGGGCGAAGATGGTGGAAATCTGGCGCTGGCCGAAGCTATCGTACAGCACATCCTGAACCATCTGCATGCTGACCCCATGCCGCATGGCGGCGTCGCGATCGACCCGCACCATCAGGCGGAAGCCATCATTCTGCTGGTCGGAGGCAACATCGCGCAGATCGGGCAAGGCTTGCAGCCTGGCGACCAGGCGCGGGGCCCACAGCGCCAGTTCGGCGGGGTCGGTGTCGATGAGGGTATACTGAAACTGGGTGCGGCTGATGCGGGTCCCGATCTGGATGTCTTGCACCGGCTGCAGAAACACCGTCAGCCCCGGAATGGCGGCCAGCGCCGCTGTCATCCTTGTGGCGATATCCTGCGCCGAGGCCCGGCCGCTATCCCGTGGTTTGAGCGCGATGGTCAGCCGCCCGGCATTGGGGGTCGCATTGATTGCGCCGGCGCCCACGAACGACACCACGCTCGCCACTGCCGGATCAAGCCTGACAATCTCGGCCGCCTGGCTTTGCAGTTCGGTCATTCTTTTGATCGAAATTGACTGCTCGCCCTCGGTGGCGACCACGATGACCCCGGTATCCTGCAATGGCAGAAACCCTTTGGGGACGATGATATAGAGCCACGCCGTGCCCACCAGCGTCGCCACCGCCACCACCAGCATGAAGCGCTGATGGCGCAGCGACCATGTGAGGCTGGATTTGTAGCCCGCCAACATCCGATCAAACCCGCGCTCGAAGATGCGTGACACTGTTCCGGGCTTTTCCTCGCCATGCGGGCGCAGCAGCCGGCCGCACATCATCGGCGTGAGCGTGAGCGAGATCACCGCCGAGACAATCACCGAAACCGACAGCGTGACCGCGAATTCGCTGAACAGCCGGCCGACCACGCCGGTCATGAACAGCAGCGGAATGAACACCGCGATCAATGACACTGTCAGCGAGATAATGGTGAAGCCGATCTGGGCGGCGCCATCATACGCGGCCTGCAACGGCGATTTGCCGTCCTCGATATAGCGCACCACGTTCTCGATCATCACGATGGCATCATCGACCACGAAGCCAGTGGCGACCGTCAGCGCCATCAGCGACAAATTATCCAGCCCGTAGCCCAACAGCGACATCACCCCGAACGTGCCGATCAGCGATAGCGGCAAGGCAATCGCCGGGATCAGCGTCGCCCGCCAACTGCGCAGGAACAGATAGATCACCCCCACCACCAGCACGATCGACAGCACCAGCGTGTACTGCACGTCGCGCACGCTGGCGCGGATGGTTTCGGTTCGATCGGTCACAATCGCCAGCCTTATCTGGGCGGGCATGGCGCGGCGCAGAGCGGGCAGTTCGGCCTGTAATCGCCTGACGGTCTCCACGATGTTGGCGCCCGGCTGGCGCTGGATGTCCAGCACCACCGCCTGCTGGGCTGGCCCGCCGGCGGGATAGTACCACGCCGCGGCGCGATTATTTTCAAGTCCGCCCACCACCTCGCCCAGATCGCCCAGCCGCACCGGCGCGCCGTTGCGCCAGGCGAGCACCAGGGTCTTGTAGGCATCGGGGGAAATGATCTGATCGTTCGCCCCCAACGCTATCGCCTGCCGTGGCCCATCAAACCCGCCCTTGGCGCCGTTGACGTTGGCGGCAACGATCGCGATGCGGACATCTTCCATCGACAGCCCGTAGCCGGCGAGCCTGCCGGGATCGACCCGCACCCGCACCGCCGGCTTCATGTTGCCCTGCACCGAGACCTTGCCGACCCCATCGATCTCCGACAGTTTCGGTTGCAGCAACGTATCGGCGGCGTCCGAGACCCGATCGATGGTGAGTGCGTCCGATGTCAGCGCCAGCGACAGGATCGGCGCATCGGCCGGATTCACTTTTGAATAAACCGGTGGGTAGGGCAGGGTGAGCGGCAAAGTTCCTGCCGACGCATTGATTGCCGCCTGCACGTCCTGGGCGGCGCTGTCGATGTTGCGGGCGAGCGAGAACTGCAAGGTGATCTGGCTGGTTCCCTCCGATGACGTCGATGTCATCGTGGTCAGCCCCTGGATCTGGCCGAACTGGCGTTCCAGGCTCGCGGTGATCAGGTTCGACACCACCTCCGGGCTCGCGCCGGGCAGTTGGGTGGTGATCTGGATGGTCGGGAAATCCACCTGCGGAAGCGCCGAGACCGGCAATGCGCGATAGCCGAGAATGCCGCTCAGCAGCAGCGCCACCGCGAGCAGTGAGGTCGCGATCGGGCGGGCAATGAACGGGGCGGAGATGTTCATGTCACGGACTAGCTGTCGCGCCCGCCGCGCCCGGACGCTGGGCGCCGGCCGGGGCAACCGCGACGACCTTGCTGCCCTCGGACAACCGCGCGGCGCCGTCGATCACGACCCGCTCTCCGGGCTTGAGGCCTTCGGCGATGATCGCCAATGTCAGTTCCTCATGCCCGACCGTTACCGGGCGGCGCGATGCAGTTCCGGCCTCGGTCACCACATAGACGAACGTGCCGCGCGGACCGCGTTGCAGGGCGACCGGCGGCACCACCGTGGCGTTTTGCCAGACCCGGCTTTGCAGCCGCACCGTCACGAACGCGCCGGGCCAGAGCTTGAGGTCCTCGTTCGGGAAGCTTGCTTTCAGCTTGACGGTGCCGGTTGCCGGATCGACCTGATTGTCCAGCACCGTCAGCGTGCCTTGGTCAAGCACGGCGCGTTCGGTGGTGGGCGCGTTGTTTTGCGGCAAGGCCAGGATCGTCACCGGCCCGGCCTGGATGGCCGCGGCAATGGCCGGCAAGGCTTGCTGGGGCAGGGTGAACAGCACTGAAATCGGTTTCAGGGTCGCCAGAACGACCAAGCCGGTGGCGTCTGATGCGCGGACGATATTGCCGGCATCGACCAGGCGGATGCCGGCCCGCCCCGAAATCGGCGCCACGATGGTGGTGTAGCCAAGCTGGATCCTGGCATTGTCGATCTGGGCCTGATCGGCGGCCACCTGGGCGGTCAACTGGGCGACCAAGGCGCGCGAGTTATCGGCTTGCTGGGCCGAGGTATAGGCGGTGGCGGCAAGCTTGGCGTAGCGCGCGGCATCGACCTTTGCGTTGGCAAGGGTTGCCTCGTCCTGGGCCTTTTTGGCACTCACCTGATCGAGCGTCGCCTGATACAATCGCGGATCAATCCGGGCCAGCACATCGCCGGCCTTGACCGTCTGGCCTTCTGTGAAGCGGACTTCCAGAAGCGCGCCATCGACCTGCGGTTTGACCGTGACATTGGCCGAAGCCTGGGCGGTGCCAAGCCCGTCGAGATAAATTGGCACGTCGCGCATCCCGGCCGGTGCGACCACAACCGGGATCAGCGTTGGGGTCCGGCGCCCGACTCCAGGGGCTGCTGGGGCCGCGACCTGCGGCACTGGCGGCACATAGGCGATGCCGATCCTGGGCAGCAGGTCCCCCGCTATGGCTTGAACCGATGCCATCTGGGTCGGGTTGTACAGCAGCCAGACATAGGACCCGCCAGCCAACATCGCCGCGATAAGCACTAAACCGAGTAAGCGACGCATCTACGGGACTTCCTGTGAAATCTCGCCCTTGGACCAGCCGCCGCCGAGGGCCTTGTAAAGCGACAATAATGCCTGAAACCGCGCCAGCCGCACCTGGGCGAGCAGATCGAGGTTGTTGAACAAGGTGGTCTGCGCCTGCAACGCGGTCACAATATCGACGGTGCCGGCCAGAAGCTGGGCGCGGGCAATATCGGCGGCGCGCTGGGCGATGGCCGCCGCATCGCGCACCAGGGCTTCCTGTTCGGTGGTGAAGTGATACGCGGTGATCCCGTTTTCGACATCGGTGAAGCCCTGCACGACGGTCCTGCGATAATCGGCGAGCATTTCATCATAGCGGGCGCGGGCAAGTTCCAGGCTGGCGCTGCGCTGGCCGTTGTCGAAGATTGACTGGGTTGCCGATGCGACGGCGCTGGCGAACAGCGAGCCCGGACCGAACAGCACCGGCAAGGCGATGTTCTGCCACCCGGCGCTGCCGCTCAGGCTGATCTGTGGAAAGAAAGCGGCACGCGCAACCGTGATATTGGCGCCCTGTGCCGCCAGTTGCGCCTCGGCCGAGGCAATATCCGGCCGCCGTGTGAGCAGCGATGATGGTGTGCCGGGGCTGATTTCCGGCAGCGACAGCGTGATCAGGGTGCCAGGCCGGATCGCGACAAGCGATGGCGGCCGCCCGGTCAGAATGCCGAGATTATTGACCTGCTGCTGCATCTGGTTGCGGAAATTCGGCTGCTGGGCCCGCAAACCGGCGACCAGGGCGGCCTGCTGGGCGACATCGAGCTGGGATGCGGTGCCGACGGTCTGTCGTGCCTGAATCGCGGCCAGGATCTGTTCGGCATCACGCAAATTGCGGGTCGAGACATCCAGCCGATCCTGCAACGCCAGCGCCTGAAACCAGGTCGAGGCAACCGCCGATACGACCGAAAGTGCGACGCTTTGCTGGTCGAAGCGGCTGGCCAAAGCCGTGGCCTGGGCGGCGTCTCTGCCGCCGCTCACCCGGCCCCAGAAATCGAGTTCCCAACTGACGGTCGGCGTCAGCGAATAGGAGCGGGTTTCATAATAGACCCCGGTCGGACTTGCGCCGGCAGTGCCGACCCGCCGGGTGAGCGAATTGCGGGTCCAGCTGTCTTTCCCCTGGGCGGAAACCGACGGCAGCAGCGGTGCCCCGGCGATGGCCGCCTGCGCATCAGCCTGGCGGACCCGCGCCATAGCAACCGCAAGGTCGAAATTCTCCGCCCGCGCATCGGCAATCAAGCCGTTAAGCTCGGCCGACCCGAAGCCGCGCCACCATTCTGCTGCCGGCCACGCGGTGGCAGCACTCGCCGAGGTCGCGCGGTAGGCAGCCGGCACCTCAAGCGCCGCATCCGGCAAAGGGACTTGCGTGCAGCCAGTGAGCAAGGCACCAAAACCGGTGAGCGCGGCGCGACGTTTGATCATGCGATCCTGTGTGGAAGCGGAATTGCGGCCAGGTTATAGGCGCAGAATTCTGTCTTGGGGATGGCCAATTCATTGCCGCCAGCCATCCCGGTCAAACGCCGGACCGCGTCGTCCGATCCGCCATCCATCTAAAGTTGGTCCGAGCATGATTCTGCCGCTATTCGCGCCCGCAGGATTGTTACACGTCTTGCGCTCCCGCGAGCGATATGCAAATCAGCCATAGTTGAAATGTCATGATACATGCCAGACAATTAATTTCACTAAAACAAGGGGAAGATGCGCGTGGCCGAGGCCATCCTGGAGACATCCGGCTTGACGAAAGAGTTTCGTGGCTTTGTCGCCGTGGATGGCGTGGATCTGCGCGTGTTACCCGGCACCATCCATGCGCTGATCGGTCCGAATGGCGCGGGGAAAACCACCTGCTTCAACCTGCTGACCAAGTTCCTGCAGCCAACCCGTGGCACCATCCATTATAAGGGGCGCGACATCACCAAGCTCGCGGCGGCCGATATCGCCCGCCTTGGTCTGGTGCGCAGCTTTCAAATCTCGGCGGTGTTTCCGCATCTGACCGTGTTGGAAAATGTCCGCCTCGCTTTGCAACGCGCACGCGGCGGCAGCTTTGATTTCTGGCGCTCGGAGAAGGTACTGACCGTCTATGACGATCGCGCTCGCGCGCTGCTCGAAGATGTTGGGCTCACCGACTATACCAACGAAACCGCCGTCGAACTGCCCTATGGCCGCAAGCGTGCGCTGGAAATCGCCACGACGCTGGCACTTGATCCGGAAATGCTGCTGCTCGATGAACCAACCGCCGGCATGACCCATGAGGACGTTGACCGGACGGTTGCCCTGATCAAGCGCATCCGAACCAACCGTACCATTCTGATGGTTGAACATAATCTGTCAGTGGTCGAAGGCCTGTGCGACACCATCACGGTGCTGACCCGCGGCAGTGTGCTGGCCGAGGGTGACTACGCCACGGTGTCGAAAAATCCCGAAGTGATTGCCGCCTATCTGGGGACCCCCGATGTCTGATGCAGCGATGCTGACCGTGCAGGGTCTGAATGCTTGGTACGGCGAAAGCCATATTCTGCATGGTGTGGATTTCGAGGTCCGTGCCGGCGAGGTGGTGACGCTGCTGGGCCGCAACGGGGCGGGCAAAACCACCACCATGAAGTCGATCATGGGCCTGGTGGGCCGCCGTGCCGGCTCGATCCGCTATAACGGCACCGAGATTACCGCCCTCCGGCCCGATCAGATCGGTCGCAAGGGGATTGCGTTATGTCCCGAGGAGCGCGGCATTTTCGCCAGCCTCGATGTTACCGAAAACCTTATGCTACCGCCGAAAATCGCCGATGGTGGTCTCGACCTGCCGACGATTTATGCTCTGTTCCCCAATCTGAAGGAACGCGCGAAAAGCCAGGGCACCAAGCTGTCAGGTGGCGAGCAACAAATGTTGGCGATCGCCCGCATTCTGCGCACCGGGGCGAAACTGCTGCTGCTCGATGAACCGACCGAAGGGCTGGCCCCGGTCATCGTCCAGCAGATTGGCCGGATGATCCGCGAGATCAAGCAGCGTGGCTTTACCGTGTTGCTGGTGGAACAGAACTTCCACTTCGCCTCCACCGTTGCCGACCGCCATTACGTGATGGAACATGGCAAGGTCATCGACATGATCGAAAATTCGCAGATCTCGTCGAATATGGACAAGCTCCACGACTACCTTGGCGTCTAACCAAAACCGCAGGAGACCGACGATGTATCTTTCTCGCCGCGCTTTGCTTGGTACCGCTGCCGCTGCTGGTATTACGACGCGCGCCGGCGCTCAGGCGCCGACCATCAAGTTTGGTGTGCTCACCGATATGTCGGGGCCCTATCAGAACGTCGCCGGCCCCGGCGCCACAGTCGCGGCCCAGATGGCGATGGCTGAATTCAAGGCGAGCGGTTTCAATGTCGAAGTCGTGTCGGCTGATCACCAGAACAAGCCCGATGTCGGCGTCGGCATTGTGCGTCAGTGGTTCGATCGCGACGGGGTCGATGTCATCCTCGAAGTTGCCAACTCGGCGGTGACCTTGGCGGTCCAGGGCGTTGCCAAGGAAAAGAACAAGGTGTTCCTGGCCTCCGGTGCCGCGACGTCGGACGTCACCGGCCCAGCCTGTAACGCCAACACCGTCCATTGGGTCTATGACACCTTCATGTTGGCCAAGTCGACTGGTGGCGCCATGGTCAAGGCCGGCGGCGATAGCTGGTTCTTCCTGACTGCCGATTACGCCTTCGGCCATGCGCTCGAACGCGATGTCGGCGATTTCGTCAAAGCTGCTGGTGGCAAGGTGATGGGCGGGGTCCGTACCCCGTTCCCCGGCACCACCGATTTCTCCGCGTTCCTGCTGCAGGCCCAGGCCTCGGGCGCTAAAGTGCTCGGCCTCGCCAACGCCGGCGCTGACACCATCAACAGCATCAAGCAGGCCCGCGAATTCGGCATCAAGATGCGCCTTGCCGGGCTGCTGGTATTCCTGTCCGACGTGCATTCGCTCGGGCTCGATGTCTGCCAGGGCATGGCGCTGACCGAGAGCTTCTACTGGGACCTCAACGCCAGCACCCGGGCGTTCTCGGATCGCTTCACCGCCAAGGCGCCAGGCAAGCGGCCGACCATGGTGCAGGCCGGGACCTATTCCAGCGCGATGCATTACCTCAAGGTTGCCGCGACCATGGGGCCGGCGCAGGCCAAGCTTGATGGCGCGGCAACCGTCGCCCGCCTCAAAGCCACGCCGACCGATGATGAATGCTTCGGCAAAGGCAGCATCCGCATCGATGGCCGTAAAATCCACCCGAGCTATTTGTTCGAAGTGAAAAAGCCGTCGGAAAGCAAGGGCGCTTGGGATTACTACAAGCTGCTCGGCTCCACCCCGGCCGAGGATGCATTCCGCCCGCTCAATGCCGGCAATTGCCCGCTCGTTAAAGCTTAAGGAAAACTTGATGCCATTGACCCGTCGCGGCTTGCTTGCCGCAACTGCTGCGACCGCCGTTCCGATGTCGGCCCGCGCCCAGCGCCCGACCTTGAAAATCGGCGTGCTGACCGATCTTGCCGGTGTCTACCAAGACATCGTTGGGCCGTTGGCGGTGGAATGCACGCGTCTCGCGCTCGCCGATTTCGGCGTCTCGGCCAAAGGCTTTGACGTCGAAATCGTGACTGCTGATCACCAGAACAAGCCCGATGTGGGCGCCAATCTGGCCCGGCAGTGGTATGACCGCGACGGGGTCGATATCATCATGGAAGGCGGCAGTTCGGCGGTGGCGCTGGCGGTTGCGGCCGTCGCCAAGGATAAGAACAAGGCCTACATCAATTCCGGTGGTGCCACATCTGACCTCACCGGCACCATGTGCAACGCGCAAACCCTGCACTGGACCTACGACACCTATATGTTGGCCAAGTCGACCGGTGGCGCGATGGTCAAAGCTGGGGGGGATAGCTGGTTCTTCATCACCGCTGACTATGCCTTCGGACATGCGCTGACCCGCGATGTCGGTAGCTTTGTCGAAGCCGGCGGCGGCAAGGTGCTCGGCAAGGTTGCCACACCGTTCCCCGGCACCACTGATTTCTCGGCCTTCCTGCTGCAAGCCCAGGCATCCGGTGCCAAGGTGATCGGCCTTGCCAACGCTGGTGCAGACACGATCAACTGCATCAAGCAGGCCAAGGAATTCGGCATCAAGGCAACCCTTGGCGGCTTGCTGGTGTTTCTGTCCGACGTCCATTCGCTCGGGCTTGATGTCTGCAATGGCCTGGTGCTGACCGAAAGCTTCTACTGGGATCTCAACGACCGTACCCGCGCCTTCTCGGAGCGGCTGAAGGCGAAAGCCCCGGCACGTCGTGCAGGAATGGCGCAAGCGGGCTGCTATTCCAGCGCGCTGCATTACCTCAAGGTGGCCAACGATGTCGGCGTCGCCAAGATCAAGGCCGCCGGTGGCGCCGAAGTGATCGAGATGCTCAAGAAAATGCCGACCGATGATGATGTTTTCGGCGCCGGCACCATCCGCGCCGATGGCCGTAAGATCCATCCGTCCTATCTGTTCCAGGTCAAGAAGCCTTCGGAAAGTAAGGGGCCTTGGGATTACTACAAGTTGCTGAGCACCACGCCGACCGATCAGGCCTTCCGCCCGATCGCCGACGGGCGCTGCCCGTTGATCAAAGCCTGACAGGGTCCCTGCGATGTTCATGATATTTGGCTATCCGTCGGCGCTGCTGTTTGGTCAGTTGTTGCTCGGGTTAATCAACGGGGCGTTCTACGCCCTGCTGTCGCTCGGCCTCGCCATCATCTTCGGCATGCTAAACATCGTGAACTTCGCCCATGGTGCGCTGTTCATGTTGGGCGCGTTTGTGGCGTGGGCGCTGCTGGAATTCCTCGGCATCCCCTATTGGTGGTCGCTGCTGCTAGCGCCGATAGTGGTCGGCGCTTTCGGGGTCATCCTCGAAAAAATCTTCATCGCCCGGCTCTATAAGCTCGACCATCTCTATGGTCTGCTGCTGACTTTCGGCCTGGCCCTGGTCATTGAAGGCTTGGCGCGTAACCAGTTCGGATCATCGGGCATGCCGTTCGCCATCCCGCCGGAACTGCAAGGTGCGACTGACCTTGGTTTCATGTTCATGCCGAATTATCGCGGTTGGGTGGTGCTGGCCTCCGCATCCGTGTGCCTAGTGGTTTGGCTGGTGATCGAGAAAACCGCGCTGGGTGCCAACCTCCGCGCGGCGACCGAAAATCCGGCGCTGGTACAATCCTTTGGCATCAACGTGCCGCGGATGATCACGCTCACCTACGCCGCCGGTGTTGCGCTCGCAGCGTTCGCCGGCGTGCTCGCCGCGCCGATCTATTCGGTGAACCCTGGGATGGGCAGCAGTTTCATCATCACCGTCTTTGCCGTGGTGGTGATCGGCGGCATGGGCTCAATCGCCGGATCGATCCTGACCGGCTTCGGCCTCGGGATCGTTGAAGGACTGACCAAGGTGTTTTATCCGCAGGGCTCAGCCACCGTGATTTTCGTGGTGATGGTGATTGTGCTGCTGACCAGGCCGGCCGGACTATTTGGGCGCGGGGGGCACTGAACATGTTCGGATTTACCCGCCAACAGGGCATCGCGTTCCTGGTGATGCTCGCCGCCGTGGTCATCGCGCCATTCTACCTCTACCCGGTTTTTCTGATGAAGCTGCTGTGCTTCGCGCTCTTCGCCTGCGCGTATAATCTGCTGATCGGCTATGTCGGTCTCGGCAGCTTCGGTCACGCGGCATTTTTTGGCATGGGCGGCTATATTGCGGCCTTCAGCGCCAAGAAATGGGGCTTCAACCCGGAGATTGCCATCATTGCCGGCGCTCTTGGTGGGGCGATCCTTGGTGGTTTCTTTGGGTGGCTGTCGATCCGACGCCAAGGCATCTACTTCGCGATGATCACCCTGGCGCTGTCACAGATGGTCTATTTCTTTTGCACCCAGGCATCGTTCACCGGCGGTGAGGATGGTATCCAGCAAGTTCCGCGCGGCGATCTGTTCGGCCTCATCTCACTGAAATCCGATATGGCGATGTACGTCGTCGTTGCGGTGGTCTTCCTGTTCGGCTTCCTGCTGATCCACCGCATCGTGCATTCCCCGTTCGGCCAGATCCTCAAGGCCATTCGCGAAAACGAGCCGCGGGCGACCTCGCTCGGTTACCGCACCAATGACTACAAGCTCCTGGTGTTTATCCTCTCAGCCGGGATTGCCGGGCTGGCCGGTGGCACCAAATCCCTGGTCTTTGGCATCGCGACCCTGACCGATGTTGCCAACGCGATGTCCGGCGAGGTTATTCTCATGACCTTGCTCGGCGGCATGGGCACCATCTTCGGTCCGATTATTGGCGCTATCATGATCAACGGTATCGAGAACTACCTCGCCCAGCTCGGTGCCTGGTTCGCCGTCACCCAGGGCGTGATCTTTGTGCTCTGCATTATGTTCTTCCGTCGTGGTCTGCTCGGCGAGCTGGCGGCGCGGTTGAAGTTGTCGCTTTAAAATAGTGCCGGTGCGCGCTCTGGCGATCGGCCATATTTGATCAGCCACCGCCGCATCCCGGTTGATCCGGTGCGGCGGCGGTTGGTGGTACCGACACCAGGAAGCCACCAGATTATCGCTGTAAGTCCTAGCCAGGCGCGTGACTGCAGGATCGCCTACGATCGGAAAAGTAACGCAGTCGGCAGCCAATCCAGTGCAGATTGCCAGCGTACAAGGCGCAAATATGCAACAAGGATCGCGCGCGTCGATGCCAGCTGACGTGGACGCGCAAAACCAAGGTGACAAGTTTTCGAACGCCTGTTAGAGTTTGGCCATAATCGGTTGGCATCAGCAAGACCGAGGCTTAGGGAGAGTGTCATTGAACCAGGTCGGACGCCAATCGTCCCGGGCTTCTCGGTTGTTGCCCCAGCAGGCCCAAAATGCTGCTGGTTGACGGCATCCATCTCGCGTTTGGTGGGGTCAATGCCCTTAGCGGCGTGAGCGTGCATGCCGAACGCGGTCGCATCACCTCGGTCATCGGGCCGAACGGCGCTGGTAAAACCAGCCTGTTCAACGTGATTTCAGGGTTTTACAAGCCGCAGCAAGGTTCGGTAACCCTGGATGGCCAGTCGATCACCAAGCTGCGCCCGAGCGAGCGTGCCAGTTGCGGAATGTCGCGTACCTTCCAGAATATCGCGCTGTTTCATGGCATGAGCGTGCTCGACAACATTAAGCTCGGTGCCCACACCAACCTGACCAGCGGCGTGTTTTCCGCCGGCTTCCGGCTCGGCCGCACCAGGCGGGAGGAACGTGAGTTGTCGGCGGCGATCCAACGCGACATTATCGGCCTGCTCGAACTCGACAGCGTGCAGCATCACTATGTTGAAGACTTGCCGTACGGCCTGCAAAAGCGCGTCGAGCTTGCCCGGGCGCTGGTGATGAAGCCGAAAATCCTGTTGCTCGATGAACCGGTGGCTGGGATGAACAGCGAGGAAAAGCGCGAAATGAGCCGCTTTGTCCTTAACGTGCGCAAGGATTGGAACACCACAGTGCTGTTGATCGAGCATGATATGGGCATGGTGATGGAAATTTCCGACCACATCGTGGTGCTGTCTTTCGGCAAGCCGATTGCATCGGGTACCCCCGATCAGGTGCGTACCAATCCCGATGTCATCAAAGCCTATCTCGGAACGGGCGACGAGGTCGCATCATGAACCCGATCATGGTTTTCGCCGAGTATTCGGCGGTCGGAATTGCAGCCGGTGGTATCTATGCGTTGATTGCCCTCGGTACCATCGTGATTTTCAAATCAAGCCAAACCTTTAATTTCGCGATGGGCGAAATGATGATGCTGTCGGCATATTTTTTCTACACTGCCGCTGTCATCCTTGAATTTGGTTTGCTGACCGGGTTCATTCTGGCGCTTATCGGGTCGATTGCGGTGGCATTGCTGATTGAGCGATTTGCCCTGCGGCCGATGATGGGCCGGCCCTTCATTGCTATTGTCATGGTGACATTCGGGATCGGCAGCATCATCCGCGGCCTGGTCAGCATGGTGTGGGGCCCGACCGACCTGCAATCCCCGGCAATCCTCGCACGCACCCCGGTGATGATCGGCAGCCTGTTCATTCCTGGCAAGACCGCCCGCGCTTTTGCCATTGCCGTGGTGATTGTTGGTAGCCTGATCGCCTTCTTGCGCTACTCGCGCGCCGGGATCGCGCTGCGTGCCGCCGCCGCCGACCAGATTACCGCCTATTCGATGGGGATCGATGTGCGCCGGGTGATCGCCTTCACCTGGGTGATCGCGGCGATTACCGGCTGCATCAGCGGGGTGTTGATGGCCAATGTGAATTCACTGACCCCCAATCTCGGGCTGGTCGCGCTGAACGTGCTGTCAGTGATCATCCTGGGTGGGATGAACTCCATCGGCGGGGTGCTGGTCGCGGGCCTGATCATCGGCTGGCTCGAATCGGTCACCGGATTTCTGCTTGGCACTGAATTCCGTGAGATCACACCCTACGTTCTGGCGTTGCTGATCCTGTTGGTGCGCCCAACCGGCCTGTTCGGCACTGCCGAGATCGAGCGCATCTGATGGCGCGTATTCCAAATACCATCTGGATGGTCATTCTGATCCTGGCGCTGCTCGCTCTGCCCGCCATTGTGCCGCGCTACTGGATCTATTTCGCCGGCATCCTCGGCATCAACATCATTGCCGTTCACGGCCTCAATATCATGACCGGCTATACCGGGCTGCTGTCGCTCGGCCATGCCGCCTTTGTCGGGGTCGGCGCCTATACCGTGGCACTGGCGCAGAGCAAGCTTGGCCTGCCTTTCTACCTAGCCCTGCCGCTCGCCGGTTTTGTCGCGGCCATCATGGGCATCGGGTTCGGCCTGCCATCCTTGCGCATACGCGGGCTCTATCTGGTGATCGCCACACTCGCGGCTCAGTTCCTGCTCAATTTCGTCTTCGTCCACTGGCAGAGCGTTACAAACGGCGATGCCGGCCTCACGGTTCTGCCCGCCACCATCTTCGGCTACCCGCTCAACAATGAAACCCGCGCCTATTATCTAATCCTTGTCTGCGATATCGCCCTGACCGTGTTTGCCATCAACGTTATCCGCAGCCGGGTCGGCCGTGCGTTCATTGCGGTGCGCGAGCGTGATCGCACCGCCGAGGTGCTCGGGGTGCGGATCGTTTGGTACAAATTCGTCGCCTTCGCGCTCGGCTCGTTCTATGCGGGCGTGGCCGGCGGCTTGCTGGCCTATTTCAACCAGTTCGTGAACCCTGAACAATTCGGCCTGGTGCTGTCGGTGTTCTTCCTGTCGGCGGTGATTGTCGGTGGCATGGGATCAACCCTGGGCGCGATCCTGGGCGCGGTGTTCATGACTTTGCTGCCCGAGTTTCTGCGCGGCGGCGGGCTTGCGATCGGCAACGCGTTTGGCTTTGACATTGCCGCCATCCTGGTGCCACTGCGGGAGACTGTCTTCGGTCTGCTGATTGTCGGCTTCCTTATTCTTGAGCCACGTGGACTGGCTCAGCTCTGGAAGCGTGCACAGCAGAAATTTCTGACCCGGCAACCACATGCCGGCGCAACCCCGGGTGCCGCGCCCGGGGATCAGACGTGAGCAACCAAAGCGATCGCAAGGATCGCAGAACAGGGAGACAAACGATGAAAAGACGCAGTTTAGTGCTGGCCTCGGGTGCCGCCGCCGCCGTTACAAGCTTCGGGATCGGGCGCGCCCGCGCCGCCGAGGACATCAACTGGAGCATCCATTGTGACCTGACCGGCCCAGCGGCCGAGGGTGGCAAACCGCAGGGTGATGGTTATGTCGCCTACGCGGATTGGATCAATGCCAAGGGCGGCATTCGCGGTCGCATGGTCAAGGCGACGATCAACGATTCCACCTTCAAGGTTGATGTCGCCGTTGCCAACCTCAAAAAAGCTCTTGCCCAGGGCCGGGTGGACTATATTTTTGGTGACAGCACCGGGATGATCCAGGCTATTTCGCCGGAAAACAACGCCACCAACAAAATCCTGATGATGTCGGGGTCGTTCGCCTCCGAACTGGCCAACCAACAGGCCTATCCCTACCATTTTGTGCCCGGTGCGACCTATGGCGCCCAGCTCAAGATGTTGGTCGATTATGTCAAATCGTCATCCGGATCCACCCCGGCCAAGCTTGCCGTCGTGCATTCCAGCATCAGCATGGGCCGCGACGGGATCGACGACGCAGTCGCCCACGCTAAGGCGCTTGGTATCAACGTGGTGCTGGTCCAGCAGACCAAGTTCGCCGAAACCGATGTCAGCGCCTTCGCGCTTGCCATCCGCCAGGCCCAGCCGACCCATGTCATGTGCCATGGCTACTCGTTCTCCGTCTGGCCGGAACTTATCCGCCTGGTACGCGATTACGGGATGGACAAGGTGGTCTTCATGGGCACCATCTGGCAGAGCGAGAATGCCAAGGTACGCGACCTGAAAGACGTCGCCGATGGCTTGATCGGCATCCGGGTTTGGAATGACGACAGCAACAAACCATCCGGTGATATGGTCAAGCTGATGGGCGACACGCTCAAGAAAAAAGACCCGAAGTTCAATGGAATTATCCGCCTGGGCTATATTGATGCCTGGATCAGCGCGATGATGGCCACCAAGGCCTTCGAGATCGTGATCGATGCCGGCCAACCGGTAAACGGCGACACTCTGGCCGCGGCCATGCGGTCGATCAAGAACTGGGATACGGGTGGCATCGTCGGCGCACCGGTCAACGTGACCAATCAGCAGATCGGCCTGGGGCAGGTGGTGAAATATTCCAAGGCCAACAACTTCGATCCGCAACCGATGACCCCTTGGGTGAAGGCGGGCTGATTGTGGCGGCTGCCCTTGAAATCAAGAACCTGGCGGTGGTCTACCAGGGCGTCATCCAGGCTCTGTCGGATTTGAGCCTGGTGGTTCCGGCCGGCAGCATCGTGGCCCTGCTTGGGGCTAACGGTGCGGGCAAAACCACGACCCTGAAAGCCATTTCCGGCTTCCTGCCGCTTCAGGATGGCCGCATCACCAGCGGGTCAATCACCATTGGCGGTGAAGACACCAGCAATCTCGCGCCGCACGTCATCGTGCGGCGCGGGATCTTCCATGTCCGTGAGGGCCGTCATGTCTTCGCCGAGATGACGGTTGAGGAAAACCTGATTGCCGCGACCTTCGCGCAGCGCAAATCGCGCCCGCGCAAGGCCGCCTTTGATGAGGTTTATGGCTATTTCCCCATTCTGGCGGAGCGTCGCGCCCAGCAGGCCGGCTATCTGTCGGGTGGCGAGCAGCAGATGCTGGCAATCGGCCGGGCTTTGGTCGCCGATCCGGAGATGATCCTGCTCGACGAGCCATCGCTTGGGCTGGCACCGCTGATCGTGCGCGATATTTTTCAGATCGTCGAACGGATCAATCGCGAAAAGAAGGTTTCCATCCTGCTCGTGGAACAGAATGCGGTGATCGCGCTGAAATTCGCATCGTATGGCTATGTGATCGAAAACGGCCGCACCGTGCTCGAAGGCACCGCGGCCGCGCTTTCGGCGAACCAGGATATCCAGAAATTCTATCTCGGGGTGGAGGCGGCGGCGGTCTGACGCCGGCTTGCAGTCAGTACAGCGAAATCCCCATCGACCGTCCGCCATCCAGCGCCAGAATCTGCCCAGTCACATTGCGGCTGCGCGGATCAGCGAAAAACGCAATCCCGTTGGCAATATCTTCCGGCTGTCCAACCATCTTCGTCGGCTGCTTGGCAATCATTTCCTGTTGACGTTCTACGCTCATCGAGCGGAACATGTCGGTCTCGATCAGCCCCGGTGCAATCGCGTTGACCATGATGCCGCGTTCCGCCAGATCGATCGCCATGCCGCGCGTCAGCCCGACAGTGCCGGCTTTGGAGGTGATGTAGGGCGCATGGGCATAGCCGGCGAGATAGGCCCGGGATGCAACATTAATGATCCGTCCGCCGCGCTGCATCACCTTCACCGCTTCCTGCGAGACAATGAAGGTGCCGATCACGTTCACCTCATACATCTGCTTGAAGTCATCCTCGGTGGTCGCGTCGAACTTGCCGTCCCAGAAAATCGCGGCGTTGTTGACCAGCACATCGACCCGCGGCAGCGACGCGATCAGTGCCGCGACCGCCGGCCGATCGGTGATCGACAGCGCGTGGTGTTCCACCGAATTGCTGCCCGCGCGCAACGCGGCGGCGGCTGTCGCGAGCGGCTCGGGGTTACGATCCACCATCACCACGTGAAACCCGTCCGCCACCAGACGCTTGACCGTCGCCAGCCCAATGCCCTGGCCCGCGCCGGTTACTACGGCCACTTCCTTGTCGTTCATTGTCAACTCCTCAACCGTCAATCGGTAGCACAAAGGTTTCGGTCAGTCCGCCATCCACCACCAGAATATGGCCATTCATGTAGCTCGATGCTTTCGATGCCATGAAGGCCACCACCCCACCGACCTCATCGGGATTTCCCCAGCGCCCGAGCGGAATGCGGCCGGAAACCCCGCGCTCATAGCCCGGTCGCGCCAGGATTGTCGTGTTGATGTCGGTCAGAAAATAGCCTGGCGCCATCATGTTGCAGGTCACGCCCTTGGGTCCAAGTTCGGCGGCCAGCGCCCGGGTCATGCCCGCCAGCCCGTGCTTGCTCGCAACATAGGCAGTAATCTTCTCGCGCCCGGCCACAGCCATCGCCGAACCGATATTGATCAGCCGGCCATATCCTTGTGGCACCATCAATCGCGCGGCTTCCCGGCACAATAAATACGGCCCGCGAATATTGGTGCCCATCACCCGATCCCAGGTCGCGGTCTTGGCTTCCGCCAGCGGTTCCCAGGCATTGATCCCGGCATTATTGACCAGAATATCCAGCCGGCCCTCCGCTGCGCCGACTTCGGCAATCGCGCGCACGCATGCGTCGGGATCGGCGAGGTCGAACGCCTTGGCCAGGACATCGAGCCCCTGTGCGCGCAACTCGGCAGCAGCGTCTTCAAGCTGCTCCGCCCCACGCGCGGTCATGTAAACCCGTGCGCCGGATTGCGCCACGGCGCGCGCCATTTCAAAGCCCAGACCCCGGGAGGCCCCCGTGACGATGGCGACCTGGCCCTTGAGGGAAAATATTTCGGTCATGCGAATGGCTCCTCAGGCGGCAAGCTGGAAGGCGAAGCTCGCCTGGATGCCGCCATCGACATGGATGACTTGCCCGGTCACGAACCCCGATGCGGCAGAGGCGAGGTAGATCAGCGTGCCGACCAATTCCTCCGGCTTGCCCCAGCGTTCCATCGGCGTTACCCCGTTGACCGCCTCGGCGTAGCCCGGGCGTGCGGTCAGGCTCGCGTTGATGTCGGTGACGAAATAACCCGGTGCGATCACGTTGGCGGTGATGTTGTCGCGGCCCAATTCGGCCGCCATGGATTTGGTCAGCCCGACAATCGCCGACTTGCTGGTGCAGTAGGCGTGCAGCTTGGCACGCCCGATCGTCGACAGCAGCGATCCGATATTGATGATCCGGCCACCGCGCCCGCCGGCCTGCATCACCGCCGCGCATTCCTGCGCCATGATGAAGGTGGCGCGCACGTTGGTGTCCATGATGCGGTCGAAATCGTCGATGTCGCTGTCGAGCACGGGCTGCCAGTTGATGATGCCAGCATTGTTGACCGAGATGTCGATGCGCCCGAGTTCGGCATGGATGCGCCGGACGCCGGCGCGGATCGCTGCCTCGTCGGTCAGATCCAACGCGAGGACCGTGGCCTGGCCGCCGGCGGCGACGATTTCATCGCGCACTTCGGCTAGTTTCACCGCATCGCGGGCGACCAGCACGGTATGCGCACCCGCCGCCGCCAGCCCCTTGGCCATCGGCCGACCCAAACCCCGGCTTGCACCGGTGATAATGGCGACCTTGTCTTTCAGCGAGAATAATTCAAGCATCTATGCCCCCTGGGTCGTTTTGGTTCCGTACAGCCGGCGCAAACGCACTTTGTCGATCTTGCCGCTCGGCAGTTTCACGATTTCATCGACAAAAATCACGTGGCTCGGCTTCTTGTAGCTCGCGATCATGATCCGGCAATGGTCGATAATGGCGGCTGGCGTGGTGGTAACGCCGGGCTTGGTGACCACGATGGCCATCACCGCCTCGCCCCATTTTTCGTCGGCAACGCCAATGACCGCAACCTCGGACACGGCTTCATGGGTGACCACGGCTTCCTCGACTTCGCGCGAATAGATGTTTTCGCCACCCGAAATGATCATGTCTTTCTTGCGATCGACGAGATAGAGATAGCCCTCGCGATCGAGCCGGCCGACATCGCCAGTATGCACCCAGCCATCGCGCAACGTTTCCAAGGTGGCGGCGGTATTGTTCCAATAGCCCTTCATCACCCCAGGGCTGGTCAGCAGGATTTCCCCGACCTCCCCAACCGGCAAATCCGCGCCAAGATCATCGACGATGCGCACCCCAACCCGCGGCGAGGCTTGCCCGACCGAGGTCAGAATCTCCCGGTCGCGATCGGTGCCATCCGGGCGGTGCTGATGGGCGAGCAGGGTGGTGCCCACGCCCTCGGTCTGGCCGAATTGCTGCTGGAACACCGGCCCCAGGATTTTCAGCCCGCGCTTGAGCACCGGCACCGGCATCGGGGCGGCGGCGTAGACAATCATCCGCAGGCTCGATGTGTTGGCGCCTTCGATGGCGGGCGAGTCAAGCAAGGTCTGCACCATCGTCGGCGCCATATGGGTGACGGTGATTTGCTCTGATACGATCGCATCGAGCACCGCTTTCGGATCGAAACCCTTCTGCACCACCACGGTGCCGGCGCGCCAATGCTGGGCGAGTTGGATGACTTTGGCGCCAATGTGAAATAGCGGCATCATGATCAGCAATCGGTCATCGGGGCAGTTGCGCATATCGGAGCCGAGGATTTCGGCTGCCGCCACCTGGCCGCCCTGGGTCAGCATCACCCCTTTGGGGCGCCCGGTTGTGCCGGAGGTATAGATCAGAAAGGCGATATCATCGGCACGCGGCCGGAAGTTCACGCCAGCCGGGTCGCCGGAGGCCAGGAAGTCCGCATAGTCCAGGGCGAAATCGCACCCGCCGCCGATGCAGATGAAATGCTCGACACTGGTCAACTGGGATTTCATCGCGATGACCGTATCGCGATACGCAGCCTCGAAGATCAACACTTTCGGCGCACCGTCATTAATGATGTAGACCATCTCCGGCACCGCGAGCCGCCAGTTTACCGTTGCACAGATGAAGCCCGAGATCTCGCAGCTGCCATAAACCTCTTGAAATTCCAGTGAGTTTTGGCTGAGAATACCAACCCGATCCTGGCGCTTCAGCCCGAGACGATGCAGCGCGTTGGCAAGCCTGCTCACCCGGTCATGGAACACCGCGTGCGACATGCGCTGGTCGCCCCAGACGAACGCGGTTTCGTCGGGGTATTTCCAGGCATTATTGTCCAGCATGTCGGCAAGCGTTCTCGGTCCCTGGCCGTTGATTGTCATGTGTTCCTCCAGATCCTTTGCGACAGGCTACACCATGGCAAAATCGAACACTAGTTCGAAACCATGCAATTTCTGTCGCGCGTTAGAAACCGTTTCGTTCCATGCCGTGCCGACGTATCATGCGTCATGGTAACCAAGCCCCTGGCCAAATCCGCCGTCTCACAACAGCGCGTGCTCGATGCCGCCGCCCGGGTATTCCGCGACTACGGTTATGCTGGCGCCACCATGCGGGTCATTGCCGACGAAGCCGGCCTGAAAGCGGGCAGCCTCTATTATCATTACAAGTCCAAGGATGAACTGATCAGCGCGGTGCTCGATCTCGGCATGAATGCCACCATTAATGCGCTCACGGCCGCCCTTGCCGCCATGCCCGCGGATGCCACCGCGCGCCAAAGGCTTGAGGTCGCGTTCCGCACTCATGTCACCACTATCATCGCCAATGGCGATTACTCGCTGGCGACAAGCCGGGTGTTCGGCCAGGTGCCCGAAGCGATCCGGGTCCAGCACGAGAAAGTGCGTGACGCCTATGGCCTGATGTGGCGGGAAATCCTGACCATCGGCCAGCAGCGCGGCGAATTCCGCGCGAGCGCCAACATGACCCTGGCGCGGCTGCTGATCCTCGGTGCGCTCAACTGGACCGCCGAATGGTTCAAGCCAGGCACGCGCAGCATCGAAGACGTTACCAGCGGGTTTGCCGCGATTGTGATGGATGGCCTCGCGGCACCCGATCAGTTGTAAGGCGAGGGTTCGGGCGGCAATTGTCCCTGGCCGAGCGAACGCCCGCCATCGACGATCAGCACCTGTCCGGTCATGTAACGATTATCCCGCGACGCCAGAAACGCGACCGCGCGGGCGATGTCCTCGGGTTGGCCGATGCGCCCGAGCAATTGCCAACTTAGCATCTCCGCCTGGCGTTCCGGGGTCATGTAGTGCAGCATCTCGGTGTCAACCACGCCTGGGGCGACGGCATTGACCCGGATATCGCGCGGCGACAGATCGATCGCCATCGCCCGCGTGAGGCCGACGACCGCAGCCTTGGAGGCGACGTAATGCGCCATTTGCGGCGCGCCGGCGAAGGACCGCGACGCGATATTGACGATGCGGCCGCCATTGCGCATCCGCCGCGCGCCTTCCTGGGCGACGATGAAGGTGCCCAGCGTATTCACATCGAAATTATCCCGAAAATCCTGCTCGGTCAGGTCCTCGAAACGATGGGTGCTGGTGATGCCGGCATTGTTCACGATCACATCGAGCGGCGCGAAGCGCTCCATGATTGCAGCAATCCCAGCGCGATCCTGCACATCGGCCACGAGCGTTTCGATTGTCCCGGGAATTTCAGCAAGCTCATGCACTACCTCGAGCCGGTCGAGTGCGATCACCCGATAGCCATCCGCCGCGAGCCGTTCGACGATGCCACGCCCGATGCCGCGCGCGGCACCGGTCACCAAAGCGGTCTCCATCACGATGTGCTCCCGTAGAGTTGCCGCAGGGTGACCTTGTTGATCTTGCCGCTCGGCAGGCGCGGCAGATCATCGACGAATACAATCGATTTCGGCTTCTTGTAGCTGGCGATCTGGGTCCGGCAATGCTCGATCAGCTCGTCCGCCGATGGAGTTTGCCCTGGCACCAGCACGGTGATCGCGCGCACGGTTTCGCCCCAGTAATCATCCTTCACCCCGATCACCGCGACATCATGCACCGCCTTATGGGTCGCCAAGGCTTCCTCGACCTCACGCGAATAGATGTTCTCGCCACCCGAAATGATCATATCCTTCTTGCGATCGACCAGATAGAGAAATCCTTCATGGTCGAGGTAGCCAAGATCGCCGGTGTAATACCAGCCACCGCGCAACGCCGCGACGGTCGCGGCACTGTTGTTCCAATATCCCACCATATGGGTCGCGGTCCTGGTCAGGATTTCACCGGGTTGACCGGCGGTGACCTCGTGGCCTTCGTCATCGACGATTTTCACATCGACATTGGGTGCCGCCTGGCCAATCGACCCAAGGCGCTTCACGTCGTCGGGCGAGCCATCCGGCAGATGCTGGCGCTTGTGCAAAGTGGTGCCGCCGCCCTCGGTCATGCCATAAAGCTGCAAGAACACAGGTCCGAGCAACGCGAGCCCGCGGCGCAGCAGCGGCACCGGCATCGGGGCGGCCGAATAACAGATCGTGTGCAGTGACGACAGATCGGCGCTGTCGATGCCGGGAACGGCGAGGGTCGCCTGCACCATGGTCGGCGCCATGTGGGTCATGGTGACTTTTTCCCGCACCATGGTGTCCACGATTTCGGTCGGGTTGAAGTCGCGATGCAGCACCACCGTTGCGCCGCGCAAATGCGCGCCGAGTTGCAGGAAGCGCGCGCCGACATGAAACATCGGCATGATCAGCTGCAGCCGGTCCGACACAATCAGCCCAAGCTCATTGGCCATTAACTGCGCCACCGCGATATCGCCGCGATGGCTGCGCATCACCCCTTTGGGCCGTCCGGTGGTGCCGCTGGTATAGATCAGATGCATGATCTCATCCGGCAATGCCTGGCCCGGAGCGCCGCTTTCGTCCCCGCCTGCCAGCACCGCTTCGAAGTCGAGTGCCCATTCCGGCTTCGGGCCACCGATGCAGATATAGGTTTCGATCGTGCCCAGGCTTGGCTTGATCTGTTCAATCGTGGCCGCATATTGCGCCTCGAACACCAGAATGCGCGGCGACGCATCGGCCAGGATATAGGCCATTTCGGGCGGCGCGAGGCGGAAATTCACCGTCGCGGCAATGAAGCCGGCCAGTGCGCAAGCGCCATAGATTTCCATATATTCCATGGAATTCTGCGCCAGGATCGATACCCGGTCCTGGCGGCGCTGCCCCAGCGCGTAAAGCCCCGACGACAATTGTGCAGCCCGACGGTGGTGTTCGCCGAAACCGATCCGTCGATCGCCAAACACGTAGGCGGTTTCATTGGGGAATTTGTAGGCGTTGTTGCGTAGGATATCGCCAAGCGTATCGATCATGTTGATGCCCCTCAGGCCTTCGGCAGACCCATCCGATTGGCGATGTTATTTTTCTGAATGGCGGTCGATCCACCAATGATCGGCATCAGCAACATATCCCGCACATGGCGTTCCATGTCGAAGCCGCGCGCATAGCCGTATGCGCCCATCACCTTCTGGCAGGTCAGCACAATTTCGAGCCCGAGCTCGCAGACATACATCTTCGCCATCGATGTTTCAGCGCTGCACGGCAGATTATTGTCGGCAAGCCAGCAGCCGCGATAGAGCATCAGGCGCGCGGCGGCGAGCTTGGTCTGGACATCGGCCAGCATATGCCGGATCGATTGTATCGCGCAGATGCGCTGGCCGAACTGGCTGCGCTGTTGCGAATATGCCCAGGCATCGTCGACCGCCTGGGCGGCGATCCCCAGCGCCATGGCCGCAACCTCAAGCTTTTCAACTTCCAAGGCAGGCCCGGCGAGCTTGGTCCAACCCTGGTTCCAGCCGGCCTCACCACCAACCACGTCCTCGATCGGGATTTCGACGTTGTTGAAGTTCACGTCATTGGTGTTCAATCCACGCGCGCCCATCACCGGGACATGCTGCAGGGTCACCCCCTTGGCGGTTGGCGGGATCAGCACCAGCGACAGGTTCTTGTAGCGCGCGCCGGGTTCGCCCGACCGCACCAACGCGTAAATGTAGTCGGCGCTTTCCGCGCCCGAACACCAGCGTTTGTTGCCGTTGATGATCACCTTGTCACCCCGGCGTTCCGCCCGGGTTTTCACCGTGGCAAGGTCCGATCCGACATCCGGTTCCGACAACCCGTAAGCGAACAGCAACTCACCCGCTGCCAGCCGCGGCAATAGGCGGGTTTTCTGCTCGTCGCTGCCCGACGCCAGAATGTTCATGCTGCCGTAGCAGGCGTTCATCAGATAGAGCGTGCCGATCACCATCGACCGGCGCGACAATTCCTCAACCGTTACCATGGTTGCCAGGATGTCGCGCCCGCTGCCGCCATATTCCTCCGGGACCGTCATACCGCAGACGCCAAGGGCGCTGATATGCTCCATCAGCGACCTTGGCACCCGGTCCTCCTCGTCCCACTTCGCCATCTGCTCGCGCGGGGCGTGCTTTTCCAGCATGCGGCGAATGCTTTCGCGCAACATGGTAACGTGTTCGGGCTCTCCGAAATTCACGATCGTTTCTCCCGTATGCTGGTGCCAGACGCTCTCAGAGACCGGTGAATTTCGGCCGACGCTTTTCGCTGAACGCGTTGATCGCTTCGAGATGGTCGGCGGTGCGGTTGGTCAGCGCCTCGTACGCCATGCAGCTATCCATCATCGAATGCGCGAGTTGCTTGAGGCCGATATTGATCGCGGTCTTGGTGTATTTGATCGACTTCATCGCGCCGGCGCCAATCTTGCTGGCGAACGCCGCCACCTTGGCATCGAGTTCAGCTGCCGGCACGCAGTAATTGATCAGCCCCATCCGGGCGGCGTCCGGTGCGGTCACCAGATCGCCGGTCATCAGATATTCCTTGGCGCGGGCGTAGCCGATCAACTGCGGCCAGATCACCGCACCGCCATCGCCGGCGGCTAGGCCAACGCGCACATGGGGGTCTCCGATGCGGGCATGGTCGGCGGCGAAAATAATATCGCAGAACAGACCGATGGTGGCGCCAAGCCCGACCGCATCGCCGTTCATCTTGCAGATGATCACTTTCTCGCAGTCGAGAATGCCGAACACGATCTTCTTCGCTTCCATGATGGAACGATCGAACATCTCGGTGTCTTCATACATCTCGCGCATGCCAGCGATATCACCGCCAGCGCTGAACGCCTTGCCGGCGCCGGTTAGGATGATGACGTCAATCGTGTGATCCATCCCGAGATCGGTGAAGATGCGTGAGGTTTCCTCGTGCATCGCCGCCGTCATCGCGTTGAGCGTCGAGGGTCGGTTGAACGTGACCGTCATGGTGCGTCCTTCCTGCTCGAACTTGATATATTGGTAGCCCGAATAATCGACCACGTGCATCTCTCGGTCCTCCATGATTTTTCTAACGATAGTTCGAATTTTGTTGGGGTTCAACCCGGCTAAATCATCCAGCGCCCGCCATCGACCACCATGGATTGCCCGGTCATGTAGCGGGCATCATCGCTGGCTAGGAAGGCCACCGCACCGGCGATGTCTTCGGGCTCGGCAAAAAAGCCGAGCGGGATGGATTTGCGAATGCCGTCGAGAAATTCATCGGAAATCTTGTCCAGCACCCGTGTCCGGGTCACGCCTGGGCAGATCGCGTTGACGTTGACCCGGAACGGGGCGAGTTCGCGTGCCAGCGATCTTGTGAAGCCGATTACCCCCATCTTGGCGGCCGCGTATTCCGACAGCCCGATTTCACCCGCCATGCCGGCATTGGATGCGACGTTGACGATCTTGCCGCGCCCGGCCTCCCGCATCGCCGGCACCACTTGGCGGGAGGCGATCAAGGTGGACATCAGCGACACATTTAACACGAAGCGCCAGACCTCGGATGACGAGTTGTAAAACTCGGAGGCCCGTTCCCGTGCGCTCTGCCCGACATTGTTCATCAGGATGTCGATGAAGCCGGCTTCGGCATAGATGCGTTTGAACGCATCCGTCACCAGCGCTTCATCGGTGCAATCGCCGGTGATGGTCAGGACCGTGGCGCCGGCCTGGCGGGCCAGCTCCGCAGTGGCCGCAAGCCCGTCCGCTTCGAGATCAAGAATCGCCAGATTGGCACCTTCGGCGGCGAAGCGCAGTGCGCTCGCGCGGCCGATCCCGTTCGCTGCGCCGGTAACAACCGCGAGCCTTCCTTCAAGACGACGCATCATATTTCTCCCTGTTTTGAGTTGGCCCGACAGCTACAAAGTCCGGCCAATCAGTTCCTTCATGATTTCATTGGTGCCCGCGTAGATCCGCTGGACACGTGCATCGGCAAACGCGCGGGTAATTGGATATTCCCACATGAAGCCGTAGCCGCCATGCAGTTGCAGACAGGCATCCAACACCTTGCCCTGCATTTCGCTGGTCCACAGCTTCACCATCGCCGCCGTGGTGGTATCGAGTTTGCCGTCCAGCACCAGTTCGAGGCAGCGATCGAGAAAGACCCGGCCAACCTGCACCTCGGTTTTCATTTCCGCGAGCTTGAAGCGCGAGTTCTGGAAATCGATGACTGGCTTGCCGAACGCCTGGCGGTTGCGCGTGTAATCGATCGTCCATTCCAGCGCTGCCTCGCAGCACGACACCGCCTGAACCCCGACATGCATCCGCTCCCAGGCGAGTTCCTTCATCATATAGGCGAAGCCGCGGCCTTCCTCGCCGATCAGATTGCTGGCCGGTACCCGGACATCACCGAAGAACAATTCGGAGGTGTCTTGTGCCTTGGTGCCGAGCTTTTTTAGCCGGCGCCCGCGCTGAAAGCCGGGTCGGTCGGCTTCCACCACAATCAGGCTGATGCCGCGCGCGCCTTCGCTGCGATCGGTCTTGCAGGCAACCAGGAAAAGATCGGCGGTCTGGCCGTTGGTGATGAAGGTCTTTTGCCCGGAAATAATATAGTCGTCGCCGTCGCGGGTTGCGGTGGTGCGGATCGCCTGCAAATCGGAGCCGGCGCCAGGCTCGGTCATCGCGATGCCGGCAATATAGTCACCGGTTGCCATTTTCGGCAGCCAGGCGCGCTTCTGCGCCGGGGTGCCGTAATGGTCGATATAAGGGGCGACGATGTCCGAGTGCAGCGCAAAGCCGAGCCCGGTCAGGTTCAGCCGCGCCTGTTCTTCCATCAGGATGATCGAGTAGCGCCGGTCCGCCCCGACGCCGCCCCATTCCGCCGGGATCGCCGCGCACAAAAATCCCTGTTCGCCGGCCTTCTTCCAGGCCCAGCGCGGCACTTCGCCCTGATCTTCCCAGTCGCCATGATGCGGCGCCAGCTCCCGCTCCAGGAAGCGCCGCACCGATGCGCGGAAAATCTCGTGTTCCTCAGAAAATAGGGTACGCTCGATCATTGGTTTCCTCCGGCATCTGGTCGCATCGCCATGATTGCAGCGTCTGTGACGTTGAAGTTTTTCTAACAGATGTTTGATTTAGTACGCAAGCGCAGCTAGCCTGGCCGCTTACATCCGCCCACTGGGAGACCCAAAATGATCATCGAAAAACGCACCTATACGCTGCTGCCTGGCATGATGCCGGCCTTCCTTGCGCTCTATGAAGCCGAGGGCCTGGCGCTGCACACCAAATATCTGCCGATGCTCGGTTATTTCACCTCAGATATCGGCGCGCTCAATCAGGTGATCACCATGTGGGGCTATGACAGCATGGCACAGCGCGACGATTTGCGCGCCAAGCTCTATGCCGACCCGGCCTGGATTGCGTTCGGCCCCAAGACCACGCCGTTTATCCAGACCATGGAGTCGGCCATTCTGCGCCCAGCCCCATGGTCTCCGATCAAATAGGGTCTATCAGCTTCGCTTGCGCCACGCGCTCATTTGCGTGGCCGAGCTATGGACATGGATGACAACCGGGCGGGTCTTGGCGGTTTCGAAGGCGTCGGCGATGGTGCCCGCGATCTCGGCCTCGCTGCTGATGGTGAGGCCGCGTGCCCCGAAAGCTTCAGCCCAGGCGGCGAAGTTCGGGTTGGTCAGGCTGGTGGCGTTGGCGTAGGGCCGGCCGGGATAGCGCATTTCGTGATGCATCCCGATGGTTCCGTACATCTTGTTGTCCGAGATCACGATGATCGGGTTCACTCCGTAAGCGCGGGCGGTGGCGATCTCGTTGCCGGTCATCAATGCGCCGCCATCGCCGACGAAGGCGATGGCCTGCTTGTTGGGGCGGCGCATCGCAGCCGCGACCGCCATCGGCACGCCGGCGCCCATCGCACCAACCACCGATGACAGGAAAATCTGCCCGGGCCGGAAGCCGATATAGCGGTGGACGAAGGACGAAAAATTGCCAGCGTCCGACGTGATCGCGGCATCGGGGGAAAGATGCTTGCCGATCTCGATGGCGACGGCGGCGAAATTCACCCCATCATCCATCGGCTCATAGATCGGTGCCATCAGATCGGTGTGGATGCGATGCAGCGTTTCGACCCAGCCACGGCGCTTGTCCGCGTCGGGCGGGATCGGGCGGGCGAGCAGGGCGCGGATGACCGCCTGGGGATCGCCGGCGATGCCGAGATCGGGGCGGAACACCCGGCCGATTTCGTTGGCGTCGGGCCAGACATGGACCAATGGCAGTTGCGGCTGCGGCGCGGTCGGGAAGCTATAGGCCTGGCTGACGCTGTCGGTCATGCGTTCGCCCAATGAAATCAGCAGATCGGCCTTCTTCATTTCGTCGAGCAGCATCTTCGGCACCCGAATGCCCATGTAGCCGGCGTAGTTGGGATGGTCGGAGGCAAACAGATGCGGCCGGCGATGGGTCGGGCTGATCGGCAGCACCCAGCGTTCGGCGAGCTGGGCCAATTCCGCACTGACATTATCGCCGACCAGCGCGCCGCCGACCAGGATCAGCGGGCGTTCGGCGCGGTTCAGCATGCGACCGAGTTCCTCGATATCCTCCGGCCGCGCGCCGCCATAGGCCCGCGGGCGCGGCGCATCGGTCGGGGCATCGGTCAATTCGGCGAAGATGTCTTCCGGCAGAATGACCGCGACCGGGCCTGGTGTGCCCGACTCGGCGATATGGAAGGCGCGGGCGAGTGCTTCGCTCGCGGTTTCTGGTTCATTGACCTCGATGACCGACTTGGTCACGTCGGATAGCAGGCGCGAATAGTTCTGCTCCTGCAACGCCAACCGTCCGAAATCCTTGCGCTCGACCTGTCCGATCAGCATCACCAGTGGGGTCGCGTCATGGAATGCGGTGTGGATCGCGACCATCGCGTTGGCGAGGCCTGGCCCACGGGAGACCACACAAACGCCGGCGCGGTCGCGCATACGGCCATCGGCGACCGCCATGAAGGCTGCCCCCGCTTCGTGCCGGCAGACCACCAGTTTGATGCGGTTCATGTCGTTCAGCGCGTCGGTCAGCCCGAGATAGGACTCGCCTGGCACGCAATAAAGGATGTCGATGTCATGGGCATCCAGGCTCTCGGCCAGCAGGCGGGCGACGGTGCGGGTCATCTCGGGGTTTCCTTGGGCGTTTGGCGGCAGGCTATCCAAGGGCGGGAGGGAAGGGAAGGCGTTCTTTTTGCTTCTTTGTTTTCAAACAAAGAAGATCTTCCTTCCCCTATCTCGCTTCAACCATCTCCCGCAGCAACTCCAGCTCCAGCCAGCGATGTTCGGCGGTCTCAAGATCGGCCTCCGCTTTGGCCAATGTCGCGGTAGCAGTCTGGAACCGCGCCGGATCGCGGCTGTAGAGGTTGGGGTCGGCCAACCGCCGCGTCTCGGTCGCCACGATCCGTTGCAGTGCCTCGATCTCGCCCGGCAAGCTCGCCAGCGCGTGTTTGTCCTTGAAAGACAGTTTCTTCGCCGGGGCGCTGGCAATGATGTTCAAGGCGGCATTGCGGGGTTTGTTGGTTACCGCCGGCACCAGGACCGGTTTGCCGCGCTGGGCGAGCATGTCGGAATAGCCGCCGGCATATTCGATCCAGCGGCCGTCGCCCTCAGCGTTCACCACATTGGTCGCGACCCGATCGAGGAAATCGCGATCATGGCTGACCAGGATCACTGTGCCGGGATAGTCGCCGAGCAGTTCCTGCAACAATTCCAGAGTTTCAAGATCAAGGTCGTTGGTCGGTTCATCCAGCACCAGCAGATTGCTTGGTCGCGCCAGCGCGCAGGCCAACGCCAGGCGCCCGCGCTCGCCGCCCGACAGCACGCCCACCGGGGTGCGCGCCTGCTCGGGGGAGAACAGGAAGTCCTTCATATAGCCAATCACATGGCGGCGTTCGCCGTTGACATCGACCTGATCACCCCGCCCGCCGGTCAATGTATCGGATAGCGTCATGCGCGGGTCGAGTTGGTCGCGCCCCTGGGTCAAGGTCACGGTTTCGAGCCCGGCGCCGATGCTGATCTTGCCGCTATCGGGCACCAAATCTCCGGTCAGCATGCGCAGCAACGTAGTCTTGCCGGCGCCGTTGGGACCGATAATGCCAAGCCGGTCGCCGCGCAGCACCCGCATCGACAGATCATCGACCACCGCGCGGCCGGCATAGGATTTGCCGATGTTTTCCGCGACCGCGACCAGTTTGCCCGAGATATCAGCATCGGACGCCGCCATCCGCACCCCGCCGGCCGGGCCGCGCTGGGTACGGATCTGCTGGCGCAGTTCATGCAGATGGCCCAGGCGGCGCACATTGCGCTTGCGCCGTGCGGTCACGCCGTAGCGCAGCCAGTCTTCTTCCATCACCAGCTTGCGGGTTAGTTTGTGCTGATCGCGGGCTTCCTGTTCGAGTACTTCATCGCGCCACGCCTCGAATTGGGCAAAGCCGCGCTCGGTGCGGCGGGCAATGCCGCGGTCGAGCCAGACCATGGTCTTGCCGAGCGCTTCGAGCAGGCGTCGATCATGGCTGATCAGCACGATCGCTGCGCGCAGCCCGGCGAGTTCCTGTTCGAGCCAGGCGATAGCTGGCAAATCAAGATGGTTGGTTGGCTCATCAAGCAACAAAATGTCGGGGGACGGCGCCAAGGCGCGGGCGAGCGCGGCGCGGCGCGCTTCGCCGCCCGACAGACGGTCCGGGGTTTCATCGCCCTGCAGGCCAAGCTGCTCCAGCAGATAGCGGCCCCGATAGGGATCATCGTTCGGCCCCAGGCCGGCTTCGACATAGGCCAGCGTGTTGGCATGCCCGGCAAGGTCGGGTTCCTGCGGCAGATAGCGCATCGTCGCGCCTGGCTGCACAAAGCAGGTGCCGCGATCGGCCTGTAGCAGCCCGGCGGCTATTTTCAGCAAGGTCGATTTGCCGGAACCATTGCGCCCGACAAGGCAAATCCGATCGCCCGCGCCGACCGCGAGTTCGGCGCCTTGCAGCAGCTTGGTGCCGCCAAAACCGGTGTGAATATCCTGGAGCGAGAGAAGAGGTGGTGCCATTCGGGGCGTCTAGCACGTCGTATTGAAATTGCCTCTGCCTACCGCTTGCCTAAGCCTTGCGCGTAGGGCAGGTTTGTCTTACCGACATGTCACAGACCTGTCGCATGTCGTTGCTTTTCAGGTGTCCTCCTGGAGGCGACGATGAGTGTCGCAGTATTGCAGCCAAGGCCCAACACAGGAGTATCTCGCATGCTTACGCGTCGTAATGCCTTCAAGGCAGCCGCCGGCTTGGCGGCTACAGCAACGGTCGGGACGGCCGGGATTGCCCACGCCGCCGACAAAACCATCAAGGTCGGACTGAACATGTCGTTCACCGGCGCGGATGCCGAATCTGCGGTGCGCGTCGCCAACGGCGCGATCATGGCGTTCGATGACGCCAACGCGACCGGCGCGATCAAGGGCTACAAGTTCGAATACGTGAAGTTCGACGATGGCACCGCCACCGCCGGCCAGTACGATCCCGCCCAGGCCGCCACCAATGCCCGCAAGATGGTGTCCGACAAAGGCTTCGTCGCGGCCCTTGGCCCGCAAATGTCGGGTGCTGGCAAGGCGATGGCGCCGATCCTGAGCGAGGGCAACCTCGCCATCATCACCCCATCGTCCACCAATCCTGACATCACGGACCCGAAATTCGCCGCGCAATACCGCCCGAAGGGCAAGGCGATCTATTTCCGCACTGTCGCTACCGACGCGTTTCAGGGCCCGAACATGGCCAACTTCATGGCCAAGACCCTGAAGATTAAGTCCATCTATATTCTTGATGACAGCGGCGCCTATGGCGTTGGTCTGGCCGACGCATTCCAGGCCCAGGTCGAGAAGAACGGCGTGAAAGTACTTGGCCGTGACCGGCTTGACCCGAAAGCGGTCGATTACGCCTCGGTGCTCACCAAGATCAAAGCGCTCAACCCTGACGCGCTTTACTATGGCGGCGTTGGCCAGGCCGGCGTGAAGTTGGTCAAGCAGTCGTACGAAATCATTCCGAACGTGATTAAGGCGGGCGGCGATGGCGTCTATTCGACGGACATCCTCAAGGGCGCGGGCTTCCCGTCCTTCGACGGCTGGTATGCCACCCAGGCATCCCCGCATGTCACCGAAGACAAGAACGCCGAAGTGTTCACCACGCGCTTCTTTCAGCGCTTCGGTTCGCACCCGGATGATTACGCGGTGACTTGCTACACCGGCGCCCAGGTGATCATCCAGGCCGCCAAGAACCTGGTTGCGGCCGGCAAGGCGCCGACCCGCGACGCGATGCAGGCCGCCATCCAGACCGTCTCGCTCAAGGGCAGCCTGATCGGCACCGTTGAGTTCGACGAAAATGGTGACATGAAGAACAAGGTGATCAGCGTCTTCCAGATCAAGAAGAATGCTGCCAAGCCGCTCGACGACACTGAGTCGCAGTTCAAGTATATCGGCGTGGCGCCGATGTCCTGAGGTGAATTGGGGAGTGATCGCGCCAGACTAGCGGCGCGATCACTCCCCGACGCTTTGTTTTGCGACAGTTGTACGGTGTGAGGGCAAGTCCATGACGGCCGGCGATCTTTTTCTGCAGCAGGCCATCAACGGTCTGAGCCTGGGGGCGATGTATTCATTGCTCGCGTTGGGGTTCACCCTGGTCTACGGCATTATGGAATTGATTAACTTCGCCCATTTCAACGTCTTCATGGTCGGGTCGATGATCGCCATGCTGGTGTTGCAGGCCTTTGGGCTGTCCGGGCAACAAACCATCTTGACTGGACTACCTCTAATCGGGGTTTTGCTGGTCGGTTTCACCGTTTCGATGGTGGGATGCGGCCTGATCGGCGTCTTCATTGAGCGGTTCCTGTTGCGCCCGTTGCGCAATGTGAAGGGGCCGGCTGCGATGATCACCACGATCGGGGTGTCCTACATTCTGTTCAACGTGGTGCTGCTGACGCTTGGCACGGACTCAAAGAATTTTCCCAACCCGCTGCCGCCAATCAAGTGGGAGATCGGGGGGGCGGTGCTCCGCATGCGTGAAGTGTTGATCTGGGGGATCGCATTGGTCTTGATGGGCGGCCTGACCTATTTCGTCACCTATACCAAGCTCGGCAAGGCAATGCGCGCAACTGCACAGGACCCTGAAGCAGCCCGGATGATGGGCGTTGAGGTCGACAAGGTGGTGATGAGCGCGTTTTTTCTCGGCTCGGCGTTGGCCGGGGCGTCGGGGATGATTTTCGGCCTCTATTACAATCTCGCCAAGGTCGATATCGGCTTTGCCGCCGGGTTGCGCGCATTTACCGCGGCCGTGCTGGGCGGGATTGGCAATGTGCCGGGGGCGATGTTGGGCGGCGTGCTGATCGGCTTGATCGAGTCCGGCAGCGGCCAGCTGATCGGTGCAGCGTGGACCGATGTGGTGATTTTCGGCATCCTGGTGCTGGTGTTGGTGTTCCGTCCGGCAGGGCTGCTTGGCCGCCTTGCGCCGAATAAATCCTAAGGAGCGCCGCGCATGAACGCCTCCGCCATGGTGCACCCGTCCGCCGCGCTGACCCATAAGCAGCGCAGCCTGCTGCTTGTGGCCATCGCCTTTGTTTTCTTTACCCTGCTGCCGCAATTCTGGGACGATGATGGCGACCTCGACAGCCTCGCCAATGCGATGTCTTACGCGACGCTGGCGCTTGGACTGAATATCGTTGTCGGTTTCGCCGGCCTGCTCGATCTCGGCTACGCGGCGTTTTTTGCCATCGGGGCCTATTACTACGGCATCTTTACCAGCTTTCAGGTGATGCCGCCCTGGTCGGAGAGCTGGGAACCGCTAGCCTATGTCGGCCTGGTCGAGAAAATCAACCAGGGTGGCCCTGACCTGGTCCATTTTACCCTGTCATTCTGGATTGCATTGCCGACCGGTGGCTTGGTGGCGGCCTTCTTCGGGATGCTGTTCGGCATCCCGGTACTGCGCCTGCGCGGCGATTATCTCGCGATCGTGACCCTGGGTTTTGGCGAAATCGTGCAGATCTGCGCCCGAAATCTGGACTGGCTGACCAATGGTGCTGCCGGATTGAACGGGGTGCAGGGGCCGAAACTATTTGGCTACCGGTTTGGCGTGAGTGCCGAGCCCTATTATTATGTCGGGCTGGCGCTGGTGGCCTTCCTGGTGTTCGTGTCGTTCCGCCTGCGCGGCAGCCGCATCGGGCGTGCCTGGATGGCGATCCGCGAAGACGAAACCGCCGCCAGCGCGATGGGCGTCAACCTGGTGAACTACAAGCTGCTCGCCTTCGCGATGGGTGCGGCATTTGCCGGCATGACCGGGGTGTTCTTTATCGCCAAGCTGCAAACCGCAACGCCGGAGATGTTCAACTCCGCCGTCTCGTCGATGTTGCTGGTGATGGTGGTGCTCGGCGGCATGGGCAGTGTGTGGGGCGTGGTAATCGGGGCCGTGCTGCTGCAACTGATGCAGACGTGGTTCCTGCCGCAAATGACTGTCTGGATCCACGATCTCGGTAAAATGACGGGCAGCCCGATGCTGCAACATGTCGATATGGTGCAGTGGACCCAGCTCATCTTCGGCGTAATCCTGGTTCTGATGATGCTGTTCCGCCGCGAGGGCCTGATCCCGGCGGTGCGCAAGGTGGCGCCGCTGACCATGGAACAGCAAACCGCCCATGTCGTGCGCGGCGGCTTCCAGGGCCTCGACAAAATCGGGCGCTGGACGCCGGGAACTGGCGTGGCACTCGACATTAAGGACGTGGTGGTAAAATTCGGCGGGCTGGTGGCACTGAACAAAGTCAGCTTACAGGTGCCGGAAGGCGGCGTGGTCGCGGTGATCGGGCCAAACGGGTCGGGCAAATCCACCCTGTTCAACGTCATTACCGGCTTGGTCGCTGCCGATAGCGGCTCGATCACCTTCCAGGGCGTCGAACTGCTTGGCCTGGCGCCGCATCGGGTGCTGGAACACGGCGTTGCCCGCACTTTCCAGAATATCCGCCTGTTCTCCAACCTGACTGTCTTGGAAAACGTGCTGATCGGCGAGCATGCCCGGCTGACAACCGGCCCGTTTGGCGCGGTGATCCGCCCGCCCAGCGTGGTGAAGGAAGAAAGCAAAGCCACTGAATGGGCGATGAACATCATCGCGATGTTTGGCAATCGGCTGACCCCGCGCTGGGACCAGCCGGTGACAGCGTTGAGCTACGCCAATCGCCGCCGGGTGGAAATCGCCCGGGCTATCGCGTCGCGCCCGAAAATCCTCCTGCTGGATGAACCCACGGCGGGGATGAACCCGGCGGAGTCGCTGGAACTGGCCGAGCAGATCAAAAGCCTGCACGAGCTTGGCCTGACCATCCTGCTGATCGAACACAAGCTCGATGTCGTGACCCGCCTCGCCGATAACGTGATCGTGCTCGACCACGGCGACAAGATTGCCGAGGGCCTGCCTGATGTGGTCCGCAAGGACGAAGAAGTGCTGCGCGCCTATCTCGGCCGCGCCGGAGGACATTAGTCATGGCAGCGGCGCCACTGTTGGAATTCAAGAACGTCAACACCCATTACGGCGATCTTCATGTCCTGAAGGACGTCGATTACACCATCGGCGAGGGCGAGATTATCAGCCTGCTGGGCGGCAATGCCTGCGGCAAATCCACCACCATGAAGACGATCATGGGCGTGGTGCGGGCGACGACAGGCACGGTGACTTATCAGGGCAAGGAGATCAACGGGCTGGCGACATCGGAACGGGTGCGACGCGGCATTGCCCCGGTGTTGGAAGCACGCCGGCTGTTTGCCCGCATGTCGGTGTTCGAGAATCTCGAAATGGGTGCCTATACCCAGCCACGCGGTGGCCAGTTCGATGACGATATCGCCCGGGTTTACGAGCTTTTCCCGCGGGTTAAGGAACGCCGCAATCAGCAGGCCGGCACGCTATCGGGCGGCGAGCAGCAGATGGTGGCAATCGGCCGCGCGCTGATGGCCCGCCCGAAGCTGATTTGCATGGACGAACCGTCGATGGGGTTGTCACCGCTGTTTGTGGAACTGGTGTTCGATACCATTCAGACCATCAACCGCCAGGGCGTGTCGATCTTCATGGTCGAGCAGAATGCCAATATGGCGCTGTCGATTGCCCATCGCGGTTATGTGCTGCAATCGGGCGCGGTGGTGCTGTCGGGCACGGCGGCGGAGTTACGATCCAATGAGATGATCAAGCAGGCCTATCTCGGGGAAATGGAAGCCCCGTCCGCGTGATCGGTGCGGTGACTTTGCGTCTGCAGGGACGTGACCGGATCATCCAGGGCGGCCCTTTCGACGATTTTGAGCCGCCAGCCATTGGGGTATGTCTGGAAGTGCGTTCGGCAAAACTGGGGCAGGCGGCGTTGGTGTTGCCGGTGGTTGATTATGGGGCGCCTAGTGCCGCGGCATTAACATCGTCGCTGCGGGAGTTGCTCGGCCTCATGGCTGCCAACCCGGATCTGCCAGTCTATATCGGCTGTCGGGCTGGGATTGGGCGCACCGGAATGATGATTGCGGCGCTGGCCAAACTCAGTGGTATTGCAGGCCCCGTTGCCTGGGTACGTGATCATTATCATCCCGATGCTGTCGAAACTTTAGCCCAGCGTGAGGTAGTTGACGCACTCAGCCTGGCCATGATCTGACTGGTGCCGGGCTGTCGATCACCGCTTGGTTGAACCAACCTCCGGCACTGAGCTATTACCGCCGGGTAAGTCGGTAATGGAGCAAGCAGTCTTGCCTGAAATACTGGTTGAAAAATGACAAATCGATTGCTTACCTGGTTCGAGGTGCAATGGCAGCGCCTGGCAGGTGGATCGGCGTCGCGTCGCAGATTGTTGATCGAAGCCGATCGCCTGCGGGACCGCCGCCTTTGGCCCGAGGCGGCTGATGCCTACCGACGCGTTTTATTCTACAATCCTGGGTTAGTGCCGATCCTGGTTCAGCTTGGTCATGCCTTGAAGGAGTCGGGTGATGTCGCCGCCGCCGAGGCCGCGTATCGCCAGGCCCTTGCAGCAAAACCGCGAAGTGCGGATACCTATGTTCAGCTTGGCCATGTATTAAAGCTGCAGGATCGTCGCGACGAGGCGATTGCCGCGTATGCGTCCGCAGTGCAAATCGACGCCAAATTTACACCAGCTTTACATGAACTCGTGGCGCTCGGGGCTGGTGCTGCGGCCGGAGGCTATGGTCAGGCGGACCTCCACGATCTGATGCGAATGACCCGCGATATGCGGGAGATGCTCGGGCGGGTCGAAAAACTTCTGCCCGAAATCACCAGTTTGGCCAGTGTTGCAATCGGGCAATATACGTTGTTCCGTAAGCTGTATCATCCGCCCCCAGCGCCGCCAGCCGCCCAATCGCAGCGCTGGGCGGTGGTGATTTTGGCCGGTGACGGCGAAATCGACGCGACGCTCGCAAGCGTGGCACGGCAGATTAATGCGCCGGTACAGGTGTTCATCGTCGGCGCATCTCCGTGCGCCGAGGCACGGGCGGCGCAATCCGATTATTTTGGCGTCAACTGTCCGGTTGCCGAGTGGCCCACCGCGTCGGTTGTGCCGGGGAGTTTTGACTGGACGCTGTTGATCTCCAGCGCGACGGTGCTGGCGCCATCCGCTTTGGCGTGGTTTGACTGGGCCATTGAGACGTCTGGTGCGGTGGCCGTGTATCCGGATGAAGAATGGATCACGACGGATGGTGGGGACGCCGTGCCGAACTTCAAAGCAAGCTTCGATCACCATGCCGACCCAGCGCTCTACAATCATGCCGTCTTCGCGGTCCGTGCCGAATTGTTGCCGTCACCCGCCTCCGGCATCACCTCTGAGCTGATCGCCCGGGTGGCCAAGAACGGCACTGTCGCCCATCTCGCATGCGTGCTGGCAAGCAGGCCGGGAATACCGCCCCGCCCGCAAGCCCCAAGCCCGACCCAGATTGATCCGCGAGCCCAAGGCCGCATCGCGGTGATTGTGCCGACATGTGATGGCGTGGTGACATTGCGTCCCTGTATCGATGCCCTTCGCCGCCTCGCGGTGAGACCGGATGAGATTGAGTTTGTCGTGATTGATCATCAGTCACAGTCTCCCGATACGCTCGCCTACCTGGGCGAGCTTATCGAAACCCAGGCCGCCATCGTGCTGCGGGTCGATGGCGGGTTTAACTGGTCGCGGTTCAACAATCTGGGCGTTGCGGCCAGCGCGTCAGATTTGCTGCTATTCGTTAATGATGATGTCGAAATCGAGACGGTGGGCTGGGACGACATCTTGCGCACCAATCTTCAGGCATCGGGCATCGGCGTGGTTGGCGCACGGTTGAACTACCCGGATGGTGGGTTGCAGCATGCCGGGATCGTCTTTGGCCCCGATGGACGCTGCGAGCATGAAGGCGTCGGCGTCACGCGGGTTCCCGCCCAGATTGCGTTACGCTGGAGGCTACGACGCCAAGTGGTGGCGGTCACCGGCGCATTCCTGGCCTGCCGGCGTCGTATTCATCAGGAAATGGATGGCTTCGACACGACAATGCCGATCTGGTTTGGCGATGTCGATTTCTGCATGCGGGTCCGCGCGCGAGGTGAGGCAGTGCTGTATGAGCCACTGTTGGTTGGGCTGCACCACGAATCGCGAACCCTGGCGCGTGACGCTGGCGACCCTGCGCGCCGCAATATCTGGGCCCAGTCGCTTGCCGACATGCGACGCCGCTGGGGTGAAGCCATGGTGACGGACCCGTGGTTCAATCCCTATTTCACGCGCCAGGGGCGGCCGTTTGAGGCGATCAGCGCGCCATCGGTGGTGCAGATCCGCCAGCATTTGACCGGAGGTTTCAGCCCGGCAGCGCGACCCGATGGTCCACGAACGGACCCCAAGTATTAAGGACCAACGCGTGTTTCAGGCTCCAGACTGCGTCCATGTAATGGCGCGTCTGGTTGTCGGCGATCAGCAGGTTGTCCTGCGTGAGCCTTCGGAATGTCTCGGACCGCGGCCACCATCTTGGCGGATAACCGCGGCCATTGCGGCCAACGATCTGCACATCGAGGCCGCGGCGTAGCACCTCATTGGTCAGGCTTGCCGGCCCGCTCTCGAACAGGTAGGCGTCGAGTTTGTCAGAAATCTCGATTTCGCCGGCAATCTCCAGCAGCAAAGACCGGCGGATCATGAACGCATTTGATCGAAGATGCACATTCGGGAAAATTGCAAACCGTGGATCCATTCCGGATAAGCTCTCAAACGACCCGGTAGCACCGACCATTCCAACCTTGGGCTGGTCAAGATTGACTGCAAGCTTCAGGAGCCAGCCGGCGCCGAGGATTTCGGAGTTGGTATTAGAGCGCGATGACCGCTGATAGGCGCGGTCATCGCGCTCTAATCCTTTGTTTGGTCGCGTGATTCAGACCTTCGGTGATTCCACCTACGGTCATCACGCTTTAAGAAAGCAGGTGATGCTCTCGGTGACATTCCGCGCGGCGGCAAGATAGGCTCCGATATCGAAGCCGTCGTCGCTCGTCTCAATCGCCACGGCGTTGAGACCTTCAAACAGAGCCTGGGCGTCGCCGAGCGCCCCTCCGTGCCAATGAAGATGAGACATTTACCCCCCGGGAATTTAGACTTGAGGGCGCGGAAGGATCATCTGAGTCAGGCCCATGCTCCCGAGACCGCTCGATGCGGCGGCCGGTGACGGCACGAACGGAGGCCGTAGGCCGACGGTAGTGCCGGCGCCGGCCG
>CALQTN020000027.1 GCA_943333505.2 Asaia bogorensis | reverse complement strand
GACGCCGTCATGGACCAGCCCCTCGGCCTCCATGCGCGCACCGAGGCCGGCAGCGTTGAGAATGTCGCGGGTGCCGGCTTCCAGCACCCCGGCGCGAATGCGGCCAAGCACATATTCCGGGCTGCGCTGTTCGAGGATCACCGTCGCGATCCCGGCAAGCTGCAGCATGTGGCCGAGGAGCAATCCGGCGGGGCCGGCGCCGATAATGGCGACCTGGGTTCTCATGCAAGCAGCCCCACCTTGTCAGCGTCGCGTCCTGCGCACATTCTTCCCACCCGCCATTGCCTGGACCGCCACGGCCCGGGCCGACACTGCCATGCGCGCCCGCCGGCGCAAAGAACCTGGCAAAAAGAACGCTGGCACACAGAACTGGGGAAGACCTTGATGCGCATTTTCGCCTGCACGCTGGCAACCGAGACCAACACATTTTCGGCCCTGCCGACCTCCCTCGCCGCCTACCAGGAAAGCGTGTTCCTGCGCCCGGGCGAACATCCCGATGATACGCCACTGATGTGCACCGCGCCGCTTTGGGTGGCACGGCGCCGCGCGGCGGAAGACGGCTTCACCCTGATCGAAGGCAGCTGCTTTGCCGCAAGCCCCGCAGGCACCACCAACCGCGCTGACTATGAAATGATGCGCGACGAAATCATCGCCCAGGTGCAAGCCGCCATGCCGCTCGACGGGGTGCTGCTCGGGCTGCACGGGGCGATGGTGGCGCATGGCTACGACGATGTCGAAGGTGACATCGCCGAACGGGTGCGCAACATCGTCGGCCCCAATTGCGTGATCGGGATGGAGCTTGACCCGCATTGCCATTTGACCGTCAAGCGCGTGTCACTTTGCGACATCATCATTCTCTACAAGGAATTCCCGCATACCGACGTTGTCGAGCGCGCCGAGGAATTGCTCACGCTGGTACTCCGCACGATCCGCCGCGAAATCCGCCCGGTGATGTCACTTTATGATTGCCGCCAGATCGGCAGCTACCCGACCACCTTGCCGCTGATGCGCGAATTCGTTGACCGCACCGCGGCGATGGAAGGCCGCAATGGGATTTTATCGGTCTCGATCGGCCATTGCTTCCCCTATGCCGATGTCCCCGAACTCGGCGGGCGCATTCTGGTGGTGGTCGATGGCGACAAGGCCAAAGCTGACTGGCTGGCAACCGAGATCGGTGAGGAATTCGTCGCCATGCGCGGGCGCACCGCGCCGGAGTTCTTCGAGGTTAATAACGGCATCGCAATCGCGATCGCGGCCAATTCTACCCCGGTGGTGATGGCTGATCCGGCCGATAATGCCGGCGGCGGCGCGCCGTCGGACAACACCACCATCCTGCATCGGCTAATCGCGGTTGACGCCCAGGACGCCGTCCTCGCGCCGATATGGGATCAGGTGGCGGTGCGGCTCTGCTTCGATGCCGGGCTGGGGGCAAGTTTCCCGCTGCGCTTTGGCGGCAAGACCGGCCCGGCCTCGGGCAGTCCGGTTGACGCGACGGTGACCGTGACCGGGCTTGCGCGCGATTGCTGGCAGAGTTTCGGGCCGACCCAGGTGCCGTTGGGCGATTGCGCTGCGGTCCGGATTGGCGGGGTGACGGTGGTGCTGATTTCCAACCGCACCCAGGCGCTGGGCCTCGAGATATTCCGCAATGTCGGCATCGAGCCCACCACCTGCAAGCTGGTGGTGGTCAAATCGACCAATCACTTCATGGCGGCCTTCGGGCCGATCGCCAAGAAGGTGATGTATATCGACGCCGACGGGCCCATTCCGCGCGATTATCGGAAAATCCCTTATCAGAAACTCCAACGCCCGATCTGGCCGTTGGATATGGACACAAGTCCCGGCCTTATTTTCTAGAGAGTGATGACCGCGGATAGGCGCGGTCATCACTCTCTAACTCTTTGTTTGGTCGCGTGATTCAGACCTTCGGTGATTCCACCTACGGTCATCACGCTCCAGGCTGCGGTTCCACCCGGCGCCACACCCAGCCGATGGCCAGGATCGTAACGAGGCCGATGCTAGCCATGATTTCAACGGCAGCCCGCAATCCAAAGCCATCGGCCAGGGCGCCGATGGCCAGTTGGCCAAGCGGGCCGGTGCCGATGCAGACGGTGATCAGGCCGAGCAGGCGCGAGCGCATGGCCTGCGGGGCGCCGTTCATCACCAGCAGGGTTTGCATGTTGCTGAACGCGGCGGTGCCGGTGCCGCCAATCAGCAGCAACAGGCAGGCTGACCAGAAGCCAGGCACCAACGGCAGCAGCAGCAGGCAGACGGTGAATAGCGCCGAACCCGCGATCATCAGCGTGCGCGGCGCCATGCGCGGGGTGCGGCTGGTCAGCCAGGCGCCCGCCAGCAGTGCCCCCGCCGATTCAGCCGCCCCCAGCACCCCCACCATCGCGTTCGGCACCGCGAACAGCTTCAGCGCCAGCGGGGCGATCAACGCCGAATAGCAGAAACCGAACATGTTCATCGCCACCGTTACCGCCAAGACCGCAGCAACCTGCGGGATCGACGCCGCCGTGCGCAAACCATCCCTGAGATCGGACAACACACCGGACAATGAGAGCGGGCGCGTGATCTGGTGATGATGGATCGGTTGGGCCAGCACAAAATTGATCAGGCTCAACACCGTGGTGATGAAGTATGCCCCGGGCAAGCCACCAAGCTGATAGGTGATGCCGGCCAATAGTGGTCCGACCATGCGGGTGGTCGCCCCGGCCAGGCTGTCTACCGCGATCACCCGCGCCAGCATGCCTGGCGCTGCGGTATCGGCCACCATGCGACGGCGGCTCGACATCTCGGTGGACCACACCGTGCCGCATAGAAACGCGGTAATCCCGACATGCCAGGGCTGGGCGAGCCCGGCGAGGCCAAGCCCGCAGATCGTCGCCGACAGGGTGGCGGTGATCAGCATCCCGGTCATGATGATGCGCTTGCGGTCGATGGCGTCGGAGACGACGCCGGCAAAGGCCCCGAACATCATCATCGGCAGGGTGCGCGCGGCGGTCACTGCGGCGACGGCAAAGCCTGAACCGGTGATCTCGAAGGTGAACAAGGCCGCGGCCAGCAATTCGAGCCAGCGCACCACGTTATTGGCGCCGCCAATAATCCATAGTCGGGTAATGTCGTGGCCAGCTATTCTTTGCGTTTCCATCCAGCCACAGTGTGCGACGCCACGCGGGCGCCGTCACCCCCCGGCGCTGAAGGGCCTGCCCAACATCGCCGGGCGATGCAGGCGAATGCGGCGGCGGTCACGCGAAATCAGCACCAGCACCAGGATGGTGCCAAGATAGGGCAGTGCGGACAGCAGCGCGGTCGGCACTGGCGCCCCGAGCGCCTGCATATAAAGCGACAGATACATGATCCCGCCAAACAGCCAGGCGCCAATCATCAACCAGAACGGCCGCCAGGCAGCGAAGGTTACCAAAGCGAGCGCCACCCAGCCACGCCCGGCAATCATGTCCTGGGTCCAGAGCGGGGTGTAGGACAGCGACATATAGGCGCCGGCGACGCCCGCCATGGCGCCGCCGAACAACACCGTCATGTATCGGATACGGACAACCTTGTAGCCGAGCACATGTGCGGCATCGTGCTGATCGCCGATCGCGCGCAGGATCAGGCCAGCATGGGTGCGGTAGAGAAACCACGCCACCGCGCCAACCATCGCCAGCGCGGCGTAAACCAGCGGATCATGGCCGAACAGGACAGGTCCCAGGAACGGCAGATCGGACAGACCCGGGATCGCAATGCGTGGCAGAGTCGGCGCCGCAATGCCGATATAGCCCACGCCCACCAGTGCGCTGAAACCACGGCCAAAGATCGTCAGCGCAAGGCCGGTTGCGGTCTGGTTGGCCCGCAAGGTCAGGGTCAGCACGGCGAACAACAACGCCATCGCCATCCCGGCACCGATCGCGGCCATCAGGGCGAGCGACAAACTCCCGGTTTCATGCGCGACCGCAAAGCCCGCTACGGCCCCGAGCAGCATCATGCCTTCAACCCCGAGATTGAGCACGGCGACTTTTTCGACCATCAGCGCCCCGAGAGCCGCGAGCAATAACGGCGTTGCCGAGGCGATAACGCTGACCAGCAAGGCGGTCATTTCAAGGGTTTCCAGCGGAGCCGATGGGTGATCAGAACATCCGATCCCAGCAGGCAGAACAATAAAATCCCCTGGAATATGCCGGTGATCGCGCTCGACAGCCCCAAATTCATCTGTGCCGCATCGCCGCCAAGATATGTCAGCGCCAGCAAAAGCCCGGCCGGGATGACCCCGAGCGGGTTAAGCCGGCCAAGAAAGCCAACAATGATCGCGGTGAAACCATAGCCCGGCCCAAGATTGATGGTGAGTTGGCCCTGATTGCCAGTGACCTCGAACATCCCGGCAAGCCCGGCAAGCCCGCCGCTGATCGCCATGGCGAGCCAGATCAGCCGGTTTTCGTCAAAGCCGGCAAAGCGGGCGGCTCGCGGTGCCTGGCCCAGAACTCGAAACTGGAAACCCAGCACGCTGCGGCCCAGCATCACCCAGGCCAGCACCGCAATCAGCGGCGCGAAGACCAGACCGAGATGCAGATTGCTGCCCTCAAGCAGCCGCGGTCCGCCGGCCGCATCGGAAAACAGCGCGGTTTGCGGAAAGCCGAAGCCCTCCGGATCGCGCCACGGGCCGGTCACGAGGTAGACCAGCAGATATTGCGCGACATAGGCCAGCATCAGGCTGGTGAGGATCTCATTGGCATTGAACCGGGCGCGCAGCCAGGCAACGATCAGCGCGTAGCCCGCGCCGCCGATCAGCCCGGCCGCGATCAATAGCGGCACGATCAGCCAGCCAGGTGCGTCCGGCAGGGCCAAAGCGAGCCCACCAGCGGCCAGGGCCCCGAGAATATACTGGCCCTCGGCGCCGATATTCCAGACATTGGCGCGATAGGCGATCGACAGCCCCACCCCCATCATCACCAGGGGCGCGGCTTTCACCAGCAACGCCTCTAGCCCACCAGTCGCAAGCAGCGGGGTGATCAGAAACGTGGTGACGGTGAGCAATGCCGGCCGCCCCATCGCAGCAAACAGGGCGCCCGCGATCAGCGCGGTCAGCGCCAGGGCCAACACCGGGGCGGCATAGCGCCAGAAACCAGACGCAGCACCGCGGGGGGACAAGCTAAGCATGGGATACCACGCCGCCCATCAGTAGGCCGATCCGTTCCAGCGTTGCCTCGGCGGCGGGCAGCGGCGTGGACAACCGGCCGGCGGCGATGACGGCGATGCGATCGGCGAGCAGCATGATCTCGTCGAGGTCCTGGGAAATCACCACGATAGCGGCCCCCGACGCTGCCAGCGCCAGGATCGCCTGATGGATCGCCTGGGCGGCGCTGGCATCCACCCCCCAGGTCGGCTGGCTGACCACCAGCACCGCCGGGTTGAGCAGCATTTCCCGCCCGACCAGGAATTTCTGCAAATTGCCGCCCGACAGAGATTTGGCCTCGGCCATCGTACCACTGGTACGGACATCGAACTGGCTGATGACACGATCGGCGAAATCGGTGGTGCGGGCGCGGCGGATCAGGCCAAAGCGCGCCAGCACGCCGCGCAACTGTCCGGACAGAAAAAAATTTTCCGCGAGCGACATGCCGGCCACCGCAGCATGGCCGTTGCGTTCCTCGGGAACAAAGCAGCCACCGAGCCGCCGCCGCCCATGCGGGCCGGTTTTTCCAACCGGGGTGGCATCGAGCCGGATCGCATCCGCCGCCGGGGCAAGGATTTCGCCGGACAGCACATCCATCAACTCGCCCTGACCGTTGCCGGCAATGCCAGCGATGCCGAGAATTTCACCGCCCGCCACGCTGAACGACACATCGGCCAACGCCGTGCCAAACGGGTTCGTGGCGGCCAGCGACAGATGATCCACCACCAGACGCGGCGCACCGGTAACCGACGCCTGCCGCGACGCGGGCAGTTGGAAGTCACTTCCGATCATCAGCGACGCAAGCTCACGCGCGGTCTTTTCCTTGGGCACGCAATGCGCCACCACCCTGCCCTGCCGCATGATCGTGGCGACATCGCATAATGCGCGGACTTCATCGAGTTTGTGGCTGATATAAAGGATCGAGCAGCCTTCCGATGCCAGCCGCCGCAGGGTCGCGAACAGGGTTTCGGCTTCCTGCGGGGTCAGCACCGAGGTTGGCTCGTCCATGATCAGCAGCTTAGGATTGCGCAGCAGGCAGCGTACGATTTCGATGCGCTGGCGTTCGCCCACTGACAGATCATGCACCACCCGATCGGGATCGACCGGCAGGCCATAGCCTTGGGAGACCGCAATGATCCGGTCCCGCAAGCCCACCCGTTCCCGCGCAGTGCCGAGGCCGAGCGCGATGTTCTCGGCAACCGTCAGCGCCTCGAACAACGAGAAATGCTGGAACACCATGCCGATGCCGAGCGCGCGGGCATGGGCTGGGTCGGCGATAGTAACCTGGGTGCCATTCCACAGGATTTGACCCGTGTCAGGCCGCAAAATCCCCGAAATGATCTTCACCAGGGTGGATTTGCCCGCCCCGTTCTCGCCCAGCAGCGCGTGGATCTGCCGGGGCGCGATGCTCAGCGATACGTGATCATTGGCGAGGCAGCCGGGAAATTGCTTGGTAATCCCGACCAGCTCAACCAATTGCGGCATGGCGTGCGTCAGGTCAGCTTGCCTTCAACCCCCTGGGCAAGCCACTGCATGCTGTTCAGCGCGCCATCATCCATGGTGGCGCCGGCGGCGAGTTTGGTGGCGCCGGCCTGATCGAGGATCGGGCCGGTAAACACCTTGTTCTTGCCGGATTTGATCGCGGCGACCGTGGCCGTGGCAATGGTGGCGATTTCGGCCGACATGTTGGTGAACGGCGCCATTTCGAGCAGGCCGCTATCAAAGCCGCCCCAGATGTCGCCGCTTTTCCAAGTCCCGTCGAGCACCTGGCCGATGCGCTTGATGTAGTAGGGCGACCAGAGATCGATGGCCGCACTCAGCTGGGTGGTGGGGGCGAACTTGATCATATCCGTCGCCTGACCGAAGCCCTTGATGCCGCGTCCGGCAGCGGCCTGGAGCGGCGCCGGGCTGTCGGTGTGCTGGGTGATGATATCCGCGCCCTGGTCCATCAGCGCCTTGGCGGCATCGCCTTCCTTCGGCGGATCGTACCAGGAATTGATCAGGATGAATTTCAGCCGCGCCTTCGGGTTGACGCTGCGCATGCCAAGCATGAACGCGTTGATGCCCTGCACCACTTCCGGCACCGGCACCGAGCCGACATAGCCGGCAATGCCGGTCTTGCTGAGATGGCCGGCGATCACGCCCTGGACATAGCGCGCTTGATAGAAGCGGACGTTGTAGGTCGCCAGATTGGTCTCGCGCTTATAGCCGGTGGCATGCTCGAAAAAGACCTTCGGGAAGCGCTTGGCGATCTTCACCGTGTGGTTCATGAAACCGAACGAGGTGGTGAAGATCAGCTTGTGGCCGGAATTGGCCAGATCGGCGATCACCTTTTCGCTGTCGGGACCATCGGGTACGTTCTCGATGAAGGTGGTTTTGATCGCGTTGCCGTATTTGGCCACCGCCGCCTGACGGCCGACATCGTGCTGGTAGGTCCAGCCGAAATCGCCGACCGGGCCGACATAGATAAATCCGATCTTCACCGGATCGGCAGCTGCCGCCTGGCGGCCCAACGCCGCAACCCCCACGCCCGCGCCCAGCAATTGCCCGAATGTTCGACGTTGCATCGTCCGACTCCGTTCTTGAAAATCTGCGACGCAATCTACCTGGGTTTTGTGATCACGCCACCAGGGTCTTGTTGTACGATCATCTTTGGCCGATCGAAAAGACAGGTCGCTCTAACGCCGCCCGAACATCCGTTCGATCTCGGGCTTGGAGAGTTTGAGGAAGGTTGGGCGGCCGTGACTGCAAGTGGCAGCGCGCGGGGTGGCTTCCATCTGGCGCAGCAGGGCCGACATTTCTTCCGTGCCCAGCCGGCGGCCAGCGCGGATGCTGCCATGGCAGGCCATGCGGGCAATAACGGCTTCCAGCCTGTCGGACAAAGCAGTGGTTTCGTCCATTTCCGCGAGTTCGTCGGCGAGGTCGCGCAGCAGGGGGGCGGGATCGGGCGCGCCGAGGGCTGCCGGCATGGCGCGGACCAGGATGGCACCGATGCCAAATTCTTCGAGTTCCAGGCCGAGGGAGGCGAGATCGGTGGCGCGGGCCAATAGCCTGCCGACGTCACCTGGCGGCAGATCGACCACCGCGGGCAGCAGCATTGGCTGGGCACGTACGCCGCCCGCAAGCATCTGATCGCGGATCGCTTCATGGGTCAGGCGCTCATGGGCGGCGTGCTGATCGACGAGGACCAGAGTGCCATCGCCAGTCACCGCGATGATGTAAGTATCCAGCACCTGGGCAACCGGCGCGCCGAGGGGGAAATCGGCAAGATCGGGGAGTGGGGCGGAAGGTTTGGCGAGCGGCGGGGCGGCGAGGCCGAGTTGCATGTCGGCAAAGCCGCGATGCTGCGGACCCGGCGTGGTCGCGTACCAGCTTTGTCGCAAGGTCAGCGTCGGGCCAGGGGCCGGCGCGTTGATGCCGACGCCCAAGGCGCGCGTCAGGGTGGAAATGATCAGGCCCCGCACCGCTTCGGGGCTGCGGAACCGGACCTCGGCCTTACCGGGATGGACGTTCACATCGACCTGATCGGACGGCAGATCGAGGAACAGCGCCACCACCGGATGGCGGCCATGGGCGATGACGTCGCGAAAGGCCACGCGAACCGCGGTGCGCAAGGTTGGGTCGGCGACCGGGCGGCCATTGACCACCAGGGTTTGGGCGGCGGTGGTGGCGCGGGTGATGGTCGGCGGGCAGATGTATCCGGACAGAATAAGGCCGTCGCGTTCACCACCGATTTCGATCAGCGCGGCATTTTCGCCGAGCATCGCGGCGATGCGGGCGCGGCGGTCTTGCGCTGGCAGGTCGAACAGCACGCGGCCATCGCTTTCGAGACGGAAGGCGACGCCCGGGGCGGCCAGGGCCAGGCGGTTAATAGCGGTTTCGGTGGCGTCGGCCTCGGCGCGCGGGGATTTGAGGAATTTGCGCCGCGCCGGGGTGGCGAAAAACAAATCACGGACCACGACGCGGGTGCCTTTGGCGCCGGCGCTGGGTTCCGGCGCCTGGACGGCGCCACCTTCGACCCGGATCATCGTGGCATAATCGACGGCATCCGGGCGCGAGGTGATTTCGAGCCGGGCGGCGGCGCCGATGCTGGGCAGCGCCTCTCCACGGAAGCCAAGCGTGTCGATCCGCAACAGATCGTTATCGTCGATCAGCTTGGATGTCGCGTGACGTTGCACGGCGAGGGCGAGGTCATCGCCGGTCATGCCGGAGCCGTTATCGGTGACCTCGATGCGGTCCATACCGCCGGCAGCGATGGCAACCGCGATGCGGGTGGCGCCGGCATCGATGGCGTTTTCGACCAATTCGCGGGCAGCCGCAGCCGGGCGTTCGATCACCTCCCCGGCGGCGATGCGGTTGACGGTTACCTCCGGCAGCAGGCGAATGCGGCCGGGTTGCATGATTACACCTCGCCGCGCAGGGCGCGGAAACGGGCAATCAGGGCGGAGGTCGATGGATCATGCGGCGCAGTCGCGGTGCCGTTGGTGAGGTCCGGGAGCAGGCGGCCGGCGAGGATTTTGCCGAGTTCGACGCCCCATTGGTCAAAGCTGTCGATGCGCCAGATGCAGCCTTGCACCGCGACTTTGTGTTCGTAGAGCGCGATCAGGCGGCCAAGGGTGAAGGCGTCCAACCGGCGAAACAGGATCGTGTTGCTTGGGCGATTGCCGGAAAACACCCGGTGTGGGGCACCGGCTGCGATCTCGGCGGGGCTTGCGCCAGATTTTGCCATTTCCGCTTGCACGGTGGCGAGGTCCTTGCCCGCGAGCAACGCCTCGGCCTGGGCAAAGGCGTGGGCGGCGAGAATCTGATGGGCGGCGGGGCGATCATGGTCAGGCATGGCAGCGAGCAGGAAATCGACCGGGACGTGCTGCGTGCCCTGATGAACGAGCTGCATGAAGCTGTGCTGGGCATCGGTACCGGGTTCGCCGAACAGCACCGGGCCGGTTTGGCGCAGGCTGGGGCTGCCATCCAACAGCACCGATTTGCCGTTGCTTTCCATTTCGAGCTGCTGAAGGAAGGCCGGGAAGCGCTGCAAGCGGCGATCATAGGCGAGAACGCAATGGGTGCGGCTGCCCATGGCGTTGACGTTCCAAATCCCGACCAACGCCAGCAGCACTGGCAGGTTGCGGGCCATTGGAGCCGTGCGGAAATGCTGGTCCATCGCATGGCCGCCATCGAGCAGGGCCTGGAATGCGTCCCACCCAGCGGCCAAGGCCACCGACAACCCGATCGGCGACCACACCGAATAACGCCCGCCGACCCAGTCGCGGAAGCCGAACACGCGGTCCGGTGTAATGCCGAACGCAGCGGTTGCGGCGGCGTTGGTGGACATCGCCGCAAAATGGACGCCGATTGCGGCCTGCCCAAGGCTCGTGACCAGCCAGTCGCGCACGGCATGCGCGTTGGTCATGGTTTCCTGGGTGGTGAAGGTCTTGGACGCGACCAGCACCAAAGTGCGGGCGGGATCGAGCGTGCGGGCGACGGCTGCGAAGGCATGGCCATCAACATTGGAGAGGAAATGCGGCCGCAAATGGGTCGGGCCGAGCAAAGTCAGCGCCTCACACACCATACGCGGGCCGAGATCAGAGCCACCGATACCGATATTCAGCACGTCGGTGAAAGGCAGCCCGGTGGCACCCAGGATACGTCCGGACTGCACATCAGCGACAAACTGGCGCATGCGGTTGCGCTGGGCAGTGACGAAGCTGCTCGCGTCTTCGGTCTTGCCGGCGAGGCTCGCGGTCATCGCAGCGCCATCCCGCGCGCGCAATGCGACATGGAGCGCCGCACGATGCTCGGTCGGGTTGATTTCCGCACCGGCAAACATGCGGTCCCGGAAGCCCGCCAGCCCGGCTGCATCGGCAAGATCGAACAATGCGGCCAACGCCTGCCGGTTGATCGTGGTTTTGGAAAAATCCAGGGTGAGGTCGTCGAGCGATGCCGAAAAATCGGCCACCCGATTCGGGTCAGTGCCGAAAAGATCGACGATCGGTGTGTCCCGCGCCGCGCGCCCTAGGGTCTCGATCCGGCCCCAGATCGGGTCGATATCAGAAAAGACCTGTGCAGAAACGCCTGGGGCAGGGACTACTGACATCCTGGGTCTCCCGCAATGATCGAACGATTAAGCCGTCAACCGGTGCCGGCTTAGAACAGCCAGTCGTACCAGTTTTTCCGCTTCGGCTGGATGATCGGGGTTTCGCCCTCCAGCGTGTCCTGCCCAAGGGCGGCGTTGCCACGCAGACGTTGGGCTTCCAGGGTGGGATCAACCACAATCCCGGGCGATTGCTCGCGCGCTTTCCAGAACAGCAGCCGGTCGGTGAAGCTGCGATCGGTTTGTTCGCCAACGGTTTCGGCATCAAGCCGGGCGCGAATATCTGGCGCGGCTGGCGCGCCACTGGCCTGCACCAGGGCAAGCTGGCCCGGGCTCATCGCCGCCTTTGTGGCACCAAGAACCGCACCGGGCGCGAGGGTGGCTTCGGCGGCCGCCCGGCTCGACAATTCCTGCGGGCGGCTCGCGCCCGGTTGCGGCGCGCGCAATGCGATATCGGGCGGCATCGACAAAGGCGCGCGGGTGGACACAGAAAATTCGTTCGGCACATCCCGCGTCATGCCGAATGTCCGGGCGACATCGGGTGAGCCGCAGCCGGGCAGAAATGCGACTGCGCCAACGGCCAGCAGCAGGGACGGACGGGACATAAGAAAGATATAGGACATGGCCGGACTGATTAGCCTCCGCTCGATGGATCAGCAAGTCGGGGTGGGCGGAGCGAATCCAGCACCAACGCCGCGACGCCGCAGACAATGGCCGCATCGGCCACGTTGAACACATACCACGACCAGCCGAAGATGTGGGCATGGATGAAATCGACCACCGCACCGAAACGAAGCCGGTCGATGACGTTGCCGATTGCCCCGCCGCAGACCGCGCCGAGGCCCGCCGCCACCAATATCCGGTCGGAGCGCCACAGCCACACCAGCAGCACGCCGACCACGACAAGGGCGGCGATCGTCGGCAGCATGGCGCTGGCGCCGGCGTGGTCGTTCAGCCCAAAGGTGATGCCCCTGTTCCACACCATGGTGAAATTCAACACCGGGAGTATGGCGATACTGTGGACGCTTTGCAGATCGAGCCAACTCAGCACGTATTCCTTGCTGGCCTGGTCTGCCACCAGAACCACCAGCGCCATCAAGCCACCCACCATCAGGCGCCGGGTTCGCGTCACGCCGCGACGACTTCGACGCAGCGCAGGCAGAGGCCGGGATGGGCCGCGGTTCGCCCGACCTCGGGGAGAACCTTCCAGCAGCGCGCGCATTTCTCGCCAGGCGCGATGGCCGCAGCGACCGGTTGGGCGGGATTGAACGTCACCGCTGGCACAATCAGGATTTCCGCCCAGTTGTCTTCCGACAGCAACGCGGCATCGTCGCTGGGGGCAAAGGCGATCACCGCTTGCAACGATGACCCGATTTGCCCGGCGCGGCGCATTTCCTCGAGCGCCACTGTTCCCAGCCGACGCTGTTCGCGGATGCGCGCCCAGCGGTCGCCGAGGGTGCCATCCGCCCATTGCGGATCGATGGCGATGTAGTCTTGCAAATGCACGCTGGTGTCTTCGCCAAAGCGGGCGCACCAGGCTTCCTCGGCGGTGAACACCAGAACCGGGGCAAGCCAGGTGGTGAGCGCGCGGTGCAGGATGTCGAGCACCGTGCGCGCAGCACGGCGGCGCAGGCTGGTCGGGCCGTCGCAATAGAGCGCGTCCTTCCTGACATCAAAATAGAATGCCGACAGGTCGCTGCCGCAGAAATTATGGATCGCGGGGTAAACCCCGGTCCAGTCATGTCCGGCGACAGCGGTCCGCACCATCGCGTCAATTTCAGTCACCCGGTGCAGCACGTACCGTTCGAGTTCCGGCAGATTGGCGTACGGCACGATCTCAGCCGGATCGAAGCCGTCCAGCGCGCCAAGCAGCCAGCGCATCGTGTTGCGCAGCCGGCGATAGGTTTCAGCCTGCTGCTTGAGGATTTCCGGACCGATCCGCATGTCTTCGCTGGTGTCGGTCGACATCACCCAGAGCCGCAGGATATCGGCGCCGAATTTGTCACTGACCTCCTGCGGGGCAACCACGTTGCCGAGCGATTTGGACATTTTGCGGCCCTGTTCGTCCATCACGAAGCCGTGGGTCAGGATGGATTTGAACGGCGCCCGACCGCGAGTGCCGACCGATTCGAGCAAGGATGAATGGAACCACCCGCGATGCTGATCCGAGCCTTCAAGGTATAAATCCGCCGGCCATGGCAAGCCGCGTTCTTCCAGTACGAAAGCGTGGGTGCAGCCGCTTTCGAACCAGACATCGACGATGTCCATCACCTGTTCGAACGCATCCGGGTCACGATCCGGCCCGAGGAAACGGCTAGCTGGAGAGGAATACCAACAATCGGCGCCCTCGGCGCGGAAGGCTGCGACCACGCGATCGACCACGTCCTGATCGCGCAACGGCACGCCAGTGGCTTTTTCGACAAAGATCGCGATCGGCACACCCCAGGCGCGCTGGCGGCTGATGCACCAGTCGGGACGGGTGGCGACCATGCCGCCGATGCGGTTGCGGCCCTGGTCGGGGACGAATTTGGTGTCGGCAATGGCTTGAATGGCCGCGGCGCGGATGTTCTCCGGCCCGTCCATGCGGATGAACCATTGCGCGGTGGCGCGGAAAATCAGCGGGGCACGCGACCGCCAGCTATGCGGGTAAGAATGCACCAGCTTGCCGCGTGCCAGCAGGCCGCCAGCTTCGATAAGCGCCGCCGCAACCGGATCGGCGGCCTTGTAGACATGCATCCCCGCGAAGATCGGCACCCAGGGGTTGAAAGTGCCGTCCTCGCCGACCGTTTCCGGAATTTCAAGCTTGTGTTTGCGGCCGAGATCGAAATCTTCCTCGCCATGGCCTGGCGCGATATGGACAAAGCCGGTGCCGGCATCGGTGGTGACGTAGTCGGCGCTATAGACCGGGACATTATGGTCGTAGCCACGACCACGCAGCGGATGGGCGGTGACGGTGCCGACCAGGTCGCGTCCGGCAATCAGGCGCATGACATGGTGGGTGGCGATGCCGGTGGCCTCGGCGATCTGCGGCAGCAGGGCAAGGGCGACCAGGATTTTCTCACCCGGCCTGGCGAGCGAACCGGCCGCGACGCTGTCGATGCGGACCAGGGCGTAGTCAAATTCCTCGCCACAGGCGATGGCGCGGTTGCCCGGCATGGTCCATGGCGTGGTGGTCCAGATCACGATTGCGGCATCGTCAAGACCAGCGACCGGCGAGGTCACCACCGGGAAGCGTACAAAGACGGTGTGCGAGGTATGGTCATGATATTCAATTTCGGCTTCAGCGAGCGCGGTTTTCTCCACCGGCGACCACATCACCGGCCGCAGGCCGCGATAGAGCGCCCCGTTCATCAGGAACTTGCAAATCTCCCCCGCGATGGCGCCTTCCGAGACGTGGTCCATGGTGGCGTAGCGGGTTTTCCAGGCGCCGAACACGCCGAGGCGGCGGAATTCATTTTCCTGGATGCCCATCCAGCGCGCCGCATACTGGCGGCATTCATCGCGGAATTGCAGGATCGGGATGGCGTCCTTGTCCTCACCACGGGCGCGGTATTCTTCCTCGATCTTCCATTCGATCGGCAGGCCGTGGCAGTCCCAGCCGGGGATATAAAGCGCGTCAAACCCGGCTTTCTGCGAGGCGCGGTTGACCACGTCCTTGAGGATTTTATTCAGCGCGGTGCCGATATGGAGATGGCCGTTGGCGTAAGGCGGGCCGTCATGCAGGATGAATTTCTCCCGGCCGGCGCTTTCCGCACGCAAGCGGTCCCACAGGCCCATGGCTTCCCAGCGGGCGAGCAGCACGGGTTCACGCTTGGGCAGGTCGCCACGCATCGGGAAGTCGGTTTTCGGCAGGAAAACGGTATCGCGGTAGTCAGGCTGGGTCTTGGTGTCGGACATGATGATCTCGGGCGGCGATCTGCCGCGTCAGGGTGGGCGAAAAACGCAGAATTCCCGGCGCTCTAAGACGCCGGGCGTATAATTCGCCGTGGGATGACCCTGTCCATGGCGTGACTATGCTTATGCGGCGGGCGGGGCGTCAAGGATTCTGCGGGCTTCGGCGCAATCCAGCGCGATCTGGCCCCGCAGTTCATCGAGGCCATTGAACTTGCGTTCGCCGCGCAGATAGGCGTGCAACGCGACCCGCAACTCCTGGCCATAAAGATCGCCGGCGAAGTCGAACAGATTAACCTCGAGCCGCGATTCCGGCCCGGCATTGACCGTCGGGCGGCGGCCAATATTGGCGGCACCGGCGACAACCCGGCCATCGGGCAAGGTGACGGTGACCGCGTAAACCCCGCGCGCCGGTTCGAGATGGCGGCCGAGGGCGATATTGGCGGTCGGGAAACCGATGGTGCGGCCGCGCTGGTCGCCATGGGCAACCACGCCGCAGATTTCCCAATGCCGGCCAAGCATCTCGGCGGCACGCTCCGGATAGCCATCCTGCAACGCGCGACGGATGCGCGACGATGAAATCGGCCCCGCGGCATCGGCCAAGGTCGGCACCGCGCTCAGTCCGATGCCGAGCATCTCGGCACGGGCTGCCAACATGCCAACCGTGCCGCCCCGACGATTGCCGAAGGCGAAATCAGGCCCGCACACCAAATGCCGGGCGCCAAGGCCTGTCGCCAGGACATCGTCGATAAAGCCATCCGCGCTCATTTCGCTAAACGCGGCGTCGAACGGGAGCTGATAAATCACGTCAACGCCAAGCTCGGCGAGCAAGCGCGCCCGCGCGGCCGGCAAGGTGAGATGGAAGGCCGGATCATCGGGGCGGAACAACTCGCGCGGATGTGGCTCGAAGGTCAGCACCGCAAGCCTGGCAGCGGGCAAGGCGGCACGGGCGGCAGCGACCAGATGGGCATGGCCACGATGGACACCGTCGAAATTGCCGAGTGCCACGGTCGCGCCACGCGCGTCAGACGGCAGATTGTCCCAGGTCGTCAAAATCTGCATCGCGCGCAATTCCCGCCTTAACACCACATGAACTGCGCCGCCTTTTGCTGTGCTTGGGCGCGCGCGTCCAGGGGCAAGCAAGCAGGTTAGACAAGCGATCGGGCGGATGCGATGATCGGCGCAGAAATTTGTCAAGGGAACGACCAATGTCCGACATCGCCACCCAGTTCGCCGATCTGATCATCGCCGCCCGCAACGACCTGAGCAAGCGGCTCGCAGATGTGCCCGAAGCCATGCGCCCGACCAGCGTCGACGCCGCCTATGCGGTGCAGCATAAGGTTGCCGCCACGTTCGGCGAAATTGGCGGCTGGAAAGTCGGCGCACCTGGCGGCAACCGGGTGTGCGGCGCCCTGCCCGCTTCCGGCGTGGCGCCCAGCCCGGCGCGGCTGTCGGCGGCAGTGAACCCCTATCGCGGCATTGAGGCCGAGGTTGCGTTCCGCATGAAAGCCGATCTGCCGCCGCGCGCGACGCCCTACACCCGCGACGAGGTTGTGGCAGCGATCGGCACCATGCACCCGGCGATCGAGGTGCTGGAAACCCGCTTCCTCGACCCCGATAAGTTCGACCTGCTCACCAACCTCGCAGACACCCAGAGCCATGGCGGCTTCATCTACGGTCCCGGCACGCTGAACTGGCAGGGCATCGATCTCACCACGATGAAATGCGAACAGCATGTCGATGGTGCGCTGCAGAAGGATAAGGTCGGCTACCCGTTCGGCGATATTCTCGACATGATGGAATGGCTTGCCAATGTCGGCGCCGTGTGGGCCGGCGGCCTCAAGGCCGGGCAATTCGTCACCTGCGGGTCATGGACCGGCAAGGAATGCGTGTCGGCATCGGCCAATGTTCTGGTGAGCTTCACGTCGCTGGGCGAGGTGAAGCTGCGCTACGGCGCCTGACACCTCAGGTTTAGCTTGGCCGATCAAGCGTCTGTGGGGTATGTTTCATCTGCGGTGTCACGCACGCGGCGATGCGCGCCGCTAAATTTTGCCACCTGACAGGGATCGTACATGGCCGCCGCGGCTCAATCCTCGCGATTAGCGTCACCGGCGTTGCGCAGCCTGATCGCGCGACGTCTGGCGACGCTTGTGGCGCTGATGCTGGCATGCTGCGGCGTGGTGCTGCTGGTGGCGTTGGGCAGCTTTGACCCTCTCGACCCATCATTCAACACCGCGACGGTCCGGCGGGCGCAGAATCTGCTTGGCACACCGGGGGCGTTGATCGCCGATCTGCTGTTGCAGGGCTTTGGACTCGCCGGCGGGCTGCCTTGTCTCGCGCTGTTTGCGTGGGCATGGGGCGCTGGCCTGCGCGGCCGGATTGATGGCGGCACGATCCTGATGCGCGCGATTGCGCTGTTGGCCGCCTTGCCGGTGATTGCCGCTGTCGTGGCCGGTGTGGCCGGTCTGGTTGGGGCGAACCCGACATGGCCGACCGCGGCAGGGCCGGGCGGCGCGATTGGCGGCGTGCTCGCCACTGAGTTGCGCGCCAGTGCGCTGGCGATGATGGGGCCGTTCGGCGTTGCCGGCACTGCGGCGCTCACGCTGCTGCTGGCATCGCTGATGCTGATGCTGACCTTGGGCCTGTCCGGCCGCGACCTCGGCGCGGTGTTTTCGCTCGGCGGCCCGATCGCGCGTCCGGTCGGCCGTGCAGTCGGCGGCAGCTGGCAGCGCATGACCGCGCGCCGTGAGCAACCAGACTATGGCACCGAACAACCCGAGCGGGTCATGCCGGCCGCGCCGCGTGTGTGGCAGTCCGACACCGGCGACCTCGCCGAGGCGGCCGAGCTCCAGGCGGTGCCGGCTGCCATGCACCCACCAGTGACGCCATACCGCCCCGTGGTCGCGCCGCCGCCCGCCAAGCCGAGCGCGGTCGCCGTGCTGGTGGCGCGGGCCGCGCGCAAACCATCGCGCGCGGAACCCGAACAGCCGGTGCTGGCGTTGGAGCCAGGATGGCAGTTCCCACCGCTGTCGCTGCTGACGGTTGCGCCGACACGGGCGGGCATTGGCGCCCCGTCCGAGGAAGCGTTGGTGGCCAATGACAGGCTGCTCGAATCGGTGCTCGCAGATTACGGCGTGCAGGGCCGGATTGTGAACCATCGGCCTGGGCCGGTGGTAACGCTCTATGAACTCGAACCAGCGCCCGGCATTCGCAGCGCACGGGTCATCGGGCTTGCCGACGACGTCGCACGCAGCCTGTCGGTCACCGCGGTGCGCATCGCCACCGTGTCGGGCCGCAACGTGATCGGCATTGAGGTGCCGAACAGCCGGCGGGAAACGGTTTACCTGTCGGAGCTGCTGTCGGCGCCCGAATGGCTTGACGACAAAAGCAAATTGTCGATCGCGCTCGGCAAGACCATCGGCGGCGATCCGGTGATCGTCGATCTGGCGCGGATGCCGCATCTGCTGGTCGCCGGCACCACCGGATCAGGCAAATCGGTTGGCATCAACGCGATGATACTTTCGCTGCTCTATCGCCATTCGCCCGAGCAATGCCGGCTGATCATGATCGATCCGAAAATGCTGGAACTATCCGTCTACGAGGGCATTCCGCATCTGATGGCACCTGTCGTCACCGATCCGAAAAAGGCCGTCGTCGCGCTCAAATGGACCGTGCGCGAGATGGAACGGCGCTACCGGTCGATGAGCCTGCTGAGCGTGCGCAATATCGGCGGCTATAATGACCGGGTCGCCGAAGCGCGCGGCAAGGGCGAAGTGGTGATGCGCCGGGTTCAGACCGGCTTCGACAGCGACACCGGCAAGCCGACATTTGAGGATTTGCCCCTCGCGCTCGAGCCGCTGCCGTTCATCGTCGTCGTGATCGACGAAATGGCCGACCTAATGATGGTCGCCGGCAAGGAGATCGAGGTGGCTGTTCAAAGACTCGCGCAGATGGCACGGGCAGCCGGCATCCATGTCGTGATGGCGACGCAGCGACCGTCAGTCGATGTCATCACCGGCACCATCAAGGCCAATTTCCCGACCCGGATCAGCTTCCAGGTAATCAGCAAATTCGACAGCCGCACCATTCTGGGCGAGCAAGGATCAGAACAGCTGCTCGGCATGGGCGACATGCTCTACATGGCCGGCGGCGGACGGATCCAGCGCGTGCACGGGCCGTTTGTCGGCGATGATGAGGTTGAGAAGATCGTCGCCTTCCTGCGCGAGCAGGGCGAGCCGAACTATGTCGAGGACGTCACCGAAGCCGAGGACGGCGATGACCAGCCGCCGCCGCAGGCCGGTAATGGCGACGATGAGGGCGGGTTGTTCGACCGCGCGGTGGATGTGATTTCACGCGAGGGCAAGGCCAGCACCAGCTTCCTGCAGCGCCATCTCGGGATTGGCTATAACCGCGCCGCCAAGCTGATCGAGCGCATGGAAAAGGACGGCATGGTGTCGGCCGCCAACCATGTCGGCAAGCGCGAGGTTCTATTGCGGCGACGGGGGAGTGAGGAGGATTAGGGCGACTGGCGGCAGTTGGGTCTATGCCCTGCTGGCCATTATTCTGCTCGCGCAGGCAACCTCGTTCACATTCGTCAACACGCAGAGCTTTCTCGACTTCGCCATCAATGCCGATACGCTCTATCCGGCGCTGCTGGCCGAGGAGTTGCGTGCCGATGTCACGACCGTGCTGCGCTTTCAGCCGGCGCGGATCCCGAGTTTCGTCCCTGACCTGCTGATCGCGGTTGGCGCAGATCTGGCGACCGGCAGCTGGCGGCTGGCATTCTGGGCCTATGCCGCAGCGGCTTTCGTGATGCTCAGCCTGTTAGGCGGCTATATCGCGAGCCGTTTGCGCGGCCAGCGTTTTTGGGCGTGCGCGCTCGGTCTGGCCATGGCGATGGCAGGCCTGCTGGAGCTCGGGCTGCTGCATTTCGTCGCAACGGCCGGCGATCATGCGCCGGAGGTGTTCGATGACCGGCTCGTGGTCAATCTACATGTCCTGCTGATGATGCCAGCCTGGCATAGCGGCGCATTCATCGCTGGCCTTGCGGTGGTGGCATTGGCCTGGACCAGTGGGCGCGCCGTTTCGCCTGGCCGCGCGGGCGGCCTGCTGTTGCTCACCTCCCTGGCAACAGCATCCAACGCGCTGGTCATTGTCTATGCCGTGCTACCGGCTGCCATGGCATTGGCCGAGGGCACCATGCGCCGACGCATCGCCGGACCACCGGCGATGCTGAGCATCGCCGCGTTGGCGGGGGGCACGGGCGCGGGACATGCGCTCGGCTGGCTGTCCGCGCGGCGTGCACTGCCCGTGCCGGCGTTCGACGCCATGGCGGATAACGCCTATCGCGCAATCGCGGGCTTGCCCGGCCAGACGGTGATGCTGCTCACGCTCGCGGCCAGCCTGCCGGTCGTGCTGGCGTTTCTGGCGGAGCGGCGCATTGGCAAGCTGTTGACCGAGATCACGCATAAGGCGGCACTGCGCTATTTTGTGATGGTTGCGGCGGGCGCGTGCGTGGCCGGCATTGTCGTCACGCTGCCACTCTATGTCAGCAATACCGGGATGAACTGGCGCTATGCGGCGCCGGTCGCGTGGTGGCCGCTGATTTTGGCGATCGGGATATGCGGGCCGTGGCTATCGCGACGCATGGCGCATGTTGCCACCTGGGCGACGCTGATTTCGGCCGGGCTGATTGGGTTGTCGGCGATCGCGGGCGGATCAGCGTCACCCGCAATCCTGCGTTGGCGGCACCCGGCGCTGGTATGTCTGGACCGGGCAGACCCCGCCGTTGCGTTGCGGGCCGGGTTCGCCAGCTACTGGCACGGGCGGACCATCGCCGCAGCAAGCAATTGGCGCCGGCAGGTTGAATCCACCGATTTTGGGGCCGGACGCCCCATCCTGTGGATGGATGACCCGCGCAGCTGGGTGCAGCAGCGCCATGGGCCCGCGGGCGTCGCGCCGCCGTTTCGCTTCATCGTTTTATGGCGCCACGACCCCGAGGCGCTGCGGCGCATTCACGGCAAACCGGCACAGATCGTGCCGTGTGGTGGCACCGAGATATGGGTGTATCCGGCATCGTGGAACCCGTTGGACCAACTGATCGCGATGGCGGACGAATTGGTCCCGCAGGCGCTTGCAGTGGGGCGGCGGGTTTGCCTGCCGGATGGGCGCCCGGGCTCGGATGGACGCGAACTCACTCTTCCAGCCGGCGAATGGCGGATCCGCTTGCATTATCGGCTGACCGGCGATGCGGTGCGGCGCTGGACGCTTCGCGCCGCACCGGGATTGGCACCGATACCCGACGCAGTGCTTATGCCGGGGGATGGCGTCGCCGAGGTCATCATCAAGGGGCCGATACGGCTGCTGCCCGATAGCTTCCCCCCGGCCCCAGTGGGACAGCTCCTGACCATCAAAGGGGTTTCCATCGCGCCATCGGCGCCCCACCCCGACCGCCGCTACACGGCATGCGACTTCGAGGCCGACCCGGGCGGCTGATAGCCCAGCAAGCGCGACGAACCATGCCCTACTTCTGCGCCACCACAGTGCTGAGCAGCCGAACTGCCGCCGGGCGATCCGAGAAGTTTGGGACCGCGGCAAGGAGGGCGCGGAGGGTTGTTTCGGCCTTGGCTTTCTCCCCGCTCGCGGCATAGGCGTAGGCGAGATGGTATTGCAGGGCAGCATCGTTGGGAATTTGTCGCACTGCCTCGGTCAGCAGCACCAGCCCGCGCACCGGATCCCCGGAAGTGGTCAGCACCCAGCCAAGCGATGCTGCCGTGGCCGGTCCGGGCGCCAGGAAATAGGCTTTTTGGGCATACTCACGGGCCTGCGGGTCACCCCGGATCTGGAAAATCCAGGCCATATTACTCAACGCGACCGGATTATTGGGCTGGCGTTGCAGGATGCCGGTGAGCAGCGTTTCGGCCTCGGCGATTTTGCCTGCCTCGAGATCCAGCCCAGCGATCGACAAGGCAACGGCGTTATCGTTCGGGTGATCGGCAATCCAGTTTTGCAGAACAGCGCGTGCCGGACCGACCTGACGGCCCGAATAAAGCGCGCCAGCGGCCCGCATGACCAGTTCAGATGATGGTGCGACCGCGATCTGGGCGACATAGGCTTCGGCCGCGTCAGACAGGCGGCCGGCGAGAAGGTAGACGTCCCCGCGTAAGTTGCGGGCTGCGGGCTGGTTGGCCGGATCGGCTTCGAGTTCGGCTGCAACCAAAAGGGCTGCCTCCACCCCGGCGGTTTTAACCTCGTTGCGAATGATGGCGGCCATCATGTCGGCGTCCCCCGCGCTTATGCGCAGCCCATCACGGAGTAATTGCTGGGCGGCACGAACATCCTTGGCCGCCAGCACCAGATCCACCAGGCGGAGACGCACCAGCTTGTCGGTCGGGTTGATCGTCAGGAGGCGGGTATAGGTTTCCCGCGCTTCGGCCCAGCGGCCGGCAGCTTCCTGCGCACGGGCACGCACCGCCATCATCGGCGGGCTGTTCGTCTGCTCCTGCGGCAGCGCACGCAGCATGGTGATGGCGCGCGCCGCCTGCCCGTTCGCGCTATAGGCGTCGAGCAAGAACGCGGTCAGCTCAAGATCAGATGGCGCGGCATCATGGGCATTTTCGAGCACCGCGATCGCGCGGCTCGCCAGGCCATTGGCGAGCAGGATGCCAGCGAGGGTCGTCGCGGCAAGACGGTTGCGCGGATCTACCGTCAGGGTTTCGGTCAGGATCTGCTCAGCGTCATCGACGTGATTTTGCAGAGCAGCGATTTTGGCGAGATTGACCCGCGCCATCGTCGAGTCGGGATAGGTGCGCGCGACATCCTTGAACACGGTATTGGCGGTGGCAAAATCAAGCTCGGCCAGCGCGATCATTCCGGTCAGAATCCCGACGCGTTCGGTAAAGCCCTGGGCCTGACGGAGCGCATCAAGTTGGGATTTGGCGACGGCCAGATCGCCGAGGGTGAGGCTGGTGGCAACACTCGCTTCGGTGATCGTGCCAGGGTCGGGTCGCACCGGGGCGATGGACAGCTGATTCGCACCCGCCGTCTGCGCGCGCGTCTTGGCGAGTAACGCGCTGATGTCCTTATTGTTCGGTGCAAGTGCCAGCGCCTGTTCGAGGCGCTGGACGGCAATCTGCTTCTGGCCAGCGCGGATCAGAATTTGACCCAGAGAATAGAAGATATCGGCATCCGCGCGCCCCTGGGCGGCAGCGTTGCCAAGCAGCTCGATCGCTTTATCGATCTGACCGGCTGCGAGGTGCATCTGCGTCAGCAGCTTGATGCCATCGAGGTCGGCCGGGTTACGCGCGACATATTTTGTCGCCGCGTCCATCGCCTGGGCGCCCTGGCCGAGATTGGATTTGACCAACGCCAGGATGAACAAGCCACGCGGGAATTCCGGCAGGAACGCGTCGATCCGCTGCAGGACCGTCAGCGCGGCACGATAGTCCTTCGCACGGGCAAGCAGTACGCCGCGAAGGAAGAGCGCCGTGGCGTTCTCCGGCTGGTCGGACAGGATGAAATCGACATCGAGTTTGGCTTGCGCATCCATGCCGAGATTAACCTCGAGATTGGCGCGGTTGAGCCTGGTGTTAAGCAGCGATGGGTCCGCGACCATGGCAGCGTCATAGGCTTCCATGGCTTTGGCGGTGTCGCCGCGGTCAGTCGCGATCAGCCCGCGCAGGGATAGTGCTTCGCCCGAGAGCGGGTTGAGGTCGAGGGCACGGTCGATCGCGCGGTCGGCCTCGTCACGGTCGTTGCTGGCGTAGGCGACACGGGCTGCGGCGATGGCGACATCAACACTTTCTGGCGCGAGTTCGCCGGCAAGGTCGACCGAACGTTTGGCGGCGGGTTTGTCATCAAGGGCGAGCTGGGCCATGGCGCGCATCGTGAGCAGGTTGGCAGCCTCGGGCGGCGGCAGACCGCCAGTGGGGAATTCCTCGAGCAATTCCTTGTAAAACTGTTGCGCGAGATATGACTGCGCGAGCAATGGCGACACTTGGGCCGGGGCCATACCCATATCGCGCGCTATGCGGAGTTCCTTATTCGCGGCAACCGGATCGCCGAGACGCAAATGCAGGGAGCCGAGGCGGAAATGGGCGTCAACACTCGACGGATTATTGGCGACGATCTCGCGCAATGTGGCCCTGGCGGCCTGGAGCTGGCCGGTTTCCATCAGCCGACGGGCAATCACCATCGGGTTTTCTGGCCGGAGGAATATGTACCAGCCACCGCCGGCGGCGGCCATCAGCATCACGACGAATAGCGCGATGAGCCATCCCGGCACCGGGGGTGCCGGCGGCGCTGGGCCGAAGGTCGCGTTGAATTGCTTCTCGGCGAGGGCCGCGATTGATGGATCAACCCGCCGCCGGAAGGGCCACCACATTACCCCGACCTCAAAGGAAGTGCGCGGTCAGGAGAGACGGCGCGCGCCGGCCCGGCGGTTTCTGAGGCCAGCGAGCAGCAGCCCGCCAGCACCGAACAGGGTGAGCATTGCGGGTTCAGGAATGCGAACAACGAGCAGGTTGAAGTTCTGGTAGATGCCGGCGGTCACAATTTGCGTGCGCCATCCCAGACCAGTGCCCAGGGTTGGGAGATTGAAGCTGCTGAAGCTGCCGGTCAGGCCACCGGTGGACCGCAGCAGGGTGAAGGTATCGCCAAGCGCGGCGGTGAAGCCACCATTCCATGCGACGTTCAGTATACCGCCAAGCTGCAGGCTGGTCGCGGTAATCTGGCTGTAATTGGAGGCCAGGTTGCCGGCCGAGGTGCCACCGATGAGCAACGAGAGCGTGTTGGTCGCCAGGAAATTCATCGTCGCGCCGCTAATCAGCGTCGGCAGCGCGCTCGGGTTCAGGCTGCCACCGAACGATACCACGCCGCTGTAAGACCCCGACCCGGTGACCGCGCCGGACAGTGTCAGCCCCGCGCCAGCCCCGTTGACGGTGCCGGCGTTGGCGATGGTGTTGGACAGGGTAATGCCCGAGCCGGAAAGGGTGCCACTGGCCCCGACGGTGACGGTGCCAGTGCCGAGCGCGCCCGCAGCCCCCGCCGCAACCGTGCCGGCATTAACGGTGGTACCACCTGAATAGGTGTTCGAGCCATTGGTCAGCGACAAGGTGCCGCTGCCTTGTTTGACAAGGGCACCGGTGCCGGTAACCAGGCTCGCGGTTGACGTCGACGCCGTGGCGCCGGCGGTCAAAGTGCCGCTGCCGAGCGAGATGGTGCCGCCACTGCCGCTGAGATCGCCGACGGTGCGGGTCAGGTTGTTCTGGTCGTAAGTACCGCCATTGACTGTCAGCGCGCCGGTGCTGGCGAGCGCGCCACTGCCGGTGAGCAGCAGGGTGCCGGACGATACCGTCGTGCCACCGGTGTAGGTGTTGGCCGCCGTCAAAGTTGTGGTGCTGCCGGCCGTGATCAACGCACCGGTGCCCGAGATCGCGCTGCCGATGGTCAGGCCACCAGCACCGGCGTTGAGCGTGCTGGTGGTCGCCGCGGTGAGCGAAACCGGGCCTGAGTAAGAAATTGCCGAGCCGCCAGTCTGCAAGGTGCCGCCGCCGAGCACGAGGCCGCCGGAACCACTATTCCCGAGATTGGTCACCGCGCCGATCGACAGCGTGCCGCCGTTGATCGTGGTGGCGCCGGTGTAGGTGTTGGTGCCGGAAAGGGTTTGGGTGCCGGTCGCAGTGGTGTCGATCGTGAACCCGCCGCCGGTGCCGCCGATCACGCCGGAATAGGCGCCAAGCGCGCCGGTCACGGTCAGGGTCTTGGCGCCAAGATTGGTGCCGGTGACCGCCGAAGATGATCCGGTCAGGTTGGCGATCGATGCGCCGCTGGTGGTGGCGGAGATATCGAACACGGCCGAGCCGGATGACGCCACACCCGACGACGTCGCGATGCTGCCGGAACCGGATAGAGCCAGGGTGCCGCCATTAATCGTCGTGGCGCCGGTATAGGTGTTCACACCGGATAGGGTTTGGGTGCCTGTCGTCAGGGTCAGGTTGCCAGCACCGCCGATGACGCCGGAATAGGTTCCTGCCGCGGCCGTCAGCGTCAGTGTGTCGCCGCTGGCGGTAACCACGCCGGTGGCCGCCGAGGATGAGCCGGACAGGCTTTTGATCGACGCACCGCTGGTGGTGCCGGAAATATCGAACACGCCGGCGCCGGAGGACACCACGCCGGACGACGCCGCGACGGTGCCGGTGGTGTTCAGCGCCAAGGTACCGCCGGTAATCGCGGTCGAGCCGGTGTAGCTATTCACTGCCGACAGCGTCGTGGTGCCACCGCCATTTTGCGAAATACCGCCCGAGCCGCTGATGATCTGTCCGATCGACAGCGCGTTCGAGCGGTTGAACGCCAAGGTGCCGTTATTGGTAATGCTGGAAGAACTCGCGATGCTGCCCGTGGTACCGCCGGCACCGAGGGTCAGGGTTCCGCCGTTGATCGTGGTCACGCCAGTATAGGTGTTGGCACCCGACAGGATTTCCGTGCCGGCGGTCAGGGTCAAGCCGCTGGTGCCGGTGCCGGAGATGATACCCGAGTAAGTCCCACTGGCGGCCGACAGGGTAAGGGTCTTGCTCGCACCCAATATCACGCCGGCCGCCGCGGATGACGATCCCGTCAGGCTGACGATCGAGGCACCGCTGGTGGTGGAGGTGATATCGAAAACCCCGCTCCCCGTTTCGACGACGGCAGAGTTGGCGATCGCGCCACTCGTACCCAAGGAAAGTTTGCCAGCCGAAATCGTCGTCAAGCCGGAATAGGTGTCCGCAACCGTAAACGTCGTGGTGCCAGTGCCAAGCGTGTTGAACGCACCGGTACCGCTGATAACTTTGTTGATCGTAAGGTTGTTGCTTCTGTTGACCGCGAACGTCCCATCGTTGACTATGTTTAAGGTGTTGGCAATCGACCCGGTCGTTGACCCAGAACCGAGGGTGAGGGTCGCGTTCGCGCCGATGGTTGTTACGCCCGAATAAGTACTCGCGCCGGTCAACACCACGTTACCTGAACTGCTTTGGGTCAGCGCGCCGGTGCCGCTGATCACACGGGCTAGGGTGGAGCCGTTGGTTCCGGTGAACGACAGCGTGCCGTTATTGGTGATCCCGCCCGTGCCGCCAGTAATACTGCCAGCAGTGCCCAGCAGCAGCTGGCCGCCGCTGTTAATTGTGGTCGTGCCGGTGTGGGACAGGGTCCCGGTGAACGTCTGGTTACTGCCTGAATTGAGGGTCAGACCGCCAGTGCCGGAGATCAAGCCCCCATAGCTGCCGGTGCCCGCGCCAAGGGTCAGGACATTTGAGCCCAGCGCGATCGTGGTTGCGTTAACTCCAGTCGTGCCGCCCGACAAATCGAGGGCTGCGCCCGCAGCGTTAAGGGTAATTGTTTTCGCGAAAGTCGTCTGGAAGATTGCTTCGATGGTCGAAGTCGGGGTCGTGCCGGAAATACAGCTCCAATTACCCCCGCTGCTCCAGGTTCCGTTACCGGCATTTTGCAGAGTGCATTGCGCGATCGCGTCGGGTGTCGCCCCGATAAGGAACACGATGGCGAGGCCAAGACCCGCGATCGCGCGACACAAAGACCGCGTCATACCGCTGCCCAGTGCAACGGAGTCTCGTGCAGTGACGGGTCGGGGTTCAATGGATCGCAACCGCCATAGGGCGGGAAAGACCTCAATCAACCGGTGCAATTCTCGTGACATTCTGCAATCCTCAATTCGAGGTATCTATCCAAGACCTTGAAAACAATAACTTAAAATGCCATCTCAATTTTCCGCGGCTAATGACGAAAAACCTCCGCCTGCCCTTACAAAACCCCCACCGTAGCTGAGCGCCACAGGGGACAGCTCATGTCCGAACGTGCTTACTATGTACTATTGCACAAGCAGACGCGGGCCTGTCAAGGGAAACCATCCCGGAGCAGGCACTGACACCCTCGGACGATGAGCCCAAAGGGTGGTTTCTCGTAACATGGGCTTCACCCTCGGGCGACCCTAATCCGACGCCAGGTCCATTGGCGCCACTGTTGTTCGACCTGCATTACTGGCCGACACCAAACGGCAAGAAAGTCACCATCCCGCTGGAGGAATGCGGGGCGGAGTTCCTGCGCTACAACCCCAATCGCCAGATGCAGGCGCGGGTGGACCATGGGCCGAGCGACGGCGGGGCGCCGATCTCCGTCATCGGGTCGGGCGCGGTCAGGGGAGCCGGCGCGCGCGGGCCCGGCGGTTTCTGATGCCAGCAAGCAGCAGACCGCCAGCACCGAACAGGGTGAGCATTGCGGGTTCAGCGATGCGAACCACCATCAGGTTGAAATTCTGGTAGATGTCGGCGGTCACAATTTGCGTGCGCCATCCCAGACCAGTGCCCAGTGTTGGGAGATTGAAGCTGGCGAAGCTGCCAGTCAGGCCACCGGTGGACCGCAGCAGGGTGAACGTATCGCCAACCGCTGCGGTGAAGTCACCAACCCATGCCACATTCAGGATGCCGCCGAGCTGAAGGCTGGTCGCGGTAATCTGGCTGTAATTGGAGGCCAGGTTGCCGGCCGAGGTGCCGCCAATCAGCAACGAGAGCGTGTTGGTCGCCAGGAAATTCATCGTCGCACCGCTGATCAGCGTCGGCTGCGCGCTCGGGTTCAGGCTGCCACCGAACGATACCACGCCGGTGTAAGACCCCGACCCGGTGACCGCGCCAGACAGCGTCAGCCCCACTCCCGCGCCGTTGACCGTCCCGGTGTTGGCGATGGCGTTGGACAGGGTCATGCCTGAGCCGGACAGGGTGCCGTCCGGCCCAACGGTTACCGTGCCGCTGCCAGCCGCGCCGGCCGCACCGACCGACAATGTGCCTTGGCTGATCGTGGTGCCGCCGGAATAGCTGTTCGATGCATTGGTCAGCGACAGGGTGCCGTTGCCTTGCTTGATAAGGGCGCCGGTGCCGGTAACCAGGCTCGCGGTTGACGTCGACGCGGCGGTGCCGGCGGTCAAAGTGCCGCTACCCAGCGAAATGGTGCCGCCGCTGCCGCTGAGATCGCCGACGGTGCGGGTCAGGCTGTTCTGGTTGTAGGTGCCGCCATTGACTGTCAGCGCGCCAGTTTCGGTAAGCGCGCCGCTGCCGGTGAGCAGCAGGGTGCCGGACGATACCGTCGTGCCACCGGTATAGGTGTTCGCCGCCGTCAAAGTGGTGGTGTTGCCGGCCGTGATCAGCGCGCCCGAACCGGCGATGGCGCTGCCGACAGTCAGGCCACCAGCACCGGCGTTGAGCGTGCTGGTGGTCGCTGCGGTGAGCGAAACCGGGCCTGAGTACGAGATTGCGGAACCGCCAGTCTGCAAGGTGCCGCCTCCAAGCACGAGACCGCCGGAGCCGCTATCGCCGAGATTGGTGACCGCGTCGATCGACAGTGTGCCGCCGTTGATGGTGGTGGCGCCGGTGTAGGTGTTGGTGCTGGAAAAGGTTTGGGTGCCGGTCGCAGTGGTGGCGAGCGTGAACCCGCCGCCGGTGCCGCCGATCACGCCGGAATAGGCGCCAAGCCCACCGGTCACGGTCAAGGTTTGGGCGCCAAGATTGGTGCCGGTGGGCGCCGAAGATGATCCGGTCAGGTTGGCAACCGAGGCACCGCTGGTGGTGCCGGAAATGTCGAACACGGCTGCGCCCGTTGAGGCAACGCCCGATGAGGTGGCAATGCTACCCGACTCGAACAGCGCCAGGGTGCCGCCATTGATCGTTGTGGCGCCGGTATAGGTGCTCACACCTGACAGCGTTTGGGCGCCTGCGGTCAGGGTCAGGTTGCCGGCACCGCCGATGGCGCCGGAATAGGTTCCTGCCGCAGCGGTCAGGGTTAGCGTGTTGCCGCTGGCGGTAACCACGCCGGTGGCCGCCGAGGATGCACCGGACAGGCTTGCGATCGACGCACCGCTGGTGGTGCCGGAGATATCGAACACGCCGGCGCCGGAGGACACCACGCCGGACGACGCCGCGACGGTGCCGGTGGTGTTCAGCGCCAAGGTGCCGCCGGTAATCGCGGTCGAGCCGGTGTAGCTGTTCACTGCCGACAGCGTCGTGGTGCCGGCGCCATTTTGCGAAATACCGCCAGAGCCGCTGATGATCTGGCCGATCGACAGTGCGTCCGAGCGGTTGAACGCCAAGGTGCCGTTATTGGTAATGCTGGAAGAACTCGCGATACTGCCGGTGGTATCGCCGGCACCGAGGGTCAGGGTTCCGCCGTTGATCGTGGTCACGCCAGTATAGGTGTTGGCACCTGACAGGATTTCGGTGCCGGCCGTCAGGGTCAGGCCGCTCAGGCCGGTTCCGGAGATGACACCCGCGTAGCTTCCGCGGGCACTCGTAAGGGTCAACGTCTTGTCAAAACCCAGCTGGACGCCGGCAGCTGCGGAGGATGAGCCGGTCAGGCTTTTGATCGACGCACCGCTGGTGGTGCCCGAAATGTCGAACACGCCGGCGCCGGAGGACACCACGCCGGATGATGTTGCGATGGTGCCGGAGGTGTCCAGCGACAAGGTGCCGCCATTGATCGTGGTGGCACCGGTATAGGTGTTGGCCCCCGACAGGGTTTCGCTGCCGGCCGTGAGGGCCAGGCCGCTGGCGCTGGTTCCGGCGATGACACCCGAATAGGTTCCGCTGGCATTTGTCAGGGTTAGTATCTTGTTTATGCCCAGTTGGACGCCGACCGCTGCCGAGGATGAGCCGGACAGGGTTTTGATCGACGAACCATTGCCGTTGCTGGAAATATCGAACACACCGGCGCCGGAGGACACTACGCCGGATGATGTCGCGATGGTGTTGGCGCCGGCGGTCAGTTTCAACGTACCACCGGTGATCGCTGTCGAGCCGGTGTAGGTGTTCACTGCGGCCAGAGTCGTGGTGCCGGCGCCATTTTGCGAAATACCGCCAGAGCCGCTGATGATCTGGCCGATCGACAGTGCGTCCGAGCGGTTGAACGCCAAGGTGCCGTTATTGGTAATGCTGGAAGAATTCGTGATGACGCCGGAGGTGCCGCCGCCACCAATGGTCAGGGTCGCGCCCGACCCGATAGATGTCACTCCAGAATAGCTATTCTGGGCGCTCAACACGACATTTCCGGTGCTGTTCTGAGTCAACGCGCCAGTCCCGGTTATATAGCGATTGACCGTGGTGGCATTGTCTTCCGTAAACAACAGCGTGCCGTTCAAGGTGATGTAGCCGGGGGCGCCAGCAAGCCCGGGGGCCAAATAGCCGCCGGTCCCGAGCGAAAGCGTGGCGCCGCCGTCGATGACTACAGCGACCTGAATGGTCCCGTTGAGGGTCTGGTTGGTGCCGGAATTGAGGGTCAGTCTGGCGGTGCCGCTTCCAGCAATGACACCCGAGTAGGTTCCAGTGCCACCCGTAATGATCAGGTACTTGTTCGAAACCAGCTGAATTCCCGCCGCTGCCGTGGATGAGCCGGACAGGCTTTTGATCGACGTACCAATGGAGGCGGTGAGGGTAAGATCCAACACGCCGGCACCGGAAGACACCACGCCGGATGATGTTGCGATGGTGCCTCCGGAGTTCAGCTTCAACGTACCCCCATCGATGGTGGTGGCACCGGTATAGGTATTCGTACCGTTGAGCGTTTGCGTGCCAGATTTCAGGGTCACGCCGCTGGCGCCGGTTCCGGCGATGACACCCGCGTAGGTTCCGCCGCTGGCATCCGTCAGGGTCAGCGTCTTGTCCACACCCAACTGGACCCCGGTAGCTGCCGAGGATGAGCCGGACAGGCTTTTGATCGACGCACCGCTGGTGGTGCCAGAGATATCGAACACGCCGGCGCCGGAGGACACCACGCCAGACGAGCTTGCGATGCTGCCAGTGCCGGTTATCGCCAGGGTGCCGCCGCTCAATGTGGTGGAGCCGGTGTATGTGTGGGTGTTACCGGAAAAAGTCTGGGTGATGCCATTTTTGACCGTAATGCCGCCGACACCGGTGATAAAGCCGCCGTAGCTTCCGGTTCCGGTGTTTAAACCGGTGCCCAAGGTAAGGGTTTTGGCAAGGTCCAGAATGCCGGTCGACCCGACCGCAGCGCTAAGGTCCAACGCGCCAAGGCCCGTTGCGTTGACGGTGACAGTGCCGCCACTCGAGATGATTGCTTCAGTGGAGGTCGTCGGGGTAACGCCCCCGCACGTCGTCCAAGTCGCATTTGCAGTCCAGTTGTTGGTTCCCGAAGCGACAGAGGTGCACTGCGCCATCGCATGAGGCGCCATCCCGACCAGGAGCATCATCGCGAGGCCAAGGCCGGCGAAGGCCGATCCGAAAGCCCGTTTCAAGCCTGGAACAGGCACGACAGAGTCGCGCGCAACATCCGCGCGGGGTGCAGCGGTGCCGAACATGCACCATTCGGCGCGAAGGGCCGCAAGCGGCCCACGAAAACCTAGCGACATACTGCAACCCTCATTCGGAGCAACAACGCAAACTCTTTAAAAGACACTTTTAAAAACCACCCCGGCGATAGGCCGACGCTCCTCAAGCCAAGTTTCCAAGGCTCACCGAATAATGGCGAACCGTGGCGCTTTGACGCGCAGAAATACCCTGCCTGGGCCGGGGCCAAGGCAGAAACTTCGTTGCCATGAGTACATGTTGCACATCGGTTCGCGTTGCTGTCAAGCAACCGTTTTGTGCGCCCTGGATTTTTCCAAGGTTCAGCGAATAACGACAAACCGCGACGGTTTGCCCTGCAACGAAAGCCGGCTTGGACCTGGATCCAAATCGGCGAGTTTATTGCTAGACGGCCACGTTGCACATCGGTTCGGGTTGCTGTCAAGTGACCCTGTTTTGCGCCTAAGGGTTTCCAAGGTTCACCAAATAATTACGAACCGTGAAAGTTTTCCTGACGGCGAAATCCAGCCTGAGCCTGAGGCCAAAGCGACGGGTTTATTGCCAGGCAGCTATGTTGCACATCGGTTCGCGCTGTTCTCAAGCGCGCCCTTTATGCGACCTGGGGATTCCAATGCTCTCAGAATAATGACGAACTGTGACAGCCCGCCCTGCAGCGAAACCCAGCCCAGACATGGGGCCAAGGCGGAGGGTTCGTTTCCAGATAGACACGTTGCATATCCCTTCGCATTGCTGTCAAGCGCCCCCTTGCGCGCCCTGGGGTTTCTGGCGACGATCCGTGGGCTGAACCAACGGGGGCACCATGTTCGACCTGCATTACTGGCCGACACCAAACGGCAAGAAAGTCACCATCCTGCTGGAGGAATGCGGGGTGGAATACCGCGTGATCAAGTGCAATATCGGCCGCGGCGACCAGTTCTCGGCGGAGTTCCTGCGCTACAACCCCAATCACCGGATGCCGGTGCTGGTGGACCATGCGCCAAGCGATGGCGGGGCGCCGATCCCGGTCTTCGAGTCGGGCGCGATCATGCTGTATGTCGCCGAAAAGCTTGGGAAATTCTATCGGCAGGATGCGCGCGGCAAGACCGAAATTCAGCAATGGCTGATCTGGCAGATGGCCAATCAGGGGCCGAAAAGCGGGGAATGCGGGCATTTCAGGCGCCTCGGGCCAGATAAGGGCGATCAGTCCTATGCGATCAGGCGCTTCACTGATGAGGCCAACCGGCTCTACGGCGTGCTCAATAACCGGCTATATGACCGGCGCTATCTGGCCGGGGACGAGTACAGCATCGCCGACATGATCTGCTATCCGTGGACGGTGAACTGGAAGGGGCAAGGGCAGGATATCGCCGAGTTCCCGTATTTCGCGCGCTGGCAGGCGGAAATTGCCGCGCGGCCGGCGGTCATCAAAGGGATGGCGGTGGGCGCGGCGTTCGCCGAAGACCCGGCCACCCTGCCGCAGGCGGAACGCGATCGCCGTGCGGCAATGCTCTATAACCAGCGTGCCAGACCTGCGCCGGTGGGTGGCTTGCTTTAAGCCGTGCAATTCCGCATCCTCACGGCAAAATCGGCGTGAGGATACGTGAAATGGCGAGTTCTACTGCGGACGTGGTGATTGTCGGGGCGGGCTTCGGCGGCATGTATATGCTGCATAAGATGCGCGGGCTCGGGCTGAAGGCAATCGTGTTGGAACGCGCCACCGGCGTGGGTGGCACCTGGTATTGGAACCGCTACCCCGGCGCGCGCTGCGACGTGGAAAGCATGCAGTATTCTTATTCGTTCGACCCGAAATTGCAGCAGGAATGGAACTGGAGCGAGCGCTTCGCATCGCAGCCCGAAATCCTCAACTACGCAAACCATGTCGCCGACCAGCTCGATCTGCGGCGGGACATCCGGTTTGAAACCTCGGTGACGTCGGCAGATTATGACGAGGCGTCGCAAAGCTGGACGGTCGGGACCGCGGGCGGAGACCAATTCACCGCGCGGTTCTGCGTGATGGCGACCGGGTGTCTGTCGACATCGCGCCAGCCTGATTTCCCCGGGCTGTCGAGCTTCACAGGCAAAACCTACCATACTGGCCACTGGCCGCATGAGGGTGTGGATTTCACCGGCAAGCGGGTTGGGGTGATCGGCACCGGATCATCAGCCATTCAGGCGATCCCGGTGATTGCCGGGCAGGCGGCACATCTGACGGTGTTTCAACGCACCCCGAATTTCTCCATCCCGACGCGTAACAAGGCGATGGATGCCGAGTATGAAGGCTGGTGGAAGAAGGATTATCCGAACCATCGCAATCTCGCCCGCACGTTGCGCGCCGGCGTCATCACCAATTTGAACGACATGTCGGCCTTGTCGGTCGATGCGGCCGACCGGCAGCGGATTTACGAGGAACGCTGGGCGTTGGGTGGCACCAGCTTCATGGCAAGCTTCAACGATCTGTCGATGAACAAGGCGTCAAACGACACCGCGGCCGAGTTTGTGCGCTCGAAGATCCGCGCGACGGTGGCGGACCCGGCAGTGGCCGACATCCTGCTGCCGCATAACCACCCGATCGGCACCAAGCGGATCTGCGTGGATAGCCAGTATTACGAGACTTATAACCGACCCAATGTCCAGCTGGTGGATGTGCGCAATTCGCCGATCGAAACCATCACGCCCACCGGCGTTCAGGTTGGCGGCAAGGATTATCCGGTCGACATCATCGTCTTCGCCACCGGGTTCGATGCGATGACCGGCACCTTGGTCGGGATCAACCCGCATGGCCGTGATGGCGCGACGCTGGCCGAGGAATGGGAAGCCGGGCCGCGCACCTATCTCGGGCTGATGTCGGCACAGTTCCCGAATTTGTTCATGATCACCGGGCCGGGCAGCCCGTCGGTGCTGAGCAACATGATTGTTTCCATTGAGCAGCATGTTGATTGGGTGACGGATTGCATCGCCTACATGAACCGCAACGGGCTGACGGCGATTGAGCCGCAGCGCGATGCACAGGACAAATGGGTGGAACACGTCAACGAACTCGCATTCAAGACCTTGTACCCGACGGCGAATAGCTGGTACATGGGCGCCAACATCCCCGGCAAGCCGCAAGTGTTTATGCCGTATATTGGCGGCGTGGGGACGTATCGGGTGAAGTGCGATGACGTCGCGGCGAAAGGTTATGAGGGCTTTGAGCTAGGCTCGGGGCAAGCCAGGCAGGCAGCGGAGTAGCACGCGCGGCGACGCCCGGCGCGTCCACCGCGGCGGCCGGCGCCGTGGCTTGCAGGGACAGTGGAATATCCCAAAGAACTGCTCGCCTTAACGTCGTCTAGCCGCCGCCGCCCTCTGTGCGAGGCCGATAACCGCACTCCGGCTGATTGCCTCATCGGCCGCCCCGGTGCGTTTGCAGGCGCGTTCGGCTTCCCAGATGCGGACGCAGGCGGCATCCAGGGCAGCTTCGGACCACAGGCCGAGCGCACGAGTGAAGGCTTGTTTGGATTTGAAGAAAACCGGCGGACGCACACCGTCGGTGGCGTCGCTGGCGGATTGACCGCCCGCCATGACCGCACGGGCGCGTTGTAAGCGTTGCAGGTGCATGAGGGTTCCGCGCAAGACGCCGACCGGGGCGGTGCCTTCCTGCATGGCAAGTTCGAGGGCACGGTCCGAGCCCGCGATATCGCCGGCGGTTGCGGCGAAGAGGGCATCATCGAGGGACAGGCCGGCGAGGTCGCCGACGCAGACGCGGGCAGCTTCGATGTCCGCAATGCCGCCTTGGCCGACATAAGTTGCGAGCTTTTCGACCTCGCGCTGGGTGATGGCGCGGTCGGCACCGAGTTGGCCGCCGAGCCAGCCGAGTGCCTCACCGGTTACCGATACGCCCAGGTCTTGCAATCCAACCTTGATGACGGTTTCGAGGGCGCGGCCTTCGAGCGCGTAGCAGGCGACCGCCGCAGCGTCGGGGGCTTTTTCCAGCGCCGTTACCAGCTTGGCGCGGCGGGCGAGGCTGGGACCTTCCAGGATCAGCAGGCTGTCGGCGCGGCCGGCCAGCACTGCCAGCACCGGCTTGAGTGCGGCGTCGGTGACATCACGGACCCGGACAACACGGCGGCCGCCGGTCAGGGCCATCGCGGTCATTTCTTCTTCGATGCGGGCATAGCCGTCGCGTTCGAGTTCGCTGAGGCGGAACGGATCACTGACCGGGCCGATCACGCGGCGCATCAACGCGGTGGCGCGGTCGCCGATCAGGCCGGCATCTTCGCCATAAAGCAGCACGACGCGGCATTTGCCGGGGTCTCGCAGGAAGCTGTCGAAACGGGCGCCGTCGAGCTTCATGCGGTCAGGATTTCTGGCCGTCGAACCAGGCGGCGAGTTGCAAAGTGATCTGGTCGGCAATGGCGTCGGTCAGGCGGCGGCGGACGGCGTCGTTTTCCATATCGGCGGCAAAATACTGGTTGATGAAGACGTTGTAGCCATCGACCTGGCGGGCGGTGCCCGACGCAAGCTGGGTGCGTTTGGGGTCTTGGGCGGTCAGGCTCCAGGACGCCGTGCCGATCAGCCGCACGCGCGAGGTGGTGTTGTCGCGTTGGATGCCGATGTTTTCGCCGTCGATGGTGTAGGCGATGGTGAGGTCGTAGCGGCGGGCCAGCGCCGAACCATCGCGCCGGAAGCGGGTGAGCAGGCCTTCGCGCAGCAACTGCCCACGGCGTTCCGGGATCAGGCCGATCTGGATTTCCGCAAGCCCCGCCATCGCCTCGCCCGGTTTGCCGCCGGCGCCCGGCGCATAGACCGGGTGCCAGCCGCAGCCCGCGAGCAGGATCGGCAGCAGGACGGCGCGGCGCTTCATCTAGCCGGCCGTAACAAAATTGACGATGCGGCCGCGAACGTAGATGCGCTTCACCACGCGTTTGCCGTCGAGCAGTTTGGCGACGTTGGGTTCGGCTTCCGCGAGCGCGAGCACGGTTGCCTCATCGGCATCGGGGGCGACGGTTACCGTGCCGCGCAGTTTGCCCAACACCTGCACGGCGATGGTGACGCTGTCATCGGCGGCCAATGCCGGATCTGAGTCGAGCCACGGCAGTTCGGCCACCAGGGCGTCAGTGCCAGGGTGGAGGCGGCTGTACATTTCCTCGGCCAGATGCGGCATCATCGGGCTGATCAGGCGGGTGATGGCCTCGATCGCTTCGAAGCGGGCGAAGGCCAGACCGTCTACGGGCCCCGCCCGTTCGGCATCGCCGATGGCGTTGGCGAGTTCGTGGATGCGGGCGACGGCGACGTTATAGGTGAAGTTTTCGAGGCTTTCGGTGACGGCGGCGATCGCCTTGTGGGTGGCGCGGCGGAGGGTGCGCGCCGGCGGTGCAAAAATGTCCGGTTCGGCGGCGGGCGCGATGGTTTCGACCAGACGGAACAGGCGCTGGGTGAAACGATAGGCGCCGATGACGCCCGATTCCGTCCATTCGATGTCGCGGTCCGGCGGGTTGTCGGACAGCACGAACCAGCGCGCAGTGTCGGCGCCGAAACGGCCGATGATCTCGCCGGGATCGACGGTGTTGCGCTTGGATTTCGACATCGATTCGACACGGCCAACGGTGACCGGGGTGCCGCTGGCGCGATTGATCACGCTGCCATCGGGGCGCTTTTCGACTTCTTCCGGATAGAGCCACTCGCCATTGGCGGATTTATAGCTCTCATGCGTCACCATGCCCTGGGTGAACAGGCCGGCGAACGGCTCGTTGAGGTCGACATGGCCGGTAATGCGCATGGCGCGGGTGAAGAAGCGCGAATAGAGCAGATGCAGGATCGCGTGCTCGATGCCACCGATATACTGATCGACCGGCAGCCAGTGATCGACGGCGGCGCGGATGGTGGGTTCGTCGGCATTGGGTGAGCAGAAGCGGGCGAAATACCAGGAACTATCGACGAAAGTATCAAACGTGTCGGTTTCGCGCACCGCCGGCTTGCCACAAGTCGGGCAGGCGACGTGCTTCCAGGTCGGGTGGTGGTCGAGCGGGTTGCCGGGCTGGTCGAAGGTGACATCGTCTGGCAGGACCACAGGCAATTGGCTGGCCGGGACCGGGACGATGCCGCAATCGTCACAATGGATCACCGGGATCGGGCAGCCCCAGTAGCGCTGGCGGCTAACCCCCCAGTCACGCAGACGCCAGTTGGTGAGGCCTTTGCCGATGCCGCGCTTTTCAAGTTCGGCAATGGCAGCGGGCTTGGCGGCGGCGGGGGCGGTGAGGCCATCGAGGAAGCCGGAATTGATGATGGTGCCGGACTCGGTGAAGGCGATGTCGCCGACCTGGTAGGTGGCAGCGCTCTCGCCCGGCGGCAGCACCACCGGCGGGACCGGAAGATTATATTTGCGGGCGAAATCGAGATCGCGCTGGTCATGCGCGGGGCAGCCGAAAATCGCGCCGGTGCCGTATTCCATCAGGACGAAATTGGCGATCCAGACCGGGCTGGTCGCGCCGGGGATGAACGGATGCTTGACGCGGAGGCCGGTATCGAAGCCGCGCTTTTCGCCGGTTTCGATGGCGACTTCAGATGTGCCCTGGCTGCGGCATTCGGCGATGAACGCGGCGGCATCCTGGTTACGCGCGGCGACAATCGCGGCGAGCGGATGCTCGGCGGCGATCGCCAGGAAGGACATGCCGTAAAGCGTGTCGGGGCGGGTGGTGTAGACCTCGATGTTGTCGATGCCGGGCTGCGGTTGGGCCAGATCAAAGCTCAGCCTTGCGCCTTCACTGCGGCCGATCCAGTTGGCCTGCATCAGGCGCACGCGTTCGGGCCAACGCTCCATCTCCTTGAGTTCAGAGAGCAGATCGGGGGCGAACTTTGTGATCTGCATGAACCACTGGTTCAGCTTCTTCTTTTCGACCTGCGCACCGGAGCGCCAGCCGCGGCCATCGATGACCTGTTCATTGGCGAGCACGGTGCCATCGACCGGGTCCCAGTTGACCCAGCTTTCCTGACGCTCGACCAGGCCGGCGGCGAGGAAGTCGAGGAACAGCTTTTGCTGGTGGCCGTAATACGTTGGGTCGCAGGTCGCGAATTCGCGCGCCCAGTCGAGCGACAGGCCCATGCGCTGCAACTCGGTCCGCATGGCCGCGATATTGTCCCAGGTCCATTTGCCGGGGTGGATTTTACGTTCCCGCGCCGCGTTTTCGGCGGGCAGGCCGAAGGCGTCCCAGCCCATCGGGTGCATGACGGCGAAGCCGCGGGCACGCTTGTAGCGGGCGACGACATCCCCGAGCGTGTAGTTGCGGACATGTCCCATGTGGATTTTGCCACTCGGATAGGGGAACATTTCCAGGACATAGTATTTGGGTTTGCCGTCGGTTGGGACGTCGGCGACCTTGAAGGTGCCGCGCGCATCCCACGCGCCTTGCCAGCGCGGTTCGGCGGCGAGGAAGTCATACCGTGGTGCTTCGGGGCGCGGGGCGTCTTGCGGGGGTGGCGTGGGGGTCATCAGGCGTCCGTGATTTGGGGCGTTTGGTGTGTATGTATCGGGCAGATACGGGGTTGGGGCAAGGTTTGGCTGGTTATCGTTGACAGCATCCCCCAGTTTTGTGCTCCAATCCAGGCTTCGCCCTCACGACGGAGCCGCCGTCATGTCCAGGCTTATTTCCTGTCTCGTGCTTGCCCTGCTGATGCTTGTGCCCCAGGCGCGGGCGCAGGAGGGCGTCGATGTCGCGCTGGTACTGGTCGATGACGTATCGGGCAGCATCAACGACCAACAATTCGAAAAGCAGAAAGACGGCTATTTCGCCGCCTTCACCGACGCGAAAGTGCATGCCGCAATCCAGGGCGGGGCGCTGGGGCAAATTCTGGTGGCGTATGTTGAGTTCGCCTCGGACCATCAGGTTCGCACCGTGCTGCCATGGACAATCATCAAGGACGCGGCGTCGGCCCGCGCATTTGCGGAGGCGATGCGGGCGGCGCCGCGGTCGTTTCGTGGCCGCACATCGATCAGTGCCGGAATTGATGAGGCGATGCGGCTGATTGCCAACATCCCGGTCGCCACCGATCGCAAAGTGATCGACGTGTGCGGCGATGGCACCAATAATCTTGGGCGACCGGTGAGTGACGCACGCGACGATGCGGCGCGGCAGGGTGTGGTGATCAATGGCCTCGCGCTCGCCAACGAAAGCGACGTGCCGTGGCTGTACGCGCATACCCATCCGCCGGGCGGATTGGGGAATTACTACCGGGAGAACGTGACGGTCGGGCCGGGGAACTTCGTCATCGAGATCAATAATTTCGAGAGTTTCGCCGAAGCGATCAAGCGCAAGCTGATCCAGGAGATTTCGTAACGCGGGACCGAGGGATTGGCTTGCCTGCGCCCCCGCCCGGCCGATCAACCCACGATTTTGAAGGCGACAGCGATGCCGGAGCGCGTAGAGCGGACGGCACGTGAATATTTGGGCGACGCTCGCTTATTTTATTGCGATTCGAAACATCAATCCGTTGGATTTTGTGATCGTGAGGCGAATGGATAGGGTATCTATCCGCCTTCTCCGACCATCGCCGCGACATCGGCCGCGATCGCCACCGAGGCGGTCAGCCCCGGCGATTCGATCCCAAACAAATTCACCAGCCCGCCAACACCATGGGTGCGTGGCCCTTGCAGAACAAAATCCTGACCAGGCGCACCTTTCGGGACGATTTTGGGGCGGATGCCGGAATAACCTGGTTGCAGCGCGCCGTCTTTCAGACCTGGCCAATAACGGCGGACGGCGGCGTAGAAACTATCGGACCGGCGCGGATCGACCGTGTAGTCCAGGTTATCAACCCATTCGACATCAGGCCCGAAGCGAGCCTGGCCGCCGAGATCGACGGTGAGATGCACGCCGAGGCCGCCCGGCACCGGCACCGGATAAATCAGCCGGCTGAACGGGGACCGGCCGGCCAAAGTGAAGTAGTTGCCCTTGGCATAATATTCCTGCGGGATCAGTTGGCTGGGCATGCCAGTGATTTTGCGGGCGAGCGGCGGGGCGTGGAGGCCGGCGGAGTTGATCACCAGCCGCGCCCGCAACGTCATCGGCTCGGCGCCGCCGACATCGAGTTCAACGCCATCGTCGACGACCCGCCCCGCGAGCACCGGGGAATGAAAGACGAAGACCGCGCCGGCGTTTTCGGCATCGCCCTGCAAGGCCACCATGTAGCCATGGCTGTCGACGATGCCGGTGCTGGGTGACAGCAGGGCCGCAGTGCAGGACAGGTTGGGTTCCATCGCAATGGCATCGGCTGCGCTGAGCAGGCGCATGCCTTCGACGCCATTGGCCTCGGCGCGCAGCTTGATCCCGGCCAGCATGTCGTTCTCGGCGTCCGACGTTGCCACGATCAGCTTGCCGCAATTCAGATGCGGCACGCCGCGCTCGGCGCAGATGCGGTAGAGTTCACGCCGGCCAGCGACGCAGTAGCGCGCCATCAGGCTGTCCTTGGGATAGTAAATGCCGGCGTGAATGACCTCTGAATTGCGGCTCGATGTCTCGGTGCCGATGCCTTCGGCGGCATCGAGCACGATGACCTCCCGCCCCGCCAGCGCCAAGGCGCGGGCCACTGCAATGCCGACCACGCCGGCGCCGATTACGATGGTATCTACTGTTTCCATACCTGAGCCTCGCCGCTGATCGCGGCCGTGACAAGGGGGGCTTTCTGCGTGCGACTTATGGCGCATAATCATAACCGGATCATCTCGGAGGGCTCAGACCATGCAACGACGCCATTTCCTCGCAGCCTCGGCCGCCAGCCTCGCCGCACCGTCGATCGGCCGCGCCGCCGGCGCCCAGGTGCTGAAATTCGTGCCGCAGGCCGATCTGGCCTCGCTCGATCCGGCCTGGACGACCAGCTACCAGACGCGTGACCACGGCTACATGGTGTTCGACACGCTGTTCGGGCAGGACCAGTCCTATCGCGCCCAGCCGCAGATGCTGGAAGGCGCGGTTACCGAGGCCGACGGCAAATTATGGACCTTGAAGCTGCGGACCGGGCTGAAGTTCCATGACGGCGAAGCGGTGCGCGCAGTCGATTGCGTCGCCAGCATCGCGCGCTGGGGCAAGCGCGACAGCTACGGCCAGGCGCTGATGGCAGCGGTTGATGAGATGAGCGTGGTCGATGACCGGACTTTTCGCATCCGACTGAAATACCGGTTCCCGCTGCTGCCGGACGCGTTGTGCAAAACATCACCGAGCATGTGCGCGATCATGCCGGAACGCTTCGCCAAGGTCGACGCGTTCACCCAGGTGACCGAAATGGTCGGCAGCGGGCCGTATCGTTTCAAACCCGATGAACGGGTGCCGGGCGCGCTGGCGGTGTGGGAGAAATTCACCGGCTACGAGCCGCGCAACGAAAAGGCCGAGCGCACCGCAGGCGGCAAGGTCGCCTATTTCGACCGGATTGAATGGCGGATCATGCCGGATGCCGGGTCAGTGACGGCGGCGTTACAGCGTGGGGAAATCGACTGGTGGGCTGATCCGCCGGCCGATCTGCAACCGCTGCTCGCCAAGTCGAAAGGCGTGGTCAACCCGACCATCGTGCCGACCGGGCTGATTGCAACGATGCGCTTCAACCATATGCAGGCGCCGTTCAATAATCCCGCGATCCGCCGCGCCATGCTCGGGGCAATCCAGCAATCGGATTATATGATTTCCGTCATGGGCGAGAACAAATCCGACTGGGCCGATGGGGTGGGGTATTTCTGCCCTGGCACGCCGATGGCGAGCAAGGCCGGGATGGAAAAGCTGACGGGGCCGCGCGATCTGGCCAAGGTGAAGCGCGACCTCGAAGCCGCAGGCTACAAGGGTGAGAAAGTTGTGCTGCTCGGGCCGATGGACATCCCCAGCACCAAGGCGATGGCCGAGGTCACCGCCGATTTGCTGAAGAAAATCGGCATCAACCTCGATTTCCAGGCGATGGATTGGGCAACCCTGGTGCAGCGCCGGGCCAAATCCGATCCGGTGGAAGCGGGCGGATGGAGTATTTTCCAGACCTCATGGGCTGGGCTCGATCAGTTTAATCCGGCGGGGCATGTGTTCCTGCGCACCAATGGCAAGGCGGCAGCACCTGGATGGCCGAGCAGCGAAAGACTGGAAGCGCTGCGCGATGACTGGTTCCGCGCCCCGGATTTGGCGGCCCAACAGCGCATTGCCGAACAGATGCAACTGCAAGCGTTTGAAGACGTGCCCTACATCCCACTCGGCCAGACAATATCGCGCACTGCCTATCGCGCCGACCTGACCGGCGTTCTCGAAGGGATGCCCCTATTCTGGAATGTACGGAGAGTGTGATGAGCAAAGCAATTAATCGCTGCATTGAACTGCTCAAGCTCGATCAGGCGATTTACTATACCGGGCATCATACCGGACATGTGCTGACCTATGCCCAAGGGGTGGTGGATAGCCGGACCTGGGCCGATTACATCAATATCGGCATGGAACACGGGTCGTTCGATGTGGTTGGGCTCGCGGAATATCTGCGCGGACTGGTCGATGGCGGGCCGACAGCCTCTGGGCACCGGACGCCGACGGTGGTGGTGGAGGCACCAGTGAATGGCACCGATGAAACCAATGTGCGGCATAATGCCTGGCAGTTCCGCCAGATCCTCGGGCGCGGCGCGCATGGGATAATTCTGTGCCAGGCCGAAACTCCGGGTGCGGCGCGCGCATTTGTTGAGGCCTGTCGCTACCCGATCCATTTGCAGGGCGTCGATCCGGCGATCCCGACGCCTGAAGCCCGCATGCATGGCGCTAGCAAAAACGCCCGCACGCCGGGGGAGAATTTCCTCGGCATTGGCGCGCGCGGTCGCGGGTCGGAGGCCACTGCCGGGTTGATCTGGGGGGTCGCCGAACCCGAATATCAGCAACTTTGCGATCCGTGGCCGCTGAACCCTGCGGGAGAATTAATGTTGGGGGTAAAGATCGAAAGTCCGGAAGGCGTGGCGAATTGCGAGGCTATCCTGGCAGTACCGGGGCTGGCTTATGCCGAACTGGGGCCTGGCGATCTTGGCCTTTCGCTGGGATATCTCGGGGAGCCGCCGAACCCGTATCCGCCAGTGATGGCGGCAGCGCGCGAAAAGGTGTTTGCGGCCTGCAAGGCGAACGGACTGGCGTTTCTGGAAGGCTGCACCCCGGCAAATATTGCGGGGCGTCTGGATGAAGGCGTGCGGGTGATCGCTGGTGGGCGCGAGGATACTGCCGCGGTGGGGCGGGCGCATTCGCGACGCTAGAGAGTGATGACCGCCAATAGGCGCGGTCATCACTCTCTAGCTCTTTGTTTGGTCGCGTGGCCAGACCTTCGGTGATTCCACCTACGGTCATCACGCTCTAAATCACCGTTCCCTCCAACGATGTCGCACGGGTGTTGCAGGCGACTACGACGACGTGCCCGCGGCCGCCTGGACGGGCTACAACCTTATAACCGTGTTCCAACCGGCAGATGCCATGGTGGCGGCAACAGTTGCGAGCATACCCGAACAGGTCGGCAACAGTGGATAAAAAGTTCTTTTTGTTTACGAAAACAACAGCTTTACCTCCCTGTCCACTTCGGCGCCCGCTTCTCGATGAACGAAGCCCGCCCCTCAGCTGCATCTTCGGTCAGCGCCAGCGTGCCAATCTGGGCCTCCATAAACACCGCCGCATTGTCGAAACCCATATCCTCGGTCTGCCGCATCGCGTATTTGCCACGCCGGATCGAGGTCGGGCTTTTGTCGAGCAATCGCGCCAGGAACCAATCCACCTTGGCATCGAGCTCCTCGGGCGGCACGATGTAGTTGACCAGACCAAGCTCCAGCGCCTCGTCGGCCGCAATCGGCTCCCCGGTCAGCGCCATTTCGTAGAGCTTGCGGCTCGGGATCAGCCGTTGCAGCACCGCCATGATCTGCATCGGAAAGACTCCGATTTTCACCTCCGGCATGCCGAAGCGGGCGGTATCGACCGCCACTGCCATGTCGCACATCCCCAGCATCCCCAGCCCGCCCGCCATCGCGTGGCCGTTGACGCGGGCCAGCAGCGGCAAGGTCAGGTTGCGCGCCTGCTTCATCATCGCAACGAACGGCACGCCGACTTTTGAATAGTCGTATTTGAACGAACCCGATCCGGATGCCAGATCGGCACCGGCGCAAAACGCCCTGTCGCCAGCACCGGTCAGCACCACCGCGCGCATGTCAGGGTCGGCCGACGCCGCGGTAAACCCGGCCATGATGCCGGCGCAAACCGCGTCGTTCATCGCGTTCCGCCGTTCCGGCCGGTTGATGGTAATCCACATCACCTGGCCGCGTTTTTCGAGCAGAACCTCGGTCATGCCCGGAACTTCGACAGGCTGCCGCCATGCATGATTTTGCCTGGCAGTTGGTGGCCCACCATGGTTTCGGCCATCCGCGCGCACTCGATCAGCGCATCAAGGTCCAACCCGGTTTCAATCCCCATTTCCTCGGCCATGAACACCAGATCCTCGGTGCAGATATTGCCCGCCGCAGCCTGATTTCCGGCGAACGGACAACCGCCCAGCCCCGCGCAGGAACTGTCGAAACTGCTGATCCCCATCTGCAACCCCATCAGCGCGTTGGCCATGCCGGTGCCGCGCGTGTCGTGCAAATGCAGCGCGAGCTTCAAATCCGGCCATTTATCCCGAATTGCCCCAACCACACGCTGCACCCCGAGCGGAGACCCCCAGCCCACCGTATCGGCAATCCGCACCCGATCGAGCACCACGCCGAATTCCGCCGCCAGCGCCAGCAATTCGCCCACACAATCCCGCACCGTTTCTGGCGCGATATTTCCCTCGAAATTGCAGCCAAACGCCGTCATGACGATCGCCGATTCGACCGGAATGTTGCGCGCCTGGAAAAACTCCATCTGCCGGCGCTGTTCCACCAATGTCTCGGCATTATTCTTGTTGGTGTTATGGATCGAGAACGTATTGGACGTGCTCATCTGCAACCCGCCGGTGATATGCAGCGGCGACTGCACCGCGCGCTCATAGCCCTTCAAGTTCAGCGCGATGCCGGTGTAATGCACATCCGGCCGCTGGCGGATGCCATCGGCCACCGCAACCGCATCGATCATGCCCGGCACCCGACGCGGATCAACGAACGACACGCATTGCACGTCATGCAGCCCGGTTTCGGCCAACGCCTCGCAAAAGCGGATCTTGTCGGCGGTGCTGATCGGACCAGGCTCAATCTGGAAACCCTCGCGCGGGCCTTCCTCGTGGATTTCGATCCGCTTGGGTAAGTCAGACATGGCGTTCCCTCATATGCTGTTGTCCGCATTCTGGCCTGTGTGGCCCGCGCTTGGAAGGGGTTGAGCTTCCCCTCGATTTGCCCAATCCTGCCCCCAACAATGACGTTCCAGGATCACATGACCCAAGCAACAGGCCCCCTCGCCGGCATCCGCGTTCTCGACCTCACCGCCGTGGTGCTCGGCCCGTTCGCCACCCAAACCCTCGGCGACTGGGGTGCCGATGTTATCAAGATCGAGCCCCTGCACGGCGACACAGTCCGCAATTCCGGCCTGTTCAAAAACAAGGGCATGGCGTCGGTCTTCCTCCAGATCAATCGCAACAAGCGGTCGGTCGCACTTGATCTCAAATCGGCCACCGGCAAGGAAGTCATCCGCCGCCTGATCCCGAAAATGGATGTCCTGGTCAGCAATATCCGCCCAGCCGGCATGACCCGCCTCGGGTTTGGCTACGACATGTGCAAGGAACTCAACCCCCGTCTGATCTACGCCGTCGCCACCGGTTTCGGCCAGGATGGCCCGTGGCGCGCCCGCCCCGCCTTCGACGAAATCATCCAGGCCGCCAGCGGTTTCGCCTCCGCCATGGGCCGCGATGACGCACCGCAATTCGTCCCCAGCCTGGTCGCCGACAAAATCACCGGCATGGCCGTCGTCTCTGCGGTTTGTGCCGCCCTCTATCAACGCGAACGAAGCGGCGTCGGCCAGTTGATCGAGGTGCCGATGCTCGAAACCCTCGCCGCCTTCAACGCCGTCGACATGATGGGCGGCCTGAGCTTCGAACCCCCGATCGGCCCGCCAGGCTATAAACGCATGACCGAACGCAAACCCGCCAAAACCAAAGACGGCTGGATGACCATGCTGCCCTACTCCGCCGCCAACTGGTGCGCCTTCTTCGAAGCCGTCGGCCGCCCGGAACTGATCGACCAACTCCACATCAATGACCCGGTGCGCCGCAACCAGATGATCGACCAGGTCTACGCCAAAATGCGCGAGATCGCGCTGACCAAAACCACCGCCGAATGGGAAGAACTCCTGCTCCGCATCGACGTCCCCCACACCAGCTTCGCCCGCATGACCGAAGTCGCCGAACAACCCCACCTCAAAGCCGTCGGCATGTTCCCCCTGGTTGATCACCCCACCGAAGGGCCCGTGCGCATCGCCCGCCCACCCACCCGTTTTTCCGCAACGCCTGCGAATATCCGCTCCTTGCCGCCTGGGTTGGGGGAGCATACCGCCGAGGTGCTGGCGGAGCTTGGGTTTAGTGCGGACGAGATCAAGGCGATGTGAGGAAGGGCGTTCTTTTTGTGAACAAAAAGAACCAAAAAAACTTTCTACCCTTTCCTGACCGTTGGCTTGGGACCACGGAAAGATCCCCGCGACCCTTGCCCCCGGCGCGGCGCACCGAGTGTCATCGCGAGCCCTTGCGTGGCGATCCAGCGGAGCACGGCGTTGATTATATTGGATTTTAAACCATATTAATTTCGATATCGAAACAATTAAGTCACAATTCTACCTCGTCCCCCTCACCCACCGGTCGCCACCACCACTCACGCCACCGGCGCCCCGCCCGGCTCCAAACGCGGCCCCACACCCATCACCGGCTCCACCCGCACAATCACCGGCGTCACCGAAACCGAAACCCCCAGCATCCGACAAATCGGCCGCAAGATCCGCCCGGCCGCCGGCACACGCGCCAACGCAGCCCGTGTCGCAACCTCAGCCAGCAACGCCTCCAGCTGCCCCAAATAGAACGCCGCCTCCCAGCCCAGCTCCCGCACAATCCACCCGCGCCCCGGCGGCAAAGCCACCGGGCGCGCCCGCGTACCATCGCCACATTCCATCCGCGCCCGCGCCGCCCGAGCCTTCGCTGGCGCCTGGGTCAGCGCCCGATAAAACCGCCGCACCGACCGATTGAGCCGTCCCCACAGCAGCAGCGTAAATCCTGCCAGATGCGGCATCTTCAGGAACCGCCGCGCAATCAACGCCCCCAGCCCCGCCATGATCACCGCAAAACGCCGCGCTAATTCTGGCGCGGTGTCGGGTAGACCGAAGGGGGTTGATGAAATGTTCACGCTTTGTTCTACGGCAAGAGACGTCTCCGCTGCAAGTTTTTTCGTCGGCGACATATCGATGGGACTCCATCGTATCCCATGGGAGCCTCTGAGACGCGATCCAACGGAAATACTATTGGTGCAGATTCAAACGCGCAGGCCCCTGCCGCCCCCCGTGCCGACTGACGCGACATTTGATACCTGCCGCATCAATTTGGCGAATTTTCCACCGCTACAGGCAGGCATTCGGCCAAGTCCGACCGACAAAGTATCATAAAATGGCAGCTCGTTCCTGCTGCCAGCCGGTAGCGGGGATCATCGGGCTACGACTAACTTATTAATTTAAAGCTCTTATCGAGAATTCAAAAAACACCCTTAATGAAGCCAATATGCGGTACCACGATACCAATTTGATGCTTGATTATGTCATTATTTGGTATCATTATGCCGCTATCGAGACAGGAGATGCACATGGTGGACTTCATCGAATCAAAGGCACTGAAAGCCTACCGCGGCCGAAAGAACTGGAGCCAGCAAGAGTTGGCCGACGCAACGGCCGGCACGAACAAGGTCGGCATAGCGACAATCAAGCGAATTGAGGGCGCCGAGAGTGGCAAATATTCTGCGCGGCACATTGTGGCAGCAGGGCTAGCCAAGGCGCTCGGTATTGCTGTGGAGGACCTATCCAAGGTTCCTTCAGGCCCAGACGAGGACGAGAAGACTCTGCGCAAGGCGGGCTACCGCCCGCTTCGCACAATGATTGACGCGGAAACGGCTCTCTCCTTCAATATGGTGGCGAAAATTTATGGCATCCCGATCCGCTCCCAGATTTTGATGGCTCCGCTATTCGCCGCCCTCCTCGCCGAAGGAAGTTTCGCCTGGCGCCGCAAGCGGGTCGCGGCAATCCAAGAAGCGGCGGCCAGGCTACGCGAACTGGGTGGTGGAAACTTCTCCTTTGTATATGCTGATTTCGATACGGTAGACGGACTTGGCTGCGAAATTCAATCGATCAACGACCGCGATCTCTTTGGAGTGAACGCTTCGGACACCACATTTGATTGTGGTTACGACCGATCAGAAAACAACCCGTTCGCTGACTACCTCAAGAGTTTTTCTGCTGAATCTAATGCCGAAAACATCACTTTTGAGAAAGATTCCGGCTGGGCAGACGACGAGGGACTGCCAAAATACAAGATCGGAATCGATATCATTACTCAACTGACAGGCGGCGACCCAGATGCGGAGTACGCCATTCTGCACGGCTATGTCCGGCTGAAAAACATCCCACAAGAACTTCTTGAAGATAGCAACGAAGACCAGCGGATCGCCTGGATGATCGAACAGATTCCAGAAGACGTATTGGCGCCCATACGGTCCAAGCGGTCCGAGTTGGAGAGGCTACATATGAAGATACGGGATTCCATCCTTCAAGACACAAAGCAAGAAGGCGAAGATCATGATTAATCCTAGCGGGATTACCAATCATGCAACGCAACGCTGTTCCCAACGTGGGATCAGTCGTGACGATATCTCACTCATACACTTGGTTGGGACGTGTGTGCCGGATGGAGTGTTCGTACGCAAAAAAGATTGCGAAGAGTTGGCCCGCAACCTGCGTCGCCTCGCTGGGAAAATCGAACGTCTCAAGGGTACGCTGCTGGTGTTCAACGAGAATTTGATGATCACAGGCTACCACGCTCGACCGGGCAAGGCACAAAAATTGCTCCGCCGGACCCCGGATCGCGACCAGGAGAATTGAAAATGGTACAGATTACGCTCAAAGTAGATGCCGAAACCGCCGCGCGCTTCTTCAGTTTTCTCAACGCTGAACAGCAGGCGCTCCTGTCGATGGATGTTGTTCGGGCAAGGCCGCGGGCTGGTGCATCCTTGCAGCCGGCCAGTTCGACCGTCATCGTGCCGCCTTCCGTACACGCCAATACAATCGCTATGCGCTCAGACGGCCGGAGGGGACGTTCCACAGGATATTTTTATTTCCGTGCCTTCGGGGTTGCCGGGGCCGCGAGAACCGCGGAAGCGGCGATGATCGAGATTCTGCGACGAATTATAGATAGCAACCCAAACGTGATGCCTAAGTTGGCTCAAGCCGTGCGCGGCAGAACCAGAAACCACATCGCGACCGCTCCCGAACGGGTCTATCCGCATCGGCCCGATCTCACTGGCTGCGTCGTCGAACTTGTTCCCGGCTGGTATATCGGAACCAACATCTCCAATCCTGAAAAGCTCCGGATTTTGAATGCAGCGTGCGAGGTCGCCGGCCTGCTGCTCGGTGTCGACATCGTGATCGACCTACCGAATACTAGAGGGTAGGGACGAGAGGACTACGGGGAGGTGCGCAACATACCCCCTACCCAACCACCCGCCGAAACTTCTGCATCCGCCGCAGCTTCTCCGGCCGCTCTATCCCCGGGAAAACCGCCGCCCAGTCATTGGCGATCACCTCGCCCACATACAAATCACCCTTCGAATCCAACGCCACGCTATGCGGCGCCACAAAGGCCCCCGGGGACGTCCCCGGCTTGTCCAATCCCAACCGATTGATCAGCGTCCCATCATTGCCCATCACCATCACCCGCGGCCCGAGATTCGGGGTGGCATGGTTCACCGCCATATACGGCCCCAATTCCCCCACCAGCACGCACGGGCACGGCCCCGGCGTGATCGCAAGCCCACATGGCCGATGCAGATTATTGATCTGGCGCAGATAATTGCCATCGCCATCAAACACTTGGACGCGATGGTTTTCGCGATCGGCGACATAAACCTGCCCAACTTCATCGCAGCAGATGTTATGCGGCAGGTTGAACTCCCCCGGCCCGGTGCCAGGCTTGCCCCAGCTTTTGATCAGCTTGCCGGTCGGCGAGAATTTATGCACGCAGGCATTCCAGTAGCCGTCGGAGACATAAATATCCCCGGTCGGCGACAGCGCCGTATGGGTGCAGCGACAAAACGGCTCCCCGCTCATGAACGCGGAAGGCTTGTTCGGCACCCCGATTTCCAGCAGCAATTTCCCGTCCGGGGTGAATTTCCGCACCGTATGGTCGCCATTATCGGTCAGATAAAGACTGTCATCCGGCCCGATGCTGGCGCCGTGGGCGTTGCTGAACACGCCCTGGCCCCACGAATTCAAGAACGTGCCCTCGCGGTTGAGCACCACCACCGGATGGTCGCCGCGATTGAACAGATAGACCCGGTCCTTGGAATCGACCGCGATGCCGGCGACGTCGCCGAGCACGATTTCGGCCGGCAATTGTTCCCAGGCCACGATCGGCTCGAACAGGAATTGATCAAAAACGGTCATCGCGGGTCCTGGCTGCTGTGATGTATGGCGCCCAGCTTGGCGCGATCAGCGCCGCGTGTCGAATGCCTACGCAGCCAGGCGGGCGGTTTCAGCCAGACGGCCACCAAGATACTCCGCCAGCGCCCCCATACCTGACCGGTTTGTGCCGGTAAGCCCGGCGCGGGCTTCGGCATCCGGGTTGTAGTTGGTGTTGGTATTGACGTCATAAACCAGCGGCAACCCATCCTCGCCGATAATGAATTCAATGCCCGCAACATCGACCTGCGCGCGTTCCAGGAACGCCTCGAGCCGTCCACGCAGGCCCGGATCAATCCCATCGATGACGGTGAATTTGTGCTCCGGCCGCCCCGGCTCGTCGCCCACCGGGCAGGCGAGGTCGCCGATTGCGCAGACATCGGCCGGGCAAAGTTCGAAGCCTTCGGACGTATCAACCTCCACCGCATAGGTGAAGCGTCGGCCGGCAAATTCGGCGCGGGTGATCACCGGGCGGGGCGCGCGGATATAGGCTTGCAGCAGTTGGATGCCGTCCACCGGCTCGATATAGCCGGCGCTCTCGACATGCTCGCGCAGGCCCTCTTCGGTGTGGAACAGCTGCACCCCAAGCCCCTTGCCACCGCGGTTGGGCTTGAGGATGACCGGCTGGCCGGGGAAATAGCTCTGCGCCGCGCCAAGGATTTCACCCCGACCCGCCACCATCACCGTGCGCGGAGTACGCACGCCCGCAGCCTCGAGCGCGGCATACTGCCGAACCTTGCTGATCTCCAGATCGAGCGCCTCCGGGCCGTTAACCACAATGCGGCCCCAGCGGGTGAGCCAGGCCAGCACACTCGCGGTGAACTCGGCGGCAAAGCGATGGTCCCGCGTGTGCGACGACGCGCTCATCCGGTTATAAAATATGCCCTCCGGTGGCGGGGCGGACAGGTCAAACGCGCCAGTATGGAGGAACCATTCCGCCCATGGCAGGCCACGCGCCGCCAGCGCCTCGGCGAGCG
>CALQTN020000026.1 GCA_943333505.2 Asaia bogorensis | reverse complement strand
TGCGTCCTGGGTCCGTGGGCTTGCCCAGGCAGTGCGGTTCCATCTTCGCCCACTGGGCATCAGTCAATATAAAGCGTTCCATACAAAGCTTGAATCACACTCCAAGCCGCGCCGGAACCCTCAATCTCAACAGACCCTAGAGCGTGATTACGGTCCCACCTCGAGCAGATCGCCGCCGACGAAATCGCCTCATCCGTTACCATTGCCCAAAAAAAAGGCGTTAAGCCGGCACGTTTGCTGCTAGATATTTCACCGCCGCCTGCACGCCACCAGTCCCGTGCGGGATCTGCATCGCGTCAAGCGCCATTTCGATCACGCTCAGCGTGCCCAGCACCATCGGCGCGTTGACATGGCCCATATGGGCGATGCGGAACGCCTTGCCACTGAGCGCGCCGATGCCGACGCCGAGCACGACGCCGCAATTCTGTTCGCAATAGGCGCGCAGGCCCTCGGCGCTGAACCCGTCGGACAGCACCAGATTGGTGACAGTCAGCGACCGTTCTGCCGGCGCCGGGACATTGAAGCCGATGCCGTTGCCTTCCGCCCAGACCGCAACTGCAGCGTGAACCGCGCCAGCGAGCAGGCGATGGCGCTTGAAGACAGCATCGAGCCCTTCGTCGAAGATCATATCCAGCGCAGCACGCAGCGCCCACAGCAAATGGATCGGCGGAGTGCCGGCGTATTTCTGATAGTGCTGGTCACCGTCGCGGGCGGTCCACTCCCAATAGGGGGTCTTAAGATCGGCGGTCTGGTGGGCAAGCTTGGCGCGCGGCCCGGCAACCACAAAGCCAAGGCCCGGCGGCCCCATCAGGCCTTTCTGGGCGGCCGACATCGCCAGATCTACGCCCCAGGCATCCATCTCGAACGCCATGCAGCCCAGGGACGCGACCGCATCAACCATGAACAACGCCGGATGGCCGGCGGCGCGAATGGCGGCCCCAATCGCACCGATATCGTTCATCACACCCGCGGCGGTATCGACCTGGACCACCATGATCGCCTTGATGGTATGGCCAGAATCGGCCCGCAGCCTGGCCTCGACCTCGGCTGGGCGTACTGCCCGCTGCCAGGTGCCCGGCAGCACTTCAACATCACACCCCATGGCGGCGGCGGCACGTCCCCAGCCGGCTGCGAACAGGCCGCTTTCAAGCACAAGAACCTTGTCGCCACGTGACAGCACATTGCTGATCGCGGCTTCCCAGGCGCCATGGCCGTTAGCGATATAGATGTAGGTTTGGCCCGATGATCCGAACAGGCGGCTGATATCGGCCTGCAATTTCATCGTCATGCCGGTCATCTCCGGCGAATAGATATCGGTCGCCGGACGATGCATGGCGCGCAGCACTTCGTCGGGGATGGTGGTGGGCCCTGGAATCGCCAAAAACTCGCGACCTGCGCGCACAACCATCTTGGCGTCTCCTGGATTTACGGGCGCTATGCAGCGCGAAATGAATGGCGGACCCGATACGATTCGAACGTACGACCTCTGCCTTCGGAGGGCAGCGCTCTATCCAGCTGAGCTACGAGTCCACGGCCGCTGCTTAGCGCGGTTTGCCCAGCAAGGGAAGTGCGTCACTGACGACGCTGGGTCACCAACACCATCGCTTCGGTAAACAGCCGCTCAACCAAGGCGCGCGGCGGATGCGCGGTCCCGGTGGCCGATACAGCGGCGGCACCTCCTGCCATGCCCCAGGCGAGTGCTTCGGCCGGCGCCGCGCCACGCATCAGGGCCAGCGCCATCGCGGCCACGAAACTGTCACCCGCCCCAACCGCGCCAACTGCTTTCACCGGCAAAGCAGCACTGCGCCAGACCCCGGCATCAGTCGCCAGCAGCGCACCATCCCCGCCCAGGCTGACCGCAATGCGGGCGGCGGCGCCGTCACGGACCATGGCCAGCGCGGCTGCATCCTGGCTCGCCGCGTCCGGCAATGTCTGGCCGACCAGGGCCTCGAACTCGCTCAGGCTTGGTTTGATCAGCGCCAACCCGGACCCGATTGCCGCTTTCAGCGCCGGGCCGGAGGTGTCCAGCACAAAGAACTGCCCGCGCGCAGCCGCATCGCGGGCAAGAATTGCGTAGCTGTCAGGCGGCAAACCTGGCGGCAGGCTGCCGCTCGCGACCAGCCAGGGGGCGGGCTCGCGGCCCAAAGCGGCGCGGCATGCGGCAAATTCATCGAGCGTCACTGCCGGCCCATCGGCGACAAAGCGATATTCCTGGCCTTTGGACTGGTCATGCACCGTCATGCTTATCCGGGTCGTCCCGGCAATCGGGATGGCGCGAACGACACCGATCTGGGCCGCCGCCAGCGCGGTCAACTGCGCGCCGATCGGACCGCCAGCAAGGATCACAGCGCAGGCAGAGCCGCCAAGTGCTGTGACCACGCGGGCAACGTTGATCCCGCCGCCGCCAGGATCAAGCGTGGTGTTGCGGGTGCGCACCTTATGCAGCGGCACCACAGCTCCGGCGTCGCACGCAATATCGAGCGCCGGGTTGAGCGTGACAGTCACAATGTCGGTCATGACAATAATCCCAGTTTGCGCAGCTCACGCCGCATCGCCTCCGGCAAGTCCGCCTCACCCAGCGCTTCGGCGCCGTCGACCAGATCGGCGGGCGCATCGTCGCCGGTCAGATAGCGCCAGCCCTGGAACGCCTTCATCGGGCGGCCGGCGACCGGGATCAGGTCGGGCGCAAGCAGGATGGCGGCACAGCGCACGCCATCAGCACGTACGTCCTCGACAATATCGGTGATCGGCTGGCGCACCACTATCGCCCCCGCGATCACCCAATAGAGCGAGCCACCGTCGCGCAATTCATTGGCACGGCGGGGAAAATTGCGGGTCCGATGGCACAGCATTTGTCCCGCCGCGACCCACGCCGTCTGGAGGGCGTGAAGATGGGCAACATCGCTGATCCCAACGCACAGCTTGACCAAATTAAGTCCGGTCATGTGTGCCCGAGCAAACGGCGGAACAGCGCCAATTGGCCGGCGCTGGTTTCCGCCCAGCCAAACTGCTCCGCATAGGCGCGCGTCGCTGCACGGTCCGGCGGATTGGCGAACAGCGCGTGCACCGAACTGGCGATGCCCTCGGCGGTGTTCTCGTCGACAATCAACCCGGCCTCCGGCGCACGCACCACTTCGGGGTTGCCGGGAATGCGGCTGGCCACCACTGGCGTGCCACACGCCATCGATTCGAGCAGCACATTGGCCCAACCTTCCCGTGACGAGGCCAGAACCATCGCATCTGCCGCGCCATAGTAAAACGGCAACTTGCCATGCGGGCGCGGGCCGAGCAATCGGACCCGCTCACCCAGGCCGAGGCGATCAATCTGCGCCTGCAAAGCCCCGTGTTGAGGCCCTTCGCCGACAATGATCAGATCAACATTATCGAGCAGTCCGATCGCATCGATGGTGAGGTGATTGCGTTTGCGCGGGATCAGGCCACCGACCGAGATCAGGGTCGGTCGGGTCAGTCCCAACGCGGCGCGTGCCGCCTGGCGGTCGACCGGGTGGAACAGGTCAGTATCGATGCCATTGCGCAGCACGGTCACTTTTTCGCGCGGCGCGCCGAGCTCGATCAGGCGATCGCGCAACCCGCCACTGACGGAAATCAGCGCATCAGCTCCCGCGATCGCCCCCTCGATATAGCGGCGCGGAATGGCGAAATCGGGAAACTCGGTCACGTCGGACCCGCGCGCGGTGATCACCACCGGACAGTTGAAGGCGCGCCCCAGCCAGACCGCCGCGACACCGTCAGGGTAAAGATAATGCGCGTCGATCAAATCGAAGCGCAGCCCGCCGGCGATCAGCTTGCGCAGTGCGCGCAGGCTCGCCCAATACAAGGTCAGCGGGGATACCGGGGTCCCGATTTTCGGGATCGCCAGCCAGCGCGGGTGATGCACGACCAGTCCATGCCGGATTTCGCGCCGGGCGACGCGGGCCTGCTGCGCCCAAACGCCAAAGCGCTCGGACCGCGAGGGGAAATAGGCGACCGGAGCCAGAACTGTACTTTCGACCTCCCCGGTCGCAACCAGATGACGCAGCCGATTCTCCACGAACACCCCAAAGTTTGGGCGTTCATGGTTCGGGAACAGCGTGCTGAAGGTCAGCACCCGCATTGGCGACCGCCGCTCGGCGGGACGGTCTATTTCGGCACGGATAATTCGTCGAACATCCGCTTGGCGGCAGGCTTTTCATCGAACTCGGCCTTGCCGAGCACGATCGGACGCAGCACGGAGACCGCTTCGTCCTTTTTGCCAACCGCGTTGAGCGCGAAGGCATAGTGGAACTGCACGGTGCCATCGGTTGTCAGCTGCGCGCTTGCCTGGCGCAACAGCATCAACGCCACATCAGGCTTGCCTTGGGTAGCCAAAATCCAACCCAGCGTATCCGCGACCTGCGGGGTCGGGCTCAGCAGGTAGGCCTTATGTGCCAGGCTCTGCGCGGTTGTGTCGCCCTTCTGCTGATAGATCCACGCCAGATTATTCAGGGCCGGAACGTTGTTCGGCTGAACATCAAGCACCTGCTTGAGGGAGCGCTCAGCATCGTCGTATTTTTTCGCGCCGATATCCAGCGTGACCAGCACCTGGAGTGGCGACATGTCATCTGGGTGCGTCGCCAGCCACTCGACAAGCATCGGCCGACCAACATCCGGCCTGCCGGCCGCCCCCCAGGCCTGCGCAGCCCGCGCCGCAAGATCGCCCGACGGGTCAATCTTGTACTCTGCCGCATACGCCGCCGCCGCGTCGGCAAATTTGTTCGCCGACATCAGGACATTGCCCTTCATCGCCCGCAGCGCGGGACGGTTCCGCGCATCCTTGGCCAGTTCGTCGAGCAATTGCAGGGTCCGTTCGGGCCCGGTTGCCGCCACTTCAAGGGCAATCAGCGCCTCGATCATGCGGGGGCTACCCGGCGCCAGGGACAATCCTTCGCGCAACACGGCCCGGGCCGTGTCGAACGATTTCTGCGTCCCCAGCAAATCTGCCAAGGTCCGGCGTGCCGGTTCATTGGCGGGGTCCGCCTTGAGCAGGTTGCGCAGTTCGGCTTCGGCATCCGCATTTTTGCCCACGCTGACGAGCGCCCGGACTTTGGCCGCAGTCAATGCCTGGTTTTGCGCCTGACCCTTCATCGCCTCATCAATAATTGCCAGGGCCTTATCCCCGTCGCGCAGGCGGATGTGAAGGTCGACAAGCCCAAGCATCACCCCGATATTGGTCGGCGCCGCCGCACGGGCGGCCTGCAACGCGACAACCGCACGCGGTAACCGGCCATCCAGCACATACAAGCTCACCAACGCCGACAAGGCCTGCTCGTTGGCCGGCAACTGGGTCAGGATCTCGTTCAAAAGGCGCTCAGAATCAACAACCTGGTTCCGCAGCATGGCGATCTTGGCGAGGTTCAGCCGGGCCGGTACAGAATCGGGACGCTCCTTCAGGACCGATCGGAACGCGGTAACCGCCGCATCGACATCGAGCTGCGCCATGCGGACCATCCCAGTCAGGATACCGAACACCTCGGCATTGACCTTGGATTGATCCAGTTTGGCGAGCGCAGCTGCGGCCTTGTCAACATCCCCGCCGGCAAGCGAGGCCACCACCAACGCTTCGCCCGTCGATGCCTGCTTCGGCGCCAGTTCAAGCGAATGCTCAAGGTCTTTAGCGGCCCCTGCCGCATCCCCAAGCCCCAGTCGGGCCGAGGCCAGACGGTTGAGGATGTCCGCGTTATCAGGCGCCATCGCGGCGGCTTTCTGGAACGTCGTCAGGGCCTGCTGGCTGCGGCCACTTTGGGCGTAGGCCCGGCCAAGCAGGTCCAGCATATCGGCATCGGCGGTTCCCGCTTCGGCCGGCGCTTCCAGCATCTGGATCGCGTGTTCAGGACGCTGCACCGCCAGATCTATCCGCGCCATCAGCTTGACGCCATCCGGATCGCCGGGATTGCGGGCCACATATTTGCCGGCGGCTTCCACCGCCTGCTCGGCCTGACCCAGATTAAACTTCACAATCGCCTGGAAATAATAGCCGCGCGGAAAGCGCGACATCACGCCGCCAATCTTCGTCAGCGCCGCGTCGGCCGCCGGGAAATCCCGTGCACGCGCCGCCAGCACCGCTTGCAGATAAACTGCGCCCGCACTGCGGGGTTCATTGTTCAGGACGAAATCCACGTCAGCTTTCGCCTTGGCATCCTGCCCGGTGGCAACCAGGATATTGGCGCGCTCGAGCCGTGCCGAGGACGAATTCGGTGCAACCTCGATCGCCGCATCAAGGGCTGTCAGCGCCTTGGTACGATCGCCCTTGAGGTTGGCCAGCTGTGCCTTCAGCACAAGCGCGTCAGGCGCTTTGCCGTTGATGGTCAGCGCGCGATCAACCTTGGCTTCGGCACCGGAATAGTCGCGTTTGGCGATCAACACCCGGGCCGCGGCCAATGGCGGATCAACCGCCTGCGGCCCAAGACGTTCGGCTTCGGCGAAGGCGCTCGCCGCGCCATCCATGTTGTCCATCTGCATCATGGCAAGGCCACGGGTCACCAGGATCGCGACGGCAATTTCAGGCGGTTGGCCAGCGACGGCGAAATCGCGCAGCAATTCCTTGAACTTGCCCTGCGCCATGTAAGTCTGCGCCAGCAATGGGGTCACGCCGCGCGGATCAAATCCGTTATCCCGCGCGAGGCGGAGCTCCTTTTCAGCCGCCACCGGATCGCCGAGCCGCATCTGCACCACGCCAAGCCGGAAATGCGCTTCCGCGTTGGTGGGATCGTCGCGCACCGCATTGCGCAAATCGATCTGGGCCGCCCGCAAGTCGCCCTTTTCGATCAGCGCACGCGCTGTGGCGAAATTATCCGATTTGTAGACGAATTTCCACCAAGCGGCGCCGGCGCCAGCACCGAGCAGCATAAGGACCATTACGAGAATGAGCAGCTTCTTCATCTGATCGGAAGTCCATTTTGTTGGGACAAAGGGAAAATCGCGGCGTTATTTTTCATTCTGCTCGGCGCCTGCGCTCGCAGCGGGTATCGGCATATCCACAGTTATACCGTGGGCTTCCAGCAATGCATAAAGGGTTGGCCGGCTCACGCCAAGTAATTTGGCTGCAACCGCGTGGCGAGCGCCGCTTCGATCGAGCGCCTTGGTCACCACCGCACGTTCGGCACGCGATCTGGCGGCACGAAGGTCGAGATCTTCCAGCGCGCCGGAATCTACCGCCAGTTCGAGATCAACCGCATCGATCATCCGCCCATCGGCCATGACCGCGGCCCGCTTCATCCGATTTTCCAGTTCACGCACATTGCCGGGCCAAGTATGCGCCTCGATCGCGGCAATCGCGCCTTCAGTGAAGCCGCGCAGGCTGCGACCGAATTCCTGATTATATCGTCCGAGGAAAAACCGTGCGAGCAGCATCACGTCGCCCGGCCGGTCCCGCAACGGCGGGATACGGACGCTCACCGAGTTGAGCCGATACAGCAGATCATTACGGAACTTGCCGGTGTTGACCTGGTCATCGAGATTCATATTGGTCGCCGACACCACCCGGACATCGACCGGAATGGTTTGCCGCCCACCAACCCGTTCGATCACCTGCTCCTGCAGGAAACGCAACAGCTTAACCTGCAACTGGTAGGGTAAATCGCCGATTTCATCGAGAAACAGCGTGCCTTTATTGGCAGCCTCAATCTTGCCGATCGTCTGCTTGACCGCCCCGGTGAATGCCCCACGTTCGTAGCCGAACAACTCACTCTCCAGGAGATTCTCCGGGATCGCACCGCAATTGATCGCAACGAACGGGAATTTCGCACGCGGCCCCATGTCATGCAACGCTCGGGCCAGCGCCTCCTTACCAGTGCCGCTATCGCCAAGCAGCATCACGCTGACATTGGTCGGCGCCAGCCGTTCGATGGTGCGACAGACTTTCAGCATGGAATCAGCAGCGGTGATAATCCGCTTGATCGGCGACGGGGTAGGGGCGGCCGCAAGCGCCCGGTTTTCCTCTTCCAGGGCATGCAGTCGCTGGGCGCGGGCGACAATGCTGCGCAGCATTTCGATATCGGCTGGCTTTTCGCAGAAATCATAGGCCCCCGATCGCACCGCACGCAGCGCGTGGGCCCGTTCGCCATGGCTGGTCGCGATAATCACCTTCATTTTGGGTAGTTGGTTGGTAAAGGCATCAAGGGCTGCGAACCCCTCGCTCACCCCATCCGCATCGGGTGGCAGACCAAGATCGGTCACCGCGACGGCAGGCCGTTCCTGGAGCGCGAGCGCCAAACCTTGTGCCCTTGTATGGGCAAACAGCAGGTCGTACTCAGGAAACGCCCAGCGGTATTGGCTGCACAGGCCTTCGTCGTCTTCGACAATGAGTAACTTCGCCTTTGCCATCCGTACTCCATCCAAGGCCGTTTATAGCGTCACCAAACCGAATATTCCACACCGCAGCGCTTCACCGCCGGCATGGGGCATGCTTACACCGTCGCCGCCTCCATCAAAGGTAGCATGATCCGCATCGTGGTGCCTTCCCCAGGCGTGCTGATCACTTGCAGATCGCCACCGACCTCACGCAGCAATTCCCGTGCCTGGAAGGCACCGATGCCGCTGCCAAGCGGTTTGGAGGTGACAAAAGGCCGAAACAACCCGTCACGGACGAAATCGGCGGTCATGCCGGTGCCGTGATCGACGACATCCACCGTCGCCCGCCGTCCCTCGCAGTGCAGTACCAAGCGAACCGGAGCGGGTCGCAGCCCAGGCGGGGCCGCTTCAACGGTTGCCTCGATCGCATTGTTGAGCAAATGGGTCACCACAGCCTCGAAACTCCCCGGGGACATGGCGACGGTGGCCTCGGCACCTTCGAGCGACACTTCAACCGGTACCGATGCGGCAGGCCCACCATTGCTCCCGTCAAACTGCCGCCCGATGCGTTCGAGGTGCTCGGCAGGGCGCACGGTTGCGCGCGTCAACTCATTGTCCGGCGTCTGCAGGCGGCGCAACAAGCCGGTGATCCGCGCTACCGACGCCCGCACCGTGACCAACATGTCGCGTTGGAATGCCGGGTTGCTGAGATGGTGCTCGGCATTGGCCAGCAGCAGTGTCAACTGGCCGGAGACATTCTTGATATCGTGGGCCACGAAGGCGAAGCGCTTGCCGTAGTCATGCAGCGCACGGGTCTGCATGAGGATTTCGGCCCCCTGGCGTGCGGCAATGGCTGCCGCCACCTGGCGGGCGACGATTTGCAACAGGTCAAGCACTTCGCGGTCGACGACGAAGCGCGCGCGCGGAGGCTTGACGACGACAAACCCGAGAATATCGACCCCAGCGCCATCTTGCGGTGGGCCGCGCGACAAAGGAACCGCAAGCCAGGCGCCGGACAGCGCCGGATCGGCCAGCAGGCCTGGGTGATCAGCCAGCAGAATGGCGGTCGGGCCGGACCCGAAGGCCGCGATCAAGGGATGGTCGGCGGTCACCTCACCCGATGTCGCCGGCATGTTCCACGAGCCCGCCCAAACGTAGCGGGCACCAGGGGCCGCATTGTCCTGGCGCAGGAACACCGCGCCGCCGGGGCTATCGACGATGCCCGCGACCGCGCGGATCACCCGGCTATGAAGGGGCACATAGGCGTCATCGCCCGACAGCATGGCGATGCAGCGCAGCCACTCCTGCTCGTAATTATAGCGCCGGCTAAAGAAGTGATCGACCAGCAGGCGCTGCAACCAGGAGCGGGCGCGCCCGGAGGTAAGCAACACGGCCACGCTAATGAAGCCGGCAAAAACCAGCCCAATCTGCGCCGTCGCGCCCCAATCGGCCCCGAAATAGCGCATCGCTTCGCCGATGCCGGCAAGGCCGATCAGGAACATCCCAGCCAGCACCAGGGTGGCGCTATGGAACACCACCTGACGGGAAACGTGGATATCAATTGCCCAATCACGATTGCGCGCCGCACCGACCGCGAGCAGCGGCACCACAACGGCGGCAGCCACGGCCCGTGCGTTGACCAAGGGCGGCGACAGATACCCAACCAGTGCCGCATCGGCCCACAGCACAAGGTCATAGGTAAAGAGCGCCATCAGGGCGATGCAGGGCAGATTGATATGCCATTTCGCCTCTTGCGGGGCGTTGCGATAGAGGTTTTCAATCAGCAGGATGTTGCACACGGCCAGTCCGACCCGGACACCGGTCGCAACCGACCAGCCCGTGTTGCCGCCGCGCAGCGCATAGCCCGAGACAACGCCGGTGATCACGATCACCGACACGACCAGTCCGGTCACAATGAATGCCTGCGACATCGAACTGCGACCGGTAACGGTCCGGCGATACAGATGCAGCAGGAAAAGATACCAGACGATCGAGCGCAGGATATCGACCAACCCGCCAGGCCCGCCCCAGGGCAGCCCTACCCCGAAGGCGAACATCCCCGCCCATAGGGCCGAAACGCCAGTCGCGAGCGCCAGATAAAATCCTGTGCGGCTAAGCCGAAGCCGCACCAAGATCAGCGCCGTCAGCGCGGCGTAAAGCCCGGCGCAGGCGCCATATAGCAGTGTGGTTACCAACATCGCCGATACAGACCCTTGCAATAGGACTTAGCGGCGCGCAGCCGGGCGGCGCATTGGGCTCAGCGTGCGCCTTCCTGGCTCAGGATCACGCGCACTGTCGCGATCAGGATCAGCACATCGAGAAACAGGTTCCGATACTTCACATAATACAGGTCATAGGCAAGTTTCTCCCGGCTGTCATCGACTGAAGCGCCATAGCGGAAACTGACTTGCGCCCATCCCGTCAGCCCAGGCTTGACCAGGTGACGATCGCTGTAGAACGGGATTTCCGCCGTCAACTGGACGACGAAATGCGGACGCTCTGGCCGAGGGCCGACGATCCCCATCTCACCGCGCAAAACATTGATCAGCTGCGGCAGTTCATCAATCCGGGTCACCCTCAGGAACGCACCGACCCGGGTTACCCGGCTGTCGTGCAGAGTTGCCCATTTGGGGCCGGCAGCTTCGGCATCAGTACGCATGCTGCGCAGCTTCAAGACCGTGAATGGCCGGCCATGCAGTCCGACGCGGACCTGGCGGTAGAGCACCGGGCCCGGGCTATCGATCTTAATGGCGATGGCCGCGAACACGAGCAATGGCAAAGTCAGCAGCAGCCCGGTCAGGCTGAGAGTGATCTCGGCAGCACGACGCACCGCACGCGTGGCAAGTCCGCTCTCCACACGTCGGGAAGACGGCAACCAATTCTCCCGCAGCGCGTCGATGTCCATCCGGCGGAGCTGCTGTTCGCAAAATTCAACATCGCCGAAGACCTGCACACCGCCGGACATCAACGCAGACGAGCCTTCGGGCGAACCCTCGGGACGGTCTCCATGAGCGAAGATCACGCCCCATGTCTTGCCCGCCCGAAGCTGGTCGGCAGTCATTGCGGCAAATTCGTTCGGGGACATGATCTCGGTCACAGCAAACAGGCGGCGACGCATCGCACCAATGGCCGCAGCGGTTACTGCCGCCCGCTCGCCGCTGCCAACAATCACCACCTTGCGGGTGAGCAAGCCGAAATGCACTGCAACCCGCATGACCAAACGCGTTCCGAACAGCAGCAGCACCCATGACAGGAGCATTTTCATCGGCCAAAGCGCGTCGTGACCGAGCAGAAAACTCGGATCGATGTCAGATACCAGGCTGACCATCAGGATCGCCGGGAACCCGATTGCGCCGGCGGCCACGCTGTTCACCAGCAAGCGGCGGGTCTCCAGGCAGATTTCGGGACGGTACAGTCCGATAGCCACCGAGGTCAGACCAACAGTAACACCGAGAACCGCCGCCCGATCCATGGTCGCGAGGTCAAGCCCGGCAAAGCCTGCTCCGGGCGTCGGATTGGCACCCGGCAAAAGCAGCACATAGAAAACCAGAAATGCGAGCGCGAACTCCAGCACCCAGAGAAGGAACATTTCGAGCGATATATGGTTCCCAATCACGCGTGTCATATTAACCCCATACAATGGCTTGCCCGCTGGCCAGGGCACCGACATTAAAAGCGTCGCAATCCTACAATCGCGTCTCATTCCTAAGCTCGCACATCCCCAAAAATGACGGGTGCGGATCGACGTCACAAATTGTGAACCGCCCACACAAATGTATGCGCTTACCTGCAACCTGCGGTTTTATCTCATCAATACGTATACTTTTAGTGGATACGACAAATTCAAGTCAAGGTGTTTGTCCGATCTCGTTCTCGTATCCGAAAGCGGGCCGACAGCGTAAGGTGGCAAGGTTGCCCGATGCCGGGCATCTACGAACCAAGAGTTTGCATGATGGCTTTAACCTTAGCTATGCTCGACACATGTGGGATAAGCCCAGGACTTTATTGCATGCCAACGGAGGCCGAGGCATCGACGACCGAGACAGGCGTGTGGCTCAATGGTAGAGCGCTGCTATCACATGGCAGAGATGGGGGTTCAATTCCTTCCGCGCCTAATTTCCCACTTATTGTTGTCTTTTTTAGACGTTATGGTTTTTTTGATGTGGTGACCTGATGCTGCAAACCCCGATTCCAACAAGAACCGCACGTATGTCGCGCGGAACCCGAGCTATGCTGATGCTAGGCGCAATGCTCGTGCTGACATCCTGCGGCGGCGGCCTGATGCGGGACCAGGCAGGCGCCGGCCCAGCCTGCCAGGGCGAACCGCCTGCCGGCAGCACTGCCGTTGCCACGCCCGACCCCAATGCCGCCGACGGCGCCGCCGCCCCCTCGCTCGCACCGCGGGTGACTGCATCGTATGTGATCGGCGCGGGCGACAATCTGAGCATTTCAGTCTACCGGGCGCCGGAACTGAGTGTGCCTGGTATCCCGGTGCGTCCCGACGGACGCATTTCGATGCCGCTGATCCCGGACATCGTTGCCGCCGGCAAAACACCAAGCCAACTCGGTAAGGAGCTTGAAGAACGACTGAAAGAATATGTTCAGGATCCTATTGTAACAGTGATGGTGACCGGGTTCATCGGCCCCTTTGACCGTCAGGTTAAAGTGATCGGTGAGGCAACCGAGCCATCGGCGATCCCGTACCGCGATGGCATGACCGTGCTGGATGTGATGATCGCGACCAAGGGGCTGACCAAATTTGCATCTGGCAACAACGCCGTGATTGTGCGCCGTGAAGGCAACAAGCAGGTGACGATCAAGCTGCGTCTGTCCGATCTGATCAAGGATGGTGACATCTGTCAGAACGTCGAGATGCGGGCGGGGGATACGATCATCATTCCGCAAAGCTGGTTCTGACAGGAAGACCGCGCCATGGACCAATTACGCGTTCTGCTCCGCCGCTATCTGGCCGCCGCCTGGCGCTATCGCTGGGCAACGGTCGCTTGCGCCTGGGCGGTTTGCGGCATTGGCTGGGTGGGGTCGACCTTCATTCCAAACCAATATGAAGCGAGCGCGCGGCTCTATGTTGACGCCGATACGGTGCTGACGCCGCTGCTCAGGGGCTTGGCGGTTGATAGTCAGGTTACATCGCAACTCGACGTATTACAGCGAACCTTGCTGAGCCGTCCGAATCTGGAAAAGCTGGTCTCCAATACTGATCTCGACCTTTTGATCGCCAGCCCGTCCGACCTCGAATCCCTGGTGCTTGCGCTGGGCAGTCAAATCAGGATCATTCCGCAGACTAAGAACCTGTTCACAATTTCTTATCGAAACCCCAGCCCAAAATTATCTTTCGATGTCGTGCAAACCATCCTCACGACCTTCATTGAAAGTAAAACCGGCAATAACCGGTCCGAAATGCAGAACTCGATGTTATTCATCGACCAGCAAATCGTCCAGTACGAACGCCAGTTGCGCGATGCAGAAAAGCGCCGGGCGGAGTTCAGGACCAAATACCTCGATCTGTTGCCCGGTGAAGGCAGCGGCGCCAGTTCGCTCGACACCACACAAGCCCAGGTGCGCAATCTGCAAGGGGCTCTCACGGATGAGCTGAGTCGCCGCGAGCAACTGAAAGGCGAACTTGCTGCAATTCCGCCATTGCTGGTAACCGAAACCGATCCCCAGCAAGGGCCCAACGCGGCCAATCCGAGCGCGCTGGGGGCGCCGATGCGCAATTCACCCGAGCGGGCAAAGCTTCAGGAAGCCCTTGGCCAACTTGACATAATCAAGCTGCAATATACCGACAATCACCCTGACGTGATTGCGCTGCGCAAGCGGATCGACCTGCTGCGCCGTGACCTCGCCATCGCCGAGGCCGGCATCGTGCCAGCAGTGCCGGCCGAGCCCGGCGACATTGCCACGCCAACCCAGTTCGGCACCCGCAGCCGATCCCAGCCAAACCCGGTCTATGAGAAAATCAAAGTCAGTCTGGTCGAGTCAGAATCGCGTGCGACGTCGCTGCAACGACAGTTGTCGGACACCATTAAGGAACGTGACCGACTGCTGGAAATCGCCCGCGGTGCCCCAGGACTGCAGGCCGAATTCACCAACTTAAACCGCGACTACGACGTTTTGCGTCGCAGTTTCGAAGAAATGCTGTCCCGGCGCGAATCGCTGCGCATCGCCTCGGCCGCCGAGGCTGACGCCGACAAGATCAAAATCCAGATCGTCGATCCACCGCAGGTTCCGCAAAATCCGGCGGCCCCGAAACGGCTGTTGATTGTGACGGGCATTCTCGGCGCAGGCTTGGCGATCGGACTTGGTTTGGCCATCCTGCTCGCCCAGTTCGATCAATCATTTCACACGGTCGATGAACTGCGTGATCTTGGACTGCCGGTGGCCGGCAGCATCTCGCTGATCGTTGTTTCATCGCGTCGCAGCCAGTTGATCGCAGCCCTAAGCTTTTCTGTCGCGCTCATGATGTTAGGAAGCGTCTATATAGGGTTAGTCGTGCGCCTTACCAAAGCGTCCGGGGGCTGATGATGGCTGACGACATCGCCCCCGTTGATCCGCCGCCCGCGAAACCGCCATCGCGGCATCTCGTTGAACGCATGGCGCAGCGCTTGCGTGGCATCGGTGGGTTGTCCGCGCCAAAGCTCCCAGAAGCGGTTCCGGCTCCGCCAGACCAGAGCCCTGCCGCAGCGGAAACGGAGATCGAGCTTCCCGCCGATCACGACGCCGGGACGCCGGGTACCGCCGAGGTTGAGGACGATATCACCGTTGTCGACCCACCGATCGGCGACGCCCCGGTCAGACCTAATGTCGAGGCAATGCTTGCCCGCGTCGTTGCCGATGCCCCGCCCGGCTTGGCGAGGGCGGCGGCTGAGCTTGCTGGCAACGGCGCCCGGACAGGCACCGATCTGCGTGCGCCAGGCGAGACTGCGGTCCCGAACTTCATCGATCACTCGATGCTGGAAAAAGCCGGCATGGTGGTTGGCCGCAAGCTGCGCACCCGGATATCCGAAGAATTCCGCATTACCGTTGGTGCGATCCTGCGCTCCCTCAAAGGCAGCTACACGCCAGGGCGCGGAGCCGGCAATTTGTTGATGGTGACGAGTTCTCGTCCTGGCGAAGGCAAAAGCTTTACCTCCCTGAACCTCGCCGGCAGCATCGCCCAGCATACCCAGCGCGAGGTGTTGCTGGTAGACGTTGATGCCAAGCAGCATTCGCTGACCGATCTGATCGGGATTGGCGATCTGCCCGGGCTCATTGATCTGGCTGCCAATGCCAGTTTGCGGGTGGAAGACACCATCATCCGGACAGCGATTTCAAATCTGTCGTTCCTGCCCGTGGGTGTCAGGCGCGAGGATGGCGGTGACCTGGCCGCCGATAGTGTGCCGCGCCCGGTGACCAGCCTGATCGAGCGGCTCGGACGGCGCTTCCCCAATCATCTGATCATCCTCGATGCGCCGCCCTGCCTGTCCACCAGTGACCCCAGCACCTTGGCCCCGCATGTCGGGCAAATTGTGATGGTTGTGGAAGCCGAGCGCACCCAGCGCGCCGAAGTCATGGCCTCTCTCGATCTTCTGAAAGCGTGTCCGCAGATCATTCTGCTGCTGAACAAGATCAAGGTGACCACGAGCTACACCTTCGGGGCCTATCACTATGGCGCTTACAACTATTCCGGCACTTATCCGTAGCCGTGCGATATCCCGGCCACCAAGCGCCGTTCCCGCGCGTCGCCTTCGGCATCCGGGTGGCAACGCTGTTTTTTTGGGCGGTCGCGCTCCTTGCACCGCGTCAGGTGGCAGCCCAGGTCGCGGGGGCGGATGTCCGCCTGGGCAATCTGCGCGATAGCTTTCAGAACGCTTTTCCGGGCCAGGGGCCAACCGCTACCGGCGGGTGGACCTGGGGCGCGTCATTGGCCGTCGATGAAACCTATAACAGCGCCACGCCCAATACAGGCGGCACACGCGACGTGCGTGCCAAGCCGGACTTCTATTCATCGATTACCCCCAGCGTGTCGGTTCAAGGCGAGGGGCCAAGGTTGACCGGCGCTTTGTTCTACTCGCCACAAGCGCGGATTTACGCAAAGTCACCGTCGCAAAACACTATTGCCCACAGCTTCAACGGCACCAGCCATCTAACCGTTATCCCCGATCTGGCGTTCGTGGACATGCGTGGCAACACATCTTTGCAGTCCCGCGGCGGTGGCGTTGGACCGACCGGCACAACCAGCCTATCCAGCCAGGACCAGATCCAGACCACCGCGCTGTCGGTGGACAGCTATCTTGTGCACCGTTTCGACAATATCGGCACCGCTCAGCTGGGCTACACCATTGGCCAGACGATCATTTCCGGCAGTCGGAACCAGATTGCCTCGCCCTTCGTCACCCCGCAATCCGATCAGTCAGTCCGCTCGATGACACCGCGTTTCAGTTTCACGACCGGTGACGATTTCGGGCGCTTTCAGGGCAGTATTCAGGCGCAGGCCACCACTAACGCAGGCACAGGGCCGATGGCCGGATCAAGCCGCAGCTCCGAAACCGCCAGCGGTGCCTATATGTTGACCCGGCTATGGACCCTGACGGGATCGGTTGGACACGAGAAAATCGATTATGCCGGGCTCAGCCCTATCCATATCGATGGCCCGACCTGGAGCGGCGGGGTGACCGTGACGCCGGACCCGGCCAGCAGCATCGCGATCAGCTATGGGCAGAAATCCGGCCGCCCATCATTGTTCTTCAACGCGAGCACGGCGCTGACCTCACGCATTATCATGAGCGGCAGTTACTCTGAGATCCTGAGCAGCAGCGCTGAGGCCGCCCAGGCGGGGCTGGCCAATTCAACTGTCGGCGCTGGCGGTATTTCCATCAACCGGACCACCGGCGCGCCGATCATCAGTTCGGATAATTTCAACGGCACCCAAGGTGCGATAACCTATAGCAAGACTGTGAATGCCACGGTGACCTGGCTACGTGACCGCGACACGGTTTCATTCTCCGCCAACCGCTTGCAAACGCAGTTGGTCAGCGCCGCGGTAATCGGTGGTCCCAATGCCACGACCGGCTTCAACGGCACTCTTTCCTGGCAGCACGAATTTTCCGAGAATCTGCGTGGCAATATCTTCACCTTGATGGGCCAGCGTTCGGCGACATCGGCCGCCGGCACCAAAACGAACCAAAACACAATGAGCATCTTCGGCGGCCTGACCTATGCCATCTCGCAGACATTGGCGACCCATCTGCAGGCCACCTTCACAAAAATGACCAACCCGCTGCCAACCCAAAAGCCCACCAGCACGATGATCGTGATTGGCCTGAACAAGATGTTTTAGAGCCCCGTTATGTACGAAAAATTCTACCACCTGACCGGCATGCCGTTTCAACTGACGCCCGACAGCCGCTTCTTCTTCAGCAGCAAGGGCCACAGCCGGGCAATCGCGCACCTGATCTACGGCCTGTCGCAAGGCGAAGGCTTCATCATTGTCACTGGCGAAGTCGGCGCCGGCAAGACCACGCTGGTCGAACGGCTATGGGCCGAACTCGACCGCGCCACCTATACGCTCGCCCGCATCAACACCACCCAGGTTTCCGGCGATGACCTGTTCCGCCTGACCATGAGCGCGTTCGGCATCGAGACCGAAACCTCGGACAAACCGACCCTGCTGGCGCGCTTCGAGGAAATGCTGAACGACCACCGCATCGAGGGCCGCCATTGCATTCTGGTGGTCGATGAAGTGCAGAACCTGACCCTTGCCGGCCTCGAAGAACTGCGCATGCTGTCTAATATCACCGAAGGCGGGCGGGCATCGCTGCAAACCATTCTGCTCGGCCAGCCGCAGTTTCGCGCCAAGCTTGCAAGCCCTGATCTGGACCAGCTGCGCCAAAGAGTGCTGGCATCCTATCACCTTGGCCCGCTCGATGCGGCAGAAACCCGTGCCTATATCGAGCATCGGCTCGGCGCGGTGGGCTGGACCGGCAACCCGCAATGGACCGACGCCGCCTTCACTGCGGTGCATCGCCAGACCGGCGGCATACCGCGCCGGATCAACCGGTTATGTTCGCGGGTGCTGCTCTACGGCGCACTCGAGGAAGCCAGCACGATAACGGCCGGCTCGGTCGATGGCACCGCCGACGAATTGCAGCACGATCTTGAGGGCGATTTCGCCACCCCCGATGCGGGTACCACCGAGGAAACCAAGCTGCTCGCCGCCGATGATCGCACCAGCCTGCTCGGCCGCATTCAGCGCCTGGAAGCACAAATCACCCGCCAGGAGCAGATTTTCCAACGCCTCGCCGACGCACTTGCCGCGCCACGCCCCGACAAAGGCTAGCCTGCCATGCCCCGCATCACCAATGCCATGACCGTAGACGTGGAGGATTATTTCCAGGTCGAGGCATTTACCGGCGTGGTTCCGCCCACCGACTGGGACGCGTTCCCAAGCCGGGTAGAAGCCAACACCGACCTTCTGCTGGCGCGCTTTGACGCAGCCAGCGTGAAGGCAACATTCTTCACCTTGGGCTGGGTGGCGGAACGTTACCCGGAAATCGTCCGGCGCATCGTCGCCGGCGGGCACGAACTGGCGAGCCATGGCTACGCCCATCAACGCGTGTCACGCCAGGACGCCGCGACCTTCCGCGCCGATGTCAGCCGCGCCAAGGCTTTGCTCGAAGATATTGGCGGGGTTGCGGTGATCGGCTACCGTGCGCCGACCTTCTCGATCGGCGCCGCCACCCCCTGGGCCGCCGATGTGCTGGCCGAAACCGGACATCGCTATAGTTCCTCCGTCTACCCGGTGAAGCACGATCTTTACGGCGCCCCTGATGCCCCGCGCCTGCCCTATTACCCCGGTCCCGCCGGCTTCTGCGAGTTGCCGATGACCGCGCTGCCGATTTTCGGGCGCAATCTGCCGTGCTCCGGCGGCGGGTTTTTCCGCCTGCTGCCCTATGCGCTGTTCCGCCTCGGCCTGGCCGGTTTCAACACCGCCGAGGGTAAGCCTGGGATATTCTACACCCACCCTTGGGAATTCGACCCCGACCAGCCGCGTGTCGCCGGGCTGAGCCGGTTGTCGCGCTTTCGCCACTACCTCAATCTCGATAAGACCGAACCGCGTCTGGTGCGCCTGCTCGCCGATTTCGCCTGGGATCGGATGGATCGGGTGTTTGCGCCCGCGATCGCGGGGCCGGCATGACCGTTACGGTCCGCGCGCTCGCGCCATCCGACATCGCTGCCTGGGACGGGTTTGTCACCGCGCATCCGGACGGTACCTTCTTCCATCTTGCCGCCTGGCAAACCGTGATCGCCCGCGCCTTCGGCCACGCCACCTACTACGCGCTGGCCGAAACCGATGGCATCATCACCGGTGTGCTCCCGCTCGCGCAGGTGAAGACCATGCTGTTCGGCAACAGCCTCGTCTCGGTGCCATTCTGCGTGCATGGCGGGCCGCTGGCATCCGACCGCGACAGCTTCCAGGCCCTTCAAGCCCATGCCGCCGGGTTGATGGACCGGATGGCCGTGCCGGTAATGGAGTTTCGCTTCCGCGACGCCCCGCCAGCTGACTGGCTGGATGAGGCGCAATGGCCGCAGCGAAGCGACCTCTATGTCCTGTTCCGCAAGGCGATTTCGGCGTCTGATGACGCCAACCTCAAGGCCATTCCACGTAAGCAGCGGGCGATGGTGCGCAAAGGGATCGACGCAGGGCTGCGCTCGGAACGCGATACCGACATCAACCGCCTGCACGCGATCTATGCCGAAAGCGTGCGCAATCTTGGCACTCCCGTGTTTTCCAAGCGTTTCTTCGCCATCCTGATGGAGGAATTCGCCGGGCGGATCGACATTGTCACCATTCTGGATGGGCGAACCCCGATTGCCTCGGTGATGAATTTCTATTTCCGGAACGAGGTACTGCCCTATTACGGCGGCGGGCGGGCGGTGGCGCGCGATCGCTATGGCAATGATTTCATGTACTGGGAAGTGATGCGGCGCGCGGCGGCGAAAGGCTGCACCCTGTTCGATTTCGGTCGCAGCAAGCTCGGCACCGGGGCAATGGCTTTCAAGAAAAACTGGGGCTTCACCCCGGCACCGATGCATTACCGCTTCCGCCTCGCGCCCGGACAGTCAATCCCGGACAACAACCCGCTGAACCCAAAATTCGCGCTGTTCATCGCCGCGTGGAAGCGGTTACCAATCCCGGTCGCCAATCTGATCGGGCCGCATATTGTGCGGGGCTTGGGGTAGTGGCCGACAAGCCCACCATGCTGTTCATCAGCCCGCGTTTCCTCTACCCGCCGGTCAAGGGCGAAAAAATCCGCGGTTGGAACCTGCTGCGCCATTTCGCCAGCCGCTATCGGGTGCTGCTGGGCTGTCTGGTCGATGATCCGGCCGATATGGCGCATTATGAGGTGTTGCGTCCGTTTTGCGCCGAACTCGTGTGCTTTCCAATCGATAAGCGCTGGCAGAAGATCAAGTCGCTGGCGATGTTTCGGCCCGGCCGGCCCCTGATGCTCGACTATAATCACCATTCCGGCCTCGCCGCCTGGGTGAAGTCAGTGTTAGCGCGGGAAAGGATCGATATCGCCTATTTGTTTTCGACCCCGATGGCGCCCTATGTGCTGCCGTTGGTGGATACGACACAGCGCCCGGTATTGGTGCTGGACATGCAGGATATCGATTCAGAAAAATGGCGCGAATACGCCATCACAGCAGGCTTCCCAATGAATATGGTCTGGGCGCGCGAAGCCCGCACCTTGCTTGCCTATGAAATCGCGGCGGCCCGGGCCTGCGATCTGACCTTCCTGGTATCAGAACCCGAATGCGCCGAGTTCCGCCGCCTGATGCCCGCGATCGGCGATAAACTGCACGCGGTTGAACAGGGCGTCGATCTCGAACAATTCTCGCCCGATCATTGCTTCGACACGCCCTACGCATCGGCCGGGCCGCATATCGCGCTGGTCGGCAACATGGATTACTGGCCGAACGAAGATGCGGCGATGTGGTTCGCGAACGAGGTTCTGCCGATCGTGCGGCGGCGCCATCCAAGCACAGAATTCGCTATTATCGGCGCCAATCCACCCCCCAGAATCCGCGCACTTGCCGCACTGGCGGGTGTGTTGGTGACCGGTCGGGTCGCTGATGTGCGGCCCTATGTCGCGCACGCCGCCGCGGCTGTGATCCCGTTGCGTATCGCGCGTGGCATTCAGAACAAGGTGCTGGAAGCCATGGCGCTTGGTCGCCCGGTGGTGGTAACGCCGCAAGCGTTCGAGGGTGTGCGCGCCATGGCCGGGCGTGACCTGCTGGTAGCTGATGGCGCCGAGGCGCTTGCAGCCACAATCGGCACGGTACTCGATGGCAAACACCCCGATATCGGCGCGGCCGCACGCCGGGCGATGGAAGCCTCGTATAGCTGGGCGTCAAGGATGGCGTTGCTCGACCGGCTGCTGGATACCGAACTTGCCGCGCGCCGTGCTAGGATACTTTCACCATAAGCCAGGATGCCGCATGAGCGCCGAAGCCGAGATCGAGGATTTCGACCCACCGCAGGGCGAATTGGCGGATTTCGTCGATGCGTTGCGGCCAGTTGCCTGGGCACTTGGCCTGGGCTTGGCGGTGTTCACCGCGCTGTTCTGGTCCGAAGGTCGTGCAGCGGTCGGCATCTGGGAAGCATCGACCGCCTATAATCACTGTTTCTTTGTGATCCCGATCGCGCTCTATCTGGCGTGGGACCGTCGTGACGATGTTGTCGGCCAAATCGCCCAGCCGATGCCCAAAGCCACCTGGCTGATGGTGCCGCTGGTCCTGGCTTGGATCACGGCTGAACGGCTGGGTATTATGGAAGGCCAGCAGCTGATCGTGATTACGATGGTTCAGGTGCTGTTTTTGGCCTGCCTGGGCTGGCAGTTGTGGTGGACGCTGTCGGCGGGGCTGCTCTACCTCTATTTTCTGGTGCCGGTTGGCTATTTCCTGACGCCGTGGCTGCAGGTCGTGACCGCGCAGTTCACCGATATCGGTCTGACGGTGCTGGGAATTTCCCACTACACAGACGATCTGATTATCGAAATTGCCGCTGGGCGCTTCCTGATCGCCGAAGCTTGCGCCGGTTTGCGCTTCCTGATCGCCTCGGTCGCGTTTGGCGTGCTTTATGCCTGCCTGATCTATCGCAGCCCCGGCAGGCGGGCGATGTTCTTTGTGGCATCCCTGATCATCCCGGTGGTGGCAAATGGGTTCCGCGCGCTCGGGATCGTCACGCTCGGCCATATCCTGGGGAGCGCCGAAGCGGCCGCCGCCGATCATCTGATCTATGGCTGGATATTCAACTCCTTCGTCATCCTGCTGCTGATCCTCGCCGGGCTGCCGTTCCGCGAAGACCACCACGACCGTCCGGCCGCGCCGGACTACCCCCCGCCCCAAAGCGTTGGCCGCTGGTCTCCGATCTTGGCGGTGTCACTGGTCGGGATGGTGGCCAGCACTGGCCCGGCGGTCGCACTCTGGTTCAATCGCTCCGGCGGCGGTGACAAGGTGGCGATCACCGCACCGCACTTCGCCATTCCGCAAGGCTGCGTCGCCCAACCCGCCCAGCCCGATCAACCCAACGCCCATGGTGCCAGCAACCGCCAGGACTTCATCTGTGGGCCAATCCGCCTCCAGGTTGTCGTCGAAGTGTTCTCGAGCCGGGCGAGCCCCGGCATTCTGGCGGTTAACCGCAACCGGTTGAGTGGCGCCGAAGCATCCGACGAACGCATATTCTCCAGCATGACGATCCCGGGAATTGAGCCATCGCGCTGGCGCACGATTTCCACCGAAACCCCGGCCCGGGTAACCGCGATGACCTATTGGCTGGATGGGCGGCCAAGCGCCGGCGGCCTCAGCGAACGTCTGCTCCAGGCACGCAATTCCATGCTCGGCAGCCGTTACGCCCAGGTGCTGATGGCGGTCAGTGCAGAACCGATCATTCCCGCCGGACAAAAAAATCAACCGATGACCACCCCGCAGCGCCAGTATTCCGAACGCGCGATCCAGGTTTTCCTGAACGCACAATCTGGCCTTGCCGATCAGGTCGCCGCCTTGGCGACCAGCGCCATCGTCGGTCAAACCAAAGGCAGCTAAATGTTTCCGACACGGTTGAGCGATGGTTATCGGAGCTTCCTTTCCGGGCGCTTTGATGACGAACGCACCCGCTACCGCGACCTCGCCGATCAGGGCCAGCGGCCCGAGATCATGGTTATCGGCTGCATTGATTCGCGGGTTTCCCCTGAAGTGATCTTTGACGCCGCACCGGGTGAAATTCTGGTGGCCCGCAATGTCGCCAATCTGGTGCCGCGGTACGAGCACGGCGGCGACACCCAGCACGGCACGTCGGCAGCGCTGGAGTTCGCGATCGTGGCGCTCGGGGTGCGGCATATTGTCGTGCTTGGGCACGCGCTCTGCGGCGGCATTCGCGCTTATGCCGACGATATCGACCCACTATCATCGGGCGATTTCATTGGCCGCTGGATGTCGCAAATCGCCCCGGCAGCGGCCGAACTGGGCGAACGCGGGCCAGATTTTCAAACCAAGCTGGAATTGGCGTCGGTTGCGCTCAGCCTGCGCAATCTGATGACATTTCCCTGGATCTACCGGCGCGTCGAAAGCGGAACCCTGGCGCTGCACGGGGCTTATTTCGGGGTCGCGTCCGGACAGTTGCTGGTGCGCGATGCCGCCACGGGCGCATTCAACCCCATTGCCGACGGACGGCTGCCGTTGCGCTGCGAACCGGCGCCGTAATCGGGCCGGCCTGAGAGCGCGATGACCGCTGATAAGCGCGGTCATCGCGCTCTAAATTGTTGTTTTCACAATCATCTTTATCCGATCGTATAGGCAAGCCGATCGGATGATGCTCTAGCCCTCCTCGACGAAGGCTTTTTCGCGCGCACGGCGAATGAACGGCAGAACCACCATCAGCAACAGCACTGCGGCGATGATCAGGAACGCGAGACTCAACGGACGTTCGACGAAGACATACGGGTCCCCGCGCGACAGCAGCATGGCGCGCCGCAGATAGGTCTCCATCAGCGGCCCAAGGATGAAGCCGAGCAACATTGGTGCCGGTTCGCAGTCCAGCTTGACGAACAAATAGCCGAAAACGCCAAAGAAGGCGATCAGCAGCACTTCGTCAGCGGAATTATTCAGGCTGTAAACGCCGATGCAGCAGAAGAACAGGATGGCGATCGACAGCAGCCGATACGGCACCATCAGCATCTTCACCCAAATGCCGACCAGCGGCAGGTTGAACACCACCAGCATCAGATTGCCGACCCACATGCTGACGATCATGCCCCAGAACAGGCCGGGCTTTTCGGTCATCACCTGCGGGCCGGGTACGATGCCATGGATCATCATGCCGCCGACCATCATCGCCATCACCGCGTTGGACGGAATGCCCAAAGTCAGCATCGGGATGAAAGAGGTTTGGGCGGCAGCATTGTTGGCACTTTCCGGCCCCGCCACACCCTGGATCATGCCGGTGCCGAATTTCTCCGGGGTCTTCGATATACGCTTTTCCAGCGTATAGGCGGAAAAGCTCGCCAGCACCGCGCCACCGCCCGGCAGAATGCCGAGCACGCTGCCCAAGGCGGTGCCGCGTACCATGGCGCCGAACGACTCCTTCAAATCCTTGATCGTCGGCATCAGCCCGCTGACCTTGGAACTCAGCAGGTCGCGGCGCTGCTTGTTGGTCAGATTGGCCATGATTTCGTTCAGCCCGAACACACCCATGGCGATTGGCACAAAGTTGATGCCATCGAACAGAATGTCGATGCCGAACGTGAAACGCAGGTTGCCGGTGTTGACGTCTGTGCCGGCAATGCCCAGCAACAGGCCAAGGAAAATCATGCCCACGGCCTTGACCACCGACCCATGCGCCATCACCACGGCGGTCACCAACCCCAACACCATCAGGGAGCAGTAATCGGCCGGACCAAATTGCTGCGCGACCAGCGTGAGCGGCGGGGCTGCAACCGCGATCAGGAATGTCGCGACCGTTCCGGCGAAGAACGACCCGATCGCGGCGATCGCCAGTGCAGGCCCGGCACGCCCTTGGCGCGCCATCGCATAGCCGTCCAGACAGGTGACAACCGAGGACGACTCACCCGGCAGGTTCACCAAAATAGCCGTCGTCGAGCCGCCATATTGCGCGCCGTAGTAAATGCCGGCGAGCATGATGAGCGCGCCTTCGGCCGGCAAATAATAGGTTACCGGCAGCAGCAGCGCCATCGTCGCCACCGGCCCAACGCCGGGTAGCACCCCGATTGCAGTGCCGACAACCGCGCCGATCAGGCACCAGAACAGATTCTGCAGCGTAAGGGCGACCGAAAATCCGAGAGCCAGATTATCGACAAGGGGACTCAGTTCCATGGGAAAACCTTAATCGGCATACCGAGACCCCAGACGAAAATACCGACACCGAGCGCCAGCATGATGGCCAAAAAGATCGACAACTCACGCAGGCGATGTCCGTCGCCCGCCAGCGCACCCAGCCCCATCAGCACCGCCATGCTGACCACAAGCCCGGCCGGCTCGACCAGGAGGGCGAAACATATCGCCGCCAGGGTAATCAGGATAACCGGCCGCCACGCCCAGCCGGTCAGGCGCGGACCGTCGGTCAGCAGCCCTTTGACAAAGACAATCGCGCCCACCCCGATCAACCCCCAGCTCAGCAGCCACGGGAATACCCCGCTGCCCAGGCGGAGCGGGGTGCCCATCGGATAGTCGCGGCCGACCCACAGCGCGCCGACGCCGATCAGCGCGAACATCGCACCGCACAAGAGATCCTGCCCGCTGCGGATACCGCGGTTGGGTGTTTGCTCGCCCGCGGTCATGGCATGACTTTCATCGTCGGCATCCTCGTTTCTATTCGATCTTCAGCCCGGTGCGTGTTACCCAATTCTGGTATTCGGCGATCTGGCTATTGAGCGCGGCCTGCAATTCCGGGCCAGTTTTGCTCATTGGAAAGAACCCGACCTGGAGCACACGCTTTTGGACTTCCGGGTCGGCGTTGGCGTCCGCGATCGCGCGGGAAAGGATGGCCTGGATCGCCGCCGGAGTGCCCTTGGGAACATAAAGCGCCGCCATGGTCGGCAGACCGACCGGATAGCCGGCCTCGGCCATGGTCGGCACGTCGGGGAACATCGGGAAGCGCCGATCCGACGTCACCGCGAGCAAGGTCGCCTGCCCGGCCCGAACATGCGGGAACATCACATTGTCGATTATCACGTCAACCGTACCGGAGAGAAAATCGATAAGCGCTTCCGCCCCGGTGCGATAGGGCACATGCAGAATGTCGACGCCGGCCAGAATCTTGAACGCCTCACCACGTAAATTGGTCGCCGAGCCCGCGCCTGGCGAAGAATAGGACACCCGGCCAGGGTGCTTTTTTGCATAAGCCACCAGCTCGGCCATCGACTTGATGCCGGTTTTGGGCAGCACCGCGAAGCCATAAACAAATTCGCCCATCGGCCCGATCGGCACCAGATCGGTCGGCCCATAGGGCACTTTGCGCAGCAGCGGCAACAACACCAACGGCCCATTTGGCGCCGCGAGCAGCGTGTAACCATCGGGCGCCGCGCGGGCGGTCGCCTCGGTACCGACCGCGCCGGCAGCGCCGGCACGATTGTCAATCACGAAAGGCTGACCGAGGCGCTTTGCCAGCGATTCAACGAACGGACGTGAAATCGCATCCAGCGAACCGCCGGCCGGATAGGGCACAATCACCCGGACTGGCTTGGTGGGCCATTCTGCCGCCTGCGCGGGCCAGGCCAGGCTGCCCAACACCACCGCGATCCATGCAAGCATCCGTCCCACGTTCATTCTCAACTCCCCACATATTGCAATCGATCCGCCTGTCCCGGCGGTACGCACAAAGTCATTTGCCTGCCGCGCGCGGCGTTGTCGAGCGCGAATGCACCGCCGATCTTGCCGGCTCGACAGGAACCCGGCATGTTGGCCCCAGGTCGCGGCGAGCAGCTATGCCGTCCATGCAAGGGAAGAAACGAGATGCAACGTCGGACATTGGTCACTTCAATGCTAGGTCTTGCCGCGCCCGCCGTGCTCGGTGCCCGTGCCACTCAGGCCCAAGCGGCCTGGCCAACCAAGCCGGTAAAGCTCATTCTTCCTTATGCTCCGGGCGGGGCAACCGATTTCATTGGCCGCCCGTGGGCCGACAAGCTCGGCCAGGCGTTCGGACATCCGTTCGTGATCGACAACCGCGGTGGCGCATCGGGCGCGATCGGGGTTGAAGCCGTGGCCAAGTCAGCAGCGGATGGCTATACGTTCCTGCTGACGCCGAGTGCACCGCTGACCGTGCTGCCGCATTTGCGCAAGGTGACCTATAATCCGTTCAAGGACTTGGCACCGGTGTGCCGGGTCGGCGATCTGGTGTGCGGCTTCACCATTATTCCGTCGCTGGGCATTAATACGATCGCGGAACTGGTGGCTTACGCCAAGAAAAACCCTGGCAAGCTGGCGTTCGGCTCGGCCGGTCCTGGCACCTCGACCCATATGCGTATCGAGGCACTAAAAGCCGCAGCCGGTATCGACATTCTGCACGTACCTTATCGTGGCAGCGCCGATGCGTTGAACGACCTGCTCGCGGGCAATGTGCAGTTGATGAATGAGATCAACGTCATCCCACACGTGAAAAGCGGCAAGCTGAAGCTGCTGAACATCAACAACCCGACCCGCCATCCGGATTTCCCCGCCGTGCCGACCCTGGTCGAGGCCGGGTATACGGGTGTCGATGTGCCGGTATGGTATTCCGTGTGGGCGCCAGCCAACACGCCGAAAGAGATCATCGCCGCCTTCAACCTGAAGGTCAACGAAATCGCGGCGACCGACGACATGAAAGCCCGCATGCAGGCGATCAACGTGGTGGTTCCGTTGCAGAATCCGGACGACATGGGCGCCTATCTGGCGCAGGATTCCGCGGTCAACGCCAAGCTCATCGCAGACGCGAAGATCACCCTGGATTGATTGCGTTCGCCATCATCCGTTCAAACGGCTCGGTTTGAACGGATGATGCTTTATCCGAGTGGCTTCTTGCGATCCCCGTTGCGCCGCAGCAGGAATTCACGCCCGACCTTGACCATCGGGGTGCCGCCATATTCCACGATATCGGCGGTCGCGTAGGTTTCGGTCCAGGTATCGGGGATGAAGCTCCCGGTGCCGACAACGTCGACCGGCGCCTTGGCATCGGCCATCACCCGGCATTTATCCACCCCAAAGCCGGATGATGCGACAATCCGCACCAGCGGGAACCCGGCCGCATCGAGTGCCTCGCGCATCCGCCAGATCGCGGCGGCCGACACCCCGGTGCCGATCAAGTAACGCAATTCTGTATCGCTGCGGTAACGGCGGATCGCGCCCGGGGCGTGACGCTCAAGCACGGCGTAGCTCTCCGCCGGATCGAGCCCTTCGAGGAAGCGCCCGCCATGGGTATCAAGCCGGACCTGCATCCGCCCGGCGCGCGCGAGTTCGGGGAAGCGTTCACAGACCGCCAAGCCATCGGTCACTTCCCGACCGAAATAATCGACCAGCACGGTCAGCACTTCATCGGGGAAGGTTTCGTGGAACATTTCAGCGGCGCGCACCGTGGTGCCTGCGTAGCCGATCAGGGCATGTGGCATGGTGCCCATGCCGAGTTTGCCACCGTACCAATGTGCGGTGCCATCGTTGGCGTTGCCGACGAAGCCCTTGGCGCCTTCACGCTGCGCGGCAGCACTGCCGACCGAGGCACCATACGCCATCATCTCCTGCATTTCCGCCCCGGCGCAATGGCGGGCATCCATCGCGAGAAAGGCAACTCCAGGCAGCGACAGACACATCTGATAGGCATTATGGGCGGCAACGCAGGCCGGGCCGATCTTTTGCAGCATGATGGTTTCAAGATCGGACAGCAGCGCGAAACTACCGCTGATATAGACCAACGGCTCCCCCGCGCCCGTCCAGCTGCCCTCCGGATGGGTGACGTCAATGTCGAACGAGGTTCCCCGCTCGGTTGCCACCGCCTGGATCCAGTCGAGCATCAGCCTTGGCGCGGACACCACCGGCCGCCGCAGGAACACCGCGTAGGTAACCCGTTGATCGCCGAAGCGCTGCACCACCTGGCGGGTGCGGTTGAAATAGACATCGGTGCGCGCGGCGATGTCTGCCGCCAGAGTGTCCACGGTCCTACTGCGCCGCGGCGGCGAGCGGGGTGAAGTCCCGGCGGCGTTTCAGTTCCTCCGACACCAGAAAGGCGAGTTCGAGGGATTGTTCGGCGTTGAGGCGCGGGTCGCAGAAGGTTTCATACCGGTCGGCAAGATCGGCTTCGGACAATTGATGCGCGCCGCCGATGCATTCGGTAACCTCGCGGCCCGTCATTTCGACATGCACACCGCCGGCCCAGGTGCCCTCGGCGGCATGGACGTTGAAGAAGCCGCTGACCTCACCCAGGATTGCATCGAAGCTGCGGGTCTTGGTTTTGTTCGCTGTACTGATGGTGTTGCCGTGCATCGGGTCGCACAGCCACACCACTTTCTTGCCAGCCCGCTTGACCGCGCGGACCAGCGGCGCCAGCAGGGTTTCGACCTTGTCGGCGCCCATCCGGCTGATCAGGGTCAATCGGCCAGCTTCGTTGGTGGGGTTGAGCAGATCAATCAGCTGCAGCAGATCATCCACGCTGGTGGTCGGCCCGACCTTGAGGCCGAGCGGGTTTTTCACCCCGCGCAGGAATTCGACATGGGCGTGATCGGGCTGGCGGGTGCGGTCGCCGATCCAGAGGAAATGCGCCGAGCACGCGTACCAGTCGCCGGAGGTCGAATCGACCCGGGTCAACGCCTGTTCATACGGCAGCAGCAGCGCTTCGTGGCTGGTGTAGAAATCAGTCTCGCGGATTTGCGGGGTGGATGCGCTGGTCATCCCGCAGGCGGCCATGAAGGCGAGGGTTTCGTCGATGCGTGACGCCAAATCCTGGTAGCGCGCCGCGAGTGGCGACCGGGCGGCGAATTCGAGGTTCCAGCGATGGACTTCGTGCAGATCCGAATAGCCGCCGGTGGCAAAAGCGCGCAGCAGGTTGAGCGATCCAGCCGACTGGAAATAGCCGGTTTCCATCCGCGCCGGATCGGGGATGCGGGACGCCGCATCGAAGCCCGGGCCGTTGATGATGTCGCCACGATAGCTCGGCAGGGTCTCGCCGCCGATGGTTTCGGTGTCACTGCTGCGCGGTTTGGCAAACTGGCCGGCCATGCGGCCCATTTTGACCACCGGCACGCCGGCGCCAAAGGTCAGCACGACAGCCATTTGCAGCAGGACGCGGAAGCTGTCGCGGATGACGTTGGCGGTGAAGTCCTGGAAGCTTTCCGCGCAGTCGCCGCCTTGCAGGACGAAGGCGCGGCCTTCGGCAACTTCGGCGAGCGAGGCCTTGAGGCGACGGGCTTCACCGGCGAACACCAGCGGTGGATAGAGGCGCAATTTGGCCTCCATGGCGGCGAGCTTCTCGCCGTCCGGATAGGTCGGCATTTGCTTGATCGGCAGGGCGCGCCAGGATTCCGGCGACCAGTTGGTGGGCATTTTGGCGTTTCTCCGCGACTTGTGGCGGGAAACTACGACGATTTGGGGGGCGGAGGGAACGGGGGGGGTGCATGGGTGGTGGGCGGCGGAGACCGGACGGCTATTTACAGCATGACGGCGCGATCGGAATGTCGCCGAGCCCGGTCCTGACATATTGTGCTAGGTCATCTTGTTGGGCGCCGGGGCCGACGATGACGAGCTTGATCGGTCGTCTTGTTTTCACGATCATCATTTGTCCAATCGACGCCGATTGAACGAATGATGATCGCCCCCTACTCCGCCACCAACGCGCGCTCCCCGGCGACCCTGGTCCGCGTCCGCATGGTCACGAATTCTTCACCGGCGGTCGGGTGAATGCCGACCGTGCGGTCGAAATCCGCCTTGGTTGCCCCGGCATTGATCGCAATCGACAGGCCCTGGATAATCTCCGGTGCATCCTCGCCCAGCATATGCGCGCCAACCACGCGCTGGCTCGCCTGATCGACGATCAGCTTCATCGTGGTCTTGCGGGCGCGGCCGGAAAGCGTGTGGCGCATCGGGGTGAAGCGGGCCACGTAAATATCGGCCGGGCCCTCGGCGGCGGCTTCGGCTTCGGTCAAGCCGACCGTGCCGATCGGCGGCGAACTGAACACCGCCGTCGCCACCCGGTCGAGGTGCCATTTGCGCGGGCCGGCGCCATAGAGCCGCTCGGCGAGCGAATGGCCTTCCGCAATGGCAACCGGGGTGAGGTTCATCCGGTCGGTCACGTCACCAATGGCGAAGATATTGGCCTGCGAGGTGCCGCTTTCGGCATCCACCGCAATTGCGCCATTCTTCTTGGTCAGCACGCCGGCGTCTTCCAGCCCGAGGTCCTGGGTGTAAGCGTGGCGGCCGAGGGCTGCGAACACCAGATCGGTTTCGATCACCCGTCCATCGGTCAGGGTGATGCGCTTATGCGCATCGATGCTAGCGACATGGGCTTCGCGGATCAGGTTGATCCCCTGTGCCTGCAAGGATTCATCGAGCGCGGTGCGCATGTCTTCGTCAAACCCACGCAACGGCAAGGGCTGGCGGAAGATCAGATCGACCTTGGCGCCCAAGCCCGCGAAAATGCCGGCGAATTCCACCGCGATGTATCCGCCGCCGAGGATGGCGATGCGCGGCGGCAATTCGGGCAAATAGAACGCATCATCGGAAATAATGCAGTGTTCCGAACCAGGAAAGTCCGGCCGGGTCGGCCGGCCACCCGTGGCGATCACAATGCGGTCGGCGGTGACGGTCTTGCCGCCGACGGAAATCGTGTGCGCATCGACCAGCCTGGCACGGGCGTCAAACACGGTGCAGCCGGCGCCATCCATCATGCGCTTGTAGATCGCCTGCAGCCGGTCAATTTCTGTGTCCTTCGCCGCAATCAAAGCGGCCCAGTTGTGTTTGGCCGGCGCCACATCCCAGCCGAAGCCGACACTGTCTTGCAGACCCGCGCCATACTCGCTCGCCATCACCAGCAACTTTTTCGGCACGCAGCCGATATTGACGCAGGTGCCGCCCCAGAAACGTTCCTCCGCCACGCCAACGCGGGCGCCATGGCTGGCCGCGATGCGAGCGCAGCGAACGCCGCCGGAGCCACCGCCGATGACGAAGAGGTCGAAGTCGTAGGACATGAGAGGTCTCCAAGAAAGAAGTTCTTTTTGTGAACAAAAAGACCCAAAAAAACTTTTTATCCGTTAGTGGTGGACGCGCTCAGGTGCCGATGCCGCCGATGGCTAGGTATTTGATTTCCAAATACTCATCGATGCCCTGGTGGGAGCCTTCGCGGCCCAGACCCGATGATTTCACCCCGCCGAACGGCGCCACCTCGGTCGAGATGATGCCCTCATTGATGCCGATCATGCCGTATTCCAACGCCTCAGCAACCCGAAAAATCCGACCGACGTCGCGGGCATAGAAATAGCTCGCCAGACCGAATTCGGTGTCGTTGGCCAAAGCGATGGCCTCGGCCTCGGTCTTGAAGCGGAACAGTGGCGCGACCGGACCGAAGGTTTCCTCGCGGAAAATCAGCGCGTCGTGCGGGACATCGGCGAGCAGGGTCGGCTGGAAGAAAGTGCCGCCACGCGCATGACGGGCGCCGCCAGTGACCACCCGGGCGCCGCGGGCAAGCGCGTCGGCGATGTGCTCCTCGACCTTGGCGACCGCTTCGGCGTTGATCAACGGCCCCTGGGTAACATCCGGCTCCATGCCGTCACCGACTTTGAGTGCTTCGACCGCCGTTTGCAGCTTGGCGGTAAAAGCATCGTACACCCCGTCCTGCACCAACATGCGGTTGGCACAGACGCAGGTCTGGCCGGTGTTGCGATACTTGCTGGCCATCGCGCCGATCACGGCCGCATCGAGGTCGGCATCATCGAACACAATGAACGGCGCGTTGCCGCCCAATTCCATGCTGGTTTTCTTCACTGTCGGGGCACAGGCGGCGAGCAGTTTCGCGCCCACTTCGGTGCTGCCGGTAAACGTCAGTTTGCGGATCAAGGGGTTGGACGTCAGTTCCGCGCCCATTGGTCCGGACGGCCCGGTGATGACGTTGCAAACCCCGGCCGGCATGCCGGCGCGTTCGGCAAGTACCGCGATGGCCAGCGCGGAAAACGGCGTCTGGCTCGCCGGACGGATCACCCCGGTGCAGCCCGCCGCCCAGCCAGGCCCGGTTTTGCGGGTGATCATCGCAGCCGGGAAATTCCACGGCGTGATGGCGGCGAACACCCCGATCGGTTCCTTGGTGACGATAATCCGCCGCCCCTTGGCGTTTTGCGGAATGGTGTCGCCATAGACGCGCTTGGCTTCTTCGGAAAACCATTCGAGGAAGCTCGCCGCATAGGCGATCTCGCCGCGGCTTTCGGCGAGCGGTTTGCCCTGCTCGGCGGTCATGATGATGGCGAGGTCGTCAGTGTTGGCGATCATCAGGTCGAACAAACGGCGGATGATGGCGGCGCGTTCCTTGGCCAATAATGCACGCCATGCGGGCTGGGCACGATGGGCGGCTTCGATCGCGCGCCGGGTTTCGGCGGTGCCGAGTGCCGGGACCTCACCCACCAGCGCGCCGGTTGAGGGGTTGTGGACCTTGAGCGTGGCGCCGCTATCGGCCTGGACCCATTTGCCGTCGATGTAGTTGGCTTGGCGGAGCAGAGTGGGGTCTTTTAGAGTGAGCATTTAGGAAATCCTCGAAAAGTAAGCCGTTCTTTTTGTGAACAAAAAAAACCAAAAAAACTTTTTATCCATGGCGCACCGCTGCTCGTGCGCACTCGGAGCCCAAGTCGGAAGTTTTTTTGCTTCTTTGTTTTCAAACAAAGAAGACCTTCCTTAAGGCCTTTGTGCCCCATGATACTCCCGGTTCGGCATCATGTCGGTCGCCGAAGCCATCCGGTTGGACAGATTAAAAAACGCCACAGTCTCGGCAAGATCGAAAATATCATCGTTGCTCAAACCATGCGCCCGCAGCCCGTCGCGGTCCGCGTCGTCCACCAGATTGGGGGTTGTGGTCAGCTTCCAGGTGAAATCCAGCATCGCCCGCTGGCGTGGATCGATCTTGGCCACCCGGTAATTCAGCGCCATCATTTCCCCGAGTTCCGCATCGCCCGACATCATCCGCACCGCAGCGCCATGGGCAACCAGGCAGTAATAGCAGCGATTGGCCGATGACACGACGACCGCGATCATCTCGCGTTCCAGCTTGGTCAGGCCGGATTTGGCCAACATAATCTCATTATACATCGCCATGAAGTTGCGCAGGCGCTGCGGTTTGAGGCTGTAGGTCGAGAATACATTCGGCACAAAGCCGAGTTTCTCCACGCATTTCGCCCAGATTGCCTTCAGGTCGTCATCAAGCCCGGTCGGGTCGGGCACGCCAAGCACGGAAATATGATCGGGTTGCGGCATCTTGGGAGTCCTTCAAAGCGGCAGGATGGGAAGCAGCAGGTGGCTCGGCCGGTTGGCGTCCACATAGACGGAATTGACCGCGACGCGACGGCGGCGGGCATAGCCTTCCGGTTCGCCGGTATTGGGGTTCACGTCAAACTTGGGGAAGTTCGATGATGATACATCCAGCCGGATGCGATGGCCTGGGGTGAATAAATTAGCCACCGGCGGCAAAGTCAGCACCGCTTTCACCACCTCACCAGCTTGGCGGAAACGTTCCTGGGTCGGGTCTTCGACATAGCGCAGGCGGATGATGCTGTCGGTGAGCAGCATGGCGTAGCCTTGCGGGTAGTCGGCGCTTGGCGGGTGAACATCGATCAGCTTGGCGGTGAAATCAGTGTCTGGGCCGTCGGTTGAAACCCATAGGGTGACCTCGATCGGACCCGCGATCTGCACAGGTCCAGCCAGCGGCGCGGACTGGAACGCCAGTACGTCGGCCCGTGATGACAGCGGCAGGAACGGGGCGGTGCAGCCGAAGAACTCCGGCGCCTCGACCTGGTTCCAGGTCCCGGCATAGGCGACCGGGTCGAGGCTGCTGAAATTGCCGCCGACGGTCGGTACCGGGTGGGCAGGGTCAAAATCATAGGCAACCGGGGTGGCGTTCTTTGCCGGCATGTCGGGGGACAGCACGCCATCGCCGTGCAGATGCCACGGCGTCGGCTCCATCGCCGGCGGCGGCCAATCGGACAGGCTGAGCCAGCGCCCGCCATGTTGCAGATGCCCAGCCGCGTCGCGGCGGCCGCTGCCGCCACCCATCACGAACACCCGAACCGCGGGTTCATCATTGGCGCGCCCATGGATCACGCTGTCGAAATGGCGCAGGCGGTACTGCATCCAGTCCCCCGCCCAGCTATCGAGTGTCGCATCAGGGCCGAATTCGACATCGCCGAACCGGGTCAGGCTGCGATCGCCATGGGTCCACGGTCCCAGGATCAGCCGTTGCGGGCCTCGCCCGGCAGCTTTCAGGCCGATATAATTGGTGGCAGCGGTCTGCGCGTACGGATCAAACCAGCTCGACAAATGCACGCAATCGGCGGCGACGTAGCGCGCGTAAAACCCTTCCGCCCAGATGCCAAGCTGTTGCCAGAACGGGCCGAAAACCCCGTGGCGCCATTGCTCGAACAGATACGCCTCGTAATCCGGGTGATGCCGCAGCGGCGAATGGCCAGGGAACCACGGCAGGCGCTGGAACCAGTCCAGGATGTCCTCGTCTTCCAGCCCGGCTTTCATCACCGGATCGGCCGTCGCTTCCGGCGACAGCACCGCCTGCTTCAATGCCCAGGTCGCCTGCTTCATCTCAAACGCGCCGTACTGGCGGATGCCGCCGGTCCAGGCATTGGCGAAACCGCCGCAATCCATAATCTGCGCCACCACGCCAGGGGCATCGAGGCAGCCGAGCGCCACCTGGGTGTGGGCCGCATAAGACAGGCCCATCGTACAAATCCGCCCGTCGCACCAGGGCTGGGCCACCAGCCAGGTGCAAAGATCAAAGCCATCCTCGCCGTCCGACAGGTATTTGACGAAGCGGCCGGCACTGCCATGGCGCCCGCGATTATCCTGGAACACCACCGCGTAGCCGGCATCGGTGAAAACCTTGGCGAGTTCGGCACGGGTCAGCGGCGTGGCATTGGCGGCCGTGCGTTCGCTGCGGCTGATCAGGTCGCGGCCATAGGGGGTGCGTTCCAGCACCACCGGGAAACGCCCATGCCCGGCCGGGAAATACATGTCGGTGGCGAGGCGGACGCCGTCGCGCATCGCCACCATGTCGGTCATCTTGGTCGGCGCGTTGCTGTTCGGCACATCTTCCCCCGTTTAGCCAATCCGCATCAGACGCGGCCCCTCACGACGCAGCCAACCAATCGCGCTGTCAGTGTGAACCGTCAGCGCCGTGACCTGCCGCCAGAACGCATCACTGTGGTTCATGTGGGCAAGATGCGCGACCTCATGCGCCGCAACATAGTCCTGCACAAAACCCGGCGCCATCACCAGCCGCCAACTGAAGGCGAGGTCCCGCCGTGCGGTGCAACTCCCCCACCGGCTCGATGTGTCCTTTATGCTGATCCGGCGCGGCTGCACCCCGAGCATGGCAGCTTTGGCAAGCGCCGCCGCCCCAATGCTGCGCCGAGCCTCGGCACGCAGGAAATCATTGACCCGACGGGCGAGGAATTCCGCCTCGCCGCCAATATGCAGGGTTTGGTCGATGATCCGCGCCCCGCGCGTGCCCGGCAGATGGGCGATCTGGTGATCAACCCCGTGCAGCGGCACCATCGCACCGGGCTCGAAGCTGGTCCTGGTTGGCAACGCGGCGAGGCGATCGGCGACCCAGGTGGCGTTATCCACCAGCAGCCGCATCCCCGCCGCCCGCGAACTACGCGGCGGCAAGGTCACCACCACCGCGGCACCCTTGGGGTGAATGCGCAAACTGATCCGCCGGGCACGCGGATTGCGCCGCCATTCCACCGGCACCGGACCGCCGGGCAGACTCACAATTTCCGTTTCACTGGACAGCATGCGAGCTTTGTGGACGATCAGCCCGCAACCGGGCAACCGGAACTTTAACTCGGGGCGAAAGATGATCCAGAACAGCTACGACAGCACCGCCGACACACTGCGCCATATGGCCGAAGTGCGCAGTCGGCTCGAAACAATGGTGGTTGAATTACTGCGGCGCGGGCGGGTGCATGACGCGAGCAAATTCAGCCCCGAGGAAAAGCCCGCTTTCGACGACGCAATCCCCGCCATCAAAGGCCTCGCTTATGGCTCGCCAGCCTATAACGAAGTGGTCGCCCGGGTTCGCCCCGCGCTCGCCGTGCACTACAGCCGCAACTCCCACCATCCGGAATTCTATGGCGAGAGCGGCATCGCCGGGATGGATCTGTTCGATCTGGTGGAAATGCTGTGCGACTGGATGGCCGCGGCGCAGCGCAATCCGGCCGATGGGGTGCGGTTGGATTATAACGTGAAGGCGTTCGGAATCGACGCGCAGTTATCCGCGATTTTGGCGAATACCTTGGCTCGGTGGCCGAAGCAGGGGTGAAGGACGCGTGGCCCTTCCCTAATCAATCAACTGCCTGTTCCGCAGCTCCATCACCACCTGATCCGCCAGGCTTTCCGCCGTTTCAGCAACCGTGCGTAAATGCACCTCGGCCGCCAACGGCGCCTCATAAGGCGCATCCACCCCGGTGAAGTTCTTAATTTGCCCGGCATCGGCCTTGGCATAAAGCCCTTTCGGGTCGCGTTTGCGGCATTCATCGACCGGGGTATCGACGAAAACCTCGATGAATTCCCCGTCCGCCACCCGTTCCCGCGCCAGTAGGCGCTCGGCCCGATAGGGCGAGATGAACGACACCAGCACGATCAACCCGGCATCAACGCAGAGGCGCGATACTTCGGCCACCCGGCGGATGTTCTCCACCCGATCGGCCTCGCTGAACCCAAGATCGCGGTTCAGCCCGTGGCGGACATTGTCGCCGTCGAGCAAAATCGTATGGCGCCCAAGCGTGTGCAGGCGCTTTTCCACCAGATTGGCGATGGTGGATTTGCCGGCGCCCGACAATCCGGTGAACCACAGCACGGCGGGCTTCTGCCCCTTGAGCGCGGCGCGCGCGGCTTTATCGACCTCGGCCTGGTGCCAGTGCACGTCGGATGCCACCCGGTCAGTGCCTTCGATCATGCCGGCGGCGACGGTATTACGGGTCACCCGGTCGATCAGGATAAAGCCGCCGAGGGTGCGGTTCTGCCCGTATGGTTCAAACGTCACCGCCTGGGCGAGCGACAGATTGACCAGCCCGATTTCGTTGAATTTGAGGTCGCGGGCCGGATTTTCGTCGAGCGTATCGACATCCAGCACATGGGTCACGCTGGAAACCGTCGCCGTCACGATCCGCGTGCCCAGCATCATCTGGTACGACCGTCCACGAAACAGCGGCGTTTCATCGAACCAGGCGAGGCGCGCGACCAGCGTATCCGAGGTTTCCGGCAGCGGCGTCATCGCCAGCACGTCGCCGCGTGAGACGTCAATTTCCGTATCCAGCACGATCGTGACCGGCGTGCCGGCATGGGCTTCCGGCAGGTCGCCATCCATGGTCACGATGCTGGTGACGGTGGCGGCAACCCGGGATTGCACGTTGGTGATTTTGTCGCCCGGCCGGACGCTGCCCGCCGCGATGGTGCCGGAGAAGCCGCGGAAATTGAGATCCGGGCGGTTGACATACTGCACCGGCATCCGGAATGCCTCGCCGGCGGCGGTGGATGGGATTTCGGCTTCTTCCAGTACATTGAGCAGGGTCTTGCCAGTGTACCAGGGCATGTTGGTGCTCGGCGCGATCACGTTGTCACCCACCACGGCGGCCACCGGAATGGCGATCACTGACAAGCCGCCGAGCTTTTCCGCAAAGGCTGCAAAGCCGGTGGCAATCGTGTCAAACACCGCCTGATCGTAGCCGACCAGATCCATCTTATTCACCGCCAGCACCACCTGGCGGATGCCCAGCATCGCCGCGATCGTGGCATGGCGGCGGGTCTGCACCAGCAACCCTTTCCGCGCGTCGACCAGCAGCACCGCGAGGTCCGACATCGACGCGCCGGTCACCATGTTGCGGGTATATTGCTCATGCCCCGGCGTGTCGGCCAAAATGAACCGCCGTGCCGGGGTTTCGAAATAGCGATAGGCGACATCGATGGTGATGCCCTGTTCGCGCTCAGCGGCAAGGCCATCGACCAGCAGCGCATAGTCGATCCCGCCGGGGACCGTGCCATAGCGCGCGCTGTCGCGCGCCAGCGCCACCTGCACGTCATCCGGGATGCGCCCACATTCGTAGAGCAGCCGCCCGATCAGGGTGGATTTGCCATCATCGACCGACCCGCAGGTCAGCACGCGCAACAGGGAAGCGGGCATCAGAAATATCCCTCGCGCTTTTTCTTTTCCATCGAAGATTCCTGATCCTGATCGATCAAGCGCCCGGCGCGTTCGCTTTCGCGGGTGGTGTGCATTTCAGCGACGATTTCGGCGATGCTGGCGGCCGGCGACGAAACTGCGGCACTGTACGGATAGCAGCCGAGGGAGCGGAAGCGCACCAGGCGGTCTTGCGGGACCTCGCCGGGCTTGAAGCGGAAGCGGTGATCATCAACGACGATCAAGCTGCCATTACGGATCACCGTCGGGCGCAATTTGGCGAAATAGAGCGGCACGACCGGGATGTTTTCAGCCTCGATATAGGTCCAGACATCTAATTCGGTCCAGTTCGACAGCGGGAAAGCCCGCAGCGATTCGCCTGCTCCAAGTTGCCCATTATAGACCGACCATAATTCCGGCCGCTGACGCTTGGGGTCCCAGGTCTGGCCCGGCCCGCGGATGGAAAAAATCCGTTCCTTGGCGCGCGAGCGTTCCTCGTCCCGCCGCGCCCCACCAATCGCGGCATCGTAACCGCCCTGGGTGAGGGCGAGCTTCAGTGCCTCGGTCTTCATCACGTTGTTGTAGTGGACGCTGTCATTGTCGAACGGGTTGACGTTGTCGCGCTTGCCGTCCGGGTTGGTGAAGATGCGGAGATCGAGCCCGAGTTCCCGCGCGGTCTGGTCGCGGAAGCTGATCATCTCGCGGAACTTCCATAGCGTATCGATATGGAGGGCGGGGAATGGCAGGCGGCCGGGGTAGAAGGCCTTACGACACAGATGCAACATCGCCGACGAATCCTTGCCGATCGAATACATCAGCACCGGCGCGCGGGCCTGTCCGACGACTTCGCGCAAAATGTAAATCGCCTCGGCTTCCAGCGCCTGCAAATGGGCGGGAAGGCGGCTTCGGGCGGCCGTAACGATCATGTCTGAAATATCCTATCGTGCAATCGCGCCACAATCGGGGGCACATCCGCTCCGTATCTTACTGCGCCCCGGCTTCCTGCACCATCACCGCCACTGACAGCATTTCCGCCCCCGCCCCCATTCGCACCCCACGGATTGGCGCGGCACCGCCTGCATCCAATCCGACCGCGAGCCGGACATAACCCTCAGTCGGACAGGTCAGGTTTGCAGGATCGAACCCGATCCAGCCGAGATGCGGCACCAGCGCCTCGGCCCAGGCATGATGCGCGGAACCTGCGCCGGTCTGGTCGGTCAGCAGATAACCGGTAACATAGCGCGCCGGGATGCGCAGATGGCGGGCAGCGGCGGCGAAAATCTGGGCGTGGTCCTGGCATACGCCACGGCGCTGGGCGAAGGCCTCGGATGCGGTGGTGTAGGGCTTGGTGGCGTCGGTGTCGTAAGCGACTTCGGCATGGATGCGGGCCATCAGTGCATGCAGGGTCGACATTTCATCTTTACCGCGCACGCTGTCGGCCATGGCGATGATCTCGGGGCTCGCTTTGGTGGTGTGGGTTTCGCGCAAATAAATCGCCGCGCGACCGAAATCCTCCAGATTGCCGACCACCCCGGCAGTGTCCTTGGTCGCGATCACCCCTTGCACCGCAATCAGCGACCCGCTGGCGCCATCACGGCCGCCGGGGGTGATCAGATGGACGCGGTTGCCGAACGCATCGATGTAGGTTGCTGCTTTGTCGATGCCGGGCGCGCTGAGATGCCAATGGACGATGGTCTGGCCTGGGCTGGTTGGCGGCGTCAGACGCAGCGCCTGCACGATCGGGCCGCCGACTTTGTCGTAGCTGTAGGCGCTTTGGTGGGAGATCTGGATCTGCATGGCGGGATCCTCAATGAAGGGGATTCGTAAAAAACTTTCTATCAATAGTTGGGAAGTTTTTTTGCTTCTTTTTGTTCACAAAAAGAAGAACTTCCCTAAAGAAAATGAAACTCAGCCCCGATCGCATTGGCCAATTCTGCCGTATCACTGATGAACCCGTCCAGGAACGCGCCCAGCCCGCTCGTCATAATCTGCTCAACCCTGGTGTTGCACAGCCCGCCAAAGCGCTGATCGGCCAGGGCCACGCAGGCTTGCCCACCCTCGGTCAGGGTCACCAACTGGCGCAGCGACGCGCGGATCTCGTCGCAGCAATGGCGCAGGCTGCGCGGCATTTCCTGGCGCAGCACCAGGAATTCGGCGATGTGATGCGGGCGGTAGGATTCCTGGTAAAAATGCCTGTACGAGCGATGCGCGGAGACGGAGCGCAAAATCGTCTCCCACTGATAGGCGCTGCGATCGTTGATTTCGCCGGACGAACCCGGCAGCAGCACCGAGTATTTCATCTTCAGAATGCGCGCGGTGTTGTCGGCGCGTTCGAGGGCGGCGCCGATCAGGCCGAAATAATAGCCCTCATCGCGCAGCAGGGTCCCGATTGTGGCGCCACGAAACAGGGCGGTACGCTGGCGGATCCAGTCGAGGATTTCCGGCAGACGCGCCGGCCCCACCGCTCCCGGGACAAGGGCTGCGAACTCATTCCAGGTCGAGTTCAGCGCCTCCCACATTTCCCGTGTCACCGCCGTCCGCACAGAGCGGGCATTGTTGCGGGCGACTTCGATGCAGGACATCACCGATGACGGATTTTCGCGGTCGAACAGCAGATAATCACGGGCAGCATCGGCGGTGAGCGGAAATCCCCGCGCCTCGAACCGGTCGAGGCAGCCGGCGGCTTGCAGCACCGATTGCCAGTCGCCGCGATGCCCGCCGCCGCTATCTGGAGTGAGCGCGCTGCGATAGCCAACCTCAGTCAGGCGTGCGACGTTTTCGGCGCGCTCCATATAGCGCGACATCCAGAACAGGCTGGCGGCGGTGCGACCTAACATGTCAATCCTCCAGCACCCAGGTATCCTTGGTGCCGCCCCCCTGGCTGGAATTGACGACGAGCGACCCTTTCTTCAGCGCAACCCGGGTGAGCCCGCCTGGCGTGACCCGAATGCGGTCGCCGACCAGTACGAAAGGCCGCAGATCGACATGGCGGGGGCCAATCCCAAGGCCGGTGCCACTGCCGACAAAGGCCGGGCAGGTCGAGAGCGCGAGGGTGGGCTGGGCGATGTAATTGCCCGGGTTGGCGGCAATGCGGGCAGCGAAGCGGCGCAATTCACCTTTGCTGGCATGCGGGCCGATCAACATGCCATAGCCGCCCGAGCCGTGGACTTCCTTGACCACCAGGTCCTGCAGATTGGCCAGCACCTGGGCGCATTCTTCCGGGATGGCGCAGCGCATGGTCGGCACATTGTTCAGGATCGGCTTTTCGCCGGTGTAGAACTGAATGATTTCTGGCACGTAGGCATAAATTGCCTTGTCGTCGGCAATGCCGGTGCCGGGCGCATTCACCAAGGTCACCTTGCCGGCGCGGTAGAGGTCGAACAGCCCGGGCACGCCGAGCAGGGAATCGGGATTGAAATTCAGCGGGTCGATGAAGGCGTCGTCGATGCGGCGATACAGCACATGCACCCGTTCCCGTCCGCGAATGGTGCGCATGTAAAGCGCGCCATCCTCAATCATCAGATCGCTGCCGGTGACCAGTTCGACGCCCATCTGGTCGGCGAGGAAGGCGTGCTCGAAATACGCCGAATTGAACGTGCCTGGGGTCAGCACCGCGAGCGTCGGGTCGCCATCGCAATCGGCCGGCGCCACGCTTTCGAGGGTCTGGCGCAGCATGTCGGGATACTGCTCGATCGGGGCCACCAGGTGGCCCGCAAACAGTTCCGGGAATAGCCGCATCATCGCCTCGCGATTTTCCAGCATGTAGGACACGCCGGAGGGGGTCCGGAGATTGTCTTCCAGCACGAAAAACCCACCATCGCCGGTGCGCACGATGTCGGTGCCGATGATATGGGCGTAGATATTGCGCGGCGGGTCGAAGCCCATCATTTCCGGCAGGAAGGCGGCGTTGCCGGCAATCATCTCGGCGGGTACGACGCCGGCGCGAATGATCTCCTGCTGGTGATAGATATCATAGAGAAACGCGTTGAGCGCCCGCACCCGCTGCTGGATGCCGCGCTCGAGGAAACGCCACTCGGCTGCCGCCAGCACCCGCGGGATCATGTCGAACGGGATCAGCCGCTCGCTCGCCGCCGCATCGCCATAGACGGCGAAGGTAATGCCGAGCCGGCGGAACATCGTATCGGCTTCCTGCTGCTTTTGCCGAATGTCCGAGCCGCTCTGCGCCGCCAGCCAGGCTGCCAGCGCGCGGTAGGGCGCGCGCGGGTTGCCGTCGGCATCGAGCATCTCATCAAACGCGTTTGCCGACGCTCCGACGGCATAAGCCTCTTTTCTGAGCATCGGCGAGTGTGCCCTTTCCTAAAACCTGCCTGCCTGGCCAAACCCAGGTTTACAAAGCAAGAATCGCGCCGATGCTATCCAGCCGCCGCCACCCGCTCCGCCGAGGCCAGGTCGATCAGACGGCTCCACTGTGCGCTCGAATAAAGTTGGGCGAAGATCGGGCCGAGCCAGCCGCGCCGGCGCCATTCCAGGAAGGTCGCGTCACTGACCCCGTCGAGACGATCGGTGCGCAAAAGCTGAAAACCGCGAATATGCAAATCGCCACCGCCGGTGAAGGTGACATGGGCTTCCTCGTCCTCCAGCAGCCCTTCGGCCGCCAAGGCACGCGCCATCGCGGCTGCGGAGGCGATGTTGTCGCGCACCGTGGTGCAGAGCCCGATCGCATCATTCATCAATTGGGTCGGCTTGCCGTCCTCGAACAGACGGTCACCGACAGTTGTACCCAGGCACGGCGCCGTGGTCTCCATGCCGATGAAGGTCGATCCAGTTGCCGGATCATCGATCAGCACGAAAGGAAAGCAGCGAACATAGGCAGGGATATAGGTATCCGCCCGCCACTTGCCGTCCGGACCGACGAACAGATTGCCGCGCGCATCCAGCCCGACCAGCGCCACCGGGACCGGGTTGGGGCCGGTGGTGTACAAAATCGGATAGCTGCGCGCGGCCGCTTCGAACTCGCCCAGGCCAATCGGGATGGTCTGGGTCTTGGCGGCAAAACTATGGCCGTGCTCGCGATCCAGGCGCAAGTCGGGCACCTCGGCCGGGTTGACGCCGGAGACATTGGTGAAAAACAGCGGCATTTGCGGCGCGTCGGTGACTTGCGCGCCGGCTGGAGTGGACCCGTTGGTTTGCGACATAGCTGAACGCCTCTGCTGTAAATATACCTTTCTCTACCCTGCCAACTGCCTGGCGAACAACTCCAAAGCACCGATCGCAAAGCGGCGCATATTGGCTTCGCGGTCCGGGCTGGCGGTTTCCAAAACAATCGCCGCCTCGACGTCGGGGCCAACTACCGCAAAAACCCCATGACCGGCGCCATAGCCGTAGCTGGTCCCGGTCGGGCCGGTGGCGCCAATTTCAGCGATGGCCCAGTCGGTGTTGAGCCGTTCCCGCATCGCGCGGGCCAGCAACAGCGCCAGGGCCTCGGTGCCGGGCGGGACGGAGGCCATTGCATCATCGGTGAGGCCAAGCAATTCACGGCGGGCGCGGCGGGTATAGACCACGGTGCCGCCCATATAATAGGCAGATGCCCCCGGCACGGCCAGCAAAGCCGCAGAAATCAACCCACCGGCGGAGCTTTCGGCCACACCCACAGTATAGCGACGGGCCTTCAGAAGGTCAGCAACCTGGCGGGCGATCGGCAGAACATTTTCCATGATTTTCTCCATGTCTTGTTTCGGTGGGTTCGCGTCCCTGAGCGCTATGGTAGAAGCCCGTTTGAGCCGCGCAAGCGCAAAGCGCATTGGTACCATGGGAGCAGGAAATGTCGGGATTCGCCTCAATCAACGATCTCGCCGAAAAAATCGTTTCCTTCGATGAGCTTGGCCAGGGTGGTCCATGTCGGGCGGTCGCACACCGCCGGCGACACGGCTGTGTGGATGGCGGACGAAAAAGTGCTGTTTGCCAGCGATATCGTCGAATTCGGTGCGACGCCTTATTGCGGCGACGCGCATTTCGCCGACTGGCCGGCGACCTTGCAGCGGCTGCGCGAGTTGGGCCCGAGAAAATGGTGCCGGGCCGCGGTCGGGCCTTGTTGAACGCCGGGGACGTGCGAGAAGGTCTGGATGGCACCGAGGCGTTTGCCACCACCCTGTTCCGGCTGGTCAAGGCAAGAATCGCCAGGCGCGTGCCGCTGGGCGAACTTTATCTCGAGGTTTTGGCGGCAATGCGACCCGCTTTCGGCCACTGGGTGATTTTCGACCATTGCATGCCGTTCAATGTCTCGCGCGCCTATGACGAGGCCTCAGGCATCGATCACCCGCGCATCTGGACCGCCGAACGCGATGTTGGGATGTGGCGCAGCCTGGAGGGCAAGGCCGCGACCGACGGCGAAATCGCCCGCTAACACGATGGCCTATATCGCCCCACGCTTCCAATCGCCACTGCCGCCGATGGCATTGCGCGACCACCCGATCGTGGTGGTGGGCGCCGGCATGGTCGGGCTGACAGTGGCGCTCGACCTGGCTCGGCGTGGGCAAAAAGTGGTGGTGCTGGATGACGATGACACGGTGAGCGTCGGTAGCCGGGCGATCTGCCATGCCAAGCGCAGCCTGGAGATTTTTGCGCGCCTTGGCTTGGGCGCGGCGGTGCTGGCCAAAGGGGTTACCTGGAATCGCGGCCGGGTGTTTTTCGGCGCAAAGCAGGTTTACGATTTCGATTTGCAGGCCGAAGCCGGGCACCGCTTCCCCGCCTTCGTCAATTTGCAGCAATATCACCTCGAAGCGCTACTGGTGGATGCCTGCAATGCGACCGGATTGATTGATTTGCGCTGGAAGCACGCGGTTTGCGGGCTTAGCCCCGATGATGGCCTGGTATCCGTCGATACCCCGCACGGGGCCTATGATCTGCGGGCCGACTGGATACTCGCCGCCGATGGTACGCGGAGTTTCGTGCGCCGCACCATGGGCCTGCCGTTCACCGGCACCCAGTTTCCGGACCGCTTCCTGATCGCTGACGTCACCATGGAAGCCGATTTCCCGCCCGAGCGCTGGTTCTGGTTCGAGCCTGAGTTTCATCCCGGCGGGTCGGTGTTGCTGCACCGCCAGGCCGACAAAGTCTGGCGGATCGATTTCCAACTTGGCGCGGATGCCGATGCCGCGTTGGAACGTGACCCCGACCGGGTGCGGGCACGGGTCGCGGCGATGCTGGGGCCGGATGCGGTCTTCAACCTCGAATGGGTCAGCATCTACAGCTTCCGCTGCCGCCGATTGAATCGGTTCCGCCACGGCAAGGTGCTGTTCCTCGGGGATGCCGCCCATCAGGTCAGCCCGTTCGGCGCCAGGGGGGGCAATTCCGGGGTGCAGGACGCCGATAACCTGGCCTGGAAGCTCGATGCGGTACAGCGCGGTCTGGCGCCTGAAACCCTGCTCGACAGCTACGACGCCGAACGCATCCCGGCGAGCGACGAAAACATCCGCCATTCGGTCCGCAGTACCGAATTCATCGCGCCGAAATCGGCTGCCGCGCGGGCCTATCGCGACGCAGCGCTTGACCTGTCGGCGCATTTTCCGTTCGCCCGCGCCCTGGTCAATTCCGGCCGGCTGTCGCGCCCGGCAGTGCTGGCGGGGTCGCCCCTCAACACGCCGGACAGCAATGCCTGGACCGGGGGCGTGCCGCCAGGGGCGGTAGCGGAAGATGCGCCGGTGGCGGGCGGCTGGCTGCTCGACCAGTTGAACCTCGGGTTCACCGTGCTGCGCTTTGCCGCCCCGGATGGAAACCCGCATCTGTTTGTCGCGCCGACCGGGATAGCGGCAGCGCGCTACGACGCGACGGCTGGGACCACGGTCCTGTTCCGGCCGGACGGGCATGTTGCCGGACGCTGGCGGCACTACGATCCCGATCTGGTGGCGGCGGCCTGTCTGACGGCATTGGGGGCATGATGACATTGATCACAAACGCCAATCTTGACGATCCCGACGGCGCCTTCGCCGCATTGATCGATGCGCATCGTGACTTATCGCCTGAAGCATCGCGCAGTCTCGACGCCAAATTGGTCCTACTATTGGCCAATCACATCGGTAGCGTCGAGGTTTTGCGCGCGGCGATTTTGGCGGCGACCAGTTCCTCCGCCCAGCCGACGATACGGGATGCGTTGCCCGACCAGGTGTAGTCACGACGGTCGAGTTCGGCGCGGGCCGCCGCGCCAAGGCGGCGGCGCAGCCCAGGATCGCGGATCAGGCGTTGGATAGCGGTCCAGCGCTGCTCGGGCGCGTCAGGGTCGAACAGCAAAGCCGTGTGGTCGTGGGTCAGAATTTCGCGGATATTGGGTTGATCGGGGGCGACAATGGCGCAGCCTGCCGCCATGTAATCGAAAATCTTCAGCGGCGAGGCGGAGGGCGTCACACCCGGCTGCAGCGCGATATCGAATTCCATCACCCGCCCGGCGACCTGATCCTGCGGCACCAGCCCGGAAAACCGCACCCGATGGGCGATGCCGAGGGTGCGGGCCTGGTCCTCAAGCTGCGCGCGCGCCGGACCATCGCCCACGATCGCAAGCGACACGTTCTGGCTGTCCGCGTCTGCGGCCAAAGCGGCGATGACCATGTCCAGGCCATGCCAGTCCCGTACGAAACCGACAAAGCCCAGCACGATCGGCGCTTGATCGTCGCCACGCACCGGCCGCGGGGGAAACCGGTCCAGCACGATCCCGTTCGGCACCACCCGGATGCGGTCCGCCGACACACCGCAGCCGATCATGATGTCGCCCAGGACCTGGGTCACTGGTAAGGCGCGGGTCGCGGATTGCCAGGTGACGTTTTCCACCGCGCGCGCCAGGCGACGCAGCTTCAGGCCGCCGAACTTGGCGCGTTCGTCCGCCAGTGGCGAGTTCACTTCCATGAACAACGGCACCTTGTACCAGCGCGCCAGCAGCGAACCGGCGAGGAAATAGAGATTGTATCGCTCATAGATAAAATCGGGCTGAAACGCGCGATAGGCGCGCAGCAGGCGCAAGGTGGCGGGCAGGTTATAAGCCAGTTCCGCCAGTTCTTGCGCAAAGCCGGGTAGAAAGCGGCGGATGGTGGCGACGAGACTGCTCTCGCCGCCGAATTCCGATGTCTGGTAGACCCCCGGCCCGACGACCATCACCTCGTGCCCTGCGGCGCGAAAGGCGTGGATCAGTTCTTCGACATGCACACTTTGCCCGTCGCGGGACTGGATCCGATGGCTGTAGAGGATACGCATGCGACAAACCTCGTCCGGGTGATCAGGACCGCGGTCGGACGGCGTTGGACTGTTTTACCGCATCCACCATGCGACCGAGAATCTGATCGATGATCCGCTCAGACGTTGCGAAATTGAAGCGCACGAATTTCGTCGCGCCCGGCTCGAACGCCTCCCCCGGATTAAACGCGACCTTGGCGCGGTCGTGGAAAAAATCGAACGCGCTGCCGGCCATTGGCAAGGCAGAGCAATCGAGCCAGGCCAGATACGTGGCCTCTGGCGCGCGGGCACGGATTTGCGGCATTTCCGACGCGATGGTCGCGAACACCTTGTTGCGCATCGCCTGGAGATGCGCGGTGACCTCGTCAAGCCAGGGCTGGCCATCGGTCCAGGCGGCAACCGTGGCATCGATGCCGGTGATGCCGGGGCCACCGAGAACGCGGTGATGGACGCGCTGGTGAAAACGCGCCCGGAGTGCGGCGCTGCCAAAATGCATCACCCCGCAGCGCAGGCCGGGAATATTGAAGCTTTTGGTGGCCGACGTGATCGTGATGGTGCGGGCCGCGATCTCCGGGCTGATGGAGGCGATCGGGATATGGCGTGCGTCATCAAAGATCAGGTCGGCGTGAATTTCGTCGGACAGGATGATCAGGTCATGGGCCACGGCAAGGCGGCCGATGCCGGCGAGTTCATCGTGGCTGAACACCCGCCCGGTCGGGTTTTGCGGGTTGCACAGCAGGATGATCTTGCAGCCCGGCGCCGCCGCCTGGCGGGCGAACACGTCCATGTCGAGCGCAGCACTTGTGCCGTCGTCGCGCAGTGGCACGGCCAGCATGGTTCGCCCGGTGTCGTTGATCGTCATGTGAAACGGCGGATAGGCGGGCAAGGGCAGGATCACGCCGTCACCAGGGTCGGACAGCGCCAGGACCACAGAAAACATGGCCTGCACAAGGTCGGACACAGGTTGCACCAGATCGGGATCGATGTCCCAGGCAAAGCGATTTTTCATCCGCGCCTGGAAGGCGGTGGCGAGATAGACATCGCCGCCATGGCCAGGGCGGCCGGAATAGCCATAATCCTGATCGGCTGTGATGCGTTCCAGCGCGCGGCGGATCGGGTGGGCGATGGCAAAATCCATTTCCGCCACCCAGGCCGGCAGCACGTCGCGGCCATATTTGGTCCATTTGATGTTCTGCCGGTTGCGCAGCATGTCGAGCGGCAGGTCAAAGCTATTCAAGGTCATTCAACAAATCCTCGGGCGCGCGCGCGGCGCAGATGGCGGTTCTCGTTGCGACGGATAGAGCACCCAAAAGCCGCGGCCTTCAACCCCACGCGCCTCTTTGCGACCGCGGTGAAGGCGGCTAAAAAGACTTTGCGTGGCCATTTTTGGCGAGCGACAAGGGACCATCTGATGGCGCAACCAGCGACCGTTCGGCAATGCGCCATCCTGGCCGGTGGACTTGCCACCAGGCTCGGCGCGATTTCCGCCGGAACCCCCAAGCCTGCCCTGCCGATTGGCGGGCGGGCGTTCCTGGCGTGGCAGATGCAGGAAATCTCGCGCTTTGGGGTGGATGAAATCCTGTTTCTGTGCGGGCATCTTTCGGACCGGCTACGCGAAATTGTTGAAACCATCACCGCCGACCTGCCGCGCAAGCTGGCGATCCGTTTCTCCGAGGAACCGTTCCGCGCCGGCACTGGTGGGGCGTTGTTCCACGCCCGCGACGTGCTTGATGAGCGGTTTTTGCTGTGCAATGGCGACTCGTTCTTTGATACCAATCTCGCCGCCCTGCTCGCCGACGGTGCCGTCGATGGGCCCGAGGTGCTTGCCAGGATGACGGTGCGCGCAGTGGCCGATACCTCGCGGTTTGGGCTGGTGACGCTGGATGATGACGTGGTGACCGATTTCGCCGAGCGCGGCGCGGCGGCGCCGGGGCTGATCAATGCGGGGATTTATCTACTGGATCGACGGATTGTAGCGGAAACCAGCGAAATCTGCTCGCTCGAACGCGATGTGCTGCCGCGTCTGGCGCAAACGGGGAAAGTGCGGGCGACGATCGGCGCCGGGTATTTCATCGATATCGGCATCCCCGACGATCTGGCGCGCGCCGATCGGGAGCTTCCAGCCGTGCTGATGCGGCGGGCGTTGTTTCTCGACCGTGATGGCACCATCAACATCGATTATGGCTGGGTTGGATCGCGCCGCCGTTGGGAGTTTGTCGCCGGGGCGCTGGACGCGATCCAGATGGCGACCGCTGCCGGATGGCATGTGTTTATCGTGACCAACCAGTCCGGCATCGCGCGCGGCTATTACGATGTGACAGCGGTTGAGGACCTGCATGGCTGGGTCGGCGATCTGGTGCGCCAAAGCGGCGGCACCATTGACGATGTTCGCATCGCGCCGCATCACCCCAACGCAATGGTGGCGGCGTTTCGCGGCGACAGCGACTGGCGCAAGCCCAGGCCAGGGATGCTGCTGGATCTGCTGCATGCCTGGCGGCTCGACCCGGCACGCTGCATTCTGATTGGCGATCAACCGACCGACATCGCCGCCGCCGCCGCCGCCGGAATGCCGGGCTATCGTTTCGACGGTGGCAATCTGGCGGATTTCGTGGCGCCGTTGCTCCAGCGCGCCATCTAGAAACAGGAACCGACGATGCCCTCGACAACCCGCGCACGTGCGCCACTCCGCCTTGGCCTCGCAGGCGGGGGCACCGATCTCAGTCCCTATTGCGACCAGTTTGGCGGGGCGGTGCTGAACTGCACCATTGCCCGCTACGCGCACGCGTTCATCAGCGCTGCCGCCGACTTGCAGGTGCATTTTGTGGCGCGCGACGTTGGGGTGTCCGAGAGTTTCGCGCTCGATGCCACGGCGACTAATGCGGCGCGGCTCGCCATTCATGGCGGGGTCTACCGGCGGATGATGCGCGATTTCAACGGGGGCGAGATGCTGCCCTTGACCATCACCACCTATGTGGACGCGCCGCCGGGATCCGGACTGGGATCGTCATCAGCGTTGGTGGTGGCATTGGTGGAAGCATTCCGCACCTTACTGGCTTTGCCGCTGGGGCCGTATGACGTGGCGCATCTGGCGTATGAGATCGAGCGCATCGACCTTAAGCTCGCCGGCGGCAAGCAGGATCAGTATGCGGCGGCGTTTGGCGGGGCGAACTTCATTGAATTCCTCGCCAATGACCGGGTGATCGTAAACCCGTTGCGGGTGCCGGAAGCTTTCATCAACGAGCTTGAGGCTTCGCTGGTGACCTGCTTCACCGGGGTGTCTCGGCGGTCCGAACAGATTATCGAGGAACAGCAGCGCCGGATGGGGCCGGTTGCGGATGCCGCGACCGACAGCCTGCATCGGCTTAAACAAGACGCGATCGACATGAAGCAGGCGCTGCTGCGCGGCAACGTGCCGGCGATGGCGGCGATCCTCAACCGATCCTGGATTGCCAAGAAGGAAACCGCATCGGGGATCAGCACGGAATTGATCGAAGCGCTGTTCAAGACCGCGATGGCAAACGGCGCGATAGCCGGGAAAATCTCGGGCGCGGGCGGCGGCGGCTTCATGATGCTGATCGTGCCGCCAGAGGAACGGTTGACCTTGATTACGGCGCTGAACGCGGCGGGCGGCACGGCGGGGCCGGTGCATTTCACCATGCGTGGGGCGGAAGGATGGACTGTTCAGGGGTGAATGACACGGGCGGGCGACAGCCCGACAATCACGCCAGCCTGAAGCGAAATTGGGTTTCGTGCCCATAGGGACCAAAACCCGGACCGGCAAAATCATCCAATCGTCACGGATCAGCAACGCGCACATCATCATCGCGGGGTAATCGCCGGTTACATTGAAAACATTGATTTGTGTAGTTCCCCGTTGGAACTGCACCGCTCTCTTTCGCCAAACATTCAGGCAAACGCAGCGCGTTTCAGATGCCAGGAAAAATGAGACAGGGGGAATCTTAGTTCAGAGCTAATGAGTTCTGCCTTTGTTGAGGTCGCGTGGCTTACGCCTCGCGGACCTGGATCCCAGTTCCTTGCGTCATATAAAAATCCCTCCGTCGACGCTGAAAACCAGTCCGGAGTAAGGGATCGCCTGACGATATGTTCAAAATCGTCTGGCGATCCGGAAGGCTGCTGCCGTTATCGCGATCTTAAGGCTTTGCGACGACGGTGCTTCAAGCAGTCTCATCAGGGAAAAATATCGTGAACAGGTTACTCGGGCGGTGTCGTATCGGTTGTCAGGTCGCAATTCTGGGGATAGTGGGCCTGCTCGGTATGCTCGTGGTTGCCGGGATCGGCCAGATCGCGGCCAATCAAATCGGACGCCACAATACCGAGGCCATAGCCGCGCTCGACGCCACCCTCCGTGCCAATGAAGATGAGACATTTACCCCCCGGGAATTTAGACTTGAGGGCGCGGAAGGATCATCTGAGTCATGCCCATGCTCCCGAGACAGATCGATGCGGCGGCCGGTGACGGCACGAACGGAGGCCGTAGGCCGACGGTA
>CALQTN020000025.1 GCA_943333505.2 Asaia bogorensis | reverse complement strand
GTGCGACGCCTTGGCCAGAATCGCCGACGGACACACCATCAACCGCATCGGCGAACTGGTCCCCTGGAAGATGAGCCAGGATGCCACGTCAGCGCAGTAGATAACCGCGTAGCAATCACACCGAAACGGTCCTGGCCGGACGCTTACGATTGGGCGGATGCGCGGCCGTTTGGAGCGTTTGATTGCGCGCTGGCGGGCAGGGACATTACCGGCGCCGCGCAAATCCAGGGCTGGGGAAGTCCGGGGGGCACCAGGTATCCGTATCGCGTTTCCAACCGCGCCGGCCTGGCTGCTGGTGCGGGTTCGTACCGCGGTGGCGGCGCGGGCGCAGGTGGAGCATTTGCTGTCGCAGGCGGAGTATGTGGCGTTCCTGGCGGCGGTTCCGCAGGCGCGCCGCATTCTGCGCCCGTTGTGTCGGATGCTGGGCATTGGGGTGGCGCCGTCGCGGGTGAAGAAGCCCCGCCCGGTATGGGAAATGCCGAGGGATGCGCCGGTGGTGGCGCAGGCGGGGCTGGTGGTCGGGCCGGGTGGTCGCTTTTTCTATGTCTGAGCCGTGTTGGGAAAGCGGCGCCTTAATTGTTACGATATGGCAATATAAATAACTTCCTTCATCGCCTACTGGCCGGATTTCTCGACATTCCACATCACCGGATAGGGCGTTGTCAGCAGCCCGCGCAAGCTGGTGCGATAGGCCATCGGACGGAAAAACAGTCCGGTGCTGACATAGGGGGCAGCCTCGTAGAAGCGGACTTGCAAGGCCTCGATGACCGATTTGCGCGCGGCTGGGTCGGTGGCGTCGGTAAAGGCCGCGCGCAGCCGCTCGATTTCGGGATCGCAGGGCCAGCCATAGAGGTTTTTGCCGTCGCAGCTTGCGACAAGGGGGGCGTTGGTCAGCGGGCTGGAGAGCGACAGCCCGCCCCAGAAGGTAAAGGCGATGTCCCAACCGGCGGGATTGGCGGATGGCAGATCGCGGTTGTTGCGCCGCGTCAGCACGGTGCTCCAATCCATGGTCTGCACATCAACCGCGACACCGGCTTTGCGCAGAGCATCGGCGGTGAGCAGCGCCATCATGTGGATGTCGGGCTGGTCGGCAGGGTCGAGCAGGACCAGTTTTTCGCCGCGATACCCGGCCTCGGCCAGGAGTTTCTTGGCCAGCGCGATGTCGGGCTTGCGCCATTTTGCCGCGCCGAAATCGGTTTCATAGGGGGTGCCGCAGACGAAGACCGCGAAACATTCACGGCCGAATTCCGCACTGCCGGCCAAAGCGGTGGCGAATTCGGGTTGGTCGACCAGAAGGGTCAGTGCCTGACGGGCACGCGGATCGCTGAACGGCAGATGTGCGGCGTTGGGGCGGATGGTGCCGATCTGGCCGATCTTGTCGAGCACCGCCACCACGATGTCCTTGCGCGCCCGCAACACTGGCAGGAAATCGGGGGAGACCGAGGCGACGATATCGATTTCGCCGGTTTGCAACGCCCCCATCGCGGTGGCCGGATCGGGGAGATAGAGCCATTCGACCCGATCGACTTTCACGACTTTGCCGCCGGAATAGAAATCGGCCGGTTCCTCGCGCGGCACGTAGCCCGGGAATTTGCGGTAGACCACGCGATGCCCGGCCTGGAATTCGCCTGGTATGAACGCGAACGGTCCGGAGCCGATTGTGGTGGTGACCTGCTTGAAGGCATCGGTGAGGGCATCGGCTTCGCGCATGATGAACGGGGCCAGCACCGGCGAGGAGAGGGCTTCGAGCACCGGACCGAACGGGCGGCTGAGCACCAGTTCGACCGTCATGTCATCGATGGCGTTGAGCGCGGCGACGCGGGCGAATAGCGCCTGGCCGGCGGTGACGCGCTTGCCCCAGCGGATCAGGGAGGCCACGACATCGCGTGATGTGACCTTTTGCCCGTCATGGAATGCCAGGCCGGGGCGCAGGCGGAAGGTCCAGCGCAACCCGTCCGGGCTGGTTTGCACGCTTTCGGCCATTTGCAGTTTGGGTTCGAGCTTGCTGTCGGTGGTGACCAGCACGTCATAAATCATCTGGCCGTGGCTCAGGGTGATCGCCGCCGAGGTCCAGATCGGGTCGAGAATGCGCAAATCGCCGAGCGGGGCATAGCGCAGCACGGTTTCAGCGCGGGTGGGACCGGCGAGCAGCAGCAAGACAAGCAACAGGCGCTTCATGGCAGATATCCCGCATGGCGCGCCACCACATCATCCGGATCGAGCGGCCAGATTGGGCGGCGCAGTTTGTTATAGGTCAGCGCGACATGGAAGCGGCTGGTGGTGCCGCCGGTTTCGCAACAGATGGCGGTTCGCATGATCGGCGCGAAGCCGGCGCGGAAGGCGTCCATTACCTTGATGGCAATGAGGTCGAAATCTTCTGGCTGAATGCCGAAAATCCTGACCTGGGAGAGGTCGAAGATACTGCGTGCGAGCGTGGTGACGATTACCATCACGCCGCCGCAATCGAGCAGTGCCGAGGCGCCGAGATCGCCGGTTACCCCGGTGGTATAAGGACCTTCATGGACGTAAACCCCGTCCGATAGTGCCACGACCCTGGCCACCACCGCGATCGGCCCGCCGCCTTGCGCAGGGGCGACATGCCCGCCGAGTGCGAGGCTGATGTCACGACCTACTCCGGCCGATCGCGCGGCAAGTACGGCGGCTGGATCGGCGATCGCCGCGACCAGCGCCTTGGGCGGTTTGTGGCTAAGGATCAAACCCAGCAGCGCCGTCGTATCGCCATGCCCGCCAGCATTTGGCGCGTCGCCGAAATCGGCGATCACGATCGGGCCGTGGCCGGGTGGGACTGCGCGGGCCTCGGCGAAGGCTTCGGCCGCGGTGAGCATCTGCACGGTTTCGTGGTGGCGTTCATCCCAGGCGAGGCGGACCATTTGTGCTGCCAGGGCATCGAAGCGCGCATCGCGGCCATTGCCGGTGACCGCCACGCTGGCACCGGCCTGATAAACGTCCGCCGACGAATAGCCGGCCTGGACGGAGACTTCGACGACGCCTGGATCGGTGATTTCGATTGCGCGTGCCAGCCGCATCGCGCGCTGCATCGGGCCGTCCGTCGGCGTGGTTCGGCAGGCGTCGAAACCGCGCAGCAATGGTGCACGGGCAAGATGCATGATCGGGGTAATCTCGCCGTTTAACGCGCGGGCCAAAGTGGTTGCCGCGCGCTGCCCGGCCTCGAAATGATCGGTGTGCGGATGGGTGCGGTAGGCGCTGATCGCGTTGACCGATGCTGCCAGCCGGTCCGAAACATTGCCGTGCGGATCGAGCGTGATGCTGATCGGCACATCTGGTCCGACAATTGCGCGCACGGTGGCGGCAAACGCGCCATCGCCGTCATCCTCGGCTTCGGACGAGAATGCGCCGTGCAAAGCGAGCAAGACCCCATCGACCGGCATCGCGGCGCGTGTCGCTGCGGCCAGCAGAGCGAGGATGCGGGTAAAACCTGACGCGTCGATTGGCCCGGACGGGGTTCCGCGCACGACCAAAGCTGGCACAATATCCCAACCCTGTTCCGTGCCCGTCGCCATGAAGGCGGCCATTTCGGTCCTGGTGCCGGCATAGGCGGGCAGGATCGCCGCGCCGTGCAGAACGCCACGCCGTTCGAAATGGGCGAACGGAACGAAATTCCCGGCGAACGAATTCGATTCGTGCATCACCGAGGCGATCATGACCCGCATCAGTAATGCGCCTTGATTTTGGCCGCGGTCGGCGCCTCCTGGCGTACCACCCCGATCGCTGCCCGCATGTCGTCGAGATACTGGTCCAGCACCGGGGCGTGGAACATCGACATCATGCGGTGAATGCCTTTGGGGCGCTGCACCAGGCCTGGCAGCCAGCCCTTGGCGCCCATCACCTCGGCGACGCGGAAAATATCGAATTCGTCCGAGCCATAGGCAACGATGGACAGGTCGGGGGCGCCATGAATATGCAAGCCTGGGGTTGCGCGAATGCCGTCCTTGTAAGCGTCAATGAAGCTCATCAGATTGGTCGCAATGCGCTTGAAGCCCTCGACCCCGAGATGGTTCAGCACCGCCCAGGCCCCCGCGGCCCCGCCGGCCGGCCTGGTGCCGACGATCGTGGTCGTCACAAACCGACCATTTGGCCAGACATCGGCATCGAATAGATGGTGCTGGGCCTTGTCGGCATTGCGATAGAACACTGTGGAGGCCGGCTTGGGGCAGAAGCCGAACTTGTGCAGATCGGCCGACAGCGAACTCACGCCTGGGACCACAAAGTCGAAATCCGGGATCGGCCGTCCGATCATCCGCACGAATGGCGCCAGATACCCGCCGACACACGCATCGACATGCAGCCAGACCCCATGCCGGGTTGCGATTTCACCGAGCGCTGCAATCGGATCGATCATGCCGTAGGGAAAATTCGGCGCCGAGCCGACCAGCATGATGGTGTCTTCGTCAATCAACGCCTCGACCGCCGCCAGATCCATGCGCAGATCGGCGCCAACCGGTGCCCGTCGTACCTCAAGATCCATCAGCTTGGCGCCCTTGTTGAAGGCTGGATGCACGGTCTCCGATGCCACAATATTCCCGCGATGGGTGTTGTCGCCGCGCTGCTTGCGCGACCAGTCGCGGCATGCCTGCACCGCCAGCACAATGCTTTCCGTCCCGCCGGTGGACATGAAGCCGCGGGCGCTGTCAGGTGCATTGAACAGGCCGAGCGCCATGGCGACAACATCGTCCTCCATCCGCTTCACCGATGGAAACGCCCGCCCCGCGCCGAGGGCGTTTTCGGAAAAATACTCGAAGAACGCTGCCTTGCCGATTTCGGTGACGCTGTCCTCGGCTTTGAAGACGTAGAGCGGGACCTTGCCGCCTTGCCAGTCCGCGTCACCTGATTTCATTGCGCGCATTTCGGTGAGGAGGTCTGCGGGGGGGCGGCCGGTTATTGGAAGGGAGTTTCTCATCAAGCTAGTCCTTAAGGAGGCGTTTGGGCTGGGCCTACGGATGGACCCGAGTCAACGGCAACAAGGTGAGGAAGTTTTTTTGCTTCTTTCTGTTCGCAAAAAGAAGACCTTCCTAATCCTTCCTAAAGAAACCGCTTCGCTGCGTCCGTATACTGCGCGTCCAACGTCAGCGCTTTCATCATTGCCGCACTCGGCTGATTGGTCAAAGCCGTCGGTGCCACGCCATCGCGCAACGCACGCAGCGTATCGTAAGTTGCCTGCACCGCGGCCATGAAGGGCTGATGGCCCTGCAGCGCCACCCGCACGCCCATTGCCGCCATGCCGGTTTTGCCGCCGAGTTCGCCATCACTGCCGCCGAGGATGATCGGCTTGTCGGTGGCCGCGTGCAGGGCTTGGAGTTGATCTGGGGTGGCAACGCCGGTGAAGAACAGCGCATCGGCGCCGGCTGCAGCATAGGATTTTGCGCGGGCGATGGCCTCATCCAGTCCGGCGATGGCGACGGCACTGGTGCGGCCAACGATGACGGTCGCCGGATCGCGGCGTGCGGCAAGGGCCGCACGAATTTTGCCGAGGCCTTCATCGTGGGACAGCAGGCTGGGCCTGGTGGTGCCGAAAGGGGTGGGCAGAGCGGTATCCTCGATGGTCATTGCTGCCACCCCGGCGATTTCGAGTTCTTCGACGGTGCGCATCACGCTCAGCGCATTGCCGTAGCCGTGATCGGCATCGACCAGCAGCGGGATTTCGCTGGCGCGGGTGATGCGCAGGATCTGCTGGGCGAATTCGGTCAGCGTCAGGATCACGATATCCGGTGCGCCCAGCACGGTCAGGCTTGCGATCGATCCGGCGAACATGCCGCATTCGAAGCCGATGCTTTCCGCGATCCGTGCCGAAATTGGATCATAGACCGAGCCGGGGTGGACGCAGGCGCTGCCCGCCAAAATGTGCCGAAATGCCTGGCGCCGTGCTGTCGAACCCATGGTCTTCTCCCGTCGATGATAGGGGGCTAGTCTGACGGAGAAAATCGGTTTCGGGGAGTAGGGTCATGCGTCCAAGGATAGCAATCGTCGGCGGCGGCGCGGTGGGCGGCTATGTCGGCGGGCATCTGCATCGGCTTGGCCACGACGTGACCATCATCGACTGGTGGCCCGAGAACGTCGAGGCGATCCGCAGCCGCGGTTTGCGCCTGACCGGCATGACGGAGGAGGAAACCGCCAATGTTGCGGTGCCGATCATGCACCTGACCGAAGCCCAGGGCCTCGCCAAGCAGCGCCCGATCGATATCGCCATGGTGTGCGTGAAATCGTACGACACTGAATGGGCGACGATGATGATCCGCCAGTATCTGGCGCCATCGGGCTTTGTGCTGTCGATCCAGAACTGCCTGAACGAGGAACGGATTGCCGGCGTGGTTGGCTGGGGCAAGGTTGTCGGCTGCATCGCGTCGTCGATTTCGGTCGATATGCATGCGGCTGGCGAAGTGCGGCGGCTGGTGCCGAAAGGTGGCGTCAACCATACCGTGTTCCGTATTGGCGAGGTGCATGGCCGCATCACCGATCGGGTGAAAATGCTGGTGGAAATGATTTCCGGCATCGACAGCGCCAAGGCGACGACCAATCTCTGGGGCGAACGCTGGTCGAAACTATGCCTCAACGGCATGCGCAATGGCGTCTCGGCGGCGACCGGCATGTCGAACACGGTGATGGACGGTTATGAGGAAGTCCGCCGCGCCTCGATTCGATTGGGAGGGCAGGCAGTCCGGGTTGGGCAGGCGCTGGGCTACACGCTGGAAAAACTCGGCGCGTTTGAACCTGAGGCGTTGGCGCGCGCGGCGGAGGGCGATGCGGCGGCCTTTGCGATCATCGACGCGGCAATGGCCAAGGCGGCAGCGAGCAGTGGGCGCAACAGCGATGGGCGGCCTTCTATGGGCCAGGACATGCTGAAGGGACGGCGCACCGAAATACAGTTCATGAACGGGTTTATCGCCGAAAAAGGGGTGGAAATCGGGGTGGCCGCGCCGTCGCATGTGGCGTTGACCGAGATTGTAACCCAGGTCGAGCGTGGCGAGTTGGACGCGGCGGTGGAGAACGTGTTTGGGATTTGAGGACTTGCGGATGGAAGCATGCTCGCGTCCCTAGATCATCATTCGTTTAATCGGCTTCGATCGGACGGCTAAAGATGATCGTGAAAACAAGAATCTAGAGCGTGATGTCCGCTTTTTTACGCCAACCCCGCCACGATGTTGGGGCCATTGCCGCCGTCAAACAAATTGGTCGGGATCGTGCTGTGCGGCACGTCAAACCCATCGGCGCGCGCGCCGTGGTCGCGATAATGCGCGCGATCAACCGTGACGCATATTCGATCGCATTCACCGCGGTTGGCGTCAGCGACGAATGCGCCGCTCGCCCGATCACCCGCGCGCGTGACACCCGCCCGCCTTTATGGGCGGACACCAGTCGCATCGAGGTTGGTTCCCCCACCACGCAGCCGGTCGGGTGGATATCCCATTTCCCCAGTACGGTGATCAGATGCGGGATGCCGAGGCAGCCGAGTTCCTCATCATTGGTCAGCGCGATATGGATTGGCTCGCGCGTCGTCGTGCGCCTAAAAAGATCGGCATGGGCCAGGACCGCGGCGACATACCCCTTCATGTCGCACGCCCCACGCCAATGCAGCCGTCCATTACGGATTGTCGCGGTGAACGGATCGGAGGTCCAGGCCTGGCCGTCGGTCGGCACCACATCAACATGGCCGGAAAATACCGTGCCGCCTGGCCCCTCACCAAAGGTCGCCAGCATGTTGGCCTTTGTGCGGTCGGTGTTCCAATCCATCCGTGTGGCGGCACCTTGCGCCTCGGCCAGGGCGCGCGCCCAGTCGATGCAGGCGAGGTTGGAATTGCGGCTGGTGGTGTCGAAGGCAATCAGATCGGTGAGGGTGGCAATCGTGCCCATGGTTTCAACCCCGGCCCGGCGAGATGAATTCCCACGGACTGACTGCGGTGGCGATATCGGTGATCACTTCGGCGAGCATGGTGCCGTTTTCCGCCAGTGCGGCCTCGATTGCCTTACCGCCAGGCAGGCGCGCCATGGTTATTCTCCAAATTTCGCATCACCGGCTAGACCAAGCCGGGCGCGGCGACAAGCCGCGCCCGGTGCGGCTATTTCGGCGCTGGTGCGGCATCGCCCGTTGCCGACGGCTTGCCATGGCCCATCATGCCACGACCAGGTCCGGTATGGGGTCCGCGGATATCGGCGAGATGGGTCGCATCCGGGCCGATCTGGCGGGCGGCGACCACTTTGCCAAGCAGGCCGTCACTGCCCGGCCCGCGCGCAGTTATCATACTGCCCGGTTTGATCTGGTCAGCGAGGCGCTTGGCCTCCGGTGGCGGCAGGCGCACCTGGCTGCCATCTTCGAGCAGCACGCCGTCGGTCTCACCGCGCGGATTGTGGAGCACCGATTTGATCTTGCCAGATAGTTCGAGCGTCCCGGCCGGGGCCATGGCGCCACGCGTCATGCCATGATGAGAATTGCCTTGCGGATGCATCGCGCCGTGTTCGTCCCTGGGGCCGCTGTCTGGCGTGCGCATACGGGTTCCGGCCGTGACCGTCTTGCCGGTGGCGTCATTGGTCACCGACATCGCCATCACAACAGGCACGCTGCGGGCCTTCAGCCCATGAACGGTGACCATTTCACCGGGACGGACCGCGAAGACCATCTCGGTCGCGACCATAGGATTGAAGTGAACTTCGGTGCCGCTATCCAGCAACAGGCCATCGACCATACCGCGCGGGTTCAGCAGGTATTGAACGACCCGGCCTTTGGTTTGCGGGAGCTGCGCAGGATCATATGTCGAGGTGGGGGCCGAAGCGGGGGCGGCAGGCTGCGCGATCGCGCTCGCAAGCCCGGCGGCGAGGCCTGCAACCAGGCTGGTGGCGAACAGGACGGATTTTAAGCGGTTCATCATAGTGTCTCCGAAGCGGCGGCCGAAGGGCTGCCTGGCTTCAGTATTGCAACCAGTGTGCCAGAGTGCACCTTGTTGAAAAAACACAATTGTCTTGCGGGCGAGATCCATCAGGTGTCGGGATTTCCGACAGCCAGTGTCGTCTCCGCCGACACCTCCAGGCCGTAGCGGCGCATTTTATCGTACAGCAATTGCCGCTGAATCCCGAGCCGCCGTGCGGCCTCGGCGCGGTTGCCGCCGCTGGCTGCGAGCGCCCGGCGGATCATCTTGGTTTCGAGCCGCGCCACGGCTTCCGGTAAGGTTGCAGTCACGTCCTGGGGACGCGCCGGCGCGCCGGCCAGGAAGGCGAAATCATCGACATCGACCACCGGACGCCGGGCGAGGGCCGCAACCCGTTCCATCGCGTTGCGCAATTCGCGGACATTGCCCGGCCACGGATGGTTGCGGAGCAAGAGGCCCGCTGCCTTGGTGAGCCCGCGTGCCCGGCCGGCGCCACGGGCCAGGAAATATTCGGCAAGCTTGACGATATCATCCCGCCGTTCACGCAACGGCGGCAGGCTCAGCGGCACGACGCCGAGCCGCCAATAGAGATCTTCGCGAAACCGCTCGGCGCGTATTTCGGCGGGCAGATCGCGATGGGTTGCTGCGAGCACCCGGACATCGACCGCAACCGACTTGCCGCCGACTGGGGTAACCTCACGTTCCTGCAAAACCCGCAGCAGCTTGGATTGCAGGATCAGATCGAGGTCGCCGATTTCGTCGAGCAGCAAGGTGCCGCCATCGGCCTCGCGGATGCTGCCTTTTGCATCGCCGATCGCGCCGGTGAAAGCGCCCTTGGTGTGGCCGAATAGGGCTGATTCCAGGAGGTTTTCTGGAATCGCCGCGCAATTTATGGCGATGAACGGTTTGCCCGCCCGCCGGCCGTGGCGGTGGATGGCACGGGCGACGACCTCCTTACCAGTGCCGGTTTCACCGGTGATCAGCACTGTTGCATCGCTATCTGCGAGCATACCGATCGCCTTCTGCACATCGCGCATCGCGGGTGACGTGCCAACCAGGCCATCTTCGCTTGGGTCGGCGTTAGGCTGCGCGATGGCGGCCACCGCATCCGGCAGCATCCGACGCAGCAAATCGGCGATGTCGGCGCGCCCGATCGGCTTGGTGAGGTGATCAACCGCGCCAAGCCGCATCGCCTCGATGGTGTTGGCCGCAGTCGCGACTGCGGTCAGCACGGCAACCGGCGGGGCGTCGGGGCGGGCGCGCATGCGGCGCAACACTTCAAGCCCGTCGAGGCCCGGCATGCGCAGATCGAGCAACACCGCCTGGATTGGCGGTTGTTCGGCTAGAAGCTGCAAGCCTGACAGGCCATCTTCAGCCTCGACAACAGCGTGGCCGAGATCGCGCAGGGTTTCGCCGATGCTATCGCGTAAGGCGGCGTCATCGTCGATGATCAGCACGCGTGCCATGGTACCTCCAGGATAAAGCAGGCGCCGGTCGTGGTGTCTGCCAGCGTCAGGAGGCCACCATGGGCTTCCGCCATTTCGCGCGCGATCGCAAGCCCGAGCCCGGTGCCATCGGCACGGCCGGTGACAAAGGGTTCGAACAGTGTATCGCGCAAAGCGGGTGCAATCCCGGGCCCGGTATCGCGAACCGTTATGCGCAGCATGCCGGCACGGTGCTCGGCGATCAGGTCGATGTGGCCATCACGCGGTGTGTATTGGACGGCATTGCGCAGAAGGTTAGATATCGCCCGACCGAGAATTTCCGGGTCGGCGAGGGCAGTCACAGCGGGTGCGCGCACGCTGATCGGTGCCTTATCGGGTGCCGTGCCCAGGTCTGCAACGCAGCCGGTCAGAAAGTCGCCCAATGCGATCGGGCGCAGATCGGGTTCGCGACGGCTGGTCATGGTCAGTAATTCCGCTACCAGCCGATCGAGCCGGGCGATCTGCGGCAAAACGGCCTGCAAAGCGGCGGTGCGGCGTGCAGCATCCCCGGCCAGCGCGTTTTCGACCTTCAGTCGCATGGCCGCCATCGGATTGCGCAGTTCATGAGCCACTCCGGCCGCGACCCGACCCAGAGCCGCCAGCCGCGCGCTGGTCGCAATCTGCGCCGCGAACGTGGCGGCTTCTGCCTGCGCCTGCGCCAAGCCAGCCGCCATCACGTTGAGCGCCGTCACGATCCGATCGAGATCTTCCATCCCGGTTCTAGCCAAAATCGGCAGGCCACTGGCCCCAGGGTGACGCAAAGCCCGCTCGATAGCAGCAACCCGGCGGGAATAGCCGGCAATCACCAGAGTGAGCCAAATGGTCGAGACCAACACCAACGCGAGCAGTACGGCGAGCCCGGCGCGCAACACTGGCGCGCCGGGCGTTGGCGATACATTCGCGCTGACCCATCCAGCGAGGTCGGGGACCGGTCCGGGCAATGGGCAGGCGCGCAGCACCAATCGCGCGCCAGGGATAACACGCTGGGTCAGGGTAAAGCTGTCATCTGCGACGGCCGCCGCGGCAATCTCGGCAAGCGGGGCACGCGCGCGCTCAGGGACTTCCCCTACCAACGCACCCAAACCGACCTGCCAGACACCGGCGGAGATGATGGTGGCTTCAGCCGGATCGATGCGGCTCGCCAGAGCCTGGCGCACGATGACCGTCAGATCGCGCCGGAATGCGGCCTCCTCGGTGGAGGTGGCGTTCACAAGTCCCGCCCAGCCGGCGCTGTACAGGCTGTAATTATTGGCCATGGTCTCGCAGATTTGCCCCAGCATGGCCTGAGCGCGCCAACCCTGGGCGGTATTGGATTGCTCATAAAGCTGCATGAGCAGCAATGCTAAGGTGCCGGCGGCAACCAGAAGCATGGCCCATAGGACGGCCAATCGGGCGCGGAGCGATCGCATTCCCCGAAACTGGCCCCATCACCCGGCGATGACCAGACGCAAGCGCAAAAATATTTAAAGTGGTAATTATCTTATTTTGCGTATCATCTACATGGATGATTGTCAGCAAATGTGAAGAAACCTAGGATCACGAAATTGTGAAGCGGGGACGCCAGTTTGTTCCTTAAGAGCTCGTCAGGGGATTACGCACACCACCATGGACGCCGGGCAGAAACCTGCTGGAGCCGAGAAAGCTGGTCCGAGCGACCTGGTGCATGTGCCCCATGCACCAGCTTCGGCCGACCGGCTGTTCGCGATCGGCGCGCTGGTGATGATCCTCGCCCTGGGCGTAGTGTGCGTGCTGTTGCTGCAGCGTGGCGCCGAGCGGGCAGATCGCCGCGCCGAGGATCTGGCGCTAGGCCTCGCCGGGACGCTGTCGAGCGAGGCCTTGCGGTTGGTACAATCCACAGACCCCCTCCTACTTGATACTGCATCCACCGATCCCGCCGGCTTCGGCTCAATCGCCAGTGACCGACACTTGGGCGAACAGATCCGCGAATTACCGCAGGTGCGAGCGTTGCTGCTGCTCGATGCGAGCGGCACTGCGGTTAATGCGTCGACTCCCGAACTGGTTGGGACAAATCTCGGTCAGCGTCCCTGGTGGAACGGGCTGCGACAGAACCAGCCAAATTTGCTGCGTGGCCCTCAGGTTGGCGACCCCGAGCCAGGTTGGCTGCCCGGAACCGAACCCGTCACGGTGATCCGCGATGCATCCGGACAATGGACGCTCCCGGTGGTGCGGGCCCTTAGAAATAACGGGGTGTTTTTCGGTGCGGCGGTGGCACTGCTCGATCCCGAGCCACTGGTGCGGGCGGCCGAGCAGGTCGCGCTGAGTTTTGGTGTCGATGTCCGAATTTTGTCGACCCGCGGGGTTGTGCTTGCGGTATCAAGCCCGTCGATCGGACGGGTCGGGCAGATGATGGACCAGTTGCCGCCCTTTACTGAGTTTCTGCCGGCGATACCAACAGGTATCTGGCATGGCCAAATCGAAGGCGCCGGTGCCAAGGGCGACGTCCGGGCGCGCAGCGCCGACGAAGTTGTCGCCGGTTTCGTGGCTTTTGCCCAATCACCTTTCGTGGTTGTGGTCAGCCAACGGCGTAGCGTCGCGCGGGCCGCTTTTGGCGAAGACGGGCTGCTGATTGTCGGCAGCTTCACCTGTCTTGCCATCGTGGTGGTGCTGGCGCTGTTCCCGCTTTTCCGTCAGGCGCGCATCCTGCGTACCCAAGGCTTGCGGTTGATCGAGAGCGAGCGCGCCGCCCAGTTCGCCGCCCGTGCCAAACAGGATTTCCTCGCAGCGATGAGCCATGAAATCCGTACCCCGATGAACGGTGTGATCGGCATGACCGGCCTGCTGCGGGATACTGAACTCGACCCTGAGCAGCGCCGCTACACCCAGACGATCCAGAACTCGGCCGAGCATCTGCTGACCGTGCTGAACGATATTCTCGATTTCTCCAAAATCGAGGCGCATGCGGTCGAGCTTGAATCGACGCCGTTTATCCTCGAGGAAGAGGTCGCTACCATCGCCGAATTATTCGCGCCAACTGTCGCCATCAAAGGTGTCGAATTGGTGTGTCGGCTCGGCGATCGGTTGCCTGCCGGCGTGGTGGGCGATCCGGGCCGTTTCCGCCAGATCCTGCTGAATATCGTCGGAAATGCGGTCAAATTCACTGAACAGGGTTGGATCGAGATTACTCTGGACGTGGCATCCGGGCCCAAAATGGTACGCGATGATGGCCGCGTGATCCTGGAATGCCGGGTTTCGGATACTGGCATTGGGATCGACGCCGACCGGGTGCCGATGCTGTTCGAGCGGTTTTCGCAGGCCGACAGTTCGATCTCGCGGCAGTATGGCGGCACCGGGCTTGGGCTTGCGATTTGCAAGCGGCTGGTCATGGCGATGGGGGGGGAAATTGGCGCGGCGCCAAGGCGGGGCGGCGGAAGCACGTTCTTTTTCACCTTGCTGGTCAGTCCAAGCGAGGGCGAGGTCCCGCCGACCGCTATGCCATTGCGCGGCCGGCGCTGCCTCGTCGTCGATGACCTGCCCTTGAACCGTGAAATCCTTTTGCACCAGTTGATGCAGCTCGGCGCCGAGGCCGATGCTGCGGAAGATGGCATTGCCGGGCTGCGACGCTTGCGTCACGCCAGGGACAGTAATGCGCCGTACGACTTCGTTTTGATCGATCGCTCGATGCCGCTGATGGATGGCATCGCTTTTGCCCGCGCGGTGCGGCAGGACCGGAGTTTCGTTGGTGCCCACGGGCCGCTGCGCCTGATCCTGTGCGCGTCGGGCCAGCTCGGCGTTAGCCGTGACGGGTTGGAGTGTTTCGATGCACAATTGTTGAAACCGGTGATGGTGTCGCGACTGCGGGCGTTGACTGTGATGCTTGATCGGCCGAGCCAGATGACTGTCGAACGTTCGGCTGAGCTGGTGCACGACGAAGCGCCCCCGCCGCGTCCGTCCAGCGCGCCATTATATGGCCTCTATCTGCTGCTCGCCGATGACAACGCCACTAATCAGTTTGTGACAAGGTCAACGCTGCAACGTGCCGGCGCACGGGTTGACGTGGTGGCCGATGGCGCGGCGGCCGTCGCCGCGGTGATGTCGGCAAGCTTCGATTTGGTGCTGATGGATGTGCAGATGCCGGGCATGGATGGCCTCGAAGCCACCCGACTTATCCGGGCCGCCGAAGGCGATGATAGTCCAGGCCGGGCGCAGGCCCGACGGCGCTGTCCGGTGGTTGGCCTGACAGCATCGATCGGCATGGAGTTCGAGATGGAATGCCGGGCCGCCGGTATGGACGGCTTCCTCAGCAAGCCCCTCTCACGTGAGGCGTTGGTGTCTGCAATCCTTGCGGTGCTTGCCGATCAGCGTCTCGGGGTGCGCTGAAGCGGTTATGAGTGACCTCCAAATCAGCATGTTGTTGAGGCTGGACAATGTGGTCGCACAGGCAATTTGCGAATTTTGCAATTTGCGATCGGCCCCGTGGAGAAAAAATCGCAATTTGCGTTGCAAGTATCGAAATACCTGAAATGTCCGTGCCTTTGCAACCGGATTATCTTAATATGTGATCGATCGTGGCGGTAAAAGCAGCGAGTTATCAATATATTAAACTTTTTCATCCATGCCACGCTTGCATTCCGCGAGATGGCACGCTGATTGCTTCCAATCCACTAGCTGGCCTGAAGACGTATTAGCCAAACGGACGACCTCGACCGTGATTATGGAGTGATGATATGTTCGAATGCATTGAAAGCGGGCCGGATCGGGTTGTTTTGACCCTTACCGGCATTCTTGATGGAGACGGTGTCAGCCTGATACGCGATGGTTTTGAGGCAATTGCGGCCTCGGGTCATCGCGACGTCGTGATCGATTTGAGCAATTTGACTTTTATGGATGGTTCCGGGATTGCAGCTATCGGATATCTTTTCAAACGCTTGGTTGCGACCGGCCGTCGGATCGATTTGATCGGCGCAAACGGGCAACCCGCACGGCTATTGAATGAAATGGGTTTGGCGGGGCTTTTTGGCATCGTCAGTAAGGCGCCGCGCCGCCCTCTTTTCGGCCGCCCCGGCTGGGCCCTCGCCCGCTAAGTCGGTTCGACGCGGCCATACATTATGATGGCCGCGCGCAGCCAGCCTATCGGGTGAAGATCAGGTCCTGGAATTATCCGGGGCGGAAAATCGGATTTTAGAAATTGTGATCTTTTGCTTCCCTGCTTGAGTTTCACCATTTTACTTGCCTGCCTTTTCAAGCCGGGATTTATCCCGGTGCTGTTTGAGATTGGTTCCGGGATTTAATGACGCAGTTTTCAGGCTCGAAAAATTTCAGCAACACGTCCCCGTCTTGGCCCGTGCGTGCATGGGTCAAGGCGGGTATGCTGCATCGTGTTGCGGATCAAGGTCCGGGGCATGTGCAGGCGACGCCTGCCTTGCGTGTCATGATGGCGCGGGAGGACGACGTAAGACCGGTAGGGGAAGGTGTCCTCGATCCGTCATCAAGCGTCATGATCGGGAGTATGACCATGCCTGAACCGAGCTTTGCGGCCCAGCTCGCAGAAGATTTGCCCGAGGACGACCTGCGTCACGTCCTGCTTGTGTTTGGCGCCGATGTCACGCGTTTGACCGGCGTGTTGCGCGATGCCGTGACCGCCCACGATGCCATCGGTTTCCGTCGTGCCGCCCACGGTCTGGCTGGTGCCGCCGGCGCGGTTGGCGCCATGAAGCTCGAACGTCAATGCCGCCTGACCATGGCCACCCCTGCCCTGGATGCTCAGGGGCTGGATCTGATGAGCGATCAGGCGGCTCTGACCGAGGCGCTTGCCGCGATCGAGATGCTTGCCAGCGGCGCTATGCAGGAACTTGGTCGCTTCGTCGCTGGCCTCGACGCCCAGGGCTAGGACAATGTCGAACATGACCGCCGCGGGCCTGTCCGAGCGGGCGCGTATCCTGGTCGTCGAAGATACGCCAACCCAAGCCGAACTTGCACGCGTGCTGCTTGGCGGGCTCGGCTATCATGCCCGCATCGCGGCATCGGCTGGCGCGGCACTGGTGACAGCCCGCGAATGGAAACCCGATGTCATCCTGGTTGATATTGAACTGCCTGACTATAATGGCTTCGAATTGATGCAGCAGCTGCACGGCGAAGGCATCACCGCTGCGGTGATTGTGGTTACCGCCAACGCATCGATCAATGCGGCTGTCCAGGCGATGCGGGCCGGCGCGGTTGATTTCGTGGTCAAGCCCTATGCCAAGGCCCGGCTTGCCGTCACCCTTGCCAGCGTGCTGGAAAAACGATCACTCGCCGGCGACCTTGTGCGAATTAAACCACAGCCCGAGCGGCAACAATATTTCGGCTTCATCGGTAGTAGTGCCACGATGCAAGCCGCCTATCGCACCATCGAAAGCGTGGCGGCGAGCAAGGCGAGCGTGTTCATCACCGGCGAGTCCGGCACGGGCAAGGAACTTGCCGCCGAGGCGGTGCATCGCGCCAGCCCGCGCGCGGCACGCAATTTCATTGCCCTTAACTGCGGCGCCATTCCGCGCGACTTACTTGAGTCGGAAGTTTTCGGCCATGTCAAAGGCGCTTTTACTGGGGCCATGTCGGATCGCGAGGGTGCGGCCAAACTGGCGGATGGTGGAACGTTGTTCCTCGACGAAATCGGCGAAATGCCGCTCGACATGCAGGTCAAACTGTTGCGCTTTGTGCAAACCGGCACCTTCAGCCCGGTCGGTGCATCCAAGGTCGAGCGGGTCGATGTGCGTTTCGTCTGCGCCACGAACCGTGACCCCATGCAGGAAGTCCGCGCTGGACGTTTCCGTGAGGATCTCTATTACCGGCTCTACGTCGTGCCAGTCGAACTTCCGCCGTTACGTGCCCGCGATGGCGATGTGCTGGCCATCGCGCGCCACTTCCTGACCCAGTTCAGCCTCGAGGAAAAGCGCCGCTTCATCGATTTCAGCCCCGAGGCCGCAGCTGCCCTGCAAGACTATGACTGGCCCGGCAATGTCCGCCAGTTGCAGAACGTGGTGCGCAACGTCGTCGTGCTGCATGACGCGACCGAAGTGACCGCCGAGATGCTGCCATCGCCGGTCTACCGGCCGGGGCAGGGCCGGATAACTTTGCCCGCGGTAACGCAGGTCATACCTGGCCCGGCCGCATCGTTTGCCGCGGTATCACCAGCGCAGCCGGTCCAAATTCCCGCAATATGGCCAACCGAAATCGTGCCGCTTGCGGTTATGGAGCGGCGTTTGATCGAGGCCGCGCTCAAGCAAACCGCCAATGATGTGCCGCGCGCCGCCGCCTTGCTGGAAATCAATCCATCAACCATTTATCGCAAATTGCAGACTTGGCGGACGGCAGACGAAACCGCAGGCCCGACCATTTAGGCTCTCGTTATTTCGGCACAGATATGGCATGAAGTGTGTCATTGGAATTCGGGAGCTTGGATGCAAACCGACCCGCCCCCGACTGCGGCGCCGAAACAAACCGATATACCCGCCGCATTCGCCGGTGACTTTATCCCGTTGTCCGTTCGGATCGGCAAACGTGCCATGGACATCGCCGCCGCTCTGATTGGCCTGCTGCTGACCGCGCCGCTTTTTGTCTTGGTCGCCATCGCCGTCCGGCTAGACAGTCCAGGCCCTGCAATTTACCGACAGCTCCGGGTCGGGCGAACTCTTGCCGATCGCACCCAGCTTTTCACCATCCTCAAGTTCCGGTCGATGCGCGCCGACGCCGAAAAGCTCACCGGTGCAGTCTGGGCACAAAAAAGCGATCCCCGCATAACCCGCGTCGGCGCCTTCATCCGCAAAACCCGGCTCGATGAAATTCCGCAACTCATTAATGTTCTGCGAGGAGATATGAGCTTGGTCGGACCACGTCCCGAACGCCCCGGCCTTGTCGACAAGCTCGACCTGGCCCTCCCATTCTATTCTGACCGCATGGTGGGCCTGCGCCCCGGCGTCACCGGCTATGCCCAGGTCAGCCAAGGCTACGATACCGATATCGAAGGCGTGCGCCGCAAGGTTGCCCTCGATGCGGCCTACGCCATGCGCCTCGCCAGCTTCCGATCCTGGCTCGTGACCGACCTGATGATCCTCGTCCGCACCGTCGGTGTGGTGGTGACCGGGGCGGGGCAATGAGCCGCTGCAAGAAAGGCGGCCGAAACGCTCCGGCGCTTTTTTCCTTCGGGGTCACCGCCCTCGTTGCAGCGTTGACATTGGTTGGATGCAAGAAGCCGAACGTGTTTGTCACCCCGCCGCCGCAGGAGATTGGGGTGGCCGTCCCGTTGCGACAGGAGGTGACGCCGGTTTTGGAGCTGACCGGCAGTTTGGGCGCGTATAATCAGGTTGACCTTGTCGCCCGCGTGGTTGGGGTTTTGCAGGCGATTTCTTATGTGGATGGCGCGGTTACGCGGCCGGGCGATACATTGTTTGTTATCGAGCCGGCGCCATATGAGGCGAAGCTGCGCCAAGCGGAGGCAGGTTTGGCCTCGGCCCAGGCGAGTGCGACCCAGGCCGAGGCCGAGTTTGGTCGTCAGACATCCTTAGCAAAGAACGATTTTTCATCGAAGGCTGTGCTGGATCAATCCCGGACGGCACGGGACCAGACACGGGCGGCGGTTGCGAGCGCGCAAAGCGGGGTGACCCTGGCGGCGCTGGATTTGGGCTACACGCAGATTGCCTCGCCCTTTGCTGGTGTGGTGACGGCGCATCAGGTTTCGGTGGGAAATCTGGTTGGGGCGGGTGGCGTTACCAAGCTTGCCAGTATTTTGCAGTTGAACCCGATCTACGCGAATTTCACCCTGAGCGAGCAGAACGTCCAGCGGATCAAAGCGGATATGGCGCGCCGTGGGGTGAGCGTTGGCGATCTCGGCAAGATCCCGGTCCAACTCGGTCTGATGACTGATACCGGCACGCCGCATTTGGGGGCGTTGGATTATATCGAGCCCGCCGTCGATACCGCGACCGGCACATTGCGGATGCGGGCGGTTTTGCCGAACCCGGATTATACGCTGTTGCCGGGCTATTTTGTGCGGGTACGCATCCCGCTCACGCCGCAATCGGGCCAGGCTTTGCTGGTGCCGGATGTCGTGTTGGGCAGCGATCAGGCCGGACGATACGTGTTGGTCGCCAACAATGACGATGTGGTCGAACTACGTCGGGTGGAGCCCGGCCAACTGGTGGGCGCATTGCGTGTCATCCAATCAGGCTTGAAGGTGGATGATCGGGTGGTGGTGCGCGGGCTCGGTCGGGCGATCCCGGGCGCAAAAATTGTGCCGGTGGCAGCCTCGATTGACGCGCCATGATCTCGCGGTTTTTTATCGACCGCCCGGTGCTGGCCAATGTTCTTGCTGTGGTGATGGTGTTGATCGGGCTGGTGGCGCTGCTTGGCTTGCCGGTCTCGCAATACCCCAAAGTGGTGCCGCCAACGGTTCAAGTCACCGCGCGCTATCCGGGCGCCAGTGCGGCGACGGTGATGAACACCGTGGCCTTGCCGATCGAACAACAGGTCAACGGTGTCGAGCACATGCTTTACATGCAGTCAACCAGCACCGCGGACGGCATCTATGTCCTGACGGTGACCTTCGATATCGGCACCGATCTGAATTTTGCCCAGGTTCTGGTTCAGAACAGGGTGGCAGCGGCGACATCGTCATTGCCGCAGCCGGTGCAGGCGCAGGGGGTGATTGTCCAGCAGAAATCGACCTCGATCTTGCAGATCGTGACGCTGACATCGTCTGATCCCGCGCATGACAGCCTGTTTATGTCGAATTACGCGACGATCAATTTGATCAATGAGCTTGGACGGGTGCCAGGTGTCGGCAATGTCAACGTGTTCGGCGTCGGGCAGTATTCAATGCGCGTCTGGCTCGATCCCGAACGGATGCAGACGCGCGGGCTGGTGCCGGCCGATGTGGTGGGGGTGATCCAGCAGCAGAGCCAGCAGGTGGCAGCCGGCCAGATCGGCACGCCGCCGGCGCCGGCCGGGCAGGGGTTTCAATATACCATCAATGTCGAAGGGCGGCTCGCGGATGTCGAGGCGTTTGGCGATATCATCGTCAAGGCCGATCCGTCCGCTGGCGGCCGGATCACGCGGGTGCGCGATATCGGCCGGGTTGAACTTGGCGCCCAGACCTACGCGCAGGTATTCGAGTTGAACGGCAGGCCAGCAGCCGGTCTGGCGATTTTCCAGACGCCCGATGCCAATGCGCTCGACGTGGCAGCCAGGGTTAAAACCCGGATGGATGCACTGGCGAAATCCTTCCCTGGCGGCATGGTCTATAGCGTGCCGTTCGATACGACGAAGTTCGTGCGGGCCTCGATCAATGAGGTTTATACAACCCTTCTCGAAGCCGCGGGCTTGGTGCTGTTGGTGATCCTGGTGTTCCTGCAGGATTGGCGGGCGATGCTGGTTCCGGCCACCACCGTGCCGGTGACGATCATTGGCGCGTTTGCCGCAATGGCGGCGCTGGGTTTCACGGTAAACCTATCGACTTTGTTCGCTATCGTGCTGGCGATCGGGATTGTGGTCGACGATGCGATTGTGATTGTCGAAGGTGCGGTCCATCACATCGAGCGCGGTCTGTTGCCACGTGATGCGGCGGTCAAGGCGATGGACGAGCTTTTTGGTCCGGTGATTGGCATCACCTTGGTGCTGATGGCGGTGTTCATTCCAGCGGCTTTCCTACCCGGCCTCACCGGCAAGATGTTTTCCCAGTTCGCGCTGGTGATCGCGGCCACCGCCTTAATCAGCGCGATCAATGCCGCGACCTTGAAGCCGACCCAGTGCGCGCTGTGGCTGCGCCCGCCAGTGCCGCCGGAAAAGCGCAATTTCTTTTATCGCGGCTTCAACTATCTCTACGGCTTCGTCGATCGCGCATATGCGCGGCTGATTGGCCGGATGGTGCGCATCAGCGGTATTTTGGTCTGTGTCGGGCTGCTGCTGGGTGGCCTCGGTGTCTGGGGTATCGCCCGCCTGCCGACCGCGTTCATTCCGATTGAGGACCAGGGCTATTTCATCGTGTCGGTGCAGTTGCCCAATGGCGCCGCGCTCGAAAGGACCCGCAAGGTGTTGGATGAGGTCAGCCGCATTGCCCGCGGCGTGGGTGGGGTTGATCAGACCATTGCGATTTCGGGGATTTCGGTGCTCGACAACAACGCATCGCTGTCCAATGCCGGTGCGGTTTATGTTGTGCTGAAGGATTGGGCTGTGCGCGGGAAAGCGCAGGATTTGCAGGCGATGTATTTGGGCCTGTCAACGGCGTTGGATCATCTCGACGATGGCCTGGCGCTGGTCATCCCGCCGCCGCCGATCCAGGGCATCGGCAACGCGTCCGGCTTGACTATGCAGGTCGAGTTGCGCGACGGCAGCAATGATTGGGCGAAGTTGGAGCGCCTGACACGGGCGATTGCGGCCGACGCCACCAGCCAGTCGAGCTTTGCCCGCGTCAACGCGTCGTTCCGGGCGTCTGTGCCGCAGCTTGATGTCACGGTTGACCGGGTGAAGGCGCAAAGCCTGAATGTTTCGGTGGGAGATGTGTTCGCGACCTTATCGGCCTATGTCGGATCAGGCTACGTCAATCAGTTCAACAAATTCGGCCGCACTTTTCAGGTTTATGTTCAAGCCGACAGCAAGTTTCGCTTGCGACCCGAGGATATCGAAACCCTGCAGGTGCGCGCATCGACCGGTAAGATGGTCCCGTTGGGTGCGCTGGTGACAATTCGACCGACGGTGGGACCCTCGTTGATCGGGCTTTATAATCTCTACCCGACGGCCACGATCATTGGAAATCCGGCGCAAGGCGTGTCGTCGGGGGAAGCGCATGACCTGATGGAGGAAATCGCCACCAAGGTGCTGCCCCCCGGCACAGGCTTTGAGTGGACGGCAATGAGCCTGCAGGAGAAACTTGGCGGTTCGGCGATCGTCTATGCGTTCGGGCTGGGATTGCTACTGGTCTATTTGTGCCTTGCCGGGCAGTACGAAAGCTGGATTGCACCGCTATCAGTGATCTTCGCAGTGCCATTGTCACTGCTTGGTCCGGCCGGCGCGTTGGCGGGTCTGGGGCTGGCCAATAACCTTTACACCCAAATCGGGCTGGTGCTGCTGGTGGCGTTGTCGGCCAAGAACGCGATCCTTATTGTCGAGGTCGCCCGCGAACGCCGTGGCCATGGCGACGATGTTCTCACCGCTGCGCTGACCGCGGCGTGCTCAAGGTTCCGTCCGATCATCATGACATCCTTTGCCTTCATCCTCGGCGTGGTGCCGCTGCTGACCGCGACCGGCGCCGGTGCCAATGCGCGCGCGTCGCTGGGTTTGAGCGTGTTTACCGGAATGTTGGCATCAACCTGCCTGGCGGTCTTGTTCGTGCCGGCGTTTTTCGTGGTGCTGCAGCGGCTCGAAGAATGGTGGTCACCGCCGAAAGCGTTACGCGGGTAAGGTCAGCAGACAGTCATCGGCCAAAGATCGCACGGGGGTGCGTCGCGCTCATGGGCGAATTCGGGGACGTTGTTGCCGAAGGGCTTATATCTTTTTGGCGAACCTTGTATCCGCCAACGCCAACAGCACGCCCATCCCGTAGACCGAAGCTGCAAGAAGCGGGACCGCTATCGTCCCAAAGCTGTCCGCCAACCCACCTGCAAGCGCCGGTCCTATCAACTGCCCAATGCCGAGGCAGGCGGTGGCGATGCTGAACGCGCGGGGATAGTGATCGGTCTCACTCCGGTCGCGCGCGAAGGCACTGACGAGTGCAGGCGTTGCCGCCAGTCCCAGCCCGACCAGGCTGGCCCCCGCGAGCGCCAGTTCGGGCGTGCCGCCGGCGGCCACCAGGCTGCCCACCGCGCCGCAAATGCCGGCACCCATCAGCGCGCGCTCCCGCCATTTCGGGTGCCCGAGCGCCCAGGCGGTGATCGCAGCACCCAGCATCGCTGCCACTCCGTAGCCAATCCAGGTCGCCGCGACCAAACCCGGTGTCGTGCGCAGCGCCGCCATCCTGGTTCCCGCAAAAGTGGCGTAGGCGACATAGGCAACCCCAAACAGAAAGTAATGCGCGTTGAGAAATATCCAGCGCGGTGACAATGCGTGCCAAGGATTGAACCCCGCGCCTGGCATCGGCGGTGGGCTGTCATAGCCGAGCGGTGGAAATCCAGCGGTCATGATTGCAGCCAGTCCAGCCGAAATCATGAACACCGCGCGCCACCCCAACTCCGGATCGGGCAGGAACGGCAGCACCCCGCCGGTGATCGCTATGGCGATCCCGGTACTGCCCCAGGCCACCATGCTGACCGGACCGCGCCAGGATGGTTTTATCCCTGCGAAGGCGATCACCATGATCGCCAGCACCGCGCCGCCACCGCCCAAGCCCATCAGCAACCGGCCGATGCCTAGCACGATCGGCCCCCAAGCTGTGATCGGGGTTGCAGCACAGATCGCTGCGCCGACGCCCAGCACCACATGCCCACAACGCGCTAATATGCGCATGCCAACATGGCGGGCGAGCATAGGTGCACCGAGCGTGCCGATCAGATAACCCAGCAGATGCAGCGCGTTCAGCACACCGCCGGTGGCATAATCCAGCCCAAGATCGGCACGTAGCGCCGGAAGCATGATGCCGTAGGAAAACCGCGCCAGCCCGACATTGATACAGATGCCAAGGGCAGCCCAGGCGATCAGCTTGATTGGGTGCATGGGGCAGAAGCCTCGGGCAAGGGTAGGGAAGATCTTGCTTAAGCTCTTTTCCTAGTCTTCACAGGCTTGGGCAACAGCGGTGCCAGATATGTCCCGGTATGGCTTTCCGCCACCGCCGCTACCATTTCCGGCGTTCCCTGCGCCACAATCCGCCCACCGCCGTCACCGCCTTCAGGTCCAAGATCGATCACCCAATCAGCGGTTTTGATCACCTCGAGATTATGTTCGATCACCACCACGGTATTGCCCTGATCGACCAGGGCATGCAGCACTTCGAGCAGTTTCCGTACGTCCTCGAAATGCAGGCCCGTTGTGGGCTCGTCCAGGATATATAGCGTGCGCCCGGTTGCCCGCCGCGCCAGTTCCTTCGACAGCTTGATGCGCTGGGCTTCGCCACCCGACAACGTTGTGGATGACTGTCCAAGCGCGATGTAACCGAGCCCGACTTGCTGGAGGATTTTCAGCCGGTCATGGATACGCGTGGCGGCGGAAAAATAGGGCACCGCTTCATCGACGGTCATCGCCAATACTTCAGCGATCGATTTGTCGCGGAATTTCACTTCCAGGGTTTCACGATTGTAGCGGCGGCCCTTGCAGGTGTCACAGGTCACGAAGACGTCGGGCAGGAAGTGCATTTCGATTTTCAAAACGCCGTCGCCTTGACAGGCCTCGCATCGTCCGCCTTTGACGTTGAAGCTGAAGCGGCCAGATTTATAGCCGCGTGCCCGGCTCTCCGGCAGTTCGGCGAACCAGTCGCGGATCGGCGCGAACAGATCGGTGTAGGTCGCTGGATTGGATCGCGGGGTGCGCCCGATCGGGGATTGGTCGATGTCGATGATCTTGTCGAGCAGTTCCAGCCCGTCGATGCGGGTGTGGGGGGAGGGGACCTCCCCCGATCCCATTAGCTTGCGGCTGGCGGCCTTGTAGAGCGTGTCGATCACCAAGGTGGATTTGCCACCGCCCGATACCCCGGTGATCGCGGTGAACACGCCGAGTGGGAAGCCGGCTGTCACATCCTTTAAATTATTGCCGCGCGCGCCGATGACCTTAACGGCCCGGTCTTTCTGCACCGGTCGCCGCATCACCGGCACGGCGATGGATTTGCGCCCCGACAGGTAGTCCCCAGTGAGGGATTTCGGATCGGCGGCAACCTCGGCCGCAGTGCCATGCGACACGACATAGCCGCCATTGACGCCGGCAAGCGGGCCCATATCGATCAGATAATCGGCCGACCGGATCGCGTCTTCGTCATGCTCGACCACCAGGACAGTGTTGCCGAGCGCCTTAAGGCGCTGCAACGTCGCCAATAGCCGCGCATTGTCGCGCTGATGCAAGCCGATCGACGGCTCATCGAGGACGTAGAGCACCCCGGTCAGCCCGGACCCGATCTGGCTGGCCAGGCGAATGCGCTGGCTTTCCCCGCCCGACAAGGTTGCCGAGCCACGCGCCAGGGTCAGGTAATCCAGGCCGACATCGACGAGAAATTGCAGACGGTCTTCGATTTCCCGCAAAATCCGCCGGGCGATTTCCTGGCGTTGCGGGGTGAGGGTCGGCATGACCGAGCCGAACCAATCGCGGGCTTTCCTGATCGACAATTCATTGGCGTCGGCGATGCTGCACCCGGCGATTTTCACCGATAATGCCTCAGGCTTGAGCCGCGCGCCGTTGCACACCGCGCAGGGTTTTTCTGCCTGATATCGCGATAATTCCTCCCGGACCCAGGCGCTGTCGGTTTCCTTCATGCGGCGGGCAAGGTTGTGCATCACCCCTTCGAACGGCTTGGTGACGGTGTATTCGCGCACCCCGTCCTTATACGCGAAAGCGACCGCAGTATCGCCGGTGCCAAACAGGATCGCCTGCTGCACCGGTTCGCGCAAACCCTCCCAAGGCGTGCGGGTGGTGATCTTGTAGTGGCGGGCGAGGCTTTGCAGGGTCTGATCGTAATAGGGCGATTGCGCACCGGTCCAAGGTGCGACCACGCCCTCGGCGATGGATTTGCGCGGGTCGGGGATCACCAAATCGGGGTCGAAGAAGGCCTCGACGCCGAGCCCGTCGCAAGATGGGCAGGCGCCGTGCGGGGAGTTGAAGCTGAACAGCCGCGGTTCGATTTCAGCGATGGTGAAGCCGGAAACCGGGCAGGCGAAGCGGCTGGAAAACACGATCCTCTCGGGTGGCTCCGACAAGGTTTCCGCGTAGACAACGCCGTCTGATAATGCGACGGCGGTTTCGAAACTGTCGGCCAAGCGGCTGGCGATATCGGGACGGACGATGATGCGGTCGACCACCGCCTCGATCTCGTGCTTGATCTTGCGGTTGAGCGCCGGAACTTCGCCAATTTCATAGAGCGTGCCGTCGACCTTGGCGCGGGTGAAGCCCCGGCGCTGCAACTCGGCGAGTTCCTTCCGATATTCGCCCTTGCGATCGCGCACCACCGGCGCCAGCAGCATCAGGCGCGTGCCTTCTGGCAGCGCCATCACCCGATCGACCATCTGCGCCACCGATTGCGCCTCGATCGGCAGTCCGGTTGCCGGCGAATACGGCACCCCGGCCCGCGCCCACAACAAGCGCATGTAATCGTTGATTTCGGTAACGGTGCCGACGGTCGATCGCGGATTGCGGCTGGTGGTTTTCTGCTCGATAGAAATCGCCGGCGACAGACCTTCGATGCTGTCGACATCGGGTTTGCCCATGAGCTCGAGAAACTGGCGCGCGTAGGCCGACAGGCTTTCGACGTAGCGACGCTGGCCTTCCGCATAGATGGTGTCGAACGCAAGCGACGACTTGCCCGATCCTGACAGACCAGTAATGACGGTCAGCATGTCGCGCGGGATCTCGACGTCGATGTTCTTCAGATTATGCTCGCGCGCACCGCGCACGACGATGTTGCCGGCCATCAGGTTTGTTCTCTAGTTGTTCTCTCCCACTATGCCGTGCCGGGGCGGTTTTGGGAAGGTGGCAGAATTATGGTGTCTGTCAGGCAACGGGCTTGTCTCAGCGTGGCTTCCGAGACGGCACCATTTTATTTTCCTGGCGCGACTGGTCTGTCCCAATCATACTTCGGACAACAAATAAGGGGCAAATTGTAAATGATGTCGTGGCTCATATCCGTTCCGCTGTCAGGCATTGGCCTCATCGTTTTAGCCCTGCTCGCGGTCGGATTGGAAAGCGGCCATCTGATCAGGTTGGCTCTCATGCGTCGGAATCCAAAGGCTGCCCGCGCTGAAGGGCCGGATCAATTGTTGTCGGCCGTGCTTGGGTTGCTGGCGCTCCTTCTCGGATTCACATTTTCCCTCGCTTTGGGTCGCTATGAGGCGAGGCGAGATCAGGTTGTGCAGGAATCCAATGCAATTGGAACGACATGGTTGCGGGCGCAATTGCTCACCGAGCCCAACCGCACCGCGATGCGCGATCTGCTGCGCGATTATGTCGAGGCTCGGTTGGAATGGTCCGACGCCAGCGCCGCCATTCCTGACATGGCGCGTACCGCGGCGCTGCAAGCAAAATTATGGACTGTCATCGGGACAGCAATCCGAACCGACCCGTCAGAACAACTTTCGCGGGCGCTGATGGATGCGATGAACGGCAGTTTCGACATGGCATCCGCGCGGGTCGCGGCGCGGATCGCCCATTTGCCCGATCGTGTGCTGTTAACGCTGCTGCTGTTTGCCATCATATCAGTGGGGTTGCTCGGCTATACCATGGCGATCAATGGCCGGGTCCATCGCGCGGCAACCGGGGTGCTGTTGGTTCTTCTCAGTCTGGCTTTCGTGACAATTTTGGATATCGACCGGCCGCGGACGGGCGCGATCCAGGTGTCACAGCAGCCGATGCTGGATCTGCGTGGCAGCATCGGGGCCAATTGATCTGCGTTTTCCAAGCGTAAACGGCCTGTTGGACCCACATGATAGCGGAGTTAACCCAGTTGGGCCGGCATCGACAATAGAGTCTCGTACTTAGAGCATGATGACCGCTGATAGGCGCGGTCATCATGCTCTAAGTCTTTGTTTGGTCGCGCGGTCAGACCTTCGTGTGATTGCCATCTACCGTCATCACGCTCTCATCGATGGCATGCTGTCGTTCCCCAGCGGAACGGCGCGGGGCGCCAATGCCATTCAATTAGGTGTTGTGACTTCCTGCGGTGGCAGTGTATCGCCGTTACAATTCGGTGTTAAAATTTATTAACTTTTGTAAATACCCGTAATGTATTGTATTTTAATAAATATAGTCTCGTTGAATTCCAATTAGCCCGGGCTGCGACGGGGTCGAATAAATTAGATGACCAAAGGCGAATCGCACGCTATACGAATGGCTTCACAACAACGATGAGTTCAATGTCAGAAGAATCGACCCACGGCCGTATGTTGCAATTGACGGCGCAAATTGTCTCCGCCCATCTCGGTAACAACAATGTTGCCTCTGAAGCATTGCCGGCGCTGATTAACTCGGTCTACGCTAGCCTGTCAGGCGCAGGGCATGTTGCCGTCGAGCCAGTGCGTCCGGAACCTGCTGTTCCAGTGAAGAAATCGGTGTTCGCCGATTATATTATCTGCCTGGAAGACGGCAAGAAGCTGAAGATGCTGAAGCGCCATCTGGCGACCTCGTATGATTTAACCCCGGAACAATATCGCGTGCGTTGGGGCCTGGCTTCGGATTATCCGATGGTTGCGCCGAACTATGCCGCCCGCCGTTCGGAACTTGCCAAGACCATTGGCCTTGGCCGCAAGCCCGCCGCCGCGCCGGCTCCGAAGGCCGTGGCTGCCCCCGCCAAGCGTGGACGCAAGCCCAAAGCCTGAACCTGTTCGAGCCATGCAAAAGCGGCCGTTCCACCCAGGTGGAACGGCCGCTTTTTTGATAGGGCACGATGACCGCTGATAGGCACGGTCCCCATGCTTTAACTCTTTGTTTGGTCGCGTTATTTAGACCTTCGTGTGACGCGGCCGACGGTCATCACGTTAGAGTCCGATCAGTGGCAGATTGCCAGCCGCGGCGTTGATGTCGGCAAGTTCACCGGCAATGAACGCTTCTAGCTTATCAATCTCGCCGGATACTTTGCCCATGGTTCCCTTGGCCACCGCCTTCATCGAACTTGTCGGCGCGCAGTCGGCTATCGCGATCGCAGCCGCCAGATTGCCCAACGTGTCAGCGAGGCCAGCCGGATTGCGCAAACCGTCACGGGCGGATTGCCGTTTGACGTCGACCAGCACGCCCTCAATCGCTGACAGCGCGGCGACGCCTGCGCGCGCCTTGTCGGCCAGCGTCGTTGCATCGTCACGGTTGGCCAGGGCCGCCAGTGTCACCTTGAGCCGACGGATGAGGTTGACCGACTGATGCACCGCCGACAGTGAGGCCGTGAGCGCCTGCAACTGCTCCAACTGGGCGGCATACTCGGCATCCGTGGTTGACAGACGGGGGTCCTTCACAACCGTAAACCCGGCCGAGGTTAGCGTGCCGGCAATGCTTGCCTCAACCAGGTAACTGCCAGGCGCGATGCTTGGGCCTGACGGGTTTTCCGGTTCCGCCGAGAGCGGCTTCTGGCGCACAGGCGCCAGGGCCGCGTCGATCTTCACGGGGCCGGTATATTTCATATCCCAGATGAACCGATTGATCCCGGCTTTGGTCGTGGGCCGACGCGGTGCGGGTAGATCTTGGTCATCGCTGGCAAAACGCGCGATGGCTGCGCCCTTGGCGTCCTGGAAGGTCAGCACGACCGGCCCCGCATCGGCGCTGTCGAGCCAATAATAGGTGATCGCGCCAGTGGGCGGGTTTTCGCCGACATCCAGATGCTCACGACGTTTGCTGCCGTCGGGCATGTCCACCACGGCGATGCCGCCTTCGATGCCAAATGCCAGATTAAAGGCGATGTTCTGCCGCACCCCGTTCAAGGCAGCGAAATGGAGCTTGGTGCGGACCGTCTCCCGCGGGGCAATTACCCCCTGGCGGGGGCCGGCGGCGAGGGCGCGCAGTGGCGAAATATCATCGAGGATCCAGAAAGACCGGCCATGGGTGCCAACCACCAGATCGGCATCTTTGATCTTGAGGTCATAGACCGGAACCACCGGGAATCCGCCGCCCATCCGGGCCCAGTTCGCGCCATCATTGCTGCTGAAGAACACGCCGGTTTCGCTGCCGACAAACAGCAGGCCAGGAGTGGCCGGGTCGGCACGGACAACACGGGTGATTTCGCCAGCCGGATAGTCCCCGTTGATCGTCTGCCAGCTCCGTCCGCTGTCAGTGCTGCGAAACAGATAAGGCTCGTAATCCGCGAGTTTATAGCGGGTAGCGGCAAGATAGACGGTGTCGGGATCATGCGCCGAGATTTCCACGCAGCCGACATACGCGAGCGCTGGCATCGCGGCGGGCGTGACATTGTGCCAGGTCTTGCCATCATCGCGGGTGACATGCACCAGGCCGTCATCAGTGGTGGCCCAGATTTCACCGCGACGGTGCGCCGAAGGGGCGACACAGGCGCATGTCGCATGAACCTCCGCCCCCGCGCTTTCCCGTGTTACATTGCCGCCGGAATGATCCTGGCGGGATTTGTCATTCAGGCTGAGATCGGGCGAAATCTCCTCCCAGTCCATGCCTTCGTTGGTGGTACGGAACACATGGTTGCCGGCCGCGTAAAGCACATTGGTGTCGTGCGGGGAAAACACGATCGGGTAGGTCCAGGCGAAACGGTAGCGCAAATCGCGCGGCGCGGTGCCGGTGGATTGCTCAGGCCAGACATTGCGCAGCTGAATTTGATCGGTGCGGTAATCATAGCGCTGCAACGCGCCGGCGCCGCCTGGGCTCGATCCGACCGCGCCGCAATAGACGATGTTGTTGTCATCCGGCTTGACCGCGATGAAGCCACTTTCGCCGGTCCCGGGATACGAACAATCGGCGAGCGGAATGGCACCCCAAACGCATGCCGACGGCACCGCGATCGAGGAGTTGTCCTGCTGGGTGCCGAACACGCGGTAGGGGTAGTGGCTATCCATGTCGATGCGATAGAATTGCGCGGTCAACTGGTTGTAGATCGACGACCACACAAGGCCGCCATTGAACGACACGCAGGCGCCACCATCATTGCCTTCGACCATCCTGCTCGAGTCGTTCGGGTCGATCCACAGATCATGGTTATCGCCGTGCGGGGTGTTGATTTCGCTGAAGCTCACCCCGGCATCGGTGGATTTCCACATGCTGAGATTGGTAACATAGACTGTGTCTTCGTGGCCGGTGTCGGCAAAGACATGGGTGTAGTACCAGGGCCGGTGCATCAGATCGCGGTTATTCGACATCAAGCTCCAGGTCGCGCCGTAGTCATCGGATTTGTAGAGCCCGGTTTTGGTATCGATTGCCTCGATCAGCGCCCAGACCCTGCCCGGCTTCACCGGCGAGATCGCCACGCCGATTTTGCCCAGCGCGCCATCTGGCAAGCCGCGCGCAGTGGTGATTTCTTCCCAGGTGTCGCCACCATCGGTTGACCGGAACAGGCCGCAGCCGGGACCGCCGCTGCTGATGTTCCAGAAATTCCGCCGTGTCTGCCACATCGAGGCGAACATGATGCGTGGGTTATTGGTATCCATCGCCATGTCGATCGCGCCAGTATCGGCGTCCCGATGGAGAATGCGTTCCCAATTGGCGCCGCCATCCTTGGACCGGTAAACGCCACGCGCATCGTTGGAGCCGAAAATATCGCCAAGGGCGGCGACATAGACCAGATCGGGGTTTTCCGGATGGATCAGCACCCGGCCGATATGCTTAGTGTCGCGCAGGCCGATATGCGCCCAGGTCCGGCCTGCATCGGTCGATTTATAGACCCCATCGCCGTACGATACGTCAAGGCGGATGGTGGTCTCACCCATGCCGGCATAAACCACGTTGCTGTCCGAGCGCGCGACCGCGATCGCGCCGACCGATGACGAGGTCAGGAACCCGTCCGAGACATTACGCCAGTAAACCCCGCCATCGGTGGTCTTCCAGATGCCGCCAGCGCATGCGCCGAAATAGAAAGTCATTGGATCGTTGGTGTCGCCCGCCACCGCCACCACGCGGCCGCCGCGCGACGGGCCGATGCAGCGCCATTTCAAGGCATCCAGAGTTGCTGGGGTGGGATTGTCGGATAGTGCGGACATGGTGGCTCCCTCAGGCGGATAATTTTCGGAGCCTAAGCCGATGGGAAGATGGGTCAAGGAAGGTCTTCGTTATTTGAAAACAAAGAAGCAAAAAAATGTCCGACTTGGGACTGTCGTTGACATTGGTGCCGTGTTCCGGAACGGTCACCGGCAAACCACAGGGAAAAAACGCATGCCCAGCGAACTTCGCTTTGACGCGAGCAAGGCGCGCATCGGCGCCGCATCGCTTTATCTTGCCGGCGGAGTGTCCAGCAATTTCCGCCTCGGCATCGCGCCAACCCCGCTGGTGTTTGATCGTGCCGATGGGCCCTATCTGTTCGACGCCGATGGCAACCGGTTGATCGACTACTATCTCGGCATGGGTCCGATGATTCTCGGCCATACGCCGGCCGACGTGATCGCAGCCGCCACCGCGCAAATGGCCGATGGCCTGCTCTATGGCGGCCAATCGGCCCCCGAAGCCGAGGCGGCGCGGGCGGTCTGCGAAATGGTGCCGTGCGCTGAACGGATGCGTTTCTGTTCGTCTGGGTCCGAGGCCGTGCAGGTCGCACTGCGCCTTGTGCGCACCGCCACCGGGCGGCGGGTGATCGTGAAATTCGCCGGGCATTACCATGGCTGGTTCGACAACATCCTTTGGTCGACCACCCCGCCGCCAGGCGCCAACGGTCCGGTCGCCGGCAGCCTCGGTCAGGCGACCGAGACCCGCGAGATCGAGGTGCTGGAATGGAACGATCTGCGGGCTTTGCAGGCGCGCCTGGCACAGGGCGATGTCGCCGGCGTGATCATGGAGCCGATCATGTGCAATCAGGGGGCGATATTTCCGCTGCCCGGTTACCTCGAAGGGGTGCGCGCGGCCTGCACTGCGGCCGGGACAGTGTTGATCTTTGACGAAGTCATCACCGGCTTTCGGGTCTCCCCCGGTGGCGCGCAGCAATTGCTGGGGGTAACCCCCGACCTCGCTACCTTCGCCAAGGCGATGGCCAATGGTTTCCCGGTGGCGGCAATCGCCGGGCGCGCAGAACTCATGGATCTGGTGACCAAGGGCGTGGTCCATGGCGGCACCTATAATGGCCAGGCGGTGACCATGGCCGCCTGCGTCGCGGCATTGCGCCGGCTGCGCGATCCGGCAACGCTTGCTGCCATCGCGCCGCGTGGGCAACGTCTTATGGCGGGCATCCAGGCGGCCTTCGATGACGCGGGGATTGCCGCCTATGTCGGGGGGCTGCCGCAGATATTCCATGTCGCCCTGGGGCTGTCATCCGCGCCGCGCAACTGGGCGGATCTCGGGGCGATGGACCGGCCGCGCTATGTCGCGTTCACCACCGCGCTGCTGCGCCATGGGGTGCGGGCGCTGGAGCGGGGTGCGTGGTTTTTGTCGACCGAGCATGATGATGCGGTGATTGAGGCGACTTTGGCAGCGGTTAGGCGGGCGGTTAAGGAGATATAGGAAAGGGGGCCTTCTTTTTGTTCAGCAAAAGAATCCGCTTGCCTCACCCCGGCACCAATCCAATCACCAACTCCGCCACCGCATCAACCGCCGCAGCCGAAAACAGCATGGGAACGTACTCGCCTGCCCCCCAGAGCGGTGCCAGATCGCCATAGTGGCTCGATCGTGGATCGCCGGACTGGCCGGGCGCGTTGATGCAAACGCTGGCATCCCAATTGCCGACATCGACCACCATACGGAACGATGCCCCGGTGGTGACGCGGAAATCCGATGGCCGGTAGCCGGCGGCCATTGGGGTCGAGCCCGATCCGCCCTTTGGCACCGGCCCAACGCTGTGCAACGTCGGCGTGATCCGCGCCAGCGGGTGTTCAAAAAGCCCGTGATGCAGCCTGCCCCACTGCCAGGCGGTGATATCATCACCCATCCGGCCGCGGCACTCTGCCATCGCGGCACCGAGGGTCTGCACGAGCAATCCATCGCGATCTGGAATGCGGGCATCGCGGCGCTCCAACATACCGAGCAAGGTTTCGATATCGCCGGGGATCAATAGCGCCCGCACGATTTTGTCCTGGGACACGAGATCGAGCATTGCGGGCTTGAGGTGCTTTACCCACCAGACCTCGAACAACGCCGCCGCCGCAGATCCACGGCCGAGATGGAAATCCCACCCGGCCAGCAACGCGCGGCCGGCGGCGGCATCGCCGTCGGCCGCAAGCGTGCCCAGCATGGGGGCGATCCGGCGGGCGGGGATCGAAACATCGTCGGTCTGCAAGGCCTGCGAATCGGCAAGCGTGTGCTTGGGCTGGCTGTCGAGCACTTCGTGGATGCGGGTGGTGCGCGACCGTTCCGCCCACTCGAAGCCGAGCTTGTGGTCCTGATATGGATAGTCAGGTGGCAAATTCATTTCGTTGGCCGTGGCGACAAAGCCGCGTGTCGGGTTGATGCTGCGCGGCAGGTCGGTGAATTTCACAAACCCATCCCACTCGTAGCGCCCGTCGCCAGGTACAGGCAGTAGCCCGTCCCAGTTGGGGCGGTTGGGTGCGCGGCCGGCAGCATACCAGGCGATGTTGCCGTCGCGATCGGCGTAGACATGGTTGACCGAAGGGGTCGACCAGCCCTGCAGTTTTTGTTCGAAATCCGCCATCGATCCGGCTTCCATGTAGGAAATTGAGGTCAGGTATGCCGATGCACCGGGCGAGAACCATACCGAACGAATGGCGTAGGCACGGTTGCTGGCAAGGTCTTCATGCACGACCGGCCCGTGACGGGTGAATTTCAGGGTGACGGTTTGCGGGTCGCAGCCAAGAACAGGAATGTGTTCCGAAACGATCCGCATATCCTCCCAGGCACCGTCGTAGCGGTAGCGATCAGGATTGGCGGGGTCGGTTTCGTAGACATACAAATCCTCCTGATCCATCGGGAAGATGGTCAGGGCGAAGGCGCAATAGTCATTATGGCCGATCGACACGCCGGGCAAAGCCGGTTCGCCGGCGCCGATCACGTCAATGCCGGGTCCGGTCAGATGGACGATCATGCGCAACGACGGCAGCGCATGGGCGCGGTGCGGATCGCTGCCGAGGATGGGGCGGCCGCTCTCGGTGCGCGATCCCGCTACCGCCCAGTTGTTCGAGCCCTGTTCATAAACATCGCCGAGTTCGGTCACCCCGGTCCATTTCCAAGCGTCATCCAACCCCGCCGCCATCCGCGCCGGCGAAAAATCAAGCCGCACCGTCGCGAGCTTGAAGACATCGAGCACGTTGGCCGGGATTTCCGCGACGTTGAGGCCGTCCGGCACTTGCGCGGTCCAGCTTGGTTCGAGCGACCGGCGCACCAACTCGGTGGCATCGTCGGCACGGGCCAGTATTTGGGCGCGCGCGACCTCGGACAGCACGTTGCGCACCAGGCCGTGACCGCGAATGCGAACCACGTCTTCGGCGGCCCAGCTCTTGGGGAGCGTGCCCAGGGCTGCGAATTCGGGTGGCAGCAGATTTGGGTCAGCGACCGTCTGCGCGATCCACGCATTGATCCCCTGGACGAAGGCATCGGTGATGGTCTGGGCTTCCTGGGTGCCGTAAGCAGCCCATTCCGCCTGCATGTCGCCACGGTAGAGAAACAGGCGCGAGGCCCGATCTTCCGCGAGAAAGCCTGGTCCAAAATCCTCGGCGAGCTTGCCCAGGCCGCGCTTGCGCCACAAATCCAATTGCCAGAGCCGTTCCCGCGCGACCGCGAAGCCTTGCGCGAAGAACACATCATGCCGGGTCGCCGCACGGATATGCGGGATACCCCAGCGATCCATCACAATCTCGGCCGGCGCCTGGAGGCCGGGGACGGTCAGGTTGAGGCGCTCGGTCATACTGGTATCCTTCGGACGTGTTTCCGGCAGGGTTTCACGATGCCGCCGAATTGCCTAGCCTTGCTGCCTGACCAGGAGAGTCCGCATGTCTGCATCGAATGTTCCACCGCTTGACGTCACCGAAATTCTCGACGGCATTCGTGCCTGGGTCGAGATCGAAAGCCCGACCCAGGATGCCGCGGCCGTCAATCGTGTGGTGGACAAGGTTACGGCCGATTACGCGACCATCGGCGCGAAGATGGAACGTATTCCGGGACGCGACGGCTTTGGCGACCATTTGCTGGTTACCTCGCCCTGGGGTGGCGACGGACCTGGCATTTTGGTGTTGAGCCATCTCGATACCGTGCACGATATCGGCATGCTGGCGACGCGCCTGCCGTTCCGGGTGGAAGGCGACATCGCCTATGGCCCGGGTATCTACGACATGAAGGGCGGCGCCCATATCGCGTTTGCGGCGATGCGCCATCTGGCGCGGTTGGGGAAGGAAACCGCGCTGCCGATCCGTCATTTGTTTGTCTCGGAGGAAGAAGTCGGCAGCCCGACCTCCCGCGAAATCATCGAACGTGAGGCGCGGCGGGCCAAATACGTGCTGGTAACCGAGCCAGCCCGCGAAGGCGGCAAGGTGGTAACCGCACGCAAGGGCGTGGCACGGTTTGACCTCCACATCACTGGCCGCGCCGCCCATTCCGGCGCCCGGCATAGCGATGGCCGCAGCGCGATCAAGGAACTCGCCCGCCAGATTTTGGATCTCGAGGCGATGAACGATCTGGCAACCGAGGTTACTGTGAATGTCGGCCTCATCGCCGGCGGCACCCGCGCCAACGTCGTGCCCGAGGAAGCCCGCGCCGAGATCGACATGCGGGTGCCCAATCAGGTGATCGGTGATGCGGCGGTTGCCCGTGTGTTGGCGGTGAAGGCTTATGATCCGGACGTGGTGCTGACCATGACGGGCGGCCTGAACCGGCCCGGTTACGAAAAAGGCCCGGAGATCGAGGCGCTTTTCCAGCACGCCCGCAAAATTGCGGCAACCATCGGGATCGACCTGCAGGACCTCAAAACCGGGGGCGGCAGTGACGGCAATTTTACCGCCTTGATTGCGCCGACCTTGGACGGGCTTGGGGTGGACGGGAAGGGCGCCCATACCGATCAGGAGCAACTTTACGTGTCATCGCTGGTCCCGCGGACCAAGCTGTTGTTGGGATTGTTTGAAACCCTGGGGGAGTAAAATTTTGCGTCTATGCGGCTGTGGCTTTCGCTGCCCGAGTTGCTGAACGGCCGCCGCTCCGGATGAGCAAGAGCGCGGTCAACCGTGTAACTCTCGTGCCGACGGACGCCATCAGCCGCATGGACCTGGATCAGCACGTGTTGGCCGCGCTGACCGATCCGCGATTTTAGTCGGATTGGAACCCAAACTCAGACGATGCTACTTTATGGGGTTTCCAACCTCGTGACTTCGACAAGCGAGAAAAAAGAAGGGAATGAGCTTCTATGGATATTCTTTTCTTTTTGGCCGAGCGTACAGGTTTTATCCGCAATTTTTATGACGAGGCAGGTGCGTCCTTTCGGGAAACCATGCGCAAAATTGAAGTGGGCGAAGCGCCATTTTTCCCGGTGAAGTTGTCGACGAAGGACCTCCCTACTTCGAGGCGTGGCGGGAAGCGGAGGCAGGTTTGGTCATTGTGGGCCAGACCTGTGTGTCACTTCTGTCTCACGCGCTTCAACTTTATTTTAGCGCATGGGAAAGCGAACTTCGCATGAATATAGATGATTCAAATCGTAATAAATATTTCAAACAAGGATTTATACGCGGTTATAGAGCCGTTTTCGCGCTTTCTATTGGGGTGCCGTGGGAGCGGTGCCCGATAGATATCGAAAATCTCGAACAAATCGTGCTTGCGCGGAATGATATTCAACATTCTTGCCGTATCTCTAAAATGAAGGCGCAGCATTACCCAAAGACGTTAAAACGCTTCAAAACCCCATTGTTCAGCAATGAATTGGAACAAAAAATGGCAAAGGAGGCGGAGCCTCTTGGACAAATGTTCGCTCCGTATATATCGGTATCTCGTGAAAATTTGGAGATAGCCATTGGCCAAGTGAACAAAATTGCGATTTGGTTGGAGCCATATATGATAGCAGCAAGACAAAACAGATGAATGATTTTATTATAGAGTTGGTCGGATGCTATCTGCGGTCCAAACATACAAAGCAATGTATGGCAGCGGATGCGTCATGTCTCGAATTTTTTGAGGGAGGAACACACAGTGAATCTCATACAGGGCATGCTTCGCCTTTGGATTCTTATCGCATTGTGTTGGGCTGTACCCGTTGCGTGGTTCAATCGTGATGATCTCATGGCAACACGTCAAATTCGACTCAGTGACGTGAAATCTGACCCGAATAGCTTACCAGAAAATGGTCGTCTTCCGGACTGGCAGGTCAGAGTACCAGCTGTCGTTCTGGTTGCAACCCCGCCGATTGCATTATTTATCATTGTCTTGGGAATGATCTGGGTCGGCCGCGGCTTCGGAATTACTATCTCAATCGGCGCACTTCGCGCGTGGCAAAAGCGTTAGAAAATGTCCAGGAGATCGATTCCAGCCAGGGCCTTATAAGTCCGTGACGAATGCCATATTATAATATTGTCTAGGGATACCTTGTGATGCATATCCGGAGAGGATTACTTCGCCTTTGGGTTCTGGTCTCATTGTGTTGGGCGGTTCCCGTGGCCTGGATCAATCGTGATGATCTGACTGCGATGCGGCATTGGACGGCTGCCGACATTGCCAAGACTGCCAGTGGCTTCGTTTTCGTGCCAACCCATGATCTTCGGCCCGACTGGCAGACGAGATTTCCAACGATTGTCATGGTGGCAGGTCCGCCCATTGCGCTGCTTCTCCTTGCGTTCGGGGTGGTGTGGGTCGGCAAAGGTTTGGGGATTTCGATATCGGCCGAGATACTGCGCGGTTGGCGGGAAAGATAGATTTTTTCCGCCGATGAAAACAAGTTCATTAAAACACCTGCTGCGCCGAAGCCTCAATCTCCAGCCGCAAAACCCGATGCAAGCCCCATCGCGTCATAATATCGGTTTTACAGCCCAAAATGTGCACCGCCGCGTCCTTCACATCCATCAATTAAAACAGCTCCAGTGACCCTTCCGGATGGTCGAAAAACAAATCGACCACTGACTCGGGCCCAGCCTGATCGCGCGCCGTCGACCCAAACAAGTCGAGATGATCAACGCCGAGTTGCTCCGACTCCGCCTCATGAGCATTCAAGGTGGCGATGTATTCTCCGCGTGTCGTGCAAGTATTGCTAACGCAAACGACCCAAAACTGCAAGCGAATTCGGCACCAGCATCATGTGGACTTGGATCACACCCGTCGTGGAATATCGGAAGCGGCGTAGTGCACGCCGGGGGTCGCCAGGGGGGGCAGTCGACGTATACGCGAACCAATAGGCGCCAATCTTGATCCAACGGAAGCCCAAACGCACGAGCGAAGGATAAGGCCTCGGCGCGGGCAGACCAGCGAGCGGAGCGCGCTCGATCCGGAGTTTCGCATCCTCAAGCGCCTGTAAAAGACTACGCATTGCCTCCGTGCGATCCAGATGGTCGAAATGATCGAGAAGACTTTCACCCTGGGCGTCGGCTGCAGGTGTTAGGCCGATCACAACTCCGAGATAGTTTTTGCCCACTGATCCGTGCCTCTGCACTGGCGATACGTGCCCGAATGCGAGCCAAAACCGGCTCCAGCGGCAAAATCTCACCGCGCTCGGCCTGCTCAGCGCTTCGCACCAGAGCGTTAAAGAGCTCAGACGGAACTTTGTCGGTCAGGCCCATGTTCATATATCCAACATACCCGACATCCGGCCAGATTTCCGCTTCCTTTTGATCATCAGGCCTTGACCGATACCAACCACCCAGGGGCTAGCCACCGCTCCCCACATCGTCGATCATGCCTCCCAACAATCACCCTTCGGAGGAAACCATGGGCCAGGTCTCGGGCAAAGTTGCATTCATCACCGGCGGGGCCGCCGGAATAGGCGCGGCCTGCGCCAAAGCCCTCGCATCAGAAGGTGCGGCCGTTGCGATCAGTGATTTGAATGACGCCGCCGGTGAAGCCACCGTTGCCGCGATCATCGCCGCCGGTGGCCGCGCGATGTACATCCATCAGGATGTCACTGACGAAGCCGCCTGGCAGGGCGTGGTTGACAGCATCGTGGCCAAATTCGGCAAACTCGACATCGCTGTCGCCAATGCCGGCATCGCCATCTTCGGTTCCGCCCTGCAGATGACACTCGCCGATTTCCGCCGCCAGAACGCGGTCAACGTCGACGGCGTCTTCCTCACCGCAAAATACTGCATCCCGGCAATGCGCAAAGCCGGCGGTGGCTCCCTTGTCATGATCTCCTCGGTCGCGGGCCTGCGTGGCTCGGCCAATCTCGCCGGCTACTCGGCCTCCAAAGGTGCGGTCCGCCTGTTCGCCAAATCCATGGCGATGGAGTGCGCTGCCGCCGGCGACAACATCCGCGTCAACTCCGTCCATCCCGGCATCATCGTCACCGATATCTGGCAGAAAGCCGCAACCGCGGCCGGCGGCGGCCTGAACGCCCCGCTCGACCCCCATGCGCTGGGCCTCGCCGCCCCAATCGGCAAAGCCGCTGAACCCGTCGAAATCGCCAACGGCGTGCTGTTCCTGGCGTCGGACGCATCGCGCTACATCACTGGCACCGAACTCATCATCGACGGCGGGATGACCGCCGGCGCGATCCGGAGGAATTGATCATGGCCGGACCCCTCGACGGTATTCGCGTGCTCGAAATCGGCCAGGCGCTCGCCGGGCCACTTGCCGGTGCCATCCTCGGCGACATGGGCGCCGATGTCATTAAAATCGAAAAACCCGATGGCGGTGACGATGCCCGCCTCTGGGGCCCTCCGTTCATCGATGGCGACGCGCTGTTCTTCCACGCGCAAAACCGCAACAAACGCTCGGTCACGATCGATATCAAATCGGCCGCCGATATCGAACGCTTGAAGGATCTGGTTCGCAAAGCCGATATCCTGATCCAGAATCTGCGGCCCGGCATCGTCGATGATGTTGGGATCGGCCCGGACGCGATGCTGCTGGTCAACCCGCGGCTGATCTACTGCTCCATCTGGGCGTTCGGTTACACCGGCCCCCTGCGCTTGGCCCCGGGCTTCGACCCGCTGCTGCAAGCCTATGGTGCGGTCATGACCATGACCGGCCGCCCGGAAGATCCACCGACCTTCTGCGCCCCGGCGATCAACGACAAAGCCACTGGCATGTGGTGCGTGATCGGCGCACTTGCCGCACTCCAACAGCGCCAACGCACCGGACAAGGCTGCGTCATCGACACATCGCTGTTCGAAGCCTCGGTCGCGTGGGTCGAAGGCGCGGTTAATGGCTACAAACACACTGGCACCGTCCCCGAACGCCACGGCACCGGATCGAACTTGCTGGTCCCCTACCAAACCTTCGAAACCACCGACAAACCTATCTGCATCGCCGCCGGCAATGATCGCCTGTTCGTCAAATGCGCGGGCGCCATGGGGCACCCGGAATGGGCGACCGACCCCCGATTCTCCGACGGCCGCAAGCGTGCGGTCCACAAAGCCGCCCTCATCGCCCTCATGGAACCCCTGCTACGAACGCAAAGCCGTGATGCGTGGATGGCGGCGCTCACCAAAGTCGGTGTCCCTTGCGCACCCGTCAACGACATCGCCGACCTCGTCGCCACCCCGCAACTCGCCGCAATGGACATGATGCGCAAACTGCCGGGCAGCAATCTCGATGTCGTCGGACTGCCGCTGACCTTCAACCGCGAACGCCCGCATCCATACCGGGACAGCCCCAAGCTCGGCGAGCATAACGCTGAGGATTTGTGGGGGTAGGGATGGAAGAAAGGCGAGGGGCGGTGCCCCTCGCCCCCCGCCTGGGCCGGGCCCCAGGCCCCTATCCGATGAAAGAAAGCTTCGAATGAAGAAGGGGGCTTAGGGACTGGTTCCAACCAGTCCCTAAGCCCCCTTCTTCATTCGAAGTTCCACTTCAGGGTTTGGCGTCCAGAGACCTTCCTGGCGGGGTCTGCGCGCGCGCCAGCGCTTTCTTGCGTCCCCGCCTCCACAAACCCTTGCGTTATGCATGCGATGCCCGTAGGGAGTGCGTCCCACGATGGGCGCGTAGCTCAGCGGGAGAGCGTCCCCCTGACACGGGGAAGGTCACAGGTTCAATCCCTGTCGCGCCCACCATTGTGGTCCCCCCCTTGCCCAATTGGATTTATGCACTGACAATCCTGGGTAAGTGTCCGGACGGACACCGAGGAAGTCACAAGGGGATGTTTGGTGAGCGGTTTCAAGAGCACTGAGAACTATATTGCGTCGCGCGATCTTGAGGTCGCGGTGAATGCGTCGGTCAGTCTGCAGCGGCCTTTGTTGGTCAAAGGGGAGCCGGGCACCGGCAAGACGGTTTTGGCACACGAGGTCGCCAAGGCCTTGGGGATGCCGCTGATTGAGTGGCATGTGAAATCGACCACCAAGGCCCAGCAGGGCCTTTACGAATATGACGCGGTGTCCCGCCTGCGCGATGGTCAGCTCGGCGACGCCCGGGTCCATGACATCGGCAACTACATCGTGCGCGGCAAGCTTTGGGATGCGTTTGAAAGCGACACCCCCGTGGTAGTGCTGATCGACGAGATCGACAAAGCCGATATCGAGTTCCCCAACGATTTGCTGCTCGAACTCGATAAAATGCAGTTCTTCGTCTACGAAACCCGCAAGACCATCGCCACCAAGCATCGCCCGGTGGTGATCATCACCTCCAACAACGAAAAGGAACTGCCCGACGCGTTCCTGCGTCGTTGCTTCTTCCACTACATTCGCTTCCCCGATCGGGAGACCATGGAACTGATCGTTCAGACCCATTATCCCAACATCAAGCAGGATCTGGCGCGCGAAGCGCTGAACGTGTTCTTCAAACTGCGCGATGTGCCCGGCCTGAAAAAGAAGCCGGCGACGTCCGAATTGCTCGACTGGCTGAAGCTGCTGATGATCGATGATCTCGACCCCGAGGTTCTGCGTTCCAAGGATGGTGCCCAGGTCATTCCGCCGCTGCATGGCGCGTTGCTGAAGAACGAGCAGGATGTGCATTTGTTTGAGCGCCTGGCGTTCCTGTCGCGGCGCGGAGGTTAATCGATGTTCGCCCCATTCATTCTGGCGTTGCGCACCGCGGGTCTTCCCGCTTCGGTGACGGAATATCTGACCCTGATTGGGGCGATGAAGGCCGGTGTGGCCGATTACAACATCGATGATTTCTACTATCTCGCCCGTGCCACTCTGGTGAAGGACGAACGGTTCCTCGACCGTTTCGACCGGGTTTTCGGCACGGTGTTCAAAGGGCTGGAAGCGCCCGAGGGCATCGAGGTCGAAAACCTGCCGGAGGAGTGGCTGAAAAGCCTCGCCGAAAAATATATGACGCCGGAAGAAATCGAGAAGGTCCAGGCCGCCGGCGGCTTCCAGGCGCTGATGGACTTGCTCAAGCAGCGTCTGGCCGAACAGAAGGAACGCCATCAGGGCGGATCGAAATGGATCGGCACCGGTGGCACCTCGCCGTTCGGGGCCAATGGCTATAACCCCGAAGGCGTGCGGATCGGCCAGAACGAAAGCCGCCATCGCCGCGCGGTGAAGGTCTGGGACAAGCGCGAATACAAGGATCTCGATGATAATATCGAGCTCGGCACCCGCAACATCAAACTCGCCTTGCGCAAACTGCGCCGCTTCGCCCGCCAGGGCCAGGCAACCGAGTTGGACATCGCCGACACCATCCGCAGCACTGCCAAAAACGCCGGCAGCCTCGATCTGAAAATGGTGCCGGAACGCCATAACGCGATCAAAGTGCTGCTGTTCTTCGATATTGGCGGCTCGATGGATGAACATGTCCGGGTCTGCGAGGAATTATTCTCGGCCTCCCGTGGCGAGTTCAAGCACATGGAATATTTCTACTTCCATAACTGCGTCTATGAACGTGTGTGGAAAACCAACAAGCGCCGCCAGGAAAGCAGCATGTCAACCTTTGACGTGATGCGGAAATACGGCCCGGACTACAAAGTCGTCTTCGTCGGCGACGCCAGCATGTCGCCCTACGAAATCAGCCATGCCGGCGGCAGCGTCGAACATTGGAATGACGAGTCGGGCGCCATCTGGGTCGATCGCCTCACCCACCATTTCCGCCGCTTTGCATGGTTGAACCCCCGCCCGCAGAAAAGCTGGGATCACGCGATGTCGATCAATATGGTCAAGCAACTGGTGGAAGATCGCATGTTCCCGATGACCTTGGGCGGGATTGAGTTGATGACGCGGGAGTTGAGTAAGTAAGCGCCTTCTTTTTGTGAACAAAAAGAAGCAAAAAAACTTTCTCCAACTCTTCACCCTCTCCCCTCGGGAGAGGGCCGGGGGGAGGGCACAGGGTGCACCCCCACCCGCGGCTTCCGCCACCTTCGCCGTCATTGCGAGCCAATCCATCTTTCTGCGCCTCAGAAATATCGCATATAATTACGATATCGTAACAAAATAGGCGCAAATTTCCCCGACCTCTCAACCATTCGCAACGACACCCGAACAATCCCCGGAAACCCCAACCAACTCCACCGCGCCATCCGGGGCCGAAACCGCAACCTCCGCCGGCGGCAGAATAATCCGCGCCTCCACCACCTCCGGCGCCACCATCAGCGTCACCGACGCCAAATCATACCCCAGCATCCGGCAAACCGGCCGCAGCACCCGCCCAACGCCTGGCACCGCCGCAATCAGCGCCTGCATCTCAGGCGAAGCCAGCACATGCGCCAAATGGTTCCCGTAACCGGCCGCCTCCCAGCCGAGCTCACGCACCAGCCATCCGCGCCCGTTCGGCAGCGGCGTAGCCAATGCCGTCCCGCCCGAGCGTTCTCCCTGCCGCGCCGCGCGCATCTTGGCAGGCCGCACCACCGCGCGTTCAAACCGTCTCGCAACATGGGTCAGCCGCCGCCAAAGCGGCCCGATGATCCCCACCAGCCGCGGGTTCTTCAAAAAGCGCCACGCCACCAGGCCCGCCAGCCCAAGCAAAATCACCCCCAACCGCCGCGCCAGTTCAGGCGCGTGGTCTCGCAGCTCCGGCAGCGGGGGGAATGGGATAGCGGACGATGTCATGATTGTTTTATTAACATTGAGGCGCCATCATTGCAAGTTTTTTTTGTCATCGGCAGCGTCCGCCCGTGCACGAATCCGTCACTGTGAGGCGAAGCCGTGGCAGTCCAGGGCAACCCCAAACTCTGTCGCGTAAGCCTGGATCGATACGCGAGGTTTCGTGATGACGGCTTTCCCGACACTATTTCGGCCCACCTTACCTTCGAGCCATCAACCGCGGGTCCAACCGATCCCGCAACCCATCCCCGAGCAAGTTCAACCCCAGCACCGCCGCCGTAATCGCCAGCCCCGGAAACACCGCCAGCATCGGCGCACGGAAAATGAAGGTCCGCACATCACTTTGCATCCGCCATCAGTTCAGCTGTGCCGGCTCGGTGCCAAGCCCGACGTCGGAAAGCCCAGCCCAGCCTTGGCTGGGATGCCGAGCACGAACCGGATGGTGCTCCACGATAGCCAGGTGCGCTCACGGTAATTGCCGCCCCCCCAAGATCGTTCGGTATCGGATCAATTTCCTGCTGCATTAAAAATCGGCAACCTTGCTCGCGTCTGCTGCTCAAGGGAAAGTGAGACCGGAATAATATCATAGCCGGCTTGCTTCAACCAACCCAGAACACCCTTCTGTCCGAGTAGATGTGCCGCACCAATCGCCACAAAAGGTCGCTTCTTGGCACGGATTATTTCGATAATTTGTTCGGAGAATTTTTTATTCCGATCCTTTGTTAAAAGAAGATGTTTGGAGTAAAAAAAACCCCTCTCATCCTGCGACGCGAGATACGCTATATCTGCCGCAACAGAATAGTCTATCCTCCCTGCTGCGTAGGCCTCATTGCGAAAATTCTGCAAGGCAGGGCCAGTATTGATTCGTCTAGCCAATAATGGTAAAATCTTAATGACAAATTCGTTGTATTTTTCTCCCAATAATAGCGCCTGAGCACTGTCTGATGTTTCTAGACCTTTAGTTGTTTTATTGAGCGCAATTGACCAACTTTGAAATAATTCGTCCGATGTGGATCCGTTGCCGAAAATATTAATCATAGGTGCCTGGCATCCATAATTCAAAAGTCTATTCATTAAACTCCGAGGTGAGGTTTCATATGATGTTTTCAAAGACATATGTATGTCTTGCAGAATTGATGATATTTTTCTGTCGCTTTTGACATCCACTTCATTGAAGGCGACATCTCCGATCGGCAAATCTCCACCTGTTTGTAATATAAGCGCGCGCAATGTGTCATGATTACGCGTCGCACTGTCGGATATGTCCGTTTCTGTAACTACAACATCGGACGCAATCAGCGCGTCATGAACTGGCGGTGCGATATATGCAACCTCTGGGTAGGTGGCGTGCTGCGTTCCATATATCCAGCCAACATTTACGTTTCCCTGCAATACTAGAAAAAATTTTCTATCGCCAAATTCATATTCCTTGGCGTTTTCACGAATTTCCCTTTTTGTCGCAAGTCCGATTTCTGGATGTTCGATTGTGGTCGCGATATCTCCAAAACATTCCCCGGACAATGCCGGAGACGACTGTCCGACAGCCAAAGCAAATGCCACCACCACTAGAGCGCGTTGTTGCCCGTGGCGGAGTATTGCACGGATCCATCCGTTATCGCCAGGTGCGCGCAGGCGAGTCGTGTGGGCAGCCTGTCTTTCCAGAATCGACCATTGACGCCGTAATAGGTGGATTCCGGGCCCCCGTTGGCTGTAATATATTGCCATTCTTTCCTCCGTCGTTTAATCAATCGAAACGGCTCTACAGTTAGCAGGGCTTGTTATAGAAGACTACATACCAGCAACACCGAGAGCAACGTTAATGTCGACCTGCCTTTCCAGAGCCTGAAGTTCTCCCGCGCCCAATCCTGCACTCGCACCTAAGCTATCCATAATTCCATCACGGTATCCCTGCAGTCGCGCAACTGCGACATCTTCGCCTATATTTAGATCGCCACTCTTCATTATCCTTTCGATTATATCCACGATGCTCTGATTACCAGCGCGCGTGACAGCTACAAACGCCGAGTTGAAATCGGATCCGAATGCCATCACGCCAACGCCACCCACAGAGGTCTGGCCGTTCCCAACGAGGAACACCATTGGAGTAATGGCGCCGGATAGGTTGGCGGAAATGATATCGGCGAACACACTTGTGCCGGAATTGGGCTCCATTGCACCAGCGCCATCGCCGACACTGATGTGCGATCCGTCGGGCGCAAAAAGCTCCCAGCCAAGCGTTCCGTTCTTGAAAGTAACTTCCGCCTGTGTGATTTGGCCTTGTGTATTGAACCATTCAGTTCGGCTGACCCAGCTCGTCTGATTTTGAGTGTCCCATTGCGTTTCAATGACCGACCCATCTAGGTTTGTCGCCATCGCTTGGACGACAACTCCATTGGCATCGTTGATCACGAACGTGGTTCCGGCGGCATCGGTGACTGTGGTCATTGTTTTTCCTTATTTATTTCTGGCTTCCGATTGAACATTGCGAATACACAGCGACAAAATTGCTATTGTCAAACAAATTAAATGCTGGATGAATTTGTTCAGATTTGACTATGGCACGACGCCCGTCTGGAAATGCAATGTAGCCCGGCGAGGCAGCCGCGCTACCGTCGCGCCATCAACCGCGGGTCCAATCGATCCCGCAGCCCATCCCCCAACAAATTCAACCCCAGCACCGCAATCGTAATCGCCAGCCCCGGAAACACCGCCAGCAACGGCGCGCGGAAAATAAACGTCTGCGCGTCATTCAGCATCCGCCCCCAGCTCGGCTGCGGCGGCTGGGTGCCCAAACCGACATAGGACAGCCCGGCCTCGGCCAAAATCCCCAGCGCGAACTGAATGGTGATCTGCACCAGCAAAATCGCGGAGATGTTGGGCAGCACATGCCGCGCCATCACCCCGAAGGCGCCGCGCCCGGTCGCCCGCGCCGCCACCACGAAATCGCGTTCCTGCACCGATAATGCCGCCCCGCGGGTCACCCGCGCGAAAACCGGGATGTTGAACAGCCCGATTGCCAGCATCGCGTTGGTCGCGCCTGGTCCGGCCAGGGCGGTAATCATCACCGCCGTCAGCAGCGCCGGGAACGCGAACGCCAGATCGGCCATCCGCATCACCAGCGCATCGACCCAGCCGCCACAGGACGATGCCAGCGCGCCGAGCGGGATGCCAATGCCGGCGCCAATGCTCACCGCCAGCAAAGACACCAGCAGCGACGTATGGGTGCCAACCATGATCATCGACAGCACATCGCGCCCGAACGGATCAGTGCCAAGCCAATGGGCCGCGCCTGGCTTGGCAAGCTTGTGCAGAATATCGATCTTGGTCGGCGGGTACGGCGTCCAGAACAGCGCCAGAATAGCGGTCGCCACGATCAGGCCGACCAGCACCGCACCAATATAAAGGCTCAGCTTCGGTTTCATTGCGCCCCGGCCCCGATGCGCGGATCGAGCAGCCGGTAGATCATATCCACCCCAAAATTGATCACGATCACGCTGGTCGCCATCAGCACCACCAAATCCTGCACCACGATCAGATCGCGCTGCGCAATCGATTGGAACATCAGCCGCCCAAGGCCGGGCAAGGTGAAAACATTCTCGATAATGACCGTCCCGGCCAGCAAAAATGAAAATTGCAGCCCGAGGATGGTCACCACCGGGATCAGCGCGTTCGGCACCGCATGGCGCCACAGCGCGACCGTTGCGGTCAGCCCCTTGGCGCGTGCGGTGCGGACATAATCCTGGCCCAGGGTTTCCAGCACCGATGCCCGCGTCACCCGCGACAAGATCGCCGCCTGCGGTAAGGCCAGCGCAAACGCGGGCAGCACCAGCGAATGCAGCGCCGCCCCCACGCCTTTGTCCCAGCCGGCAAACCCGCCGGCTGGAAACCAGCCGAGCCAGACCGCAAACACCAGAATGAACAAAATCCCCAGCCAGAAATTCGGCATGGCGATGCCAAGCTGGGCGCCTGCCATCATCGCGGTATCAGACACCGCCCCGCGCCGCGATGCCGAAAACACCCCGATCGGAATGGCAATTGCGGTTGACAGTCCGATAGCCATCAATGCCAGCGGCAGCGTCACCTCGACCCGCGCGCCGATCAATTCGCTGACCGGCACCCGATACGTGTAGCTGATCCCGAGATCCCCCTGCAGCAAATTGCCAATCCAGGTCACATAACGCCACCAGGATGGCTGATCCAACCCGAGTTCCCGCCGCAACGCCGCCAGGGTGTCAGGCCGCGCGTCGGTGCCCAGCATCAGCGCCGCCGGGTCCGATGGCAGTACTTCCAGCACGATGAACACCACCAGCGACGCCGCCAATACCGTCGCCAGCAACCCCAGAACGCGGCGGACGAGAAACAGGTTCAATCGACCCAGGAAACCACCGCCATGTGGTTGGCAGGGATCGGCCCGTTAATCCACAGCCCGCGCAATTTGGCGTTCCACACCCCGGTTTTGGCGCCGGCATAAAGGAACACCGCCGGTTCATCCTCGGCGAGTTTGCGTTGCAGGTGTTGCGCCAGCGCGATCTGGGCGGCCGGGTCGACCGCCTCGATATACTTCGCATAAATCGCGCGGTACTCGGTGTTCTTGTAGTTGAAATAGTAGAAATCGCGGGCAAACACATCGAGATCCCGGGCTTCGACATGGGCGATGATGGTGGCGTCAAAATTCGTCGATTTGCCGAATACCTGATCAAGCCACTGCGCCCATTCGATATTCTCGATCTTGGCGGTAACCCCAACCTGTTCGAGCATCGCCGCGATCACTTCGCCACCGCGGCGCGCATAGGCTGGCGGCGGCAGGCGCAGTGTCATCACAAAGCCGGGCTTCACACCCGCTTCGGCCAAGAGCGCGCGCGCCTTCGCCGGGTCGTACGGGTAGGTGTTCGACAGATCGACATAAGCGGCATCGCCTGGCACGTAATGCGACCCGATCGGGGTGCCGGCGCCGCCCAGCGCATCGATCAGGGCTTTGCGGTCGATGGCGTGGGCGAGCGCGCGGCGCACCCGGACATCGTCGAACGGCGCGCGCGCATTATTGAGCGACATGACAATTTTGGCCGAACTGGTGCCGATCGCCACGGTAAAGCGCTTATCGGCGCGGATCTGGTCCAGGGTTTCGGGGGCCGGGAAGTTCGGAAACGCATCGAGGTCGCCGGCCATCACCGCCGCCGCCGCCGCGGTCGGGTCCGAAATGAAGCGGAACGTCACCATCTTCAACGCCGGCTTGGGGCCCCAATAGCTGTCATTGCGCACCAGCTCGGCCCGGTCCCCCTTGACCCAGCGGCTGAAGCGGAACGGCCCGGTGCCAACTGGCGTTACCTTATTGGTGGCAGCACTTGCGGGCGAGATCATCACGCTGTCGCTCAATCCCATCGCAAACAGAAACCGTCCGGTCGGCCGCTTCAGGGTGATCACTGCGGTTCCCGGATCGGGGCACTCGGTTGTGGCGATCGGCTCGAAATAGCCCTTCTGAGCGTTGGTGCTTTCCGGGGCGACCGCGCGTTCATAGGTGAACTTCACCACCGAACAGTCAAACGCCGCGCCGTCGTGGAATTTCACCCCGGTCTGCAGTTTGAAAGTGTAGGTCAACCCATCCGGCGAAATCACCCAGCTTTGCGCCAGCAACGGGTGCGGGTTGAGGTTCTGGTCAACCCGGGTCAGGCCTTCGAACATGTTGAGGTACGTCACCTCGCGGATCGCTGCCGCCGCCCCGCCAGTCGGGTCAAGGTTCGGGGGCTCCAGCTGCATTCCGACGGTGATGGTGTCCTTGGCGGCATGGGCCGGCGTAGCGACGACTGCGGCAATCATGGCGGCAGCAATCATGGCGGCTGCGACTGGGCGCTTCATGGTATGACTCCAACGGGCAAAATCTGCTTGCAGCACACCAGTGCCGCGCCGCGCGGTCAAGTGACACTCGTACGCTGGGTTTGCCGCGCCTGGGGTGGGACACCCCAATAAATCGCGGTCATCGCCACCCCGACCTCAATCAGGCCACCGCCAGCCAATTCCACCACGCCTGCGCCGTCAGTCCAGCGCCAGCCAGCTTCCGCGGCGTGCCACCCGGCAGCCAGGGCCGGGCCGTCCAATTGGAGCGGGATGCCGTTGACCGCGATGCGGTCCACTGCAACCCCAAGCCGGCGCGTGTCGGTGGCGGTGCAGTCGATTTCAGACGGCACCGAGCCAAGCGATACGAGCTGCACCTGGCGCGCGGTGTCGGGCAAGGTGAAGCGATAAACGCCATCCACGCAAAGCCCAAGCACGGGATTGCCATCGACACGCAGATGGAACTCCGCCGCCGCTGTGGTGATGTGCCCGAGCGCACCCGCCTGAACCAGCAGCGCCGCCCGCACCGATGCGAGCGCCGGCCCCGATACCACCAGTGGCGCGCAGGCCTCGGTTTCCCAGATTTTCAGCGCGAAGTCGGGATGCAGCATGGTTTCCGCCCCGCCATTGGCGAAAGCCGCACGGTTGCCTGTGTCCAAAAAGCTTTCGGTTGGCAGCCCCTCGACCAGCAGTACGTCATGGGTTGCGGCCCCAGATGCGTCCGCCAGCTCGACATGAAAATAATGCACATCGGCGACCGCAAGACGCCTTATCGTCGCACCATTGACCAGATAGCGCACCGGGATCAGCGCGCCATCGACATAAACCGCATGGTCCGGGCTCAGCACCAGTTCGCTATGCGGCAGGTCGGGGCCGAAGGCGTGCGGCGCGATTGCGATCGGCTGGACGTCCCAGGGCCGTGGATGTCCGGCGAGGCGCACCGCGCGCTGGCCAATCCATTGCACCCGGCGCAAACCCTTGCCGAGCATCGCCGGCACGCGGTCAGCGTCGGTCAGGCATTCAACCGCGATTTCGCCCCGCGCGGTCAAAATGCGACTTCCGGCGGCGAAACAAGCGGTCACCGCCAGGGCCGCTTTTGCCTGCACTGTCGCCACGCCGCGGGTGTATGCGGTGTAGCCGCTGGCGGTCGCACCGGTGGTCCACGTCTCCCCACCGAAGCTCAGGCTGTCCCCGGCATCGCCGTCAACCCGCAGCGTGTTGCTGGTATCAGACAGGTCGAGCACGTCCTGTTCGGTCACCGTCAGGCTGTTATTGCCAGTCCCGGTCAGGTCGATCACCTCAACCCCGGTGATCAGGGTGTTGGCGATGCTGGTGAGGTTGAAAGCCAGCGCGCTGCCATCAAGGGCCACGGTGTCGGTACCGGCGCCACCATCGATGCTATTGAATGTGAGGTCGGACAGATGGATAGCATCGTCGCCGGCGCCACCGCTGACGCTGTCATTGGATCCACTGACCCCTGCCGCAAGCGTGGCGAGTTGGGCCGTATCGAAGATCAACGAACCACTATCGAACATCCGCCAGTCGCCATCAATATGGCCGCCAAATATGGTGGTCTGCGATCCCACGCTCAACGGCAGCGCATAGCCATTGAGCCAGACATTGGCGACAAAAAGCGTGCGGGCGTCATCATCGCCGTCGTTGGTATAGGCAATCGACAGGCTGGTGACAGTGCCGATCGCAGTCAGATCGACGGTCACCTCGGTATAGGACCCGGCGGTGGCGCTGATGGATGCATCTGTCGCCCGTGCGACACCGTTCACAGTAACTGTGATGAGCGGGGCGGTGCCGACATAGTCGGCATAGGCACGGATCAACAGGGACTGGTTGGTGACCGATGTTGCATCCGCATAGATCGTATCATTGCCGGCGCCGCCGCCCAGCGTATCGCTGCCGCTACCGCCATAGACTGTGTCGTCACCGAACGACGCGGTAATGGTCTCGCCGAATTTGCTGCCCTCGTAGGACGTGTTTGCGTAGCTCGTGGCGCCAGTGAACCGGCTCTGGACAATCCTTTCGGCGGGCTTGTCGATGACCCCGAAGCTTTTGGTGAAAAATTCGGTCGTCTCTCCGGTCGTGCCGTAAATCGTCGGCGACAGCTCCCACATGCTCAGACCGGAAAACCAGGTGCCGGCATCATGGCCCATGGCATCCAGCAGCGAGGTGACGGCGCGGGTTTGCAGATCGCTTTCGACGCTGCGCGACGACGGCGGAACAATGTCGGAGAAATCCGAAAACCCACCGCTCGCGGACTCGTAGCCGGCTTCGTAAAACACGATCTGCTTGCCGTAGAGCGCTGCGAGCGCCTGCAGATTGCCGATCACATCGGGAATTTGTCCCATCGTGTTGGTGTGCCAGGCTTCAGCAAGTTGCGTCGCCGTCGCAGCATCGCTCGACGCTATCGGCAGGTAGAATGACAGGCCGATCCGATCAACCAGGTCCCAGAACACCACATCGTTGGCATCAACCGACTCTGGGGTGAGATTGTACATCGCGTCATAGCTGACAACCCCGGAAAAATTCGCCCGGATGGCCGTAAATAGCGCCTGCCACGCGGTGCGATTGGCGTTGTCGACAAAATTCAGTTCGGTCCCAGCGACGATGCCGTCAACTCCGTTGGTTGTGGCATATGACGCCATCGACGACATATAATACCAACGCCTTTGGCTTCTGACTCACGGTGGGGATTCCCCGACGCGGCGATGATGTGATTCAACCTGGCGAGCATTGGAGGCTCGCCCATGGCCCGCGCAATCGCGCTTCGATCTGACTTCACTGGCCCTGATCTTCGCCGC
>CALQTN020000024.1 GCA_943333505.2 Asaia bogorensis | reverse complement strand
GAGTGGGAATAGCACCCGTGATCACCCTTCACGGCATAAAAGCCTGCGACACCATGAAAAAAGCCCGCGCCTGGCTCGATACACACGGGGTCGCCTACCACTTCCACGACTACAAAACTGCCGGCATCACCCGGCCGATGCTGGAACACTGGTGCGCGGCGGTTGGCTGGGAAACCCTGCTCAACCGCGCCGGCACCACGTTTCGCAAGCTGCCGTCGGCCGATCGCGAAAACCTCGACGAAGCCAAGGCCATCACGCTGATGCTGGCGGCGCCGTCGATGATCAAGCGACCGGTTTTGGATACGGGGGCGACGCTCATCGTTGGGTTTAAGCCAGGAAGCTATGAGGCAAGCGCGTTCTTTTTGTGAACAAAAAGAACCAAAAAAACTTTGTCCATAAGCGGTCGTTGGCGCGACCACACAGCAAAACCTGCCTTTGGTCAACATTATTAATTACTATATCGTAACAATTAAAGCGCAATTCTCCCCGCCTCCCTCAAACATAAATCAAGCGCCCACCCGGCCCCAACACCAGCCCGGTCGGCACCTCCAGCGGCGCCAGCCGCCGCGGCACACGCCATACCGGCTGCGGCTTGCCCCGCTTGATCGGCTTCACCCCAATCCCCAGCATCCGGGATAACGGACGCAGAATCCGCACCGCCTGCGGCACCGCCGCCAGAAACGCCACACACTCGGCCTCCGACAGCAACATCTCAAGCTGGCCCCGCACCGCGCCCGCCTCGCCAACAACGGACAACAGCCACCCTGGATGTGTCGGAATAATCGACGGCGCACGCACTGCGGCACCCGCCCCTGCAACACCGGGTAGACGCGGCTTCGGCAACATCCCCGCCCGCCATAGCGCAATCAGCCGCTCCAAACGTGCGCGTATCCGCCCAATCCGCCCCCACACCGCCACCAGCAGCACCGTCAGATGCCTCTCACGCGCCGACACCACCGCGATGGCGCCCTGCAGCCTGGTGAGGATGGCGGCGAAATTATTCATTATTTTAATTAACATTAATGCCCATTCCTCGTCAAGAATTTTCGCTCCTTCACCCACATTGCCGGCGCGCGAGCCGGCGGGGTGATCTGCTCGTCCGTGAATCTGCTGCGCTGCATTCGCCCGGTCTCCTTGCGGGCCAGACCCTACGTCAGAATGGCAACATTTCAGCGGAGCCTGTCGGCCCACACGTTTTTCTCAGCCACATTATCGCGACGACGACAACTGGAAATTGGAGGGGTTGAGCGGTGATGGGTTCTGATCACGCGGCCGATTTGGTGCGCATCCTATCCCGATGCTACACATTTTCGCTAATCAGGGGGAACGCATGGCCAAAACATACTGGATCGGCACTTACTACTCGGTCTCTAACCCGGAGAAACTCGCCGCCTATGTCTTATTGGCTGGTCCTGCCACCCTTTCCGGTCGTGGCACATTTGTCGTGCGAGGCATGCCGGCGAAAACCTACGAAGCTGGATTGAACCAGCGCACAGTTGTGAGCGCGTTGGATAGCCTGGCACAGGCTATCGACACCCACGACTCCCCAGGCTATCAGGCCGCCCTTGCCGCACTCGGCGACGGTGCCGAACGAGACATCCGGTTGGTCGAAGGGTTATAAGATAAAGAGATCTAGACGGGCTGGAAATCGACGACATGAAATCCGCACAGAAACTGAGAATAGCGGGGCGAGTTCTACAAACGAACCCAGTAAAAAATTGGAGGCTCACCTTATGTTTGGACTAAATGAGCTGCAAGCTAACAAACTCTTCAAAGTTTTTATGTTTCCGCTGATTTTATTTGCTTATCTGGTTGCGTTTGGTCTGCCTATTATCACAAACCTTATTGCATATGATCTGGGGGCGCATCGTACACTACACTTGATTATTGTGGCTATAATTGTTTTTATCGGGCATGAAATTATTGCTATTGTTTTTTCGTTTTTTATAAAGTGGATAACTATTTTTTTCTCTAAAATATTCTTCTTTATAATTGATGTGGAAACCTCGCGCGGTTTGACGGATGAAGAAGCAGAGGCTGTCGCTGTTGGTGGCAGGAGCACCCTTATCTTGATAACTTTAGCGAAGAAAAAGTTCATAGATTACCAAGACACGGAAAAACTTATTAGCATAATGCCATATTTTATACGGACTTTTTATGCTGCAAAAATTCGGTCTAGGATGAAGATCCTTAATGAATTTGCATCTCAAAAATCTATTGAACCTCTAGCGGTTAGTGAATGGCAGGCTATCGACGAATTTAAAAAACAAGGCATGCAACAAAATTCATTCGAATTGTTTCTTGGTAGCTTAAACCTTAAATTTATCATTATAAAGTATATAGTTTTGATATCTTCCTTCTTTTATATTTTTAGGAATGTCTGAATATGAAATTGTAAATTCCAATAGCAACCATAAACCAGGCTGCAATAGCTATTGAATGTATCGCCCGCAACAATTTTCGCTTAGTCCTTAAGTCAAACAACGGCAGTTCTGATGCGGGCAAGTCAGGCTTATCGCTCGCACCCGTCGAATATTTTTCTTCATCGTCGTCTCCATCGAATGGGCCGTCGCGGCGAATAGAACTGTTATGCGGCTTTGCGTTTTCAAATTGAATGACATCGACGATAGTGAGGGAGAACTCTTCCACGTGTCCTAACACCGGGGTTTCAATGCGCGAGTGTTCAGGAAATTCTAATTTCTGATCGATAATATTTGCTAGAATTTTTATGTGGTCAGTTCGAATGGAGGGCGACCAGTCCGAATAAAATCCAGACACCCCGTTCAAGCGAAGCTGCACAGAATCTAGTGACTGACTACTGATCCGTAATTTTAATTTTTCAAAATTCTCCAGTGAAAGAGTTAAGTTGATCGAAACGCAATCGGGGTATGTGACATTCTCAAAGTCGAACTCGCCTGTGTAGCTCACATTTCCCCAAAGATGGCAGATCTCTGCAGCATCATCAGAACATCTTGTTATTCGGAGATCAAATTCAGGAATTGACCTCTTGGTGCCAAAAAAAGAATAATGAGAGGCGGACCGTCTGCGGGCTTGGGGTTTTAACGAACCAGAGATAACTTCCGACGTTAGGAAAGCACCTCCGATCTGATCAAAGCCTTCGCCCCGCCCATATTTTTTCTCTTTATTGATCTGAAAAGAATATTTCAATCCGATCGCGTCAAAATAGAGCGACCAAGACCATGGTATCAGCTCTCTACTGACGGGGGTTCCGTCGGCAGATATTTCCTGAATTGCCCACGAGTAAAGACTCGAAAATTCTGTTTGCAGATTTAGCCGGAGCTGATAGTCCAAATCATAGTCCATTGGACAGAACTCACTTTGGATTACACTTTATTTGAATATAGCGCCTCTGATATATTTATTCAACAATTGGGGGGGGGTTATCCAGCATCATTCAAAGCCTCAATACGCAACCACACAATTTCCCTGGACAGCACCTTACGCTCGGGCCCTCTGATGCAATCGATATCAGGCATTGGATCACGCTGGCTCGCGAGATGACTTACTGCTTGATCAGCAGTGGCAAACACCCGAGATTGAGCGCCGTCCCGATATATGATTCTCCAACAACTATCGTGCGGCATATTGTTCTCCATTTTTATTTTGAACTCCATACGAAGCTGAACTCGTCAAGGCGTCTCACGTATATCTCTCAAAAACGGCCCTGTATAGGATTTCTTCACCTCGATCTTGCCTCTCAGCTTTATATGCATCCGGCTGGTCGGGGGTTTACGACTATACCAAGTGCAAAAGACCTCAACCGATGGTTTGCCTTGGAACAAAGCACCAATCGTTGTCCGCTCAGCAACCTCAAGATGCGGTTTTTTGCTGACGGCTCACCGCATGGTGGCTTCTTCAACCCAGGCGACGTAGGCATTCCTCACGTTGTCACGGGACATGGGCACGGCCTTCTTGTCCATGTGCGGGATACCATCCCAATCGTGATCCAGCGTCGGAGAAGGTGCCTATCGTGTGATTATGGCCGTCATCGGATGGCAAACGATGTGATCGGCATTCGGGTGGCGTTTCGACGCCAAATGGCGGCCACTAGGAGCCCGTCCGAGAACACCGTCTCTCGACCGTTGTTTTAATTTTCGTGCGATCTGCTCTGCGGTTTTGATCGTCGTCAAGCCTCCGCCCTATGCAGTTTGAGGAGGTTGTGAACGGTGCAGAGCATTGCCCATTCGCCTCTGACCTTGTTCAAGCCGCGTAGGAGGAACTGTCTGAAGCCTCTGGCGTGTTTGATCTGTCCGAATACTGGTTCGACGACCTGTTTTCGCAGGCGGGGTGATCTGCTCTTCCGTAAACCTGCTGCGCTGCATTCGCCGGGTCTCCTTGCGGGCCAGACCCTACGTCAGAATGGCAACATTTCAGGGGAGCCGTCGGCCCACACGTTCTTCTCAGCCATCCGCCCCGCCATTACGGCAAAGCAGCGCGGAGGCTAGCGCCACTTCTCCCGCCCGGCCAAGGGGGGCAAGGTGCTGGCGTTGTTCGGGTTGCCCTTGTGGCGTGCCGGTGCGACAAAGTCCGCCTAATCGATAATTTCGTTCAACTCAGCCGCACAGAGCCCGGCGCGTAGAGGTACAAGAATGTCAGATCTTGAGATCGTTTGGACCAAGGTTGATGAGGCTCCGGCACTCGCGACCTATTCCCTGCTACCCATCGTTCAAGCTTTTGTCGGCACGGCCGGCGTAACGATGAAGCTGAAAGACATCTCGCTGACCGGCCGCATCCTGGCAAATTTCCCGGACAGGCTGGCGCCCGCGCAGCGCATCAACGACGAACTGGCCGAACTCGGCCAACTCGCGCTGAAGCCAGAGGCGAACATCATCAAGCTGCCCAACATCTCGGCATCCGTGCCGCAGTTGAAGGCGGCGATTAAGGAATTGCAGAGCAAAGGCTACGATGTGCCGGATTATCCGGACAGCGATGCCACGCCGGCCGACAAGGAAATCCGCGCCCGCTACGGCAAGGTGCTGGGCAGCGCGGTGAACCCGGTGCTGCGGGAAGGTAATTCCGACCGGCGCGCAGCCGGCGCGGTGAAGCAATACGCCCGCAATAACCCGCACAAAATGGGCGCGTGGTCGCCAGACTCTCAATCGCATGTCGCATTCATGTCGGACGGCGATTTCTACGGGTCTGAAGTTGCGACCACAGTGCCGGCGGCGACCAATGCGCGGATCGAACTGGCTGGCAGCGACGGCACGGTAACAGTGCTGAAGGCGAAGACGGCGCTGAAGGCGAGCGAGATTATCGATGCCTCCACCATGAGCCGCAAAGCCTTACGCGCGTTTTATGCCGAGCAGATCGCGGATGCCAAAAAGAGCGGGATTTTGTTCTCCCTGCATCTCAAGGCGACCATGATGAAGATCTCCGATCCCATCCTGTTCGGCCATTGCGTGTCGGTTTTCTTCGCTGATGTGTTCGAAAAATATGCCCCCAGCTTCGCGCGCATTGGCGTGGACCCGGATAACGGCATGGGTGATTTGCTGACCCGGATTGAGACTCTGCCAGAGGCCGAAAAAGCGGCGATTAAGATGGATATCGCGGCGACCTACGCAGCACGGCCGGAACTGGCGATGGTGAATTCCGACCGTGGGATTACCAATCTGCACGTCTCCAGCGATACGATCGTCGATGCCTCAATGCCGGCGATGATCCGTGAATCCGGCCGCATGTGGGGCCCGGATGGCAAGCTGCACGATGTGAAGGCGGTGATCCCCGATCGTTGCTACGCGCGCTTGTTCCAGACGGTGATTGACGACTGCAAGGCGCATGGTGCGTTCGATCCCAAAACCATGGGCTCGGTGCCGAATGTTGGGCTGATGGCGCAGCAGGCGGAGGAATACGGCTCCCACGATAAGACGTTCGAGATTGCCAAGGACGGCGTCGTGCGCGTGGTGGCTGATGACGGCAATGTGTTGCTGCAATGCCCGGTGGAAACCGGCGACATTTTCCGCATGTGCCAGGTCAAGGACGCGCCGATCCGCAATTGGGTGGAACTCGCGGTGCGCCGTGCCCGCCTGACCAATACCCCGGCGGTGTTCTGGCTCGATGCCGTGCGCGCGCATGACGCCCAGTTGATCGCCAAGGTGCAAACCTATCTGAAGGACCAGGACACCACCGGGCTGGATATTCGCATCATGGCGCCGGTTGAGGCGACGCAGCTCTCGCTCGACCGTATTCGCGTAGGGCTGGATACGATTTCGGTGACCGGTAACGTGCTGCGCGATTATCTGACCGATTTGTTCCCGATCATGGAACTCGGCACCTCCGCCAAGATGCTGTCGATTGTACCGCTGATGGCGGGCGGTGGATTGTTTGAAACCGGCGCGGGTGGCTCGGCGCCCAAGCATGTCGAACAGTTCCAGGACGAAGCCTATCTGCGCTGGGATTCTTTGGGTGAATTCCTGGCGCTGGGCGCTTCGTTGGAACATCTGGCGCAAACGACGAAGAACGAAGGCGTGCAGGTTTTGGCCGATACGTTGAATGAGGCCAACACCAAGATCCTGGAATATAATCGGACCCCAGCCCGCCGGGTCGGCGAAATCGATAACCGTGGCAGCCATTTCTACCTGGCGCTGTATTGGGCACAGGCGCTGGCAGCGCGCGACAACAGCTCCCCCCTGGCTGCCCGCTTTAAGCCGCTGGCCGAAGCGCTGGCAGCCAATGAGGCGAAGATTGCCGCCGAACTGATCGCCGCCCAGGGTAAGGCCATCGATACCGGCGGGTATTACCTGCCGGATACCGCCAAGACCTCGGCGGCGATGCGGCCGAGTGCGACCTTGAACGCCGCACTTGCCGCACTTTAACCGACATTAGAGCGTGATGACCGCTGATAGGCGCGGTCATCACGCTCTAACCGTTTGTTTGGTCGCGTGATTCAGACCTTCGGTGATTCCACCTACGGTCATCACGATCTAGCTGGAACCGCCCCGGGAGACTGGGGCGGTTTTTTCTTGCCAATCTTCGCACTGGCGGCCGGCGGCATTGTGGTCGGTATCAAATCGCGGGAGCCACGCGCCCAATCACGCCGACTCTGCGCCTGCGCGCAGCGTCGGGCTTCACCTCCCGCTATCCCCCGCCTGTCGGAGCGCTATCCGGCGCCATGCTCTAACCCAAGGCTTGCAAGGCTGACCCAACCCGCATCCGCCTGGCTGGACGCAACCGCCGCCGCAATGAACCGCATCCCGCGCAGCCCCTCGGCAATTCCTGGCACCAACAGACACCGCGGGTCAGCCACACGCCCTGCTCTGCGGGCCGAAATCTGTTCCGCCATATCCGTATAAATCTGGGCAAACCCTTCCAGGTAACCTTCCGGATGCCCGCCCGGCAGCCTGGTGGCATGGGCTGCCGCATCCCCCAGCCCCGGCCCGCCGCGCGCCAAAACCACTGGCGCCTCCCCAAGCCGCCCCCAGGTCAGGCTCTCCGGCACTTCCTGCCGCCACGCCAAACTCCCAGTCTCGCCAAACACACGCAGCTTAAGCGCATTGTCACAGCCAACCGCCACCTGGGAGGCGAACAGCATCCCTTTCGCGCCGCCGCCAAAGCGCAGCAGAATATGGGCGTTGTCATCCACCCGGCGCCCGGCGACAAAGCTCGCAAGATCGGCCACCAGGGTTTCCACCTGCAATCCGGAGACAAATTCGGCGAGGTTGAACGCATGCGTCCCGATATCGCCCAACGCGCCCCCTGCCCCGGTCCGTGCGGGATCGGTGCGCCAGGAAGCCTGTTTCTGCCCGCTCGCTTCCAGCGCGGTCGCCAGCCAGCCTTGCGGATATTCGACCTGCACCACCCGGATTGCCCCCAGCGCCCCGGCCGCGATCATCTCGCGTGCCTGCCTGACCATCGGGTAGCCGGTGTAATTATGGGTCAAGCCAAACAAACACCCGGATCGCGCCACCGCCGCCGCCAATGCCTCGGCCGCTTCCATCGTATGGGTCAGCGGTTTGTCGCACATCACGTGAATGCCGGCATCGAGGAACGCAATCGCCGCCGCCGCATGGACATGGTTGGGGGTGACGATCGACACCATGTCGAGCCGCCCGGCTTCCGCCCGCGCCATGTCACGGAAATCGCCATAGCTGCGATCCGGCGCAATATGGAGCGCAGCCGCAGACCCATGCGCCCGCGCCGGATCGGACGACAAGGCGCCGGCCACCAGCTCGTACCGATCATCCAACCGCGCCGCCATCCGGTGGACAGCGCCGATAAACGCGCCCTCCCCGCCGCCGACCATCCCGAGCCGCAGGCGCCGGCTCATGATCGCGAAGAACCGGCTGTGCCTAGGCCCAGCATCCGCCGGTTCATCGCCGTATCCACCCCGGACGCTGCAAAATCATCGAATGCCCGTTTGGCGACCTGAATAATGTGGGCCGCGATAAACGGCGCGCCCTCTTCCGCACCTTGCTCGCTATCCTTGATGCAGCATTCCCACTCCATCACCGCCCAGCCATCGAAGCCATATTTGGTCAGCCGTGAGAATATCCCGGCGAAATCCACCTGCCCGTCACCCAGCGACCGAAACCGCCCCGCCCGATCGGCCCAATTCTGGAACCCGCCATAAACCCCTTGCCGCCCGGTCGGGTTGAACTCGGCATCCTTCACATGAAAGGCGCGGATACGGTCGTGATAAATGTCGATGAAGGCGAGGTAGTCCAGTTGCTGCAACAGGAAGTGGCTCGGATCATACAGAATATTGGCCCGCTGATGTCCGCCGAGCCGGTCCAGGAACATCTCGAAACTCACCCCGTCATGCAGATCCTCGCCAGGATGGATCTCAAAAGCGACATCGACGCCGTTTTCGTCGAACACGTCCAAAATCGGCCGCCAACGGGCCGCAAGTTCGTCAAACGCGGTTTCCACCAGCCCCGCCGGCCGCTGCGGCCAGGGGTATAAATACGGCCAGGCCAGGGCGCCGGAAAATGTCGCATGCGCCGCAAGGCCGAAATTTCGGCTTGCCCGCGCCGCCAGTTTCAACTGCTCGACCGCCCAAACCTGCCGTGCGGCCGGCTTCCCGCGCACCGCCGCGGGGGCGAACCCATCGAAGGCGAGGTCATAGGCCGGATGCACTGCCACCAACTGGCCTTGCAGATGGGTCGAAAGCTCGGTGATCTCGATGCCGTGCCGCGCCAGCGCCCCCATCATATCCTCGCAATAGCCGCCGCTCCCCGCCGCCTTGGCCAGATCGAACAGCCGCCCGTCCCAGCTTGGGATCTGCACCCCAAGATAGCCATGCCCGGCTGCCCACTCCGCCAAGCCGTCCAGCGTGTCATAGGGCGCGGCATCGGTGGTGAACTGGGCGAGGAAGACCGCCGGTCCCTTGATCGTTTTCATGTTTATCCCTCGATAGCCAGACTAATACGGCTCAACAATCGATTGCAGTAAACGCCAGCGCGCCATGTCGGGCAAGCACCCTTGCCGGGGCGCGGCACAGGCTTATACGGTTGGGGCAACCGAAGACAGGATAGCACGCCAAGTGTCAGGCCGCCGCACCGGCTCGCCCACCGCGATCAAGATCACCGATGTCGCCGACGCCGCCGGTGTCGCACCGATGACGGTCAGCCGCGTCATCAACACGCCCGATCGGGTCTCCGCACCCACCCGGCTCAAGGTCCAGGCCGCAATCGACAAACTTGGCTACGTCCCCAATCTGATTGCCGGCGGATTATCGAGCCGCCGCAGCCGGATGATCGCTGCCATCGTGCCCACCATCGCCAGCCCGATGTTTGCAGGCCCGGTGCAAAGCTTCACCGATACCCTCGGCGCGGCCGGTTACCGGGTGATGCTGGCGCTGTCGGGCTATGATCCGGCAACCGATGCCGAACTGATCCGCGCCGTGCTCGCCCGCCGCCCCGACGCCCTGCTGCTGACCGGTGCCCAACGCTCCCCCGCCGCGACCCGCTTGCTGCGGGAGGCCCAGGTTCCGGTGGTGGAAATTTGGGACGCCGCCGAAACCCCGACCGACATGCTGGTCGGCTTCGATCATACCTTGGTCGGTGCCGCCGTCGCCGACTACTTCCTTGGCCGCGGCCATACGGAATTTGCCGTGCTCGCGGCGTCCGATCCGCGCGGCATGGCCCGCGCCGACGGGTTTGCCCGCCGGGTGCGGGAACTCGGCTTCCCGATCCATGTCGGCCCGCCGCTGCCAGCGCCAAGCGGCATCGCCGATGGCCGCGCCGGGCTGCGCGCGCTGGCACCCCAGATGCGCGGCCGGACCGCGCTGCTGTGCAGTTCCGATCTGGTGGCGTTCGGCGCCCTCACCGAAGCCCGGCTGCTGGGGCTATCAGTGCCGGATCAGCTCGCGGTGTGCGGTTTCGGCAATTTCGAGATCAGCCAGGCCAGCGCGCCGCCCTTCACCACCGTCGCCGTCGATGGCGTGGCGATGGGCCGGATCGCCGCCGAAAGCCTGCTGCGACGACTAGCGGGCGAGCCGACCGAAACCAGGGTGCTGGTGCCGTTTGAGATTATCACCAGGGGATCGACCTGAACGCAGGCGCGACCCGACCGCCCCGACCTGATGGGGCACCGCGGTCGCAATGTCCCGGTGCTCCCGCCCATACGCCGCCGTCCCGCGCTGTACTGCCGGTTCGGCATAGAGCGTGATGATCGTAGGTGGAATCACACGAAGGTCTGGCCACGCGACCAAACAAGGAGTTAGAGCGTGATGACCGCGCCTGTCAGCGGTCATCACGCTCTGGCATCCGCAATCCGAATAGCCGAATTGCAGCGCGCCGCTATCGATCCGGCCGGTGATGGCGAGCGCCACCAGCAGCACCGGCTAGCCAAACGGGCCCTCCGCAATCTGTCCGCTGAGGCGCGCAGTCGGGAGCTAACCGTGCGCGATATAATCCATCCGCCCGCCATCGACCGCCAGCACCTGCGCGGTGATCCAACTCGATGCCGGTGACGCAAAAAACTCCACCGCGTTGGCGATATCGTCCGGTTCCCCCACCCGCCCCGTCATCGCGACCTTGGCAGAGCCTGCCTCAACCTCGGCCCATTCCGCCGCGTTGCGCTTGCCCACCGTCATGTCGGTGCGGGTGAAGCCAGGAGCGACCGCATTCACTGTGATCCCGTGGCGCCCGAGTTCGAGGGCGAAGCGCTTGGTCAGCACGTTCACCTCAGCCTTCGTCGAGGAATAGAAATGATTGCCGGGATGTCCGCTGGTGCCAAAGCCGGTAACCGAGGAAATATTGATAATCCGGCCATAGCCGCGCGCCTTCATTCCGGCGACTACCGCGCGGATCGCATGGATGGTGCCATCGACATTGACCGCGCGCAGGCGTGCGAACCCCTTGGGTTCCCAGCTTTCAATCGTCGCCGCCCAGTGGATCCCGGCATTATTGACCAGGATGCTGACCGGGCCCAGTTCAGCCTCGGTGCGCGCCACCATCGCGATCACCGCCGCCTCATCAGCAACATCGGCCTGCACCGCGATCGCCCGGCCACCAGCGGCACGGACCTCAGCTACCAGTTCATCGGCGGCATCGGGGCGCGAGGCATAGTTGACCGTCACCGCCACACCTTGGGCGGCGAGGCGACGCACCATCGCGCGGCCCAGGCCACGGGCGCCGCCGGTGACGATGGCGGTTTGGCCAATCCATGAAGTCGACATGAAAATCTCCGTATTATGGGATCGTGGCGGTGCGGAGAGCGGCGCAGATCACCACCATGCGCGCCAAGGCGTCTTCGGCAAAGCGGTTCAACGCAGCCCGGACCGGCGGCTCCGACACAGCCGGAAGCTCCGGCATAGCGGCAAGCGCGGGCGCGAATACACGGGCTTCAACCCGCGCCGTCGCGAGGGCTGCCTCAATCATCGGGCGGATTGCCACACGGTTCAGCGGCGCTTCGAGTGACACCAGAAATTCCGGCCAATAGGCCAAATGCCGATACATGCTCGCCAAAATCGGGTCCGGACGTCCCGCACCGATATGATTGAGCCGCAGCACCAAAGCCGCAATCTCTGGCGCCAACCCATCGAGCGCCGGTAAAGGCGGCAAAGGCAGCGCCGCCTCGGCCCGTGGCGTGCCAGATGTTACCGGCGTCGCGCCCACCCCATCGAGCCGCGCCAGCAATGCGCACAACGCCAACAATGCCCGCCCGTTGGTGCGGTCATAGGCCGCCAGGATGCGCCCCGCCGCCGGATCGGGCAGCGTCAGGCGTCCAAGATCGGGCATAACCAAGGCCGCCCGCAGCCGATCGGCGCCGGTTGCCAGCGCACCATCGGCATAGCGCGGCCTAACTGCGCCCCAGGCCCATTCCAGCCCACCCGGAATGGTCGCCAGATGCCGCCAGATCAGATTGACCACGCCAACCCCGGTCACCGCGCGGATATCGGCAAACAACGCCGCTACCGCGCCGGTTGCCTCGGCTTCCGGAATGGCGGGAACCGGGTCCGTCACGCGATGACCTTTGCCGCCAGCAACGCGTCAATCTCGTCGGCCGAATACCCCGCCTCGGCAAGAATTTCCGCACTATGCTGCCCAACCTCCGGCGCCTGGCGTGGCGCGGTTTTTTCCTCACCGTCCAGCAGGATCGGGCTGTCGATCGTCATCCCTGGCCGATCGGCAAACGGACGAATGGCGCCGATCAGATGTGCCTGCTCGTCGGCGGCCGCCTCGTCGGTGGTGCTGACAATGCCGAAGGTGATCCCGCCCGCGTCCAAGGCTGCCCGCCAATCCGCCAGGGTCCGGGTCGGGAAAATTCCGTCGAGAATATCGAACAGCGCCCGCGCATTGGCGCGCCGCGTGGTGTTGCTGGCAAAGCGCGGATCGTCGAGCAAATCCGGCCGCCCGACAATACCAGGCAGCACCGGCCATTGCCGTTCCTCGGCCAGCATCGCCAGGCTCACCCAGCGCTTGTCCAAAGTGTGATACATCGCCGCCAATGCGTTGGAGACGATCTCGCGCGGCTGACGCGGCGGAATGGTGGCCCCGACCATCACTGCCTGCAACATGTAGCCATTCGAATAGAGCCCCGACGCCAGCAAGGAACTTGAAACCTTGCCACCCAACCCGGTCTTCTCCCGTCGGTAGAGCGCCATCACAATCGCCCCGAACAACGCCAGCGATGTCGGGTGATCGCCCATTCCAGCGGTCGAGCGCGCCGGCATCGCATCGGCATCGACCCGCACCAGATCCATCAACCCGCTGCGTGCCCAATAGGCCGTCGCATCAAAGCCGGTTTTGCCAGCCTCCGGCCCGGTTTCGCCATAGGCCGACATGCCGGCATAAATCAGCCTTGGATTGAGTTCCCGCAAATCGTCATAGGTCAGCTTGAGCCGGTCGCGCACCGGCAGCGGATAATTGGTCAGGAACACATCCGCATCGGCCACCAGCCGGCGCAGCACCGCCTGCCCGGCATCGGTCTTCAAATCCAACGCCAGGCTGCGCTTGTTGCGGCTGGTCAGCAGGGAGGCAAAATCCTGATCGGTCACCGGCCCGCCCGGCCGTGCGCCGAGCCAGCGGTAGCTGTCGCCCTCACCCGGTGGCTCGATCTTGATCACATCGGCGCCGAAATCGGACATGATGGTGGCGGCAGCGGGGCCGGCGATGAAGCTGGCGCAGTCGAGCACGCGAAGTCCGGCGAATAGGCCATTTTTTTCAGGCATTTTTTTGGCTCCCCCAGGGTAGGTGAGTGAAGCACTTCTTTTTGTGAACAAAAAGAAGCAAAAAAACTTTTTGGCACTTTGTTGCCCTTGGCGTGGGACTGCGGTCAGGTGCCATGCCAACGGCAACAATGGGCGACGTTATTTTTGTTCATAGAAAGAACACGCTTGCTACCCAACCGGATCCAAAGCCCCCCGGCCCGCCAACACCGACGCAATATTATCCAACGCCCGCAACCCCATCGCCGTGCGGGTCTCGATCGACGAGCTCCCCATATGCGGCACCAAAAACACATTCGGCAGGGCCGCAAAGCGCAGGTCAAAATCCGGTTCGTTGCGATACACATCCAACCCAGCGGCAAATAACTGCCCCGATTGCAGGGCGGCGATCAGGGCGTCTTCGTCCACCAGCGCACCGCGCGCCGCGTTGACGAACACTGCCCCAGGTTTCATCTGGCCAAAGGTCTCCGCGTTCATAATCCCGGTGGTCGCCGGCCCTGACGGCGCATGCAGCGACAGCGCGTCGCAATGCGGCAGCATGGCGTTGAAATCTCCGAAATATTCCGCGCCCTGTTCCAATTCCGGCGGCAGGCGACGCGAATTACAATACAAAATCCGCATCCCGAAGCCGCGCGCGCGTTGCGCCACTGCCCGCCCGATCCGCCCCATCCCGAGGATACCCAAGGTCGCCCCGTTCATCCGGCGCCCCATGAATTCGCCCATGCCGTAACTGGTGCGCCAGCCCTTGCGCATCACAGCATCATATTCCGCGCCACGGCGGAACGCGTTCAGCATCAGCATCAGCGTGAGGTCAGCCGTGCACTCGGTGACCACGTCGGGCGTGTTGGTGAGCACCAGGCCACGCGCCTGGCAGGCGGCAATATCGATATGGTCGGTGCCGACGCTATGGGTGGCAAGCACCTTCAAATGGTCAGGGAAGGCGGCGATATGCGCCGCGCCGAAGCGGGTATGATGGGTGATCAGCAGCGCGTCGGCGCGATGGGCACGCACGGCCGCAACCGTCTCATCGGCGGTCATTTTCAGCCCCTCGTACGGGCAATCGAACGCGGAACGGACACGTTCCACAACATCGGGCGCGATATTATGGCTGACAATCAGGCGTGGCTTCATCACAGAGTCCCCCTGCCCCGGTTATGACGCAGCTTGCCTTACCGGCCAAGCGGGGTTTCACTGGCGCCACGCAGCAATGGACCCCCGCCGCATGGCCTCAGCCCGTTTAGCCGTCGATATTGGCGGCACCTTCACCGACCTCGCCCTCGAACACGCTGGCGGCCGCGCCACCGTCAAGGTGCTGACCACGCCATCCGCGCCTGAACAGGGGGTGATGAACGGGGTACGGCAAATCCTCGCCGATACCGGGTTGCACCCCACCGACATTGCCATCGTCATCCACGGCACCACGCTGGCGACCAACGCGATCATCGAGCGCAAGGGTGCGCTGACTGCGTTGATCACCACCGAGGGCTTCCGCGACGTGTTGGCGATGGGCAATGAGAGCCGGTACGACCAGTATGACCTCAACATCGTCCTGCCGACGCCACTGGTGCCGCGCCATCTGCGCCTGCCAGTGGCCGAAAGGCTCGATAATAGCGGCAAAATTCTGCTCCCGCTCGATGAAGCCGGATTGCGCGCAATCGTCCCGGTGCTGCAACGCGAAGGCGTTGAAAGCATCGCCATCGGTTTCCTGCACAGCTTCGTGAACCCCGCCCATGAACGCCGCGCCCGCGACATCCTGGCCGCCGAACTACCCAACATTCCGATCTCGATCTCGTCCGATGTCTCACCGGAAATGCGCGAATGGGAGCGGTTTTCCACCACCGCCGCCAATGCCTATGTGCAACCCCTGATGGCGAGCTACCTCAACCGGCTCGCCACCGAACTAACCGCCATGGGCCTGACCGCGCCGGTATTTCTGATGCTGTCGGGCGGCGGACTGACCACAATCGAAACCGCTTGCCGGTTCCCGATCCGCCTGGTCGAGTCGGGGCCAGCCGGCGGCGCGATCTTCTCCGCCGAGATCGCCCGCGAATGTGGCCTCACCAACGTACTTTCCTTCGACATGGGCGGCACAACCGCGAAAATCTGCCTGATCGACGATTTCGCTCCGCAAACCGCCCGCACATTCGAAGTTGCGCGCGTCGGGCGCTTCCGCAAAGGATCGGGACTGCCGCTGCGTATTCCGGTGATCGAGATGGTGGAAATTGGCGCGGGCGGCGGCAGCATCGCTGCCGTCGATACGCTGGGCCGCATCCAGGTCGGGCCGGAAAGCGCGGGCGCCGATCCTGGGCCGGCGTGCTACGGGCGCGGCGGACGCAAACCCGCAGTCACCGACGCCAATCTCGCGCTTGGCCGCTACGATCCGGCTCGCTTCGCCGGCGGCAAGATGCCGTTGCAGCTGGCGCCCGCGCGCGCGGCCCTTGCCTCCGCAATCGGCGATCCGCTCGGCCTGGTGCCAGATATGGCAGCGCTGGGCGTGATCGAAATGGTCGACGAAAACATGGCCAATGCCGCCCGGGTTCATGCCATCGAGTCCGGCAAAACCTATGATGGCCGCACGATGATCGCCTTCGGTGGCGGCGGGCCGGTGCATGCCTGTCGCGTCGCGGAAAAAATCGGCATCAACCGCATCCTGGTGCCATCCGGCGCCGGGGTCGGCAGCGCGATCGGCTTTCTGCGCGCCCCGGTCGGCTACGAGGTTGTCCGCAGCCTCTATCAGCGCTTCCGCAGTTTCGATGTCGCCGCAGTCAACGCGCTACTATCCGACATGGCGGCCGAGGCGGAAGGCGTCGTTTCGCAAGGATCATTCGGCGCGCCGACCAACCAGACCCGCATCGCCTATATGCGCTATGTCGGCCAGGGTCACGAAATCGCTGTGCCACTCCCGGCGCGCGTGCTGACCCAGGATGACGTGGCGCTGATCCGCACCGAATATGACCGCCAGTACAGCCGCTTCTTCGATCGCCCGGTTCCAGGATCGGATGTCGAAATCATGAGCTATGCCGTTGTGGTCGCCACCATCCCGGCGCGCAATATCGTAACCCACGCCGTCGCCGCCAACAGCACCGGCATCCCGGTACGCCATCGCGCGGTGCGTGATACCGCAACCGCCGCAGTTGCCGATTGGGCGATTTATGATCGTACGGACCTGCCGACCGGTGCATCCCTTCCCGGCCCGGCAATCATTGCCGAAGACGAGACATCGACCCTGGTCAGCCCCGGCTGGTCGGCCCGCATTACCGACCAGGGCTATATCGAACTCACCCGGGGGATTGCCTGATGACCAACGCTCTCGCTGAAATCCAGCGCCAGATCATGTGGAACCGGTTGATCGCGGTGGTGGAAGAACAGGCCCAGGTGATGATCCGCACCGCGTTTTCAACCACGGTGCGCGAAGCCGGGGATCTTTCCGCCGGCATCTTCGATCTGCAAGGCCGCATGCTGGCGCAAGCCGTCACCGGCACGCCGGGTCATGTCAATTCGATGATGGAATCGGTCAATCACTTCCTCGCTAAATTCCCAGCCGCAACCATGAAACCCGGCGATCACTACATCACCAACGATCCCTGGCTCGGCACCGGGCATTTGCACGATCTGACCGTCGTCACCCCCGCCTTCCGCCGGGGCGAGATGGTCGGGCTGTTCGCCAACACCGCGCATGTGATCGACATTGGCGGCCTTGGCATGGGGCCGGAAGGCCGGTCGGTGTTCGAAGAAGGCTTGTACATCCCGATTGTGAAATGTTTCGACCAGGGCACGCCCAACGAAACGTTCTTCGACTTCCTGCGCTGGGGCAGCCGCCTGCCGGTGGAACTGGAAGGCGATGTCTATTCGCTATGCGCCTGCAACGATGCCGGGGCGCGGCGCCTGGTTGAGATGATGGATGAATTTGCTCTGGAGAGCCTCGACCCACTTGCCGACTTCATCTTTACCGCATCGCTCCGCGCCACCATCGCCGAAATCGCCAAGATCGGGCGAGGCACTTACAGCGGGGAAATCTATTCCGATGGCTACGAAGCCCCGGTGCGGCTAGCCGCCGAGATGACCGTATTGGATGATGCCATCGAGGTTGATTTCACCGGCACGTCGGGCTTGTCGGGTCGCGGCATTAACGTCCCCGCCGCCTATACCCGCGCCTATGCCTGTTTCGGGATCAAAGTGGTGGTGGCGCCCGAGATCCCCAATAACTGGGCCTCCCTCGCGCCATTTCGGATGAAAATCCCGGAAGGCTGCATCCTCAACGCCCCACGGCCTTATCCGGTCAGCGTGCGCCATGTCATCGGGCATTTATTGCCCGATCTGATGATGGGCTGCCTGCACCAGACCGTGCCGGCACGGGTCGCGGCCGAGGGATCATCCTGCCTGTGGAACCCGCCCTTGCGCGGAGGTGGCTCGGTATCCGGCCAAGGCACCTCGAACCGGCCGGTGATCGGTGATTTCGAGATCATCACCTTCAATTCCGGCGGCACTGGTGCGCGCCCGACATTGGATGGCCTGGACGCCACCGCGTTTCCGTCAGGCGTGCGGACCATGCCGGTCGAAGCCACCGAGAACGTCGCCCCGGTGGTGATCTGGCGCAAGGAACTGCGCCCTGATTCCGGCGGCGCCGGGCGCACCCGCGGCGGCATCGGCCAGATCATGGAAATCGCCACCAAGGGCGAGTTGGAGTTCGCGGTGAACGCAACCTTCGACCGCATCGCCAACGCGCCGAAAGGCCGCGAGGATGGCGGCCCCGGTGCCCCGGGTGTCGTCACCCTCAAATCCGGGCCAGCCTTGCGCACCAAGGGTTTCCAGATCATCCCCAATGGCGATCGGCTGCTGCTGCTGATGCCCGGTGGCGGCGGCATGGGCAATCCGATTGATCGCGCACCGGCAACGGTCGCCGACGACGTGCGCAACGGGCTGGTCTCGGTCGCAAATGCCCGCACGCTCTATAAAGTTGAAACATCCGCGCTCGGTGTCGTCGATGACGCCGCCACCGCCACATTGAGAGGTTAGCACCATGGCACTTCGTTGCGATTTGATCCTACGGGACGCCACCATCATCGATGGCACCGGAACCGCACGCCGCCGCGGCGATGTCGCGGTGACCGGTGACCGGATTGTCGGGGTGGGTGATCTCGGCGCCTGGTCGGCCGATCGCGAGGTGATCGCGACGGGCAAGATCCTCGCGCCCGGCTTCATCGATGCCCACACCCATGATGACCGGGCGGTGTTGTGCGGCCCGGAATGCATGGGCTGCAAGATGTCCCAGGGCGTGTCGACAGTGGTCGTCGGCAATTGCGGCATCAGCCTGTCGCCGATCCGTTTCCCCAAGGGCGTCAGACCGCAACCGCCGCTCGACCTGGTGTTCGCCGATGGTTGGGACAAGTTCGGCGAGTTCGGTGACTACGCCGAGGCCTTGCGCGCCACCCCGTCGCCGGTCAACACCGTCGCCCTGATCGGCCACATGACCTTGCGGCTCGAAGCGATGGGCGGCGATACCAAACGGGCGGCGACCGACCGCGAGGCGCAGGCGATGCAGAACCGCCTGCGCGACGCCCTGGCACAGGGCGCATCGGGCTTCTCCACCGGGCTCTATTACCCGCCCAGCATGCTGGCGCCGACCTCGGAAGTCGTGGCGGTCGCCGAGGCCCTGCGCGCCAAAGGTGGCCTCTACGTCACCCATATGCGCGACGAGGGTGAATTCGTCACCGACTCTATCGAGGAAACCCTGCAAATCGGCCGCGAGGCCGGGGTGCCGGTGGTGATCAGCCATCATAAATGCTCAATGCCGGAGAATTTCGGGCGGTCGGTGGAGACCCTGGCGCTGATCGACAAGTACGCGGCCTCGCAGCAGGTTTCGTTCGACGTCTATCCTTATTACGCCGGATCGACCGTGCTGATGCCGGATCGTTTGCGGCCCGACATCCCGGTGAAGATCGCCTGGTCGAACCCGCACCCGGAAATGGAAGGGCGCTGGCTGTCCGATGTGGCGAAAGAATGGGGCATGGACATCAAGGCCGCCGGCGAAAAACTGCTGCCGGCCGGCGCCATCATGTTCCAGATGGACGAGGCTGACGTCCAGCGCATCATGCAGCATGATCTGTCGATGATCGGCTCAGACGGCTTGCCGCATGACCGCTTCCCGCATCCGCGGCTGTGGGGCTGCTTTCCGCGGGTGCTGGGCCATTACAGCCGCGATCTGAAACTATTCAGCCTGGAAACCGCGGTCCACAAGATGACCGGCCGCACCGCCGCCGTGTTCGGCCTCGCCGATCGTGGGGTGATCCGCACCGGGGCGTTTGCCGATCTGGTGCTGTTCGATGCCGATACCATCAAGGACATGGCCGATTTCGATCACCCGACGCGGCCGGCTGAAGGGATCATCGAAACCTGGATCAATGGCCAATCCGCCTATGTCGGTGGGGTTGGCGCAACCGAGGCGCGGGCTGGGAGATTGGTGACACGAAGCGCGTAACGCTTAACGGGAGGAAAAAAAATGCCAATACTAGAACGCAACGGCGTCAAGCTTTACTACGAAGTCCATGGCAGCGGCCCGACCTTGCTGATGAGCCATGGGTTTTCGGCGACCTCGGCAATGTGGGCAGGCCAGATCGAAACCCTGTCAGCCAAACATCGCCTAGTGTTGTGGGACATGCGCGGCCATGGCCAATCCGACTACCCCGATGACCCGGCAGCCTATTCAGAAGAAGAAACCGTCGCCGACATGGCAGCGATCCTGGATGCGGTCGGCGCGCCCACCGCGATTATCGGTGGCTTGTCGCTGGGGGGTTATATGTCGCTCGCGTTCTACGCGCGCCATCCGCAACGCGCGACCGCGCTGCTGATCATCGACACCGGCCCTGGCTTCAAGCAGGACAGCGGGCGGGCGGCGTGGAATGAACGGTCGCTTGGCACTGCTGCACGTCTGGAAGCCGAGGGGCTGGGGCAATTATCGTCGGGCAGCGCCGAACGCCGGCAAAGCAAGCATCGCAACGCCCAAGGTTTGGCCCATGCGGCGCGCGGTATGCTGACCCAGCGCGACGCGACGGTGATCAATCTGCTGCCGGGCATCAAGGTGCCGTCGATGGTGCTGGTCGGCAGCCGTGACACGCCGTTTCTCGCCGCCACCGACTACATGGCGGCGAAAATCCCGGGTGCGGTCAAGATCATCATCGACGATGCCGGCCACGCCGCCAATATCGACCAGCCGGCGGCGTTCAACGCCGCAGTCACCAAATTCCTTGCCACATTGAGCTGAGATCCCAAAATGACAATTTACACCGACATCGCAACATCCATCACCGACCGTGTTGGCCTGGTCGAAATCCGCAAGCCGCCGAATAATTTCTTCGACGTTTCGCTGATCAACCAGATTGCCGACGCTTTTGCCGAATTCGACGCCGATCCGGAATGCCGGGCGATCCTGCTCGCAGCGCAAGGCAAGGCTTTCTGCGCCGGCGCCGATTTTGCTAACCGGCCCGATACCGGAACGGTCAGCGAAACCGGTGGCGTGGTCACCAAGCATCTTTACAAGGAAGCCGCCCGCCTGTTCCGCGCCAAAAAGCCCGTAGTGGCCGCCGTGCACGGCCCGGCAATCGGTGGTGGATTGGGCCTCGCCCTGGTTGCCGATTTCCGCGTCACCTGCGTCGAAGCCCGGTTTTCCGCCAATTTCAACCGGCTTGGCTTTCATCCCGGCTTTGGCCTGACCGCCACTTTGCCGCGGCTGATCGGGCCGCAGCAGGCGGCACTGCTGTTCTATACCGGGCGCCGCGTCGATGGCGCCGAAGCGGTGCGGCTTGGCATGGCCGATGTGCTGGTGCCCGCCGACGAAGTGCGCAGCGCCGCCCAGGCTTTGGCAGTCGAAATCGCCCAATCAGCGCCGCTTTCCACCCAGTCCACCCGCGAAACGTTGCGCCGGGGCCTTGCCGACATGGTCGAAACCGCAACCGAGCGCGAACTGGTCGAGCAGGACTGGCAGCGCAAAACCGCTGACTTCAAGGAAGGCATCAAAGCCATGGGCGAACGCCGTCTGCCTGATTTCAAGGGATACTGAAATGCGCAACGCCAACCGGGTGTTGACGCTCGCCGCCCGCCCGACCGGGTTCGCGGGGCCGGAACATTTCGCCGAAGCCACCCGCGCCGTTCGCGCCCCCGATGCCGGTGAGGTGATGGTTGAAACACTCTATATCTCGATCGATCCGGCGATGCGGGTCTGGGTCAATGAAGATCCGGGCTATGTGGCGCGTATGGAAATCGGTGACGTCATGCGCGCCGGCGGCATTGGCCGGGTGGTGGAAAGCCGCGACCCGAGCCTGAAAGTCGGCGATCTGGTTTCGGCCCGGCTGGGCTGGCAGACCTGCCCGACCTTGAAGGCCACCGAGGTTGAAAAGCTCGATTTAACGGTCGGCAGCGCCGAAGACTGGCTCGGGCTCATCGGTATGGGTGGCCTGACCGCCTATTTCGGCTTGAAGGACGTTGGCCAGCCGCGGCCGGGCCAGACATTACTGGTTTCGGGTGCCGCCGGCGCGGTTGGCCAGATGGTGGCCCAGATCGGCAAGATCGAAGGTTGCCGCGTGGTTGGCATTGCCGGCGGCGCGGAAAAATGCGGGCGTCTGCTTGCAGAATACGGGCTTGATGCGGCGATCGACTACAAGGCCGAACCTGATCTCGCGGCCGCCATCGCGCGGACCTGCCCGAACGGCGTCGACGTATTCTTCGACAATGTCGGCGGCGAGACGCTGGAAGCCGCAATCAACCAGCTCGCGATCGGCGGGCGGGTGGTGATTTGCGGGCGGATTTCGCAAACGTCGTTGGAAGTGCCGTACGGGGTGAAAAATCTCGGCATGCTGATCGGCCGGCGCGGGCGCATCCAGGGCTTCGTGGTGACTGATTTCGCTGCACGCTTCGACGAAGGCCGGCATTGGCTGGCGCTGCAGGCCAAGGCCGGGCGCTTGAAGCTGGCGATGCACGTGCTGGATGGGCTGGATGCGGCGCCGAACGGGTTGGGGATGCTGTTCCGCGGCGAAAACACCGGCAAGCTGGTCGTTAAGGTCGCAGATTGACGACAAAAAGTTGAAGGCTCCGGAGGGAAACCCTCCGGAGCCTTCACATTGTCAGGCCGCGCACGGCAAGACGTGGATCAGAAGGCAATCCGTTTCGAGACGCCAGCAATCCGAACGCCCATAGCTGGACGCAGCCGAGAACAATGAGACACTGGATCACCTCCTTTCAGTTGGTTAGAATCAGAGGCTGCCTGGAAGCGATGGGTTTGCGCAAGTAAAATCGCACTGATCGGCTAAATTCGTCCGATCAACGCGGCCGCCAGCACCGCCAACCGATCGCCGAGCCCGCGTGGACGCAGCGGGGCGCCGATCCGGCGCAAATCCCGCCACGCCAGCACCGCCGGTAATCCTGCCGCATTGGGCAGTTTTCCGCGTGCATCGCGCAGCAGCGCCTGACCGCGCCCCGCAAGCCCGCTCAAGGCCGCCAGCAGCCGATCGGGCTCGCGATGGGCAATGACGTCGTGCGGCGTCATCCCGCAAGCCAGCAGAGCATCTGCAGGCAACAGGCAACGCCCGGCACGTGCCAGCACGCCAACCGAGCGCAACTGGCCGGCAATCCCGTAGGCCGTGCCCAGGGCGCGCAAACGATCAAGCTCTTGCGCGCCCAGCACGCGACCGGCGGCCACCATCAAACGTCCGGCGGTGGCGTCAAGATAAGCCAGCCAATCCGCCGTGCTGGCAAACCCGTCGCCCACCTCAGCCTCGCGCCCGTCGATCATCGCCAGCAAATCCTCCGGCACCAGCAAGCCCTGGGCGATCGCGTCCGATAAAGGCGTCGCGACCTCGTGCCGCTTGGATGCGCCGTCCACCACCTCGCGCCACCATTGCAGTCGGATCAGCGCGAGGGTGGGCTCGGACGCAACCTCGCGTGCCCGGGCAAGCTCGTGGTTGAACGCGTACAAGGTGAACAACACCTCACGCTGCGCCACCGGTGCGAACAAGGCGCAGAAAAACCGGTCCGGGTCGTGCCGGCGGACCAAAATACCCATCGGTGAAAGCTGAGATGTCATGGCGATGACCTCGCGCAGAAGCGCAAATCTGGCAAGCCCGCTTGACCTAGGGCGGCACCAGTCATAGCTACCTTGGGTATCGCAATCAGGAGACTGTCCATGGCTTTCGAACTTCCCGCCCTTCCCTACACGACGGCCGCCCTCGCCGCCCGTGGCATGTGCCAGGAAACCCTGGAACTGCATCACGGCAAGCACCACCAGGCCTATGTCACGGCGCTGAACGGCTTCGTCGCCGCCAATGACGCGCTCGCCGGCAAGTCACTCGAAGACATCGTGATGATGACCAATGGCAAAGCCGATATGGCCCCAGTCTTCAACAACGCCGGCCAGCATTGGAACCACATGCTGTTCTGGACCAACATGTCAGCATCAGGCGGCGGCATCCCCGGCAAGCTCGAAGCCAAGCTGGTCGCCGATTTCGGCAGCGTCCAAGCCTTCAAAGACGCCTTCAAAACCGCCGCCACCACCCAATTCGGCTCCGGCTGGGCCTGGCTGATCATGGGCGCCGACGGCAAACTGAAATGCACCAAAACCCCGAACGGATCCAACCCGCTCGCCACCGGTGAAGGCAAAGCCCTGCTCGGCTGCGACGTCTGGGAACACTCCTACTACCTCGACTTCCGCAACCGCCGCCCGGACTACGTGACCAACTGGCTCGACAACCTGGCGAACTACGAAGCGATTAGCCTGTAGTGCAGTAAGTCCGGGGGCTCTGCCCCTGGACCCCGCCAGGGAAGGTCCCCGGACGCCAACCCCCTACGGGTAAGTCGGCCTGACGAGGGGGGCTTAGGTACTGGTTCGAACCAGTACCTAAGCCCCCTTCTTCAGGCCGACTTTGCTTTCTTAGGATCGGGATCCGGGGCCCAGCCCCGGCGGGGGTCGAGGGGGCAGCGCCCCTCGCCTTGCTTCCTTACGCGCTACGCCTTCGCAGGCTTGCTGTCATTGGCCGGCGGTGGGTCGGTCAGTACGGTGGTGATGGTTTCCCGCAGGATTTTCACTTTGACCCCGGTGGCGATTTCGACTTCGATTTCGCTGGTGCCGTCCTGGGCTTTGGTGACCAGCCCGATGATGCCGCCGCCGGTGACCACGCGGTCATTGCGTTTGATGCTGGCGAGGCGGGCTTTGAGCAACTTCTGCTGCTGTTGCTGGGGGCGGATCAGCAGGAAGTAGAACACCACGAAGATCAGCACGATGGGCAGGAACTGCCCGTAGGAGGCGAAGCTGCCGGCGAAATCTTGGGCGTAGGCGGGCGAGATAAGCATCAATTTGGTGTCCTGGGTTGCGGCGCGATGCGGCGGACCATAGTTTCCGTCCCTCGCACGTCAAGCACGGGCGTTGGGATAATGAAGGTTTTATGATGAACGACCTGAATTTGCTGGCTGTTGCGACCCGAATTGCCGAAGCGTTGGAGCGTATGGCGCCGCCGCCGCCGGCCAGAATTGGCCTGGATGGGGCGGATGCGTTTGTGTGGCACCCCAATCCCGAGCATCTGCAGCCCGTGCCGGTGGTGGCACGGGTGGGGTTTGAGTTGCTGTTGGGGATTGAGCGGCCGAAATCACTGTTGCTCGACAACACGTTGCGCTTTGCCGCCGGCTATCCAGCCAATAATGCGATGTTGTGGGGTGCACGCGGCACCGGCAAATCGTCTTTGGTCAAGGCGGTGCATGCCGAGGCCAATGCGCGGATGCCGGGCAGTCTGGCGTTGATTGAGATCCATCGTGCCGATATTGCGACCTTGGACGGGCTTCTGGCGCAATTGCGCAATGCGGCACGGCGCTGCCTGATTTTCTGCGACGATTTGTCGTTCGAGCGCGAGGACGCTGACTACAAGGCGCTGAAATCAGTGCTTGATGGCGGGATTGAGGGGCGGCCCGACAACGTCTTGTTCTACGCCACATCCAACCGGCGCCATTTGATGCCGCGCGATATGATCGAGAACGAGCGGGCGGTTGCGATTAACCCGTCGGAGGCGGCTGAGGAAAAAATCTCGCTGTCGGATCGGTTTGGGCTGTGGATTGGGTTTCACAATATCGACCAGGACACGTATTTCGCCATGGTCAAGGCTTATGCCAGCGATATGGGCCTGGCGATCGGCGAGGCGGAATTGCTGGCGGAAGCCAAGGAATGGACCATGACGCGCGGCGCACGCTCGGGTCGGGTCGCGTGGCAGTTCATCCAGGACCTCGCCGGCAGGCTGGGCGTAACTGTCACATAATCTTCAAGCGGACGGTCGCCCGCCTGTCATTGAACTGCGCTAGATAAACGGCCTTGTCGTGATCAAGGATGGTTTTCGATGCGCGCTGTTTTGCTTGCTTCCATCGCTCTGCTCGCCGCCGCCGCCGCCCAGGCACAAACGATCTACCCGCTGAACCGGGCGGAGATTCTGTCCGGCAGCAAGTTCGACTTCAAGGTCGAATTCCCGGCGGCGCCTTCCGTCGATCAGGTCAGGATCAGCGTCAACGGCCAGGACCCGGCAGCATTCTTCGGTAAGCCAGGCCAGTTCGTGGTCAGGGAAGACGGGCAGGATTACTCGGCTTTCGTCATCCGCGACGTGACGGTCAAGGGTGCCCAGGCGATCAAGATTGAGGCGAGCGCGCCCGCCGGCACCGCGAGCGTGGGCTGGAATGTCTATGCCACTGCCGCCAAGCCGGCTGCCAGGAACGTCATCCTGTTCATTGGCGACGGGCTGTCGATCGCCCATCGGACGGCCGCGCGGATAATGTCCAAGGGCATGTCCGAAGGGCTCTATGGCGGCGAATTGGCAATCGACGACATGCCGCATATGGCGCTGGTGTCGACGTCGGGCACGGACGGCATTGTCACCGATAGCGCCAATGCGATGTCGGCCTACACCACAGGACACAAAAGCTGCGTCAACGCGCTTGGCGTCTATTGTGCCCGCAACAAGAGCACGCTGGATCATCCGAAAGTCGAGACCATCGGCGAACTGGCGCGCCGCCACGGGCTTGCAGTCGGCGTTGTTACCAACACCGAAATCGAGGACGCGACGCCAGCCGGCATGATCGCCCATACTCGCCGCCGCAGCGACTTTAACGACATTGTGAAAATGTTCTGGGACGTGAAGCCCGACGTGATCATGGGCGGCGGCTCGCCGAATTGGCTGGCGAAATCCACTGCAGGCTCGCGCCGCGCGGATGAGAACGACTATATCAAGATGTTCGAGCAAGCCGGCTGGAAATTCGCCGCCACCAACGCCGAGATGCTGGCCGCCGGCCGCGATCCCGCAACCACGAAGCTGCTTGGGCTGTTCAACACGGGCAATCTTGATGGCGCGTTGGACCGGATGATCCTCAAGAAGGGCAGCGTTGGCCGCTTCCCAGATCAGCCCGATCTGGTGGACCAGGTAAAAGTGTCGCTCGAACTGCTGCAGAAGAACCCGAAAGGCTTCGTGCTGATGGTGGAATCGGGCCGCATCGACAAATACAGCCACTCGCTGGATGCCGAACGGGCGATTTTTGACACCATCATGCTCGACAACGCGGTCAAGGCCGCCAAGGAGTGGGCCGCCAAGCGCGAGGACACGCTGATCATCGTGGTTGGCGATCACGCCCATATGGTCGGCATCATCGGCACTTATGACGATGCCCGGCCCGGCACTACGCCGCGCGAAAAGCTTGGCACCTACGCGGAGTCGAAATTTCCGAACTACCCCGCCCCTGATGCCAATGGTTATCCGCCAAGTGTCGATGTGTCGCGTCGGATTGCGCTCGCGTTTGGCAGCTACCCCGATCATTGCTTCAACGCCAAGCCGTATCTCGACGGGGAATTTGCCGCCGTGGTGGCAGGCAAGGAACCCGGCACGTTCGTCGCCAATGAAAAATACTGCGAACGCCCGGGCGCGGTGCGGATCGAGGGCAATCTCCCCAAGGAAGGCAATTCCGGGGTGCATGCCGCCGATGACGTCCTGCTGACCGCGATCGGACCAGGGTCGGAGCAGTTCCGTGGCCGCATCGACAACGTCCGGGTGTTTCGCAACATGGTGACCGCGCTCGGGCTTGGTGAATAGCCTGATCGATCGGCGCGGCCTGCTCGTTGCCAGCATAATGCTGGCGGCGGGCGCCGCGCGGGCCAACGAACGGCTCGATTTCAACCACCTCTACAAATCCGTCGGGGTACGCGGCGCGGTGTTCTCCGACGCCACAATCCGCCTCGCTGGCGCAAGCGTTACAATCCGCGGCTATATGGCACCGCCATTGGCGGCGGAGAGCCCGTTTTTTGTGCTGACCTCGACGCCGATGACGATTTGCCCGTTCTGCCAGTCCGATGCCGACTGGCCGATCGACATCGTGGTCATTTACATGCGCCGGGTCATGGCGATGGTTGATGGCGGCACCCGGATCGAAGCGCGTGGCCGACTTGATATCGGGTCGTGGACCGATCCCAAATCTGGTTTTGTCAGCCTGATACGCCTCGTGGACGCCGAATTTCGTGCCGTCTGATCGCGCCGGGCTGCATGTGTCCGCCATCACAGTGACGGTGGGCAGCCGGGGCGAGGCGCAGCGGATTGTGGATATAGATGCGCTTGCCATCGAGCCTGGCGCCCGCATCGGCCTGGCCGGCCCATCCGGGTCGGGCAAGACCAGCCTGCTGCATGTCTTCGCCGGGCTTTTGCGACCCGAGGCCGGCAAGGTGGTTTGGAACGGCACGGACATCGCCACGCTGGGCGAGGTGGCGCGCGATGCCTGGCGGCGCGCCAATGTCGGGATGGTATTCCAGGATTTTCTGCTGGTGCCGGAATTGAGCGCGTTGGAGAATGTGCTGCTGCCATGCAGCTTCGGCGGCGCGCCGGCCGGGGACCATCGCGCGGCGGCGATCGCCCTGCTCGCCGAAACCGGCATCATCACCCCGGCCCGAAATGTGGCAGCCTTGTCGCGCGGCGAACAACAACGCGTGGCCATTGCCCGGGCGCTGCTCTTCGCGCCCAAGCTGATTTTGGCCGACGAGCCGACCGCGAGCCTTGATGCCGCGACGGCCGGGTCAATCACCGATCTGCTGGTCCAGCGCGCGACGGCGGGTGGGGCAATGCTGGTGGTGGTGTCGCATGATCAGACACTACTGGCGCAGATGGATAAGGTTTACCAACTCGACCGCGGGAAACTGCGATGAACCCGTGGCCGATGCTGATCGCCGATATGCGGGCGATGCGCTCGACGTCAGCAGTGGTGATGCTGCTCATCGCGATTGCGGTTGCAACCGGGGTCGGGATCAGCGCCCAGGAACGCGCCCTGCGCCAGGCCAGCGCCAGGGCGGCCGATGATTTTCCCCTGCTAATTGGCGCGCCGGGCAGTCAGACGCAATTGGTGATGACAGCGGCCTATTTGCAGATCGACGCCATTCCGCTGATCGATGGAGCAATCCTCAACACGCTCGCGACGGACCCGCGCGTCACCGGCGCCGCGCCGATCGCATTCGGCGACATCGTGCATGGCTGGCCGGTGATCGGCACCACCGCGCCGCTGGTTACCGCCTGGGGCCGCCTCACCGTCAGTGAGGGCCGGGTGTTTCGCGCGGAAAACGAAGCGGTGGTCGGCGCCGACGTCACGTTTGCGATCGGTGCCAATATTACCCCGTCCCATGGTGTGCAGACCCATGGCGCGATGGGCACGGCAAGCGAGGAGGAGCGTGCCCACAAGCATGAAGGCGTGGTCTACAAAGTGGTGGGACGACTGCCGAAGCGCAACACGCCATGGGATCGGGCGATCATGGTCCCGGTCGAATCGGTTTGGGAAACCCATGGCCTCGGCAACGGGCATCTCGTCGAAGATGCCCCAATTGGTCCGCCTTTTGATGCCGCGAGGGTTCCCGGCGTGCCGGCGATCGTGGTCCAGCCACGAGCGGTGGCGGACGCATATGTGCTGCGCGGCACTTATCGCCAGGGTAGCACCATGGCGCTGTTCCCGGCCGAGGTTCTGGTGTCGATCTATCGCAATGTCGGCAATGTGCGCGATGTGCTGTTGGTGATGACGCGATTGAACAATCTGGTGGTGTTTCTCACTGTGATGTTGGTGGCCGTCACACTCGTCGGGCTGCGGCGCCGCCGTTACGCAATGCTACGGGCGCTGGGCGCGCCGCGGCTCTACGTGTTCCTGGTTATCTGGCTCGGGGTTGCGGCCTTGATTGCCGGTGGGTGTCTGGGCGGGCTGGCGCTTGGCTGGCTCGGGGCAACACTTGCCGCGGAGTTGATGACCAGTTCGACAGGATTACGCGCGGCGGCCACGCTCGGCTGGCCGGAGTTGCGCTTTGTGCTCGAACTTCTGCTGGCCGGCAGTGCGCTGGCGGTGCTCCCGGCGTTGGCGGCCTGGCGGGTGCCGGTTTCGGAAAGCCTGCGCAATAGCTGATGCGATTTGCGCCGCGGCGGGGTTTGGTCGCACTCTCTCCGGCGAAACAGGAGGGATCGCATGGAACTCAAAGGTACGGTTGCGTTGGTCACCGGCGGCAATGGCGGGCTTGGGCAACGGATTTGCCATGCCCTGGCGCGCGAGGGCGTTCACATCGCGGTCATGTATGCGCAGAGCCGCGACCAGGGCGAGGCAGTGGCCCGCGAACTGGCGTCCACCTACCAGATCAACGCGGCCGCATTCGCCTGCGACATCACCGACGGTGCCGCGATTGCGCAGCTGGTAGCCGATGTGACCGCGCGCTTCGGCCGGCTCGATATTCTGATCAACGATGCCGCCTTCAACAAATCAGTGCCGTTCAGCGAACTGGACAATATGGACGATGCGCTGTGGGACAAGATCATGGCGATCAACCTCACCGGGCCGATGCGGCTGACCAAGGCGGTGGCGCCGATCATGAAGGCGCAAGGCCAGGGCCGGGTGGTCAATATATCATCGGTGGCGGGGCTGACGCCGACCGGGTCGTCGATTGCCTATGCGGTCGCCAAGGCCGGGTTGATCCATCTCACGCGCTGTATGGCAGTGGCGATGGCGCCGGAAACGCTGGTCAATTGCGTGGCGCCGGGATTGCTGGAAGGCACGCGGGCAACCGCGAATTTGCGCGCCGAGCAGGTCACCAGTTCCGCCGCCGGCGCGTTGCTGAAGAAGGCCGCCGACAAGGATGATTGCGCCGATATGGTGGTGACGATGTGTCGGACCGAAACCATGACCGGGCAGACGATTGTGATCGATGCCGGGCGGGTGTTTCACTGACCCACGCCGGCAGGATCGTCAGTCCCCCAGCAAGGCCGCCGCACACGCATCCAGGATAGCGTCGGTGTCGAGGCCGTATTCGCGGTAGAGATCGACAATATCGCCGCCCTGGCCGAAGCGGTCAGGCCCCAGCGGTACGACCCGCTGACCGCGAACTGCGCCCAGCCAGGCATGGGCGGCGGGATGGCCGTCCAGCACGGTGACCAACGCCGCGTCGCGCGATAATGGTGCCAGGATCGCCTCGATATAGCTTTGCGCGGTCCGATCCCCAGCGCGGCGCGCGCGACCGGCGGCAAGCCAGCCGGCGTGCAACCGGTCGGGGCTGGTGATAGCGAGCAGCCCGGCCCCAGGTTCTTCGGATGCAAGCTCGGCGAAGGCGGCCTCGGCCTCCTGCGCCACCGGGCCCTGATAGGCGATGGCGATGCGGGCGCCCGGGGCCGGCGGCACGATCCAATGGGCGCCGGCGATCACGGCGGCGGGATCAAGGGTGCGCACCGGTTGCAGCAATTGTCGCGTCGACAGCCGCAGCCACACTGCGGAACCATCAGGCTGCTGCATGTGGTGAAACGCGTAGCGCAGCAGGATGGCGGCTTCATCGACATAGGCGGGCTCGAAGCTCGCCAGCCGGTCGGTGCTGATGCCGAGCAACGGGGTGTTGATCGACTGGTGCTGGCCGCCCTCAGGCGCGAGGGTGATACCAGATGGCGTCGAGACCAGCAGAAACCGCGCATCCTGGTAGCAGGCATAGATCAGCGCATCGAGGCCACGATTGACGAACGGATCATAGACCGTTCCGATCGGCAGCACCCGCGCACCGTGCAAACGGTCGGCCAAACCCGCAGCGCCGAGCAGCAGAAACAAATTCTGCTCGGCGATGCCGAGTTCAATATGTTGCCCTTTCGGCGCCATCCCCCAACGCTGGGCGCTGGCAAGTTTGGAATCGCGAAAGACGTCGTTGCGGGTATGGCGGTCGAACACCCCGCGCCGGTTCACCCAGGGGCCGAGATTGGTGGACACCGTCACGTCTGGCGACGTCGTCACGATATGGTCCGATAATTCCTTGAACGCGCCTTGCGCCCGGCCGATCTCGGCGAGAATTTCGCCAAAGCCGCCCTGGGTCGAGGATTTGCGTCCGGCAACCTTGGGCGCTGGCAATTGGGCCGGCACCGCGACAATCGGCGCCGAAAGGAAGCGGCCTTCCGGGGTCATTTTGGTCGCGAAAGGTGCGGCGTCGATCAGCGCTTCAACCGCTGCGGCATCGTGGCCCAGGCCCTCGAACTTGTCCCATTCATGGTCGGGGCGGATGTGCATCTCGCCGCGGAACAATTCCATCTGTTCCTTCGACATCAGCCCGGCATGGTTGTCCTTGTGGCCAGCAAACGGCAGGCTCATGCCTTTGATGGTATAGGCGATGAAGCAGGTTGGCTGGTCGCCGGCTGCAGCTGCGGCACGGAATTCCTCGATCAGCACATCAACATCGTGGCCACCGAGATTATTCATCAGCGCCGCGAGATCGTCATCGGACAGCGTATCGATGATCGCGCGCACCCCGACTTCGCGGCCAAGGTCGGTCAGCAAGGTTTGCCGCCATGCCGCGCCGCCTTGAAAGGTGAGTGCCGAATAGAGCGAATTCGGGCAGTCATCGATCCAGGCACGCAGTTTCTCGCCACCCGGCTGGGCAAAGGCCGCCAGCAGCTTGCGGCCGTATTTGATGGTGATAACGTTCCAGCCCATGTCGCGGAACAGGCCCTCGATACGGCCGAACAACCGGTCGGTGACCACCGAGTCGAGGCTCTGGCGGTTATAGTCGATCACCCACCAGACATTGCGGACATCGTGCTTCCAGCCTTCGAGCAGGGCCTCGTAGATATTGCCCTCGTCCAATTCGGCGTCACCGGCGATGGCGATGTGGCGCCCGGCGGGAATGTCGTCCCGGCCAAGACCGTGCAAGCGGACATAATCGCCCATCAGGGCGGCAAAGCTGGTCATCGCGACACCCAGCCCGACCGAGCCGGTGGAGAAATCAACCTCGCCGCCATCCTTCACCCGGCTTGGGTAGGGCTGGGCACCGCCGAATTGGCGCAGCCCACGCATCTGATCCACCGTTTGGCGGCCGTAAAGATAGTTGATCGCGTGAAACACGGGGGCGGCATGCGGCTTCACCGCCACCCGGTCCTGCGGCCGCAGTATTTCGAAATACAGCGCGGTCATGATCGAAATGCACGACGCGCATGATGCCTGATGTCCGCCAACCTTCAACCCGTCACGGTTGGGGCGCAGATGATTGGCCTGGTGGATCATCCACGATGACAGCCACAGCAGCTTACGCTCAACCTGACGCAGCAGGGCGATACTTGCCATGATTTAAAGGCCCACGAGGAATTTGATCAGCGCGGCGTTGACCTCGGCTGGGCGTTCCTGCTGGATCCAGTGTCCGCCGCCCTCGATCAGCACGGAATCACGCAAGGTCGGCACGCTGGCGGGCATGGCTTCGAGGGCAGCTTTGCCGAAGCCGGTGATCACCACATCGCGGGTGCCGGCGATGAACAGGGCGGGAACGGTGATGCTGGCGCCTGCCCAAGGCGCGGTCAGCGACCAGTTGCGATCGATGTTGCGGTAGTAGTTGAAGCCACCGCGAAAGCCGCTGCCCCGGAAGCGGTCAGCCATGAAATCGATATCATCGGCGGTCAGCCAGGCCGGCAGGGTTTCGGGGTCAATGCTGCGGGACAGGAAGCCACCGCCGGCCGGCAGGTTCAGCGCCATGCTGTCCCGCGGCGGGGCATCACCGGAGCCGGTGAACAGCACCTTGCGCAGACTGGCGGCGTGATCGGCCTCGAATTCCGCTTCGGCCACACCTGGGGCCTGGAAATACTGCCAGTAGAAGTTTTCCACGCCAGCCGCTTTCAGGGCCTGCAGCGGCGCCATTGGGCCGCGCGGGCGGAACGGCACGCTGAGCGCGGCAACGGCGCGGAACAGGTCGGGGCGCATCAGGGCGCAATTCCAGGCGACATTGGCACCCCAGTCATGGCCGACCACGACGGGATGCGCATCGCCATAATGGGCGGCGAGGCCCACGATGTCACCGACCAGTTGGGTGATGTTGAAGGCCTCGATGTCGGTGGGCGAATCGCTACGGCCATAGCCGCGCATGTCGGGCGCGACGACCTTGTAGCCGGCGGCGGCAAGCGCCGGGATCTGGTGGCGCCAGGAATAGGCCAGTTCCGGCCAGCCGTGGCACAGGATGACCAAAGGTCCCTCGCCGGCCTCGACGACGTTGAGGCGGATGCCGTTGACCTGAACATCGCGACGGGTGGGGGACATTGGCGGCTCCGATTAAGACTTCGCCGCACCAGACCATGACCACCACATGTCCCGCAAGCATTTGGCGATGGCAGCAGGCAGATCCTCGGCGATCAGCCCCGGTCCGATGCCAGTTGCAGCCGCGCCGTGCAGCCATGCGGCGGCACAGCTCGCCTCCCAGGCCGGCATGCCCTGGGCGAGCAGGCCGGCAATCAACCCGGCAAGTACGTCGCCGGCGCCCGCGGTGGCAAGCCACGGGGGCGCGTTGGCGTTGATCGCGACACGGCCATCGGGGGCGGCGATGATGGTATCGGCGCCTTTGAGCAGCACCACGGCGCCGGTTTCGGCCGCGGCCGCACGAACGGCGGCGACCCGGTCGGGGCCGGGCGGGCCGAAGACGCGGGCAAACTCGCCGCCATGCGGGGTGAGCACCGTGGCACCGCGCAGGGCGGCGGGGTCCCCCGCGCAGGCGGTGATGGCGTCGGCATCGACGACAATCTGGCGACCTGATGCGAGCAGCATAGGCAGAGCGGCCTGCGCGGCAGCAATGCCGAGACCGGGTCCGCAAACCCAGACTTTGCGGCGCTCGTCGGCAAGCAGGGATGGGATATCGGCGCTGTCGACCAGCAATCCAGGATCGCCACCGCGATAGATATGGGCGGCGTCGGGCGGGCTGGCGATGGTCAGCATTCCTGCCCCGGCCCGCCTTGCGGTGGCCGCGGCAAGGCGGGCGGCCCCGGTCATCGCCGTCCCCCCAAGAATGGTGACGTGACCACGGGTGTATTTATGGGCCTCGGTGTCCGGGCGCGGCACATGCCACAAGGCGGGATCGTTCTGCCAGCAGCGCGGCTGGACGGTTTGCAACACCGAGCCGGGCAGCCCGATATCGGCAAGCACAATCTCCCCGCACAAGGTTCGCCCGGGCAGCAGCAAATGCCCTGGCTTCTTGCGAAAAAAGGTCACGGTCAGCACCGCCGGGGCGACGACACCCCGCAGCCCCCCTGTCCCGCCGTCCAGCCCACTCGGCACATCGACGGCGACAATCCGACGGGCGGCGGCGAGCACATCGGAGATTTCCGGCGCGATATCACGTTGCAGGCCGGCGCCGAAAACGGCATCGATTACCAGATCGGCCCGCGCGGCCTCGGCGGTCGAGAATGGCACGACCGGCCCCCGCCATCCCGCCGCCGCCATGGCCGCGTCACCCCGCGCCGGCGCCAGGGCCGCAACCGCGACCGGCCAGCCGATCTGTGCGAGGTAACGTGCCGCAACATAGCCATCGCCACCATTATTGCCGGGGCCGCACAGCACCAGCACCCGGCACGGTGGGACGCGGCGGCGGATGGCATTGGCGATCGCCGTGCCAGCAGCATCCATCAAGGTGGCAACCGAATGGCCCGCCGCCACCGCTGCCGCGTCGGCACGGGCCATCTCGGCTGGGGTCAGCAGGTCGAGCATTGCGGGTAACTGCTGTCACCACTCATTTCGGCGGGCCGATCGCTGCAAGCAAGGGTCTGGCTTCGACGGCGGCATCCGACAGGGGTGCGTGTCGAAGCAGCGCTTCCAGCAACGCCCGTGCCGCAGCGGGATTGGAACGCGCGTGTTGCGCCTGAGCGTAATGGAGGTAGTTGATGTCGCATTTGGGCATCAGCGCGATACCCGCATCCCATTGCGCAAAGGCCTCAGCATCGCGACCTGCCCTGAGCAGGATCGATGCCGCAACGTCATAGTTAGGGCAGAATTGCGGGGTGTGGGCGATCCCCTGGCGCAGCACCTTGATCGCCTCGTCAACCCTGTCCTGGCGGGCAATCGTTTTGGCGAGATCGCCGAAATCGTCTGCACCAACTGAAGATTTGTCGGCGACCACCAAACGCTGAAGCTGCTCGGCCGCACCATAATCGCCCTGGTAAAAGCGAATAGTCCCGAGCACGCTGCGTGCAAGGCTGCTGTCAGCGCTCTGCATTTCCAGGCCCGCCCGATAATAGGCTTCCGCCTGCTGCAACTCACCCAGGACAGCGGAGGTGACCGCAAGGTTCATCCGCACGAACGGGTTGCGCTTATTGGGATCGGCGGCGAGTACCCGCAATTGCGCCTGATGCGACTCACGCCAGCGATCTCGACGCGCCTGAGCAGTGGCGACATTTATCCAGTAGGTTGCGACCTCAGAATGCAGGTTCGCCAGATTCTGCAACAAATTTACCGCCCGCGCCTGCTGATACTCGCAGTTCTGCATGTGCACCGCACTCATCCGCACAATCACGGTGCTGAATTTTCGGTCGGCAGCAATCTGTTCGGCGGAAGCCAGCACGCTCGCCATGGTGGTGCAGTCGCGCTTGTTTGATGCGATATAAAAGCGCTGCAGATAGGCCCCCAGGCGATCGGTCGAATTGCTCGGCAGGGTTTGCGCCTGGCGGAACAACGCGTCGGCCGCCTGCGGATCACTGCCGAACAGAACGTTGGCGGCTGACCAGTAAGGCAGCACCAACTTCGGATCGTAGGCACGCGCGCGCTCCCAGGCCAACAGCGCCTCATCAGTGCGGCGCTGGCGTTGCAACGCCTCGCCATAGGCGTGATAGGCGACTGCGAGTTCGGTTTCGGGAATGCGCGGCTCGGTTTCGACCATACGCTGGACGAGTTGCGACAGGGCGGCGATGTCTTGCGGGGTCCGCGTATTTTCGCCCATGAAGGCGGCAAGCACCACGGGCTGGGTGGTTTCGAACACGTAGTTCGCCAACCCGCCCATCAGCCTTTCCCAGTCCGCAAGCTTACCCCGCGCAACGCGGGGGGGATTGCCGGGCACCCGTGCCACCAGGGTTACATTATCGCCATCGAGCAGCATTTCGCCATCGACGGTGATTTCGCGCCCGGTCAGGGTACGCAAGTAACGAAACAGCGCCTGCAGGCTGAATGCGCCGTCGGACGAAGCAATATCGTTCCGCCGTGCGGAAGTCGCGCTTTTGAGCTCCCCGGTATCGAAAGAACTGATTGCCCGACGGCGGAGGATCATTTCATCGAACAGATGCTTTGCCACCACCTCGCCAGTAATGCCACGCTGGGCCACGCTCTGGGGAACGTCAAACGCAACCACAGTCAACGTTTGGCGATAAGCCTCACGCAACATCACCAACGGGGCGATGATCAGAGCAGCCAACACACCGCCGGCGATGACGATATTACGCGCCACCATCAGGCGGTTGGTTATCCAGCCATAACGCGTCCTGCGGGTGTGTCTGTCCAGGTTTTGGCGAAGCACTTCCACTGCCTCGGCCAGACCGTGGATATGGAGCCTGTCCTTGGCATCAGCGCCGAGATCGGCGGGGCTAGACCCACGAGCGATCCGGTCGCCATCCGAACCGCTCAGGAAGGCCTTTAAACCGGAATGCTCGTCACCGGCGTCAGCCATTCACCTATCGCCCTGCCAAAGCCGCCAGCATCGCATCACGCGCAGCAAAATCACCTTCGGCATGCACGGGTTGGATACAGACATGGGTGGCACCAGCGGTGAAATGGGCGTCGATCCCCTTGCGGACCACTGCCACATCGCCCCACAGCACCATGGCATCGATGAAACGGTCGCTGCCGCCATCGGACAATTCTGCATCGGAAAAGCCGATCCGCAGCCAGTTGTTGCGATAATTGTCCAACGTCAGATAGCGCGCCAATTCCGCCCGGCCGAGCGCACGGGCGCGAACCGGATCGGTTTCCAGGCAGAATTTCTGCTCCACCGCCAGCCACTTGTCCGGCCCGAGAATGGCTTTGGCCTCGGCGGTATGGGCCGGGGTAACGTTATAGGGCAACGCGCCACGGGTGCGGGCGGCGGAAAGCTTCAGCATCAACGGTCCCAAGGCGGCCAGCGCCACCGGCCAATCGGCGCTGTCGGTCGTGCCACGCTCCATCGCATCGAGATAGGCGCGCATTTCGGGCACCGGTTTGCCATAGACATGGCCGCGCACGCCCTCGACCATCGGGCGGTGGCTGACGCCGAGGCCGAGGATGAAGCGATTGCCGTACAGCGCGTTCAGGCCACGCATGGCCTGGCGAGAGGTCACCGCGTCGCGGGCATACATGTTGGCGATTGAACTGCCGATCTTAAGGGTCTTGCTCGCGCCGAGCATGTAGCCGGCGAGGCTCACCGCTTCATGGCCGCGGGATTCAGGGTACCACAAAGTGGAATAGCCGAGCTTTTCCACCCCAGCGACGAACGCGCCGATCTCGCCTGGGGCTATTTTGTCGATGGGGTACCAGACGCCGAGTTTGCCTAGGTTCATAAGAAAGTCCTTTTATCAGCGAAAAAATAGGTTCTTTTTGTGAACAAAAAGAACCAAAAAAACTTTCCAATAATTGTTGCCGTTGGCGTGCCTACTCGGGGAGTTCGCACGCTAGCGGCAACAAAGGTGGGAAGTTTTTTTGCTTCTTTGGTTTCAAACAAAGAAGATCTTGCCTTAATCAATCTTAACCGAAACCGGCGGCGTGCCAGCGAGAACCGCCCGCATCCAGCTGCCGGCGCCAGCAATCGCGTGGCGCCCCGCCGCAAGCTGCAAGTGAAACAGCGGCCAAACATGGACCATCTCGGGCCAGATTTCCAACGTCACCGCGACATCGGCGGCACCGGCGATGCGGGCCAGGCGGATCGCGTCATCAAACAGGGTTTCGGCGGAGCCAACCTGGATCAACAACGGCGCCAGGCCGCTGAAATCGCCATACATCGGTGCGGCCAGCGGATCGCGCGGATTGGCGCCATTGAGGTAAAGCCCGGCCATGCCGAGCAGACCCGGCTTCTGCACCATCGGATCGGCGGCAGCCTTATCTACCATGCTGTCGCCAATCGCTTCCATATCAACCCAGGGCGAAATCCCCCAGCCACCGGCAGGCTGCGGCAGGCCGGCGCCCTTGATTGCCAGCATGGCCGCGATCACCAGGCCGCCACCGGCGCTGTCACCGGCGATGATGATCTTGTTGGCGGCGACGCCTTGGGCAAGGAGATATTTGTAGCCGGCGAGCGCGTCATCCACCGCCGCCGGGAACGGATGTTCCGGGGCAAGCCGGTAATGCAGCGCCAGGGTCCGGCTGCCCGCCGCCCGTCCGACTTCGGCAGCCAAATTGCGATGGCTGTCGATTGAGCCGAGAACATAGCCACCGCCATGCAGATAAAGCACCGCCGCCGCCTGATCGGCGCCCGGCGTCGAGGTCCACTCCGCGACGACGCCGTTGGCATCGCACGGCGTGACCACCACATCGGCCGGCACGCCGCGTGCGAGGCCAGTGGCATCGAAGCCTTTGCGCATATCGGCAAGTTCCGGCGGGCGGACCCGCGCAGCAAGGGCGGCGCGAAGGGCGGTGATTTCGGGATTGGGCATGATTTTCCTCGGTGGGATGTTGACCTTGCCGCCATCCTAGGGTGGGTTGGCGGCAACAGCCAGAGACAGGCGGGGGCAGATGAACGCGGAACCGGAATTCGATCGCTTGCGGCTAGACATGCATATGCGTGCAAAGCTCGCCGGGCTGCGTGGGTCGATGGACTTGCAGCGGATTTCGGGTGGGCAATCCAATCCGACGTTTTTCGCCTCTTACGACAATCGGCGCCTGGTGGTGCGCAAGCAACCACCAGGCCCGCTGATGCCGTCTGCCCACGCGATCGACCGCGAATTCCGTGTGCAGTCGGCGTTGGCCGCAACCGACGTCCCGGTGCCGCAATTGCTGTTCTACGAGGCCGATGCCGCGATCATCGGCACGCCGTTCTATGTGATGGAACGCCTCGACGGCCGGGTGTTTGCCGATGGCGGCTTGCCGGGGGTGACACAAGCCGAGCGCGGCGCGATGTATCGGTCGATGGCTGAAACCATGGCGCGACTGCACCGGGTGGACTATGCGGCAATCGGCCTGGGCGATTATGGGCGCCCCGGCAATTATTTCGCCCGCCAGATCGCGCGCTGGACACGGCAATGGGAATTGGCGGCGCAACCCGCCATCCCCGAGATCACCGATCTGCTGGCCTGGCTGCCGGCGAACATCCCGCCAGAGGAAGCTGCAACCCTTTGCCATGGTGATCTGCGCACCGGCAACATGATGTTCCATCCGACCGAGCCTCGGGTGATAGCGCTGCTCGACTGGGAGCTTTCCACGATCGGACATCCGCTCTCCGATCTTGCTTACAACGCCATGGCATGGCGAACCCTGCCAGATGAATATGGCGGCATTCGTGGGCTGGATTTAGCGGGCTTGGGCATTCCTGGGGAGGCGGAGTACCTCGCCCACTACGTCCGTGCTGGCGGCCACCCTGCCCCGGTGCTGCCATTCCACACCGCCTTCGTGCTGTTCCGCTTCGCGGTGATTTTCGCCGGCATCGCCGCGCGTGCCGCCGCCGGCAACGCAGCTGCCGATAACGCCGCCGAGGTAGGCACAAGGTTGACTTTGGCCTTGGCAAGACGGGCGATGGAAGCGATCAACCCAGCAGCGTATCGCGCGCCTGATTGATCCTGGCAGCCAGCCAGTCCGATCCGCCGGCATCGGGATGGGCGGCGCGCATCAGGCGGTGATAAGCGGCGCGAATATCGGTATCACTGGCACCAGCTTTCAGGCCGAGGATTTCCAGTGCCTCGGCACGCGTCATGCTGCCGCGCGGGGCGGGTGGTGCCTGCCTCTGGCCCCCAGTACCGGGAAGCGGCTTGCCCGGCGCCATCCATTGCCAGACCAGCGGACCGAGAAACAGCAGAGCTGAAACCGCCGCCGGGCCGCGCCCGGTCAGCAACAGCAGTGCCCCGATCGCCAGACCACCCAGCGCCACGGTCCAGGCGCCGAAGCGCTTGATATTGCCGATCTGGGCGCGGGAAAACATCCCGAGCGCGACCATGAAAACCAATAATGCAATCAGACCGAGGATGAAGATCAGCATGGCTCAGCCTTTGGCCAGCAGGTCGCGGGCTTCAAGGGCGGCGACAGCGGAAATATTGACGATGCCACGTGCCGTCACGCTCGGCACCAGGACATGGATCGGCTTGGCCATGCCGAGCAGCAACGGCCCGACCGGCAGACCGTCAACCGCCGATTTCAGCAAGTTGAAAGCGATGTTGGCAGCATCGAGGCTCGGCATGATCAGCAGGTTGGCTTGACCGTCGAGCGCGGAATCCGGCACGGCACGATTGCGGATGATCGGGTCGAGCGCCGCGTCGGCGTGCATTTCGCCATCGATTTCGAGGCTCGGGTCGCGCGCCCGGATCATGCCGAGCGCTGCCCGCATCTTACGTGCCGAGGGCGAATTCGATGCCCCGAAGCTCGAATGGGATAGCAGCGCCGCCTTGGGCACCAGCCCGAAACCGCGCACCGTGGCCGCCGCCAGCAGTGTCATTTCGGTGATCTGTTCGGCGGTCGGGTCGGCGTTCATGTGGGTATCGCACATGAAAAGCGCCCGGTCGCGCAGGATCAGACAGGACAGCGCGTAAATCCGGCTGACATCCGGCCGGCGCGGGATGATCGGCATGATGTATTGCATCGACCGCCACCAGTCGCCCGAGCCCCCAACAATGGCGACATCGGCCAATCCGGCATGCAGCAGCATGGCCGCCGTAACCGGGGCACGGCCGGAAATGCGGCGCGCGGCGGCATTGGGCGGCGTCCCGCGACGCCCCACCAGCGCCTGATATTGCGCAACCAGCGGCATGCAGATGTCGCGGTCCTGGTTGGGATCGATGACCTGGATATGCCGGCCGACCTCCATCCGCAGGCCCATCTCGGTGATCTTGGCAAGGATCCGGTCACGCCCGCCAAGCAGGATCGGGCGGGCAATCCCTTCATCGACGATGATTTGGGCGGCGCGCAGGACCCGTTCATCCTCGCCCTCACCATAAACGATGCGGGGCGGGGCAGCACGGGCGGCCTCAAACACCGGGTGCATCAATTCACCGGAGCGGAACACGAAGCGTTCGAGCTCATGGCGATAGGCATCGAAGTCGGCGATCGGGCGCGAGGCGACACCTGACTCCATCGCCGCCTTGGCAACCGCCGGGGCGATTTGCAGGATCAGACGCGGATCGAACGGCTTGGGGATGATGTAATCGGGGCCGAATACCGGGGCGGCACCACCATAAGCCGCGGCAACCACCTCGCTCGCCTCAACCCGGGCAAGTTCGGCGAGCGCTTCGACGGCGGCGAGCTTCATCGCGTCATTGATCCGGGTCGCCCCAACATCGAGGGCGCCGCGAAAAATGAACGGGAAGCACAGCACGTTGTTGACCTGATTGGGAAAGTCGCTGCGCCCGGTGGCGATGATCGCATCCGGGCGGGCAGCCCGCACGAGTCCGGGCTGGATTTCGGGTTCCGGATTGGCGAGCGCGAGGATCATCGGGCGCGGGGCAAGCTTGCCGAGCCATTCCGGCTTCAGCACCCGAGGTGCCGACAGGCCGAGGAACAGATCGGCGCCGTCAAGCACGTCTTCCAAGGTCCGCGCATCGGTTTCCCGCGCATAGCGCCGCATCCGGTCGTCCAGGCCATCGCGCCCGGCATGCACCACGCCCTTGATGTCGGTCAGCGTCACGTTGCCCGCCTGCACCCCCATCGCGACCAGCAAATCGACGCACGCCATCGCCGCCGCCCCTGCCCCCGATGTCACCAGCTTGATGTCTTCGAGCCGCTTGCCCTGCAGCACCAGCCCATTGCGCACCGCGGCGGCAACCGTAATCGCGGTGCCGTGCTGGTCGTCATGGAACACCGGAATGCGCATCCGCGCCTGCAACGCCGCCTCAATCGCCCAGCATTCCGGCGCCTTGATGTCTTCGAGGTTGATGGCGCCAAAGGTCGGCTCCAAGGCCGCCACCACCTCGACGAAACGCGCGGGGTCGGCTTCATCGACCTCGATATCGAAAACATCGATGCCGGCGAATTTCTTGAACAGGACCGCCTTGCCCTCCATGACAGGCTTGCCGGCGAGCGCGCCGATATTGCCAAGTCCAAGCACGGCGGAGCCGTTGGAGATCACACCGACGAGATTGCCACGCGCGGTGTAAAGCCAGGCGGCTTCGGGGTCGGCGGCGATTTCCTCGCAGGCGGCGGCAACACCCGGCGAATAGGCAAGCGCCAGATCACGCTGGGTGGCGAGCGGCTTGGTCGCCTCAATGGCCAGCTTCCCCGGGCGGGGCAGGCGATGATAGTCAAGCGCGGCCTTTCGCAGATCGTCTTCCATGTGCCGGCCCCCTTGGCGTCCGTCGGAAAGGAATACGCTGTCCGCTTGGGAACTCAAAATAGGTGAGTCAAGGCAAGCAATTCTTTTTGTGAACAAAAAGAACCAAAAAAACTTTTTGCGCCTTTGTTGCCGTTGGCGTGGGACTGCGCAGGGACCCGAGCCAAAGGCGCCAGAGTCGGATTTTTTTTAGTCCTTTTTTTTCAAAAAAAGGAGGACTTCCTTCAAATCGGGCACGCCCCCGAAGCACATTGCAGATGGGCGGTATCAACCGCCTCATGCAGCCCGGGATCCTCAATGCTATTCACCATGGCAATGAAGGCATCGAGCGTCATGTCTTCTTCTGGCAGGTATTCATAACCCATCAGATCATCGGGATTGCCGGGCAGGATGGCGCAGCAACGGATCGTCGGCTGGTTTTCCAGCACGATGGCGCGGAATTCGGCCAGGCTATGGCGGCTGGTATCGAATTTCAGCGTGTAGGACACCTGGTTGCCGCGCTCGGCGCCGATCCAGTGGCGTTCCAGCAGGCGGAGCCAGGCGAATTGCTGGTCCGGGGTGGCGTGCGACGCGGTGACCGCACGATCGCCGATGCCGAGGCGCTGGATACGCGGCAGGGTCGGGAAGCCAACGATGGCCATGCCGGGGAAGCTGGTCAGGCTGCGCACCTGGTAGCCGCGGGCGGCGTATTGCGCGAGCAACGGGTCGCTGTCGGCGCTCCAATTACCAGCCGCATCGCGTGTGCCACGGAACTGCACCCAACGCAGATATTGCTTGCGGGCGGGCAGATGGGCGCCTTCGGTGAGGCCGAATAGCTTCGATGTCGTGCCGGCCGGCTTCACCGTCGTAACGGTGAACGGCGCGACCATGCCGAGTTCGTCGGCATAGCGGTCAGCCTCGTCCTTGGCGGCGTCGGACAGGGCTTCGAGCATGCGGTAGAACGGTGCGGCGAGATTTTCGTCGAGCAGATCTTCGAACCCGAGGCCAAAGCGCACCCAGGCCCATTCATGCAGCCCGGTCGGGCCGATGCCGATGCGGTTGGTGCGGCGGACTTCCTCGCCGTAGAGCGCGTTCATCCGGTTGGCGCGCATCAGGAAGCGCACCCCGAGGCGGACGCTATCTTCAACCCGTGCGTCCCATTCGGCCATGACATCGTCAGACGCAAGGCCGGGGATCACGTTTTCCGGCGGCAGCGGGCAGGCCAGCAGCGGGGCGAAATCGGCGATGACGCAATAGCCGCCAGTGGCGTGCAGCACGATCTCGCCGCACGGATTGGTGATGGCGGGAAAGCGCGCGGACTGGGCGCGTTCGGCAAGCGCCGCCAGCAGATCGGCGCCGAAATCGGCCTGATAACGGTTCGAGCGAAAATCGCGGCCATCGGCGAATACCGGCTTGTCCCAGGCGCGGCCGGTGCGGTGATCGTCCAGCATATCGCCGTTGATGAAGCCGGGCTCGCCATTGCGGTAGCCGCATTCGGTGGCGTCGTTGAACACCGCGATGGCCTGGGCGGCGAGCGCCGTATCGCCGCGCCCTTCACCAACCAGCGTCCAGAATTCACGGTCCACCACGACGGAGTTATTGGCGGTCCACAGCCCGCCCTCGCTCTTGGCACGGATGAAGCGGAAAATGCCGGGGTCGCGCCAGGATTTGGTCGCCATCCGCGCCGCCCGGCGGGCGCCGCCGACCTGGACTTCCATCGAGAAGAAATGATCGACCAGCAGCGCCTGCTCCCAGGGTTGCAGGGCGAGGCCGGCCCGGTCACGCAGGCGGGCCGGGGCAATCACATTGTCGCGCAAATTGGCAAAACCGCGCATCAGGGAAATCGGGCCAGACGCCGGACGGCCCTGCATACCGGCAATCGGCGCGCCCTCGCGCCGGACGGCGGAGAAATCGAGCAGAACGGTGGCATCGCGCCGTCTGGCGAAGGCCAGCCCCTCAACGAGTTCGAGCGCCTTGCCCCAACCCTCGCGGCTGTCATCAACGCGATGAAGGATCACGCCAGCAGGCATGGCGGTGACGTTCAGTTCCGGCCGGTCGGCGGGGAAATCGGGATGCGACGGGTCGAGATGCAGCAGGATATCGGGGGCATCGGCCCAATCGACCACCACCAGTTCGTCATCATAGGACCGGCCGACGCCGCTGCCGTTGAGCAACAGGTAGAACTTGGCAAAGCTGGTGATCGCGGTGGCGCAATTGGTGAATAATTCCATGTTGCGGCCGGCCTGCTCGGCATCGCCATGCTGCAAATGGCGACCTGAGGTAATCAACGCGCCGCTGGCGATGGCGTTGCGCAGGCGCGCATGTTCGGTCCGTTCGGCTCCAGTCAGTGGGCGCTTCAGCAGCGACATATTGCCGGTCGCAACGCGGTCAGCAACGCGGCCGAAGCATTCGCCGTCCTCCGGACGGAACACGGTTCGCCGGGCGACGGCCACGCCCATGCCGGCATCAAGTGCCTGCGCCGGGGCGGCGGCCTCACCAAAGCTGATGCCAGGGATTGTGGTGGGATAAGAGCTGAGTTCAGCCAACCCGGACATCTGCGCAACATTCATCGCCAGCCACCTTCTTTATCTTTCGAATCGTTTATCCCGACCCACGACATCAACATATAGTAGCGCACAAACCATCATCCCACCATATTTTGAAGGTCTGGGGTGATATTTGACCATGCACGGCGGGCAGCCGGCCCGCCCGAGTGGTGGCGCGATGGCGGAGACTGTGGTCAACTGACGTCAACTCCAGGAGAAGCTGCGATGGCGCGCCTCGATGACATTCCCGAGCCCACCCGCACCGCAGTGCGTGATCTGCCTTGCCCAACACCGGAGACATCGCCCTTTGTCGCCGGACCCGCGCTTGCTCAACGCAAAATCGCGATGGTCAGCAGCGCTGCCTTAATCCATCGCGGCGACAAGCCGTTCCCGGTCGGATCGGGTGAGGTCCGCGCGGTGCCCGGATCATGGAAGAACGGTAACATTCTCATGAGCCATGTCTCAATCAATTTCGACCGTGCCGGGTTCCAGCGCGACATCAACGTGGCCTATCCGATCGACCGGCTGCGCGACATGGCGGCCGAGGGCGAAATCGGCGGTCTGGTAGACACGCACTACACCGTGATGGGCTCGACCGATCCCGCCGCGATGAAAGACGCCGCCGACCATATCGCCGCCGCCTTGCACGCGGAGGGCTGCACCGGGATCCTGCTCTTACCGGTTTGACCGCTGTGCACGCGCGCCGTGAGCGGGCTGGCACATATGTTGGAAGAACGCGGATTGCCGACGGTGGTAATCGCCCTGGTTTTACCGCAGGTGGAAAAATCCCGCCCGCCGCGCGCTTTGATGGTGCCGTTCATGCTCGGCCGCCCGCTGGGTGAGCCGAATGATGCGCCATTCCAGCGCCGCGTGCTGATGCAGGCGCTGGGGTTACTCGAACGCACGGACGGGCCGGTCATTCTGGAAGACTTCCCCGATGACAACCCGAGTTGGTTTGACCGGATTGGTTGGGCGCCATCCGTCACCCTGAACGGACCCCTGACGCGCTTGGACTGGCAGGCCGCGCTTGCCGGCGAGTTGGCACTGGTGCTGCCAGGATGGGAGCGCTTCAAGGCGCGTTTTGGTCGCACCACGGTCGGGCTATCGGGGCTGGACGTTACGTCATGGCCGGGTTTCGCCGCAGATCATTCAGTTGGCAAACCGATCACGCTGCCGTTGCACGAAACACCGGCACTCGCGCTTCGCTTTTTCGTCGATGACATCAAGGCGCTCTATGGCGAGGCGGTGCAGGCCGACGGTGACACACCATCTGCGCGACAGATCGATCGTTGGTTCTGGCGCGAAACAATTGCCGGGCAGATGTTGCTCAATCTAAGGAAAGTGGCGATGGAAAGTCCCAATAATGGACTACGGACAGTCGGCGGACGATTTTTCGTGCCAACGCCGTATCTGCCGACATGAAAAATGTGGAGCAGGTAATCGCGGCCCTGCCCGCCGGCGTGCGCGGGCCAGGCGGGGCGGTGGCGGTGCTGAAGGATGGCGCGGTGGTCATGCGCCACGCCTGGGGCTGGGCCGATGTCGACCGGCGCATCGCCTTCACCCCGGCGACTTTGTTTCGGATCTGCTCGATCACCAAACAGTTCACCTGCGCGACGATGCTGGAACGCCATCCCGATCCCACGGTGCTGAACGCCGATCTGGCGATGCAACTGCCCAGGCTCGCCGACCGACCATCGGTGTTGCATCTTGCCCACAACCAGTCCGGCCTGCGCGACTATTGGGCGACCACGGTGCTGTGCGGGGCGACGCCGGAAAGCGTGTTCGGGCCGGATGACGCGCGCGCGCTGACAGCGAAATCGGCAAGTTTGCAGTTTGCTCCAGGCACACGATATTCATACTGCAATCAGAACTTCCGCATTCTCGGCGCGTTGGTGCAAGACCGCGCCGACCGCGACCTCGGCCAACTGATGCGCCGCCACGTCTTCGATCCGGCGGGGATGCCGACCGCGCTGTTGTGCCCGGAAACCTCTGCCATGCCGGACGGCACGATTGGCTACGAAGGCTCGCTCGAAGACGGCTGGCGCCCGGCGGTAAATCGGCTGCACTGGACGGGTGACGCCGGAATTGCGGCATCGCTCGACGACATGATTGCCTGGGAACAGACAATCGACGCAGCGCGCGACGACCCGACGAGCCGCTATGCGATCCAGTCCCAGCCGACAGATTTCGCCGATGGCAACAAGGCCGGCTATGGCTTCGGCCTGGCCCGGATGATGATCCACGGCAAGCTCGCCATCGGCCATGGCGGCGGCTTGCGCGGCTGGCGTAGCACGCGGTTTTACGTGCCGTCCGAACGGATTTCAGTGGTGGTGCTTTTCAACCACATGGCCGATCCGGGGTCGGTTGCCAGCAAGTTGCTCGGCGCGATGCTCGATGCGCCAGCGCCGCCAGCCGCCAAGGCGGCTGATCCGGCCTGGGCAGGACGTTATCGCGACAGCGAAACCGGCCTGGTCGCGCGGGTGGTGATCCCCCCCACCCAGGCGGTGCAGTTGTGGTTCGGCCAGGGACCGGAAGCCCTGGACCCGAACGGCGATGATGCGGCCCACAGCCCAACGGTCAGTCTGCGTCGCAGCGGCGATGATCTGGTGATGGAGCGCGGTAAAGAAAACCTGCGCAGTACCCTGGTGCGCTGCGACGGCGATAGCGGGCACGATCCAAGCGGTGACTATCACTGCGCGGAATATGGCTCGACCTTCACCTGCGTGTCGGCCGGCGGCGTGCTGTATGGCGCGTTCGCAGGGTTTCTCGGCCGCGGGCTGATGGAACCGCTGCTGCCGGTCGGCCCCGACCTCTGGCGCCTGCCCTGCCCGCGCGCGCTGGATTTCTCGGCGCCAGGCGATTGGACGCTGGAGTTTAGCCCGGATCGCGCCAGTCTGACAGTCGGGTGCTGGCTGGCCCGCGGGATTGGCTTCGTGCGCGTCTAACCCGCCGCCTTTACCACGTCCTGCACCAGTTTCGGTGGGGCTTCGGCGAGGTGGTCGAAGCGGTGCCGGAACACGCCCAATCCCATGGTCTGGCTGCGCAGTTCGGCGATGAAATCATGCAGTTCGGCGTGCGGGATCAACGCCTCGACATCGTCCCAGCCCATCCAGCCCGACCGTTCGCCATAGCCTAGGATCTGCCCGCGCCGCCCGCCCACCAGGCGCTGGGCAGTGGCGGTGGCGGTGTTGGGCACTGAAATCGTCACCGCATGGATCGGTTCCAGCAGCACCGGCGCGGCTTTCGGCAGCGCATCCTGCATCGCCATCCGGGTCGCGGTGCGGAACGCCATGTCGGAACTGTCGACCGGATGAAAGCCGCCATCGACCAAGGCGACCTCGATATCGACCACCGGGAAGCCGAACGCGCCTTTGCGCGCGGCCTCTTCGGCAGCAGCCCCAACGGACGGGATGTAAAGCCGCGGCACCGTGCCGCCGACGATGCGGTCAACGAAGGCAAACCCTGCGCCACGGGCGCGCGGGGCGAGTTCCAGGGTCACATCGGCGAACTGGCCATGCCCGCCGGTCTGGCGCTTGAGCCGCGCCGCCTGCTGCACCGGTTGGCGGATGGTTTCGCGGTAAGCGGTGCGCGGCCGGGCGGATTTCAGCCGCACCCCGAAGGCCGCCGCCAGCCGGTCCATCGCGGCTTTGAGGTGAAGCTCGCCCTGCCCCGACAAGACCGTTTCGCCCAGTTCGGCGTCCTGATGCAGCGCAAGCCCGGCATCTTCTTCAAGCAGTTTCTCCAAAGCGCCGGACAGCCGCACATCATCGCGTCGGTCCACCGTGGTGATCGCCAGGGCAAAGACCGGCTTGTGGGCGGGCGGAATGGCCAGGCCCGCCGGATCGCCGCCAAGCACCGCACCGGTCTGGACGCCATCAAGCCGGCCCAGCGCCACGATGTCCCCGCAGGCGACTTCTGCGATTTTCAGCAGATCGCCGTCCGCCGCCCGCCAAATGCCGCCGACCCGCTTGCCATCGAGGCTGGCGCCATCCTTCAGCTTTCCGCGCCACACTCGTGCCCAAGACAACTTGCCGCCATGGCCGGCATTGAGGGTGCGGAACACCTGCACCAGCGCGCCACCTTCGGCTGCCACACCAAGCCGGGCGGCAGTGGCCTCAGGGGCCGGCGCATCATGGCGCAAGGCTTTCCACAGGCGGCGCACGCCGCCATCGCGTTCGGCACTGCCAAGCAGGATTTCGGAAATCGTGCCGCCGGCTTCCTCAGCATGCAGGCGGTCGAAGATTTCGTCCTTGCCGGGCTTGATGTCCTCGATGATTTTTTCCAGCAGCCCGTCATCGAAATCGGCCAGGGCTTCGACCAGCGCATCCCGCGCCTCACGCTCGCGGTCGGCCATGCTATCGGGCACCGGGATCTGCTCGGACGCTTCGCCGCGCCGGTAGCGATAGGCGCGTTCGCTCACCACATCGACATAGCCGGTGATAGTTTCGCCATCGCGGATCGGCACTTCGCGCAGCACCAGGCGGCGGGACGTCAGCACCTGCAGGGCCGCCATGGTGTCGCGGACCCGGCCGGTAAAGCTATCGATACGGTTGACGAAAATCAGCGCCGGGATGCCAACCTGATCGATCTGATGGAGAAAGGGTGCAACCGTCAGCGCCCGGGCGGGATCAGGGTCGCACACCACCACCGCGATATCGGCAACCGCCAACGCCGCCGCAGTTTCGTGCATGGTTTCAACCGAACCCGGGCAGTCGATCAGGGTCCAGGCTTCGTCGAGATAGCGACACGATGCGATCCTGGTGCCGCCGCGTGGGGCGGTGCCGCGTCTTGCCGGTCCACCCGCGGCAGCGACCAGCGCGTCTGATAATGTGGACTTGCCGCTGGCATACGGGCCAATGATGGCGACGACCCTCGGGCCGCTTGGGGCGTGGGGCATAGGCGTCCTCCGTGGCCGGAGCTTGCCGACGGGAAAGCCCGCCATTGCGCCGGTCCTTGGGGGCATCATGGGCGCGCGATCGTCTGACGCCAAGAGGATTATGCGGGCGTCTTCCAACCCCATCCGCTCTTGAGTGACCAAAATTCTAGTCATAAGGTGCCGCTATGAACGCGATCAATCTGGCGCATGCCAAGGCGCTTCTCAGCGCACTGCTCGACCGGGTCGAAGCCGGGGAGGAAGTGGCAATCACCAGGCACGGCAGACCAGTCGCCCAATTGTCGCCGATTACGCCCCCCAAGCAACCGATAGACTTCGAGGCACTGGCGGCGTTCCGCGCGACGATGCCGCCCTGGCGTAAATTCAGCGCCGAGCTGATCCAGGAAATGCGTGACGACGAACGTTATTGATTTATTTCGACACCAGCTTTCTGGTCCCGTTCATCGTCCCTGAACTGACCAGTGACGCTGTCATGGCCTTTATCGGCCGTTTGCCACCTGGCGAATTGGCCATCAGCCATTGGACGGAAGTCGAATTCACCTCGCTGCCGGCACGTGAAGTGCGCATGGGCACCTATGACAGCGACGCGCTCCATCTTGCAATCGCCTATAATCGCCGCGCCCGCGCGATCTATAGTCTCGACAAAGGGCTGGTGAAGGCCGGCAAGATGCTCGGCTCGCCAGTCAGCCGAGGGATTTCGCCATGATCGCCTTGTCAGCCTGTTCGTCAGCCTGATGACACGCGCCTGGGCCGTTCACGCCAATGCTTCCGCCTCCGAACTCGGCGTCCTGATGATCAGGAACTGATCGCCGCCGCCAACACCCGTCCCGCCTCGGCACACGCCGCCGCCGACACATCCAGATGCGTCGTCGCCCGCACCGTCCGGGGGCCAAACGCCTGCACGAACACCCCGGCCGCATGCGCCCGCGCCACCACCGTCGCCGCATCGGGCAATCCCGCCGGCAGATGGAAAATCACGATGTTGGTCTGCACATCCGCCATCGTGATCAGCGCCGGCGTCTGCGCCACCGCCGCCGCAATCGCCCGCGCATTGGCGTGATCCTCCGCCAGCCGATCAAAATGATGATCAAGCGCATAAAGCCCTGCCGCCGCCAGAATTCCAGACTGCCGCATCGCCCCGCCATAGCGCCGCCGCGCCTGGATCGCCCGCGGCATCAATGCCGCCGGCCCCGCCACCAGACTGCCGATCGGACAGCCCAGCCCCTTCGACAGCGCCACGCCGACGACATCGAACGGGGCGGCAAGCTCGGCAAGGCTGCGCCCACTGGCGATTGCGGCGTTGAACAATCTGGCACCATCGAGGTAACTGCCGAGCCCGAGCTCGCGCGCCACCGCGCCAATCCGGATGGCCTCCTCAGGATCAAACACAAACCCGCCGCCGCGATTATGGGTGCTCTCAACGCAGACCAGCGTCGTGCCCGGCTGCACCACATGGCCACGCGGCTTGGCCTTGGCGCGAATATCTGCCGCGGTGAAGCGCCCGCCTTGCCCGATCACGGTGAACTGCACCCCGGCATTGGCGGCCGACGCGCCGGCCTCGTGCCAGACGATATGTGCTTCATCCCCCACCAGCACATCGTCGCCAGGTTGGGTCAGCATCTTCAGCGCGACCTGATTGGCCATGGTGCCAGACGGCACAAAGATCGCCGCATCCTTGCCGAGCATCTCGGCGATACGGACCTGCAGGGCGTTGACGGTGGGATCGTCGCCATACTGATCGTCACCGACATCGGCCGCCGCCATCGCGGCCCGCATTCCGGCGGTCGGTTTCGTCACAGTATCGGATCGCAGATCAATCATAGCAGGTCTCCTGAGCATTGCTGGCGCGACTATGGTGCCAATCTGGGGATTGAACTAGCGTTCCGAATAATACGTCCAGGGGACCCAATATGACCAATGCCGCCTTGCCGTTTGCCGGCCTCAAAGTGATCGATTGCGCGAGCTACATCGCAGCCCCGATCGCGGCCACCGTACTCGCCGATTTTGGCGCTGACGTTATCAAGATCGAGGCGCCTGGTGAGGGCGATCCCTGGCACACCGCATATTCCAGGCTGCCGCAGCAGAACGGCACCAATTTTCCCTGGCTGCTCGACAACCGCAACAAGCGCGGTTTGGCGCTCGATCTGAAAGCCCCGGCCGGACGCGCGGTGCTGGAACGGCTGGTGTCGCAGGCCGACGTGTTCATCACCAATTTGCCGCTGCCGGTGCGCGAACGGCTGACGGTGCGCTACAGCGATTTCGCCGCCCACCAAAAGCTGATCTACGCATCGCTGACCGCCTATGGCGAAGTCGGCGCCGAAGCTGCCAAGACCGGGTTCGACGTTACCGCCTATTGGGCGCGCAGCGGGCTGATGGACCATGTCCGCGCCGATTTTAACACCGTTCCAGGCCGCGCAATTGCCGGCATGGGTGATCACCCGACCGGCATCGCACTTTATGCCGGCATTACCACCGCGCTGCTGCAACGGGCCAAGACCGGGCTCGGCAGCGAAGTCCGCACGTCACTGCTCGCCAACGGCATGTGGAGCAGCAGCTTCCTGGTGCAGGCGCAGCTCTGCGGGGTCGAAATCCCGGTGCGTGGCCCCCGCGAAGACATGCCGCGCGCATTAAGCAATATGTATCAAACCTCGGACGGACGCTGGTTCCTGCTTGCGCTAACCTCGGAAATTCGCCAATGGCCGGCGCTCGCGCAGGCAATCGGGCTGCCCGGGTTGATCACCGATCCGCGCTTTGTCGATGACGCTGGCCGGAGCGCCAACGTCAAGGCGCTGACCGAGATCTTTGATGCCACCTTTGCCGCCAACACCTTGGCGCATTGGCGGGCGGCCCTGGATGCGGCAGGATTGACCTTCGGCATTGTTGGCACCGTGCCAGAAATGGCGGCCGATCCGCAGGCGCTCGCCGTCGGCATTCTGCGCCCGTTGGCCGATACCGGCATGATGACGATCGACAGCCCGTTCACCCTGACCGACATGGACAAGGCACCGATTACGGTCGCGCCGGATCAGGGCGGGCATAACGCGGAGATCCTGCGGGAGGCTGGGTATTCCGAGAGCGAGATCGATGGCTTGCGGGATGCCAAGGTTATTGCAGGGAAGTGAATGAAGGCTGTTCTTTTTGTGAACAAAAAGAACTAAAAAACTTTTTAGCTGTTGTAGCCGTTGGCTTGGGACTTGGG
>CALQTN020000023.1 GCA_943333505.2 Asaia bogorensis | reverse complement strand
GGCGTCACCTTATCGAGAACTTCTTTGGTAAACTTAAAGAGTTCAAGAGGATCGCCATGCGGGCCGACAAGACAGACCAAAGCTTCTCCGCGTTGATCTATCTCGCAGGAGCCATCATCAATTCACGGTGAACCTCAACAGACCCTAGTTCAGGCGTGCCGCTTCGGCCATCACCTCGATCGCCTCGGGTTGGCGCGACCGCACCGTCAGGCTATCGGCGCCGCTATCCTCCCAGGCGCGGAACCGTTCGCGAATGCGTGCGACCGGGCCGACAAGGGCTTTGAGATCGACCCATTCATCCGGCACCGCTGCAATGGCCTCTTCCTTGCGATGGGCGAGGTAAAGTTCCTGGATGCGGTCGGCGGCATCGCCGTAACCCATCCGCACCATGATGTCCTTGTGGAAATTCTTGTCCTTGTGGCCCATGCCACCGACATAAAGTGCGACCTCAGGCTTGAGTTTCGCCAGCGCCGCTTTGACGTCATCGGCGACCTCGACATGCACTGATGCCTGGATCGCCAGATCCTTCATGCTTTTACCATTGCCGGCACGGCGGAAGCCTTCTTCCAGCCACGGCTTGTAGAAATCCAACGAGCCAGGGAAGAACCCCATTGGCAGCCAGCCATCGGCGATTTCGGCGGTGAGCTTAACCGTCGCCTCGTTTCCGGTCGCCAGATAGATCGGGATGTCCGGGTTCATGTGCAAAATCGACTTCAGCGGCTTGCCCACCCCCATCGCACCCGGTCCGGTATAGGGCAGGCTGATTTCCTTGCCCTGGTGGGTTACGGGTTCCTGGCGGGCGAAAATCTTGCGCATGATCGCGACATAGTCGCGCATCCGGTAATAGGGCTTGCCCCAAGGTTCGCCGTACCAGCCTTCAACGATCTGCGGGCCAGACACGCCAATACCCGCAATGAACCGTCCGCCACCGGCGAGTGCATCCACCGTTCCCGCGCACATCGCCGCGTTCGCCGCCGTCCGCCCGGCCAACTGCATGATCCCGGTGCCGAGCTTGATGCGCTTGGTCAGCGCCGCGATATACGCCAGCGGGGTGACCGCGTCCGAGCCATAGGCTTCCGCGGTCCACACGCTTTCATAGCCAAGTTCTTCCGCGCGCTGGATCAACTTGATTGGAATATCCAGATGGGCTTTCGAATAGCCGATCGACAGGCCGAGCTTCATGACGTCCTCATTTCGTTGTAATTGGTTATTCCCAGCCTGCGTCGAGCGGGGCGGAAAGCGGTATGCCTGCGACCCTGATGCCGGCCGGGCGGCCCTGCGCGGTCGCCCCTTGCCAGGCGCGCGTATAGGTCTCGGGTAGCAGCGGTCCGTCGGCGCATGCCAACCACAGGCGGAACAAATGCCGGCGATTTTCCGGTTCGGGGAAATCCTCGTACCCGGTGCGCGAATGCATGATCCAGTGATTGCTGACGAACTGCATGTCGCCGGGGCGGAAATCCATGTCGAGATGGATGGCTGGGTCTTCCGCCAGTTTATCGAGCGCATCGCAGGCGGCGATTAACCGTGGTGTCAAACGCGGAACCTCGTCAAAGCGCTGCGCCTTTGTCATGGCGCTGCGCACATAGGTTGCGACCAGCCCGCCATCGGCCGTCGGGTTGAACACCGGCACCGCGTACCAGGGTTCCGCGCCATCCGGCACTTCGCCGCGCCGGTCGCGATAGACCGGGTTCAGCAGTTCGGGCAGTAGATCGGTGTGGCGGGCCAGCATTTCGTTGAACAAGGTCCAGGAACTGACAATGCTTGATTTGCCGCCCGCTTTGGCCGGTTTCAGGCAGAGCAGCGCGACGATATCGGACGAGTCACAATGGTACGGCAGCCGTGCGGCGGTCTGGTAGCCGCGATGATTGGGCCGCGCGTAATCGGCACCAATATCCTTCACATGTCCAAGAATATGTCCCATCGCGTTTTGCGAAACCGGTTCGCCGAGCAAGGTGCCAAGGCCGAAATAAGCGACCGCGCATTGCCGTACGGTCCAACGCTCCACCGGAATGCCGCGCACCAGCAGGAAGCCGCGCCCATGCAAGGTGGCGGCACGGATTTCGGCGACAAGATCGGCGAGACCGGACGTGGCGAAATGTTCCGGGCCAATATCGGCGATGTCGATGCCGGTCGCGTCCAACCGGGCCACTGCGGTTTCGAGTGCCGTAATTTCCGCATCCGTCAGAGGGCGAACCCAGTCAGCGCGTGTGGCGAGATCCCGCCCGTACCAGACCTGCTGTCCGTGCATCATCTGCAGGCTATCGGCGGCATCCATGGCGCGCTCCGTAATTTTCCCGTGGTGAGGCTAGCCAGGAACCGGCGGAATGGCCAGCGTCTCGCAAACCCGCTCGGCAATCTTCCCGCCGCCCCAAACCGCCACCACCACCCCGATAATCGCCGCGCCGTTGGCCGATAGCGCGAAGCGTTCCGCCAGGATTTGCAATCCGACCACCAGCGCCAGCGCCAGTGGCATGCGGATACCAAGCTTAAGCCATAGCCGCGCCCAGATCGGATTGGCACGCGCCCAGTCCACCAGCCCAATCATTTCAGCAACGGCCCAGCCTGTCCGCCATGCTCCTTGCACCAGGCGGCGATCTCGGCATGGGTGGCGAACCACACCTCGCCCTTGGATTTCATGTGTCGCAACAGCCGGTCGAGGATGCCGATCCGGCTGCGGTGGCCGATCACATGCGGATGCAAAGTCAGCAGAAACAGCCCGTTTTCATTCCAGGCGCCATCGAATTCGGCACGAAAAATCTCCTCGACCACGCTGGGGGCGCTGATCGGGCGAAGGGATGTAAAGCGCTGCATGTTGAAATAGACCGCGTCATCGCGGATCCATTCCGGCGGCAATTCGACAACCCCGGACGGTTCCTCGTCCGACAGCAATTCATAGGGATCGTCATCGGCCATCAGGCTGCTGTCGTAGAGCAACCCGAGTTCCTGCATGATGATCAGTGTATTAACCGAAAAATCCCAACTCGCCGCGCGTAGCCCGACCGGTGCCCGGCCGCCCAGATGATCCAGCGTTTCCATCGCGCGGTAGGTGAGGTCGCGTTCAGCCTCGTACGGCAACTGGGTGTTGCGCTCGTGGATCCAGGAATGCACCGCGAGTTCGTGGCCATCAGCGGCGAGGCTGCGTACCTCGTCTTCATGCAGCAGCGCCGCCACGGCGGGATAAAAGAACGTCGCCTTGATATTATCGCGCTCGAGCAGCGATCGCATCCGCGGCAGGCCGCGCCGCGCGCCGTATTGCCCCTGGCTCAACCTTGTCGGGCTATCATCGTCATCGCGCAGGGCGGATGCTTCGTGATCGGCCTCAATCGCCAGCGCGACCGCGCAGCGTGCGCCGTTGGGCCAGATGCTGGGCAACAGGCTGCGGCCAGCGCGGGTGCGGTCGACGATTTCGCGCCAGGTTTTCTCCTGCCACTGCCATGGCTCGCCGCGTGGCTCGATCTCTGGCCTGCTGTCACTCATCCGGGGTATTCTCCGTGCCACATCGGCTTATGCTGCCGTAATCGCCGCGTTCCAGGAAGCCCTTCATGTCTGCAACCGACCCCGCTTTGCTTTCCGCCGAAGACCTTACCACGCTCTATGCGCGCCGCGCGCTCAGCCCGGTGGAGGCCCTGCAGGCGGTGACTGAACGGGTCGCCCGCCTGAACCCGCGCATCAACGCCTTCGCGGTGATGAACCCGGGCGCGTTGGCGGCGGCTGGCGAATCGGAAGCACGCTGGGCCGCTGGCCGCCCGATCGGCAACCTGGATGGCGTTCCGGTCACCGTGAAGGACCTTGTGGACGTCGCCGGCTTCCCCACAAGGCGCGGCAGCCGTCTGTCCGATCCCGCACCCGCCACCCACGACGCCCCCAGCGTGATGGGCCTGAAAGCGCAAGGTGCGGTGATCCTCGGCAAGACCACGACCACCGAGTTCGGATGGAAATCCCCCGGCGATTGCCCGTTGCATGGCATCACCCGCAATCCGTGGAATTTGCATCATACGCCAGGGGGATCGTCGTCCGGCGCTGGGGCCGCCGCTGCCGCCTGCTTTGGACCGCTACATATTGGTACCGATGCCGGCGGCTCGGTCCGCATTCCGGCGGCGTGGTCGGGCGTTGTTGGCCTGAAGCCAACCTTTGGCCGTGTCCCGCAATGGCCGCTCGGTGCGTTTGCATCCGTCGCTGTGCTCGGTCCGATGACGCGCACCGTGCGCGATGCGGCACTCATGCTTAACGCGCTCGCGCGGCACGATGTGCGTGATCCGTTCTGCCTGCCCGATGACAAGCGCGACTGGCGTGACCGTATCGAAGATGGCGTCGCGGGCATGCGGATTGCCGTTCTGCGCCGCCCCGGCTTCGATGCGCCGGTCGACTGGGAGGGCATCGCCGCCATTGAGCACGCCGCCCAGATCTTCACGGCGGCAGGCGCCGAGGTCGAGGAAGCCGATCCCGGCCTGCCCGATACCCGAGCCATCTTCAATCGGGTCTGGGGCGTCGCCCTCACCCGGTTGGTGAACGGTTTTCCGACCCAGGTTCGCCACATGCTCGACCCGGGTCTGCTCGACGTCGCTGCCGCCAATGATGGCGTCACCGCCGAGGACTTCATGGAGTTTGAAGCCCATCGCATCGCCGCCGCCCATGCGATGGCGCGTTTCCATCAGACCTATGATCTGGTGCTGTGCCCGACCGTGCCCAACCCGCCGCCTTTGGCCGATGCCCGCACGGTGAACCCGGTTGAGGCGTTGTGGACGCAGTGGGCGCCGTGGACCTGCATGTTCAATCTGACGCGCGGACCGGCGATTTCGGTGCCGATGGGCTTCGCGCAAAACGGCCTGCCGCGCAGTGTGCAGATCGGCGCAACGATTTATCGCGACGATCTGGTGCTCAGGGCTGCCCGCGTGCTGGAAGTGGCGATGCCGTTCGGGATAGCGGATTTGGCATAACGCTGAAGATCGCTGGCAGGTGATGTCGTGAATATATAAAGACTATCACCGATATCGTCCGTTGGACCCGCAAAAAACATCAGGCGGGATGCGCCTCCGCATTCCGCCTGATGGCCGTTGATTATAGCTGAAGACCGCTTGTCGAAGGCTTAAGCCTTATGCGCAATCCCCTGGTCAGCGAGCATCGTTGCCAACTCGCCAGACTGGAACATCTCGGTCACGATATCGCAGCCGCCGACGAACTCACCCTTGACGTAGAGCTGGGGAATGGTCGGCCAGTTCGAGAAGCCCTTGATTCCGTCGCGCAGATCGGCGTCTTCAAGCACGTTGGCGGTCTTGAACGGCACTTCGAGATGGTTGAGGATTTGCACCACGCGGGCGGAGAAGCCGCATTGCGGGAACATCGCGGTGCCCTTCATGTAGAGCATCACCGGGTTTTCGGTGATCTCGGCCTGGATGCGTGCGTCGGCTGGATTGCTCATGGTGGTGCTCCTTATTCTGGTGCGGATGTTTGCAAGGCGAGGGCGTGGAGTTCGCCGCCCATCCGGCCGCGCAAGGCCGCATAGACGATCTGGTGTTGCTTGACGCGGGATATACCACGGAAGCTCTCGCTGACCACGGTCGCGGCGTAGTGGTCACCGTCCCCGGCAAGGTCTTCGATGGCCACCTTGGCATCAGGCAAAGCGGCCTTGATGAGGGCTTCGATGTCGGCTGACTGCATCGCCATAGGCTGAAACCCCTTATTCTGCGGTAACATTCATCCAGGCGGGGAAGAATTTTTCATTCATCGCCCGCGCGTCGGCAATAGAAATGATGTCACCGCCCGGAAGTGTCAAATCCCCACCGCCGGTTGTGCCGATGACGTCGACGGGAATGCCGGCGGCGATGGCGGCCGCGAAGACCGCCGGGGCGTTATCGACCGCCAGGACGTAGCGGCTTTGATCTTCCCCGAACCAGCCGGCATGGTCGCGAGCCCCGGAAAGCTGCACGCCGCAATCGCCGGCGAGCGCCATTTCAACGACTGCGATCAGCAGGCCGCCATCCGATACGTCGTGACACGCGCGCACTGCACCTGCCAGGATTTGCCCGCGGACGAAATCGCCATTGCGGCGTTCGGCAGCCAGATCCACCGGCGGTGGCGCGCCATCTTCACGTCCGGTGATTTCGCGCAGCCATAGCGACTGGCCGAGCCAGCCTTCAACCGCACCGATCACAACCAAGGTTTGGCCAGGGCTGATCGCCTGTCCGACCGCCTGGGCTGCGTCTTCCAACACCCCCAGCCCACCGATCGCAGGCGTCGGCAGGATCGGGTTGCCCTCGGTTTCGTTGTAGAGGCTGACATTGCCCGACACGACCGGGAAATCGAGCGCCACGCAGGCCGCCGCCATGCCGCGAATGGCCGCGGCGAACTGGCCCATGATGCGGGGCTTTTCCGGGTTGGCGAAGTTCATGTTGTCGGTGATTGCCAAGGGCCGCGCACCTGTGGCGGTAATGTTGCGCCACGCTTCGGCCACCGCCTGCATGCCGCCGGCTTCGGGGTCGGCCTGGCAGTAGCGTGGGGTGCAGTCGGTGGTCAGCGCCAAGGCGCGGGTATAGCCGTCGAGCCGCACGATGGCAGCGTCCGCAGCCCCCGGGCGCTTTACCGTCTGGCCGCCAATGGTGCTGTCATACTGGTCCCAGATCCAGGCGCGGGATGCGAGGTCGGGGCAGGCCAGCAAGGTCAGCAAGGCTGATTTGATCCCGACCGGGTCGGTGACCTTGCCAAGCTTGGCAGGCTTTGGGGTTTCCTCGGTCGGGCGGTGATACAACGGCGCCTGATCGGCGAGCGGATCGAGCGGGATGTCGGCCTCGATCACCCCATTATGGCGCACCACGATGTGGCCGGTATCGGTCAGATGCCCGATCACCGCGAAATCGAGGTCCCATTTGGCGAAAATCGCCGCTGCCATGTCCTGGCGATCAGGCCGCAGCACCATCAGCATGCGTTCCTGGCTTTCCGACAGCATCATCTCGTACGCTGTCATCGCGCTCTCGCGCTGCGGCACGGCGTTGAGATCGAGGTCAATGCCAACCCCGCCCTTGCCCGCCATTTCAACCGACGAACTGGTGAGGCCGGCAGCCCCCATATCCTGGATGGCGATGATCGCGTCGGTCGCCATCAGTTCGAGGCAGGCCTCGATCAGCAGTTTCTCGGTGAACGGATCGCCGATCTGCACGGTCGGTCGCTTTTCTTCTGAATCCTTCTCGAAACTTGCGCTCGCCATGGTGGCGCCGTGGATGCCGTCGCGGCCAGTTTTCGACCCGACATAGACAACCGGATTGCCGATCCCGGCGGCCGCCGACAGAAAGATTTTGGTCTTGTCGGCGATCCCGACCGTCATCGCATTGACCAGCGGGTTACCATTATAGGCGGGATGGAAATTGACCTCACCGCCGACGGTCGGCACGCCGACGCAATTGCCGTAGCCGCCAATGCCGCGCACCACACCATCGACGACGCGCTTGGTCACGGCCAGTTTCGGATCGCCAAAGCGCAGCGCATTGAGGTTGGCGACCGGGCGCGCACCCATGGTGAACACGTCGCGCAAAATTCCACCAACGCCGGTGGCCGCGCCTGAATAGGGCTCGATAAAGCTCGGGTGGTTGTGGCTTTCCATTTTGAAGATGGCGGCGAGACCGTCACCGATATCGACCACGCCGGCGTTTTCACCAGGGCCATGAATGACCCAGGGCGCCTTGGTCGGCAGGGTTTTCAGCCACACACGGGATGATTTGTAGGAGCAATGCTCCGACCACATCACGCTGAAAATACCGAGTTCTGTGTAGCTCGGGGTGCGGCCGAGGATCGCCAGGACATTGGCGTATTCGTCAGCGCTCAGCCCGAACTGGCGGGCAAGCGCCTGGTTGACCTCGACGCTCATGCCGCCTCCATCATCGCCAACGCATCGAACAAGGGCTTGCCGTCAGTCCCGCCCATCAGCGGATCGACGAGGTCCTCGGGGTGCGGCATCAGCCCCATGATGCGGAGATTGGGGGAATAAATGCCGGCGATGTTGCGGGCCGCACCGTTGAAGGCGGCATCCGGGGTAACCGCGCCACTGGCGGTCGCGTAGCGTAACGCCACGAGGTTTTCGCCTTCGAGCCGGTCGAGCGTCGCCCCATCGGCGAAGTAATTGCCATCACCATGCGCCATCGGGGCACGGAAGACAGCACCGGTCTGGTAGCTTCGGGTGAACGCGGTGTCGTTGCGTTCAACCCGCAAATGGCAATCCATCGATAGGAAGCGCAAGCCCGCGTTGCGTAATAGTGCTCCGGGCAGCAATCCGGCCTCGGTCAGGATCTGAAAGCCATTGCAGACGCCCATCACATAGCCGCCGCGCGCGGCATGGGCGCGCACCGCCTCCATCGCCGGGGACTGGGCGGCCATCGCGCCGCAGCGCAGATAATCGCCGTAGCTGAAGCCGCCAGGGATCACCACCAGATCAATGCCGGTGAAATCGGCCTGCTTGTGCCATTGCATCACCGGCGTCGCGCCGGAGCCGGCCAGCGCGATCGCCATGTCGCGTTCGCGGTTGATGCCGGGGAAAACGACGATCGCCGCCTTCATGCCGCGATCTCGACCTTGAAGCTTTCGATCACCATGTTGGCAAGCAGCTTCTTCGCCATGTCCTCGGCAGTGGCCTGGGCCTTGGCGGGGTCGGTCTCGGCCAATTCGAGGTGGATCACCTTGCCGGCCCGCACTTCGCCGACGCCGGCAAAGCCCAGCCCGTGCAGTGCCTGTCCGATTGCCTTGCCTTGCGGATCCAAAACGCCTGCCTTCAGCATGACCGTCACAATCGCTTTCATTGCATCACCTCCGGGCCTTTCATGTCACGCACGCCCGCTTCCGGCAGGATGCCCAACCGACGGGCAACCTCCTGATAAGCTTCCTCGACCTTGCCGAGGTCGCGGCGGAAGCGGTCCTTGTCCATTTTCTCGTTGGTCTTGCTGTCCCACAGCCGGCAATTATCCGGGCTGATTTCATCGGCCAGCACAATCCGCATCTCGTCGTTTTCCCATAACCGGCCGAATTCGATCTTGAAATCGACCAAGGTGATGCCGACGCCGAGGAACAGGCCGGAGAGGAAATCGTTGATCCGCAGCGTGAGCGCCACGATATCGTCCATATCCTGCGGTACCGCCCAGCCGAAGCAGGTGATGTGTTCCTCCGACACCAGCGGGTTACTCAGCGCGTCGTTCTTATAATAATACTCGATGATTGAGCGCGGCAGGCGGGTGCCCTCGGCGATGCCCAGCCGGGCCGACAGGCCGCCGGCGGCGACATTGCGGACAACGATTTCGACCGGGATGATCTCGACCTCGCGGATCAGTTGCTCGCGCATGTTCAACCGGCGGACGAAATGGGTCGGCACCCCGATTTCTGCCAATTTCATCATCAGATATTCGCTGATGCGGTTGTTGAGCACGCCCTTGCCGGTGATGATGCCCTTACGCTGGCCACCGAGCGCGGTGGCCTCGTCTTTGAAATACTGCACCAGGGTGCCAGGTTCCGGCCCCTCGAACAGGATTTTGGCTTTACCCTCGTAGAGCTGGCGGCGGCGGGCCATGATAGGTTCCTCGGCGGACAGGATCGCCCACTAAAATTCGTGGTGCCGTATAGCAGGGACACCGTCTATGTCATATTGGGTCTGCCCCGACGAGAATGCAGGTCCCAGGATGCGCCGCTATTACCTTGCCCTTGCCGTGTTGTTCGCCACCCCGGCCGCCTACGCCGCCGACCCGTGCGGCTTACCGGCCGAGTTTGACATCTTGAAGGTCCTGATGGTCGGCCTCCAGCCGCTGGTTGATATTCGCATGGATGACAAGGTCGCCACCATGGTGCTCGATACCGGGGCATCGGAAACCATGGTGACCGAAGATTTCGCCTCACGCGTCAATGCCAGCGCTACCCAACCGTTTCAGGCGCGCACCTTTAGCGGTGTCGGTGGCGGGGTCACGGTCAAGCGCGGGTTTATCGACACGATCCGGGTTGGCACAGCGACTTTGCGTGAGGTCAATCTCATTGTCTCGCCAGTCTCATTAGGTGCACCAGGCCAAACGCGGGACGGATTGTTCGGCCTTGATCTGCTGTCGCTGTTCGACGTGGATATCGATCTCGAACGGAGCCGGGTGAAGCTCTATCGCGGCCATCTCTGTCCGGACGCAACATCCCCCTGGCCGGTTGCCGCGTTTGAGCTGAAGGCCCGCCGCGCCAAGCAGGAAAACCTTTATTCCGGCCCGCCGCTATCGGCCAGTCGGTCGGCGCAACGTCCAGCCAGGCTCGAGGTGCCGCTCGTCCTGAATGGGAAGATCATCTGGGCGCTGATCGACACCGGCGCGACCAACAGCATCCTGACGCCGCAGGCGGCGGCAACAATTGGGGTGCTCGAGTCCGCGCTGGCAACCGATCCGGTCCGCGAGACCCGTGGCGCGTCGAACCGGGTGGTTCAGGTCCGCGTTCACCGCTTCGACACCTTGCGCATCGCGGGCGAGACATTCAACAATCCACATCTGCTGGTCGGTCCGTTACCAGGTGGCACAGACATGCTGTTGGGGGCGGATTACCTGCGCAATCATCGGGTTTGGCTCAGTTTTGCGACATCACGCGTGTTTGTGGCCAAAGGTAAAATGACGGATTAGGGAGGGAAACACATGTCGTTGAAGGTGATCGGCGCCGGGTTCGGGCGCACTGGCACCATGTCACTGAAGCTTGCGCTGGAGCAGATCGGCTTTGGACCCTGTTATCACATGGTCGAGGTGTTGCCCCATCCCAGCAGGTCCGAACAATGGGCCGCCGCCGCCAATGGCGATAAGATGGATTGGGATGCGGTGTTTGACGGCTACCAGTCCACCGTCGATTGGCCTTCGACCGATTATTGGCGGGAGCTTGCGGCCCACGCGCCTGACGCCAAGATCATTCTCACCCTACGCGACCCCGAAGCCTGGTTTCGCAGCACCCAGCAGACGATTTTCGGGGAAATCAATTCGCCGATGGCGACCGCCGATACGCCGGCCGGTGCGATTATTCGCGCCATCTTCGCCAAGAACTTCGACAACAAACCGCATGACCGCGAAACCTGCCTCGCGGCCTTTGCCGCCCATAGCGCTGCGGTCGTCCGTGACGTGCCGCCCGAGCGTCTGCTGGTGTTCGACGTCGCCGAGGGCTGGGGGCCGCTTTGCGCCTTCCTTGGCGTGAAGGTGCCGGATGCCCCGTTCCCGCGGGTGAACAGCACCGATGAATTCCGGGAGAAGATGCGCGAGCACCGGGCCGCATAGGGCTAAGCTATTGAATAGGGCGTGATTTTAGGAGTTTATTATGCAGCGAATGATGGTCGGCTTCGGCGTTATGGCCCTGCTTGCCGGCACCATGCCGGCCAAGGCAAATTTGGTTGTCGGTGGGGGGTTCGAAACCCCGATCGCAGGCGTCAGTGGCACAGGCTTCAGCTATCTCGCCGGGGCGGCTGGCGGCTGGTCTTGGAGCAATGGCGGGGTGATCGATGGCGTCACTGCAACGCCTTGGTTCTATGGATCGCCGCCTGCCGGCTATGGCGGCGCGCAATACGGTTTCCTGCAAAGCGCGGGAGCTTCGATTTCGCAGGACCTGATGCTGGCGGCCGATAGTTTTATCACCTTGTCCTGGATTTCGGCCGGGCGCCCGGCGAACAACGCCGTTTTAGGTGACACAAGCTATTCCGCCTCGATCGGCGCGCTCACGCAGACTGACACGACCGCGAGTGGCGACAGCTTCACCAGCCACATGCTGAGCGGCGCGTTGAGCGCGGGCACATATACGCTGAGTTTCATCAACACCAGCGCATCGGGTGATCGGACATTTTTTATCGACAACGTCACAGTTGAGATATCGAATGTGATCGAGCCCGCTTCGCTCGCCATTCTGCTGCCTGGGGTTGCGGGGATGGTTTGGGGCGGTCATCGCCGTGGCCCAAGCCGCGTGCCGAGGCGTCTGCTGGTCTGATCGCATCAAGGTCGGGGCGCCGCGTATCTGGGCGCGGTCTTTGGTTGACAGGGCTGGCGTCGGCACGTTGGGCGCGTAAAACTGCAACCGGAAATATTCGGGAGAAAGAAATGTCCAATATTATCAGCGTCGTCGATCAGGGCCACGTCCGAACGATCATGCTCAACCGTCCAGACAAGAAAAATGCGTTGAGCGGAGAACTCGCCTGGGGGATCATCGATGCGGTCGATGCGGCGGCGGGTGATGACAATGTCCGGGTGGTGGCGATCACTGGCAGTGGCGATAGTTTCTGTGCCGGGCTCGATCTGTCCCCAGGTGCACGTTACACGCCGCTGTCGAAACAGGCGGCGCAACTTGATGAGGTTGGCTGGGTCGGCAATTTCCTGCTGGCGATCCGCCGGCGCTGTGAAAAACCGGTGGTGGCTGGGGTTAATGGCGTTGCGGTGGGCGCCGGATTGGGCCTCGCCATGGCGGCCGATGTGCGGATCGTGGCCCGCAGCGCGCGGCTGATGGCCGGCTACACAAGGATTGGCGCCTCGCCCGATGCGGGGCTGACCATCACGCTGCCGGATGCGATGGGCTACGAGCAGGCGATGCGCTTCATGCTGGAAAACCGCACGGTTCTGGGCGATGAGGCGGTGGCGCTCGGCATGGCGGGCGAGGTGGTGGATGATGCCGACCTCACGGCGCGCCTGGCAGAATACTGCGCGAAAATGGCCGAATGGTCGCCAGTGACGTTGCGGCTTCTCAAGCGGACGATGGCGCGGTCGATGGAAACGCCGGATCTTGATTCTCAACTGCGCTATGAGGTCGCGAATATTCGGATGGCGCTGTCGAGCGAGGATTCGATCGAGGCGCGGAAAGCATTTTTGGAGAAGCGGAAGCCAGTGTTTAAGGGGCAGTAAGGGTCTTCTTTGTTTGAAAATAAAGAAACAAAAAAACTTTAACAATTGCCGCCGTTGGCTAGGGTCCGCGCAAGGTCCCACGCCAACGGCAACAAATTGTTAAAAAGTTTTTTTGGTTCTTTTTGTTCACAAAAAGAACAACTTTCCTCATCTATCGAGCTTTATTCCCGTGTAGCCGTCATCCGCCACTGCCGTACATTTCGCCCGCCAATCCGGCGCGCTACCGCTATAGCGGCTGATCATCCGCACATTCTTGCCGTCGATATTGGTGTTGATCCCGGTCATCCAGGAATTGACCTCGAACATCAGATTGCCCTCGGCGAGCGACTTCACATGCGCGGTCCAGCTTTGCACATCGGTGGAATTGGGCTCGAAGCGGCTGATTTTATGGTCGCGCGCGTAACGCAGCAGGTTCGCCACCCATTCGACATTATATTCGATAGTGCGGGGAATATTGCCCAGCGCCATATGCGGCCCGACCAGCATGGCCATGTTGGGGAAGCCATCGACGGTCATGCCGAGATAGGTTTCCGGGCCGGCTTTCCAGCGATCCTTCAGCGCCACACCGTTGGTGCCGCGAATATCGATGCGGTCGAAGGCACCGGTGATGGCATCAAAGCCGGTGGCATAGATGATGATGTCGAAGCCGCGTTCAGTGTCGCTGGTCTTGATGCCGGTGGGGGTAATCCGCTCGATCGGGGTTTCAGTGATGTCGACCAGTTCGACGTTGTCCTGATTATAGACCTCGAAATACTTGGTTTCCATCGGCACGCGGCGGGTGCCGAAGCCGTGGTTCTTGGGGATGAGCTTTTCAGCGATCACCGGGTTTTTGACCCGTTGGCGGATTTTGCCGGCGACGAACGCGCTGATCGCGGCATTGGCTGCACGATCGGTGAGGATGTCGCGGAAATTGCCAATCCAGATGCCAAACCCGGGGGAGGCGTAGAGTTCCTCCCAGAAGGCCTGGCGGGTTTCTTCGGAGACATCGAAGGTGCTGCGCGGATCGGCGGTATGCAGAAAACAGGCAAAGGTTTCGCGGCAACGCTGGAACATGTCGTCGTAGCCGGCACGTAGCTTCACCATTTCATCGGGTGCGATGCGGCTGTTGTGCAAGGGCGTGGACCAGTTCGGCGTGCGCTGGAACACCGTGAGGTGTTTGGCGGTCTTGGCGACTTCCTGGATGGTTTGGATGCCGGTGGCGCCAGTGCCGATGACGGCGACGCGCTTGCCCGCGAAATCAACCGGCTCATGCGGCCAGCGCGCGGTGTGGCAGGATCGGCCCTGGAAACTGTCGATGCCGGGAATCCGCGGCAGGGTCGGTGCCGAAAGCGGGCCGAGGGCGGTGATCAGAAAGCGCGCGCTGAGGCGTTCACCGTCCGCCAAGGTCACGTCCCAACTGCCTGTCGGTTCCTGGTAATGTGCGGATGTGACCGTTGCGTGGAACTGGATGTCGCGCCGGAGGTCAAATTTGTCGGCGACATGGTTGAGGTAGCGCAAGGTTTCTGGCTGCCCAGCAAAATGCTCGGACCAGTCCCATTCATCGAGCAATTCCTTGGAGAAGGAATAGGCATAGGAATAGCTTTCGGAATCAAACCGCGCGCCGGGATAGCGGTTCCAGTACCAGGTGCCGCCCACCCCGCTGCCGGCTTCGAGCACCCGGGCCCTGAGGCCGAGTTCGCGCAGGCGAAAAAGCTGATACATCCCCGAAATGCCGGCACCGATGATGATCGCGTCGTAGGTTGATGCCAAGGTTGTGGCGGCGGTGGTGCTCATTTTTCATTCCCAGGACAAGGCGTGATCAACAGACCATCGGGGCGTTACCAGCGTCAAGCGGCACGGCCAGCAGCGGGATTTGACAGCGATTTGATCCGGCGTCCATGGTTGCGATAACATTGGCGCTCACCGCCGCAGGAACCAGTCATGTCGGAAGCAACCCCCCCTCGTAAAACACCGTCCGATCTGCGCTCCACGCGGTGGTTCGGACCGGCCGATTTGCGCTCCTTCGGCCATCGGTCGCGGGCGATGCAGATGGGCTACGCGCCCGAGGAGTGGGCTGGCAAGCCGGTGATCGCCATCCTCAACACCTGGTCCGATCTGCAACCATGCCATTCCCATTTCAAAACCCGAGTCGAGGACGTCAAGCGCGGCGTCCTGATGGCAGGTGGCTTCCCGGTCGAACTGCCGGCGCTGTCGGTGAGCGAAAGCTTCGTCAAGCCAACCACGATGATGTATCGCAACATGCTGGCGATGGAGACCGAGGAGTTGCTGCGATCGCACCCGGTTGATGCGGTGGTGCTGATGGGCGGCTGCGACAAGACCACGCCGGGGCTGCTGTTGGGCGCCACCAGCATGAATTTGCCAACCATCTTTCTGCCGGCAGGACCCATGCTGCGCGGCAATTTCCAGGGTAAGTTCCTCGGTAGCGGCAGCGATGCCTGGAAATACTGGGACGAACTGCGTGCCGGCAAAATCACGGACGAAGACTGGCTCGGCGTTGAGGCCGGCATCGCCCGCAGCTACGGCACCTGCATGACGATGGGCACTGCGAGCACAATGACCGCGATTGCCGAGGCGGTCGGCATGGTGCTGCCGGGCGGCAGTTCGGTGCTGGCGGCGGATGCCGGGCATATCCGGTTGGCGTCGGAATCCGGCCGGCGCATCGTCGAGATGGTGTGGGAGGACCTCACCCCGCGTAAAATCCAGACCCGGCCGGCGTTCGAGAACGCCATCGCAGTGGCCATGGCGATGGGCTGTTCGACTAACGCCATCATCCATTTGATCGCGATGGCACGCCGTGCCGGGCAGGATATCGGCCTGGCCGATTTTGAAAGCGCGAGCCGCCTTGTGCCCGTCATCGGCAATGTCCGCCCGACCGGTATCGCCTATTTGATGGAGGATTTTTTCTACGCCGGTGGCATCCGCGCTCTGATGGGCGAAATTCGCCCGCATCTGCACCTCGATTGCCTCACGGTTTCGGGAAAAACCCTGGGTGAGAACATCGAAGGCGCCAGGGTCTTCAATGACGACGTGATCCGCAGCACGAGCAACCCGATTTACGGCGAGGGCTCGCTCGCCGTGCTCACCGGCAACCTCGCGCCCGATGGCTGCGTGATCAAACCGGCGGCGATGGATCAGCGCTTTTTGAAGCATTCCGGACCGGCGGTGGTGTTCGACGATTACCCGTCGTTGAAGAAAGCAGTGGATGACGAGAGTTGGGATATTACCGCCGACCACGTGCTGGTGCTGCGTAATGCCGGGCCGCAAGGTGGGCCGGGGATGCCGGAATGGGGCATGTTGCCGATGCCGAAGAAATTGCTGAAGGAAGGCCATCGCGACATGGTGCGCCTGTCGGACGCGCGGATGTCCGGCACCAGCTATGGCGCCTGCGTGCTGCATGTTGCCCCGGAATCCTTCATCGGCGGGCCGCTGGCACTGCTGCGCACCGGCGATATCGTGACGTTGGATGTCGACGCGCGCACCATCAACATGGACGTGTCGGATGCGGAACTCGCCGCCCGACGCGCGGCCTGGGTGCCCCCCGTGCCGCGCTTTGAGCGCGGTTATGGGTTCATGTTCACCAAGCATATCCAGCAGGCGGATCAGGGGTGTGATTTTGACTTCCTGCGGACTGAGTTTGGGGCGGAGGTTGCGGAGCCGGCGATTTATTGAAGGGTTCAGGAAGGTCTTCTTTTTGTTCACAAAAAGAACTGCTTCGTTGCCCGTTTAGCTAGCTGAGGAGACTTAACGATGGCCTTGAATCCAGAAACCCGCAACAAACTCCAGCACGTCAGCACCGCCACCCTCGCCACCGCCCTGTTCAAGCGCGGCATGCGCAACCAGATGATCCAGAACGTGCAGCCGCTATCCCCGCCCAAGGCGTTGTCGATGGTGGGTGAGGCCTATACGCTGCGTTACATTCCGGCGCGCGAAGACCTCAACACGATGGAGGTGTTCCGCGATCCCAACCACCCGCAACGGCGCGCCGTCGATGAATGCCCGCCCGGTGTGGTGATGGTGATCGACAGCCGCAAGGATGCCCGTGCGGCGTCGGCGGGTGGCATTTTGGTTACTCGTTTGATGATGCGCGGCGCGGTTGGCGTGGTCACCGATGGCGGATTTCGTGACTCGGTGGAAATCGCGGCCCTCGATATCGCCTCGTATCACCAGCGGCCGAGTGCGCCGACCAACCTGACCTTGCATCAGGCGATTGACGTCAACGTGCCAATTGCCTGTGGCGATGCGCCGGTTTTCCCCGGTGATGTGATTGTCGGCGACGGCGACGGGGTGATCGTGCTGCCGGCGCATCTGGCCGATGAACTGGCGGCCGAGGCGACCGAAATGACTGCGTACGAAGATTTCGTGACCGAACGGGTGCGGGCAGGACATCCGACGCGCGGGCTGTATCCGGCGACCGATCCGGCGAATTTGGAATTGTTCAAGGTTTGGCGGTCGGCCAACGGGCGTTAGTATTAGCCGGTTCAATTCCAGTGCTTGCTTTTTTGAACGCCTGTTGTGGCGCTATGGCTAATGCATGGGGAGAACGACATGTCATTGTTGGATGAACAGATTGTCGAAGAATGGCTCAACCGCCGGGGCTTTTTCACCACGCGGGGCGTCAAGGTTGGACTTGGTGAGATTGACCTTTTGGCTGTGCGGTTGGCGGACGGTTCCCCAGAATGCTGGCACGTAGAATGTCAGATCAGCTTCCGACCTATTGGCTACCTGGGCGGCAACACCAACGCCCGCCGACGTTCCGAGGCTGATGTGAAGGTCGGAATTGACCAGTGGCATCACAAAAAATTCTGCGCACCCAATAAAGTCGAGGAGCAGCAGCGTCTAATCCCTGGATCCACCTGGAAGCAGTTTCTTGTCCATGCTGAATTTCGGCACAAATCGGAAATGCCGCTGCTCAGAGAACTTGGGGTTGAGCTTATTTCCTACCGATCGATCCTCAGAGACCTGGTGGATGAGAAAAAGACGCTGTCTTCGTCGATCGGGACCAACATCATCGAGATCATTCGATATCTTAACAGCGCCCAGCCGCCCAATGCATCAGAGTGATTCCTATATCGATGAGCAGAGAGAAAAACGTGACACCCGCATTGCAGATTTGGACTAGTTGGTGCGATGGGCAGCGGATCACGAGCCAAGCCGTACCGCTGCTGAACGATACAAGCGTCGGTGAAGTTGCTACCCGGTACTGTCAAGGCGATGGAAACAATTGAGGTCGCCGCTGGCACCTTTTCAGCATGGCGTATCGAATTAGAACGGGTAATGATCCCCAGCAACAACACTATTCGCCATACATATTGGTGGGCGCCGTCGATCCCCGCATCGGTGAAATACGAGGCTCGGCAAATACGCGGAAACTGGCTTGGCGTGTCGCCGGACTATCAATTGATGGCCATACGCGCGCCCTGAACTCGCCCGACGACGGTAAGCAACGGCGCGCCGTTGCTTACCCGATCTCTGCCAAGAATTCCGCCGTCGTCCGCTGCCGGCAATATCCCTGGTTCGCCCGCAAGGTAAAATCATGCCGTTCCTGCGAATACGTCGCGCAGGCATCGCTGATCAGCGTCACCAGATACCCAAGATCGCAGGCACTCCGTACCGCGCCATCGATGCATTGGTCGGTGACGATCCCCGATATCACCAAATGTTTTGTGCCCAGATTGCGCAGCACGTAGTCGATATTGGTCGAGTGGAACACGTTCGATGATGTTTTCGGGATAACGATTTCATCCGGCCCCGGCGCGATCGCGTCGATCACCTGGCCGTCCCAGCTATCGGGCGGCACGCTGAAGCCGGTGATTTTGTAATCCAGGCTGCGGTCGCGGCCGTCCTGGGTCAGGTTGCGGATGATGGTGTACATCACCTCGATCCCCGCCGTGCGACAGCCGGCTTGCAGGCGCTGCATGTTGGGAATGACGCGCGATTTCATCTCCCGGAAGAAATAGCCGAGTTTTTCTTCCAGTTCGGCCGGCGACATGTTGGCGAATTCTCCGCCATCCGGCCCGGCGCAATAATTCTGTACGTCAACGAATAGCAGGGTGGTGAGCGCGGGTACGACAGGCAGATCGCGGGTGGTGGGATGGGTCATGGGGATCCTCAATAGGTTTCGGCGTAGCGGATGCATTGTTCAGCCTCGGTGAGGCCGGCAAGCGCGGCAAGTTCGCCGCGCTTGTGCAACAGATAGGCGGACAGATAGGTCGCACCGAACCAGTCAGTGGCTTCGGGCGTGGCAGCCAGCGCGTCGAGGGCTGCCCCGAGGCTGGCGGGCAACGGCAATCCCTCGGCTGGCGGCGACAGCTTGCGGCGAATGCCATCAACCCCCGCCCACACCATCGCCCCGAGCGCTAGATAGGGGCTCGCGGCGCCGTCGGCCACCCGGTATTCGACATTGAACTGGCGCGCGATATCGGCGCCCGGCAGCACCGGACAGATCCGCAAGGCCGCCGCCCGGTCCTGGGATAGCAGATTGGCGTGGGTTGGTGCCCAGCGATTGGGGCGCAGGCGGATATAGGACACTGCCGACGGTGCGGTAACAGCGCATAAAGCTGGCAAATGATGCAGGATGCCGGCGATAAAATGCCGGCCCATTGCCGATAAACCGTCAGCCGCGCTGGCATCGTACAGCACTGGACGGCCGGCGGCATCGTTGAAACTGAAATGGATGTGCACCCCGTTGCCGACCCCGGCCGGGTCGAGGATCGGGGAGAAAATCGCCCGCTCGCCCATTCGAAACGCGGTGGCGCGTGCTATTTCGCGGGCGATCACGGCGCGATCGGCGGACGCCAGACCAATGGCCGGGTCGGTGGTGAATTCGAACTGGCGGGCGCCAAATTCGGCCATGAAGCTGTCGGGTTCGCAGCCAGCCGCGCGCAAGGCGGCGATGAAGGCCTCGGCGAAGCTACCCTGGCGGCGGAAGGCGTCCAGCGAATACGGGTTGCCGGGCTGGTCGACCACGCCTGTGTAGGTGAATTCATGCTCGAACGCGGACAGCATGGTAACCCCTGCCGCGTCCTGCAACGCCGCCAGCGCACGGCGGGTGAAGTCGCGCGGGCAGCAGGCCCAGGGCCGGCCATCGAGTTCGCGGATATCGCCCAGATAGAAATGTTCATCCGCGCTGCCGTCGCCGAAATCGACATGGGCAACGGCGGCCGGATCGGGCACCAGAATAAGGTCGCCGCCAGTGCCGAATTCGGTGGCATAGATCGGTGAGAAGGCCGAGATCATGGTGTTGGTTGGCACCCAGCCGACGCCTTTGGTCATCCGCGATGGCAGATCGCGGGCGGGAAAGCCCTTGCCACGCACCCGACCGGCGATTTCGCAGGTACAGACCATGATCAGTTTTTCGCGATGCATGTTGGTCTCCGGATAGTGGCCGCGCTGCCATGATTGCGCCGATTGTGATAGGACACCATTGATCTCGACAAGAAAAGGTTGCGGCATGGAGGTTATCGAGTTTCCCGCGGCTGCCCTTATGGCGCGCATCGATGTTCCCGGCGGCAATACGGTGTCGGTTTATCGTTTGCGGGACGCGGTGATCGCGGGGCACGGGTTGGTGCTGGATCGGGCGGGCCAGGTTTATCGCGCCAATATCGGAGGAGCCTCGCCGGCCGATCTCCAGCGCGCATCGGCGGCCGCCCAACTCGCGGACCTGCCGGCGCTGCCAGGCACGGCTATCCTGTGCAAACAATCAGGCGTTGCCGATTATGGGCGCTGGCTGCTGGAAATCCTGGCGATCTGCTGGCTGACCAGGCGCCATCCGTCGCTTGCGCCGCAGAAACTGGTTGATGCGACCTTTATCATCGATGATGCGCCAGAGCCTTTGCGCCACATGATGATCGACAGCTTGGGATTGCTCGGCAATCCGTTGGCGATTGCCGCGTTTGTGCCCAACATGGTGTTGCGGGTGGCGGATCTGGTGGTGGTTGACGGTCTGACCGATGCGGGCGGCGTGGTTTCGCCTTTATCGATCGGCGCCTGCCAGGACCTCATCGCAGATTTGCCGGTTGGGCCGCCGCAATTGCTGTTTGTCAGTCGCAGCGGAACGGATCTTGCTAATTTCGCAGATAGCGACGGCGTCGATGCCGCAGCCCGGGCGTTGGGGTGGACGGTGATCCATCCCGGGCGACGCGATGTGCGCACTGAACTGGCGATGTTCAAAGGGGCGATCGGGGTTGCGGGCATCGTGGGGGGCGGCATGGCCAGCATGGTTGCCGCCCGTCCCGGGACACGGGTCGTGGGTCTGGTACCGACCGAAACTGCGGGCAGCCTTTATCGGTCCATCGCCCAGCAGCGCGGACTGCGCTACGAGGAAGTGTCGTGCGGGTCCGACGCCAGCGGCGGACTGGCGATGTCCACCGCCGAGATCACCCAATTGCTGCACCGTTTGATGGACGACATACTTGGCTGAAGCGGCAGGGCCTGCGTCGATTGCGGAATGGCTTGCCGAGGGCCATCGGCTGCGCGAGGGCAAGCAGCCGGCTGCCGCCCTCGAAGCCTATCGGCGTGCCGTGCACCTTGCGCCGAACGATATGTCGCTGCGCTTCAATATCGCGCTGGCGCTGCTCGATCTGAACCGTCCGGAGGAGGCGCTGGTGTGGGCCGGACAGGCGGCTTCGGCAGATCGGGCGCATCTGCCGAGCTATACCAGCATGGGCGAGGCGCTGCTGCGCCTTGGGCGGCACGAGGATGCGTTGCCGTGGTTCGAGAGGCTGCTGGCGATCGACCCGCGTGATGTTCAGGCCAGACTGGGGCGGGGGTTGACCCTGCTCGGCATGGGGCAGTTGCGGGATGGCTTCATGGGTTTTGAAGCGCGGCTCGAAGATCAGCGCATGGGCGAGTGGCGGCCGAAAGGCAAATACGTGCCGTGGCGCGGCGATACCGACTTGCGGGACCGGCGGATTCTGGTTTCGGGCGAACAGGGTCTTGGCGATAACATTATGATGGCGCGCTATCTGCCGATGCTGCGCGAACGCGGCGCCTATGTGATCGTGCAGGTCTATTCGCAGTTAATCAAGCTGCTGGAACCGCTCGCCGATCTTGTGGTGCCGCATGGGGAAACCCCGCCGGCGTTCGCGCTGCATGTCCCGATGATGAGCCTGCCGCGCGCGTTCCGGACCGAGCTTGCGACAATCCCCGGCGCAACGCCCTATCTGTCCGCCGTGCCCGCGGCGCTTGGGCCCCGTATTCGTCCGCGTATAGGCCTTGCCTGGTCAGGCAATCCCAACCACCCGCTTGACCGGCAGCGTTCCACCACCCTGGCCGCGTTGCGCCCGTTGCTGGAGCGGGTGGACGCGGAGTTTCATGTCCTGCATCTGCCGGTGCAGCCGGCCGAGCGCGCCGACGCGGCGACCTTCGACAGGATTGTTCTCCATCCGGAGACGCGTGATTTCGACGCAACCGCGTCCCTGGTGGCGGCGATGGATCTGGTGATTTGCGTCGATACCTCGATCGCGCATCTTGCCGGTGCGTTGGGGCGGCCGGTATGGCTGTTGCTGCCGGGGCCAAGTGATTTTCGCTGGCTACGCGATCGCCCCGGAAGCCCTTGGTATCCGACGATGCGGCTGTTTCGCCGGCCCAGGGTTGGCGATTGGGCCGCGTTGGTGGAGGATATCATCGGCGCCTGGCACGAGGCGAACTGAACAAGGGGAGCGAACCATGCGCGCAGCGGTATTCAGGCAAGGCAAAATTCAGGTCGACACCATCGCCGACCCCAAGCCGATGGCCGGCCAGGTGTTGGTGAAGACCATTTGCTGCGGCATTTGCGGCTCCGATCTGCACGCCGCGAAGTTCACCCGCCAGTTCACCGACGTATCCCGTCGCTCCGGCAGCCGGTTCGTGATGGACCCGGATCGCGATGTGGTGTTCGGCCATGAATTCTGCTGCGAGGTGATCGAAAACGGCCCTGGCAACGCCGGCACATTCAAGCCCGGCACCCTGGTAACCTCGATCCCGGCCACCATCGAAGGCACCAATGTGATCGGCCTTGGCTATGCCAACGATCACGCCGGCGGCTATGCCGAGCACATGGTCCTGGCCGAGCGCTTGCTGCTGGCGATCCCCAACGGATTATCCGCTGAACACGCAGCCCTCACCGAGCCGATGGCGGTGGGCTGGCACGCCGTGCAGAAGGCGCGGCTCGAACACGACGATGTGCCGCTGGTGATCGGCTGCGGCCCGGTTGGTTTGGCGGTGATTGCCGCGCTCAAGATCAAGGGCGTGCATCCGATCATTGCTGCCGATTTCTCGCCGGGGCGACGGGCGCTGGCGCAGAAAATGGGCGCCGATATCGTGATCGATCCAGCGGCCCAATCGCCCTATAAATCCTGGATCGACGCGGCAACGCCGGCCGATTTTAACCCCAGCCGTTACGAGATCCTGTTCGGCAACCCGTCCAAACGGCGTCCGGGGGTGATTTTCGAATGCGTTGGCGTGCCCGGTTTGATCGAGCAGGTTATGGGCGGCGCGTCGGTCGGCGCGCGCATCGTGGTGGTGGGCGTCTGCATGGAAGGCGACCGGTTCGAACCCTTTTTCGGCATTGCCAAGGAACTCAACCTGCAATTCGTGCTGGGCTACTCGCGTGAGGAATATGCCGATAGCCTGCGCCATATTGCCGAAGGGCTGATCAATGTCGCACCGCTGATCACGGGCAAGGTCGGGCTGGATGGGGTTGCCGGGGCGTTTGCCGATTTGGCAAACCCCGAACTGCACGCAAAGATTCTCGTGGAGCCGTGGCGGTAACGACCCTGCAGCATTGATTGGCCATGACCCGGCGGAGGGCAGGGTGATCGGTCCGTTCCCGACCTATTTCCTTGCCGGCGACAGCTACCCGCAAGATGAATGGGTTGAGGCGGCACTCTGTGCCCGTCTCCCCAATCTGCGCGCTCAGGCAGCGTGCTTCGAGCCGATGGGGTGGCCGACGGTGCTCGCCGAACGTTTGGAGCACGTCGCCTCCCGCCTCGATCCCAGCCCGAATGTCGTGCTGATCGGGCGGTCCAGCGGGGGGCGGCTGGCGACAATTCTGGCGTTGCAGCGCAGGCTGCGCGCGGTGGTTTGTCTGGGGTATCCGTTCCAGAACCCAGACTTGGTGCTGGAGTATGGGCGGTTTGCCCATCTCGCCCGTCTCAGCGTTCCGACGTTGATCCTGCAAGGCGCCGACGACGTCTATGGTGGTGCAGACCTGACCGAGCGCTACCAACTGTCGTCGGTCGTGCAGGTTCGCGTGCTGGCAGGGGTCGGCCACGAACCGCATTTGTCCCCGGCTGGTTGGGACCAGGTGGCGACGTTGATCACGACCTTCCTGGCTGGCCCCGGCTTTTCTCCCGCATCCGAGATGGCAGTTTTCGACGAGGCCGATTACCTGCGTCGCCATCCTGATGTTGCCGCCGCGGTTGCCGAGGGTCGCCTCTCGTCTGGATACGCCCATTTCGTCAGCGCTGGTCGGGCCGCAAAACGCCGTTACCGGATCTACCCCACCATCGTCGCGGTGGGGTAGGCGGCCAGTAATCCCCTACGCGGCCGAGCTTGGCCGTGCCTTCATCCGTTCCACCAATGCGACAATGTTCTTGTTGTCCGGGTTGATCGGCTGGCCGACCTGGGCACCGAATTCCAGGAACACGCACAGCAGAATATCAGCCAACGTCATGCGATCGCCGACGATGTAGCTGCGCCCGGCGATCATGGCGTCGAGCTTGACCAGCCATTCCTGCGCGATCGCCTTGAAGTCATCGGCGGCCTGCGGGATGCAGTGGATGCGGTTCTCAAACATCTTCAGGCCCGCGCCGAAGCGGAAGCCGGCGCCGATCGCCTCGATGATGTTGAGATCGATACGGCGCACCCACATGCGGGTTTCCGCACGCTCGACCGCATTGGTGCCGATCAAGGACGTGCCACCACCGATTTCATCGAGATATTCGCAGAGCGCGGTAATCTCGGAAATCACCTGGCCGTTATCGAGTTCCAGGCACGGCAGCTGCCCGAACGGGTTCTTGGCCATGTAGGCCGGCTGGCGGTTTTCCCCGCCACGCAGATCGATCTTGGTGCTGTCGAGGGTGATGCCCTTTTCGGCGGCGAAGATGCGGACCACGCGGGGGTTGGGGCCGACGCTGTCGTAGAATTTCATTGGTTTTCTCCCTGGTTAGGTTAGTTGAGCAGTTCTTTTTGTAAACAAAAATAACCAAAAAAACTTTTTAATACTTGGTTGCCGTTGGCGTGGGAGCTAACCGCAGTCCCATGCCAACGGCAACAGAGTCGGAAGTTTTTTTGCTTCTTTGTTTTCAAACAAAGAAGACCTTCCTTTGGCTTAGTATCCCAGTGCAAGCCCATCCTTCCGTGGATCAGACCCACCGACCAATACCCCGCGGGCGTGGTCGATATAAATCGCCTGCCCGCCACCATGTGGCGCTGTGGCTTCCTGCACATCATGCCCCAGCGCGCGCAGCCCGTTGCTGACGCTGGCCGGGAAGCCGCGCTCGGCGTCGATCGGTCCCTGGTAGCCGAAGATGCGCGGGAAATCGATCGCCTCCTGGATATCCATGCCGTAGCGCAGGAAATTATCGAGGAACCAGCTTTGCCCGACGGGTTGGTAATGTCCGCCCATAACCCCGTAAGGCATGACCGCGCGGCCATTCTGGGTCACCATGCCAGGGATGATCGTGTGCATCGGGCGCTTGTTGCCGGCGATGCAGTTGCGGTGGCCGCGTTCGTAGCGGAAGCCGAAGCCACGGTTTTGCAGCATCACGCCGGCATTGGGGGCGAGGATGCCTGACCCAAAGCCCTGGAACAGCGAGTTGATGAACGAACACGCATTGCCGTCCTTATCGACGACCGAAAGATAGACCGTGTCGGCATGGACCGGACTGGCCGAGCCCGCATCGGGCAGGGTCGACATTGCGCGATCATCACGGATCAGCTTACGCAAATCCCCGAGATATTTCCGGTCCAGCAATTTTTCCACTGGCACATCGGCAAGCGACGGGTCGGCAAGGAAGCTGTCACGGTCGCGGTAGGCAAGGCGGGCGGCTTCGAGATGACGGTGGATCCGCGTCACCCCCATCGGGCCGTCCGGCGCATCGCCGTAGCCTTCCAGCATGCCGAGCAGCATCAGCACCAGCAGGCCCTGGCCGTTGGGCGGGCATTGCCAGACATCGTGGCCGTGCCAGGACAAGGTGATCGGATCAACGAACTGGGCGACGTTGCGGCCGTTGAAGAAATCTTCTTCGGTGTGCAACCCGCCGCGCGCGCGTAACGTGGCGACGATGTCGGCGGCGACCGCGCCTTCATAGAAGCCGCGCGATCCGTCGCGGGCGATTTTCCTGAGCGTCGCGGCGAGCGCCGGCAGGCGGAACATGTCGCCCGATTTGGGCGCGCCGCCACCGGGCAGGAAGTCGTGCGAACTGCCAAGGCGCAATTTGTCGATGCTGCCCGCCCAATCCTTGGCGACCTTGGGGTGCACCGGCCAGCCATTTTCGGCCATGTTGATCGCCGGGCGCAGCAATTCATCGAAGCCCTTGCTGCCGAAGCGGCCCAGCAATGCTTCCCACGCCGAGATTGCGCCGGGCACCGTGACCGAATGGGCCGAGGTATTGATCGGCGCCGCCATCTGGGCGGCTTCGAAGAAATCGATGTTGGCTGCGGCCGGCGCGCGGCCGGAGCCGTTCATGGCGTATACCTTGCCCTCGTTCGCAGGGGCGTAAAGGCAGAAGCAATCGCCGCCAATGCCGGTCGAGGCGGGTTCGATCACGCATAGCACGGCCACCGCCGCCACTGCCGCATCAAGCGCGTTGCCGCCGGCGCGCAGCACATCGAGCGCGGTCAAGGTCGCCGCTGGCATTGATGTCGCGGCCATACCGGAGTTGGCGTAGACCGGACTGCGGCCTGGGAGTTGGAAATCGCGCATTTGCGCCCCTTTCGTGTCGAAACTGATTGTAGACGCTTGCCTCGGCGCGGCGCGCTTGGCAAGCAGGACAGGCAGCAAGGTGGGCGCAATGGTGGCAAGTTATGAGGATTTTGAGCGGATCGACATTCGGGTGGGCACCGTAATCGATGCCCAGCCCTATCCGGAAGCCCGCAAACCGGCGATCAAGCTATGGATCGATTTCGGTGGAGAGATCGGAGTGAAGAAATCATCGGCGCAGATCGCCGTGCATTATACGCCTGACGTCCTGATCGGGCGCCAGGTGGTGGCGGTGGTGAATTTTGCGCCGCGCCAGATCGGCAAGTTTATCAGCGAGGTGCTGACTTTGGGCGTGCCGGACGACAATGGTGCCGTGGTGCTGCTGAACCCGGACCTGGTGGTTTCCAATGGCGGGAGGATGTTTTGATGACGCAGCGCTACTACACGGTCACCTGGGACCAACTCCATCGCGATGGTCGCGCGTTGGCCTGGCGGTTGATCGAGAAAGGTCCGTTCATCGGGGTGGTGGCGGTGACCCGTGGTGGCTTGATCCCGGCGGCGATTGTGGCGCGGGAGTTGGATGTGCGGTTGGTCGAAAGCGTGTCAATCCAGACCTATCACGGCGATAACGCCCAGGCGCGCGCCGAGCCGGTGGTAACCAAATATCCAACCGCCGCGGGCGATGGCACCGGATTTCTCGTGATCGATGACCTGGTGGATACCGGAACGACCGCGAAAATTGTGCGTGCGCTGCTGCCCAAGGCGCATTTCGCCGCCATCTACGCCAAGCCCGAAGGCAAGCCGCTGGTCGACGACTATGTTACCGAGGTGAGCCAGGATACTTGGATCCTGTTCCCATGGGACACCGAGTTGCAGGCCGCGATACCGTTGGTGAAACGCGACAAGGCCTTGGGGCCCGGCGGATGACGACCCGCCATTGCGGGTGGAATTGCGTTGGCGCAGCCCGATTATGCGTGCCCGGACGCCCCAGGATTTGATGGCACAGGCGGATTTCGACGGGTAGCAGCGACAGAACAGCGATGTCCTGCCGCGCCGCTGTTCAGATTACCCGCGCTGTATGAGTTCGATCTTATACCCGTCCGGGTCTTCAACAAACGCGATCACCGTCGTGCCGAATTTCACCGGCCCGGGCTCCCGGGTAATTTTGGCACCAGCAGCGCGCAGTTTGTCGCATGCGGCATAGACATCGGGCAGGCCAATCGCGAGATGGCCGAAACCAGTGCCGATATCGTAGCTCTCGACACCATAGTTGTAGGTGAGTTCGAGTTGGGTGTGCAGCGGGTTTTCGCCGTAGCCGAGGAAAACCAGGGTGTATTTCCCGTCCGGGACGTCGTGGCGGCGCAGTTCCTTCATGCCGAACGCGTCCATGTAGAATTTGACGCTGCGTTCCAGATTGCCGACCCGCAGCATGGTATGCAGGTAGCTGTTGGGCTCACTCATGTTGGGGCTCCGAAATTATTGGGGTCGATACCGAGCAGGAAGACACCGCCTTGGTTGGCGGCGGCAATGCTTTCGGACCGCGCGACCAGAATAGTGGCTTCCGCCTCGAACGCCACCCCCCGCAGACCTGCCGCAATTGCTTGTGCGATGGTTACCGGGCCGATGGTCGGCAGATCGGCGCGACGGTCCTGGCCGGGCTTCAGCAACTTCACCAGCACACCGCCGGGGCCAGGCCGGCGCAAAGTCCCCGCGCGTTGCAGCATCGCATCAGTGCCCTCAATGGCTTCAAGCGCGATCACCAGACCCTGCTGAACCACGCAGCCCTGGCCGGTATCGGCGGCGCCGAGCATTTTGACGACCGCCACGCCACGCACGATATCGGCCATCGCCTGGGCATCGGGGGCGGTGGCTGTCAATAAACCGGCTGGGCCGAGCGCTTCGCCCAGGATGTCCTGGGCGCCGATGACGGAAAATCCTTCCTCGCCGAGGATGCGGATCACCGCTTTCAGCAAACCGTCATCGCCCGCAAAGGCGGCGCGGCCGATCCGGGCGAGCAGACGGGCACCTTCCGCATCCGGCCGCATATTAAGCAGCGACGGACGGCGGATCGGTCCGATCATCACCAGGTCCTGGCAGCCCTCGGCTTTGAGTGCGGCGATAATCTGGCCTGCAGCACCGAGGCGGATCACTTGATGGTCAAATGGGGTGATGACTGGGCGTTCGGCAAAGCCTTCGAGCCCGACGACGAACACCTCGCGGCCAGCGGCGCGCGCGGCGGCACCGACCCGCCCAGGTAGCGGGCCGCTGCCGGCGAGGATGCCAAGTTTGCGCATTGCCCCGGTCAGCTATCGTCTTCCACATCCACCGCTTTGCTGGCGCGGATCAGGCCACGCTTGCTGGGGGCGGTGATGAAGGCAAGCATTTCTGCCACCAATGGCCCGGGATTGGTCTGCCCCTGCAATTCAGCCAACCGGTCGGCGAAAATGCCCTCGCTGCGGAACAATTCCAGGAACACGGCGCGCAATTCTCGGATTGCGGCGCGGTCATAGCCGCGCCGGCGCAACCCGATCACATTCAGGCCGCCGAGCCGGGCGCGATTGCCGAGCACGGTGCCGAACGGGATCACATCGGCCTCAACGCCGGAGACTCCGCCGATCATCGCGCCGCGACCGATGCGGACGAATTGATGGATCGCCGCCCCGCCGCCAAGGATGGCGCCATCGTCGATGGAGACATGGCCACCGAGAATGGTGTTGCTGGCGATAATGACATTGTCGCCGAGCTGGCAGTCATGGGCGATATGAGCGGTGGACATCAGCATGCAATTGGCGCCGACCCGGGTCAGCCCATGGCCGGTGAGGGTGCCGCGATGGACGGTGACGTGTTCGCGCACCAGCGTTCCCGCGCCGATTTCGGTTCGGGTGGGCTCGCCCTTGTATTTGAGATCCTGCGGCGGAAGCCCGATGCTGCAGAACGGATAGAGCGTCGCGTCAGCGCCGATCGCGGTATGACCATCGGCCACGACGTGGGAAATCAGGCGAGTGCCATCGCCGATGCTGACATCGGGACCGACAGTGCAGAACGGCCCGATCCGGACATTGGTGCCAAGAATGGCTTGCGGGGCGACGATGGCGCTCGGATGGATGTCCACCCCGGAGCGCGCAGGCTTATTGGTCAAGGGCAACGCGGCGGCATCCATGCGGGGGGACTTTCGGGACGGGGCGGGCGCGATCGATGCGCCCCGGCTGCTTGGTTCAAGCTAGACGCAAGATCGCGTCGGCTCCAATTCAATGATTATTGCGCGCTATTGCGCCGGGTGTGCGGCAGAACGATGGCGGGATCAGGCTTCGGGCGCGCGATTGCGGATCATCGCCGTATAGGTCGCCTCGGCGACCACGACGCCATCCACCTTGGCCTGGGCGTCAAATTTCCACACCATGCCGCGCTGCTGGCTTTTGGCGATATGGATGCGTAGCTGGTCCCCCGGGGTGACCGGACGGCGGAATTTCGCACCATCGATGGACATGAAATAGACTACTCGGCCGCGGGCATCGGGACCCAGTGTTTCGACCACCAGGACGGCGGCGGTTTGCGCCATCGCCTCGATGATGAGCACGCCCGGCATGACCGGATGGCCAGGGAAGTGGCCCTGAAAAAAATTCTCATTCACCGTGACGTTCTTGATCCCGACCGCCGACTGGCCGACAACGATATCGACCACGCGATCGATCAGCAGGAACGGATAGCGATGCGGGATCGCGGCCATGATGCCGACAATGTCGAGAGTGGTGGCGACGCTTCCTGCGTCAGGCTGTGAAGTGTCCATGTCTGCTTAGTCTGACCTTGTTTGGTTGGGGGGCGGGCGACCACCGGTTTCGGCCCAGCGTTTCAGCCATGCGACCTGACGAAAGAAGGTCCTGACCTTCTGCGCCGGGCTGCCGACGATTTCCTGACCCTCGGGGACGTCCGCCATCACGCCTGACTGGGCGCCGATGCGGGTTTTGCGGCCGATGGTCAGATGCCCGGCAATGCCTGCCTGCCCGCCGATGACGACGAAATCTTCCAGCACCGTCGATCCTGAGATCCCGACCTGGGCAACGATCACGCAATGCTGTCCGATGCGAACATTATGGCCGATCTGCACGAGATTATCGATCCGCGTACCCGCGCCGATTACGGTGTCCTGGGCCGAGCCGCGATCGATGGTGGTGTTGGCGCCGATTTCGACATCGTCGCCGATCCGTACTAGCCCAAGCTGCGGCACGCTGACCATGCCGGTCGGGCCGGGGGCAAAGCCGAAGCCATCCTGGCCGATGCGGACGCCAGGATAGAGCACCACGCGTGCACCCAGCACTGCGTGGCTGATCGTGGCTTGCGCACCGATCCGGCAATCGGCGCCGATGACACAGCTGTCACCGATGACCGCGCCTGCGCCAACCCGGCAGCCTGGGCCTATTTCGGCATCGGCGCCGATGACCACGAGGGGACCGATTTCGGCTGTTGGGTCGACGTGAGCTGTCGGCGCGATAACGGCGGAGCGATGCGTGCCGGCATTCACCGGCGGCTGCGGATGAAACAGCGCCGTCGCCCGTGCCCAAGCCAAGTAAGGCGCATTGGTGACCAGCGCGATGCAACCGGGGGGCACCCGATCGCGCAGTGCGGGATGGACCAGCACTGCTCCGGCCGCACTGGCAACCAACGCATCGACGTAGCGCCGGTTATCGAGAAAGCTGAGGTCACGCGAGGTTGCGGTCTGCAGCGGTGCAACCCCGTAGATCAGCCGATCAGCGTCGTCCGGGGCGACAATTGCCCCGGCAGCCTTGGCGATGGTGGCTGCTAGATGCGGCCCGGCCTGTAGAAAAAACCGGGCATCGCCCATCACCGGCGTGGTCACGCTATTTTGTCGGCTTGGGGGCTGCCGGCGCCGAGACGTTGGCGAGCGGCGACACGCCGTCAGGGGCGATGTCCACCTTCGGCATCAGCTTATTGAGCTCGGCGACCACCTGATCGGTGATGTCGAATTCGGGAGAGTTGAGCGCCACGCTTTGGCGATGCATGACAAAGTTGATGCCATGGCTTTCCGCGACCTGCCGGACGACTGCGATCAGATTGGCCTGGATCGCGTTGATAGCCACCTGGGCTGCTTCCTGGATGATCCGGTCGCGGTTGCGGAACAGACGCTGGGAGGCAGTGAAGCGATCCTGGACCTCTTTTTCGCGGGCACGGGCCTGGTCCGGCGGCAGTTTCGCGCGATCATTGGCCAGGGCCTTTTGCAGTTCGACAATCGCCTGTTCTTCGGCCTGGGCGTCTAGCCCGAGCTTTTCGCGGCGTTCGCCGATCACTTGATCGACCTGCTGAGCGGCGAGGGAGGCACGCATCGCTTCAGGCAGGCCGAAAACCCCAACGAGCGCGGCCGGTGGGCTGGCGCCACGCGGTAGTTGCGGCAAGTTTGGAATGGGTGGCATCGGCACCTGGATCGGCGCTTCACCGTCGGGACCAGCGACCTGCTGGGCCGTCGGTGCCGGGAGGTTCGGGCGCGGGGCAGGACGGGCAGGTGCCGCCGCAGGCGGAGTGCCCGGGCGCGGACCTTGGGCCGCGGGGGGCTGGCCCTGCCCCGGGACGAAATAGCCCTGGGCAGTGGCGTCGCGGGCGACGCCCACAAACACCGACATGCCGAAAGCGGTTGCGGTCAGAATGCGGAGCAGGCGAGAAATATGTGTCACTAGAACCTCGTGCCGAAGCCAAAGCGGATTTGCTGGGTTTGATCGAATTTTTTGCGTACGATCGGGTAGCCAAGATCGATGTTGAGCAGACCAAACGGGGTCTTCCACGAAATCCCGAAGCCGACGCCAACCCGGGGGGCGGCATTATCGACGATTGGCACCAGAACGCCGGCGCTGTTGTAAAGCGCGCTGACTTGGCTGAGTGAGCCGATATCGGCGAATAAGCGACCGGTAATGCCAAGATCCTGCGATATTGGCAGCGGGAAACGCAATTCGGTTGTTTGGGTCCAGATCATCCGTCCGCCCAGGCTGTTGCCTTGGCTTGTATCATGGGGGCCGGCGCCACCGACTGCGAAGCCGCGAAGATTGTCGCCGCCGAGGAAGAACCGGTCGATGATTTTTTCACGCGTATTGCCGAGTGGCTTCAGGTAACCGAACCCTGCCTGCACGGCGATGACCCAGTCACGATTGCCCAAATAGCGTTCCAGCGGGTAGTAATACGCGGCGTCGATCTTGTTGCGGAGAAAGTTGGTGGTTCCCCCGACGCCCGCGAAATCAGTGCCCAAACGCACGACATAGCCGGCTTTCGGGTCGATCTTACCGTCGCGGTAATCGAGCGTGATGCTTTGCCCGATCTGCGACAACACACTGGTCCCAGCCGCGTCCTTCACATAGAGCGTGGCACCGGCGCCAACCGAGTAAATGCTGCGCTGCTCGATGGTGTAGGTCCAAACTTGGCGCAAATGCTCGGTAAATTCGTAACCGACCCTGGCGCTGCCGCCGGTGCGGCGTTGGTTGTAGAGCGCGATCGCTTGCAGGTTATTCTGGATACGGAAAAGGTCGAAGCCGGCGACGAGGTTGGTTCCGAGGAAATAGGGATCAGTCACAGACAGGTTGATCTGACTTTCCTTTTGCGCCAGCACGGTGCTAATCCCGGCATCGATGCCGGTGCCAATCAGGTTTCGTTCACGGATACCGGCGGTCGCCAAAGCCCCGATATCGGTCGAATAGCCGCCGCCGAAGCTCAGCTCACCGGTTGATTTTTCATCCACTTCGGCCCGTACCGTGGCCCGATCCGGTGCCGAGCCAGGTTGCGGGGTGATATTGACGGAATTGAAGAAATCCAGATCGGTAAGCCGGGTCTTGCTGCGCCGCATCAGCGCCGCGTTGAACGCATCACCCTCGGCGAAACGGAATTCTCGGCGGATAACGCTGTCATGGGTACGAAGATTGCCGACGACGTCGATCCGGTCGATATAGACTCGTGCGCCCTCAGTAACGTCAAAAGTTAGGGCAATTTCTTGCTTTTCAACGTCCCGCTGGACCTTGGCCTGGACTTTCACAAACGGAATGCCGCGGTTCTGAATGGCCGTAGTCATGTTCTGGGTCGTGCGATCGATCGCTTCGGCATCATACCAGTCGCCAGAATCGAACTCGATTTCTTTGCGCAACCCCTCGACCTCGACCCCTTTGAGGGTTGAGGTGACGTCGACTTTGCCAACGCGGTAGCGGGGTCCCTCGCTCAGGGTAAAGGTGACAAAAAAAGCTGATTTATCGGGTGCCAGTTCGGTATTTGCGCTGATTACCTCGAAATCTGCGTAGCCTTTGCCGATATAGAACCGGCGCAGCAGCTCACGATCGTAATTTACTTTGTCGGGGTCGTAGACATCGCTGGTCGATAGCAGGCGCCAGAAAGCCTGCTCGCGGCTGACGATCACATCACGCAGGCTGCCTTCGCTGTAGGCCTTGTTGCCAACGAAGGCGATGCGGCCGATGAGCGAACTTTCGCCGTCATTGACCTCGAACACCACGTCCACCCGATTCTGGCCGACATCGATGATTTTTGGCGTGACGGTGGTGCCGAAGCGGCCTTTGCGGGCATAGAGATCAAGAATGCGCTGGCGATCGGACTGGGCAAGTGCAGGGGTGAAAATCCCACGTGAACGCAATTGCAGTTCCGGGCGAAGCACATCGTCGGGCAGCTTTTGGTTGCCTTCGAACGCGATGCGGTTGACGATTTGGTTTTCTACAACCCGCACGACCAGCAATCCGCCCTCGCGGCGCAAGGTCACATCCTTGAACAGGCCGGTGGCAAAGATGCTTTTCAGGCTGCGATCGAGGCGGTCAGAGTCAAACCGGTCCCCAGGCTGAATGAGCATGTAGGATCGGATTGTTGACTCCTCGATCCGCTGATTGCCCTCAATCCGGATGCCGGCGATCGTGCCGCCCGGCGCCACGACAGAGGCGAGCAGGCGCTGGTCGCGGGTTTGGGCAACGCTTTGCGTGACAGTCGCGCCAAAGGCTGCGATTGCCAGGAGAAAGACGGACGCGATCAGCGCCACTCGGGTGCGACTCAAACCGAAACTCTCCTCACTCGATCGCGACATAAATGCCACTTTCGCTGTCATTGACGGCACAAAACCAGCGACGATCACGCCGCTGGTCGTCTCATTATCGCTTGCGGGTGGAGTCGTATAGTGCCGGGGGGCGGCTTGCGCCACCCCAGCGGTCAGCCGATCAGACCGGCGACCCAGCGGAACAGGCCGAGATGGCCAAGATCGTTCCAGGTCGCGAAGACAAATAGGCCAATCAACACTGCAAAACCAGCGCGATAGCCGTATTCCTGGGCGCGAGCCGGCAATGGGCGGCCACGCAGGGCTTCGAACGCGTAGAACACCAGATGACCGCCATCGAGCACCGGGATCGGGAACAGGTTGAGCAGTCCGAGATTGACCGACAGGATCGCGATGAACGACACCAGACTGGCAAGCCCGAGCGACGCCACCTGGCCTGACATTTGCGCGATCCGAAGCGGGCCGCCCATGTCATCGGAGCTGGTGCGGCGGGTAATCATGCCGATCACGCCGTCGAAAGTCTGAACCGTTACGGCCAAGGTCTGGGTCACGCCGGCCCCGAGGGCGGTGATGGTCGAGACCGGTTCAAACACCGTCGCGCCGCCACGCACGCCGAGCAAGCCGACGGCAACCCCGCCAACCACCCGCGTATCTGGGGTCACAACCAGATCGAGTGCCTGGCCGGCGCGGTCAATATGGAGCTTCAAGGCCTGGCCGGGGTGGCTGCCGACAATTTCCCGAACCTGTTCGAACCGGGTGATCGTCATCCCATCGATCGAGGTGATCACGTCGCCAACCTGGAGCCCGCCCTTGGCGGCGGCTGAACTCGCGACGACGTCTCCGATCTGGGACGTGACAACCGGACGGCCCATGACGGCAAATAGGCCAGCGAACAACACGATTGCCAGGGCGAAATTGGCGAACGGACCGGCCGCGATGACAATGGCACGCGACAAGACCGATTTTTCGTGGAAGGTTTTACCAGACAACCAGGCCGCGCGGGTCGCGTCATCGGCGTCTTCCGGCTTTTCTTGGCCGTGCAGCTTCACGTAGCCGCCCAGTGGCAGCCACGCGAGCTTCCAAACCGTGCCACGCCGATCCGTCCAGCTGAAAATCGCCCGACCAAAGCCTATCGAGAAGGCTTCGACATGCACGCCCCGCCAGCGTGCGGCGAGATAGTGCCCGAGTTCGTGGATGAAAACCAGAACCCCGAGAACAATGAGAAACGGGACAACACTGTTGAGCGGGGCTGGGAGCGCGTCGAACATCAAATTCATTCCTAAGCTTAAATTGAAATAGAAAGCGGGACGCTCAAAAATGCAATTAAACAATTGATAACAATTGCATCTGGCCGAAAATCACGGCCTCGCGAACCTAGGCTGAGATTCTTTCTGAAAAATAACAACCGATCGATCTCCATCGCAAAGAATTGTCAATTTTTATGCTGCGTCGGCGAAGCGCTTCACGCACACATTGGCAGCCAGTCGACGGGCCTCAGTATCGCGGGCGATAACGGCGGCAAGATCATCGGCCTCGGTCGGACCCATAGCTGCCAAAACCTCCGCCACGACGGCAGCAATGTCGAGGAACCCAAGTCGACGTTCGAGGAACGCCGCCACTGCAACTTCATTGGCCGCGCTCAATATTGTGGGGGCGCCGCCGCCGGCCTGCAAGGCGTCGCGCGCCAGACGCAGGGCCGGAAATTGATCCAAATCGGGTTCGCTGAACTCCAACCGGCCGATTGCGGCCAGGTCGAGCCGCGGCGCGCTGGTGGCGATCCGCTGCGGCCAGGCCAGGCAATGGGCGATCGGCACCCGCATGTCCGGGCTGCCGAGCTGCGCCAACACGCTACCATCCTGGTAATAGACCAAGCCATGCACCACCGATTGCGGATGGATCAGCACGCCAATCCGTGCACTGGGCAGGTCGAACAGACGCGCGGCCTCAATAACTTCAAGACCTTTGTTCATCATTGTGGCGCTGTCGATCGAGATCTTCGCCCCCATCGACCACACCGGATGGCGCAAAGCTGCCTCCGGTACCGCGGCCGCCATTTCGGCGCGCGATGCCGTCAGGAACGGGCCGCCTGAGGCGGTGAGGATGATCTTGTCGACTGACGAACGGTTGCCATCGGCAAGCGCCTGAAAGATTGCATTATGTTCGGAATCGACCGGCAGCAGGGTCGCACCATGGGCGGCCACGGCCCGCAGCATGACGTTACCGGCACACACCAAGGCCTCCTTGTTGGCCAATGCCACCGACTTGCCGAGCTTGATTGCGGCCAAAGTCGAGGCGAGACCGGCTGCCCCGGTGATCGCACACATTGTCCAATCGGCCGGCAGGGATGCCGCCTCCACAACCGCGTCCAGACCACAGGCGGCCTCAATCCCGGTGCCCGCCAATGAGGCACGCAGCTCCGGATAGGCAGTCGGATCGGCCACCACCGCGCGTTCGGCGCGCAAAGCACGGGCTTGCTCGGCGAGCAACCGCGCATTGCGACCGGCAATCAATGCAACGACCCGGTATCGATCGGGATTGGCTTGCAACAATTCCAACGTCTGAGTGCCGACACTGCCGGTGCTGCCCAGAACGGTCACGGTCTTTACTACCGCCACAGCCCACCGCCCCACAGCAACCCACCTGGCGCGAAATACCAACCGATCAACGCGGCGAGCGGCGCAGCCGTCAGGACCGCATCGACCCGGTCAAGCACGCCACCATGGCCAGGAATGAGCCAGCCTGAGTCCTTCACGCCGAAATGCCGCTTGATGGCGCTCTCCAGCAAATCTCCGATCTGCGCCGACAGACCGAGCAGAACGGCGACCAGAACTGCCCAGGCCCCACCGGCGAGCAGTCCAACACCCACCACCGCCAAGACCCCGCCTGCCGCGCCAGACCAGGTCTTGCCGGGCGAAATTGCCGGCGCCAGCTTCGGCCCGCCAACCAGCCGACCGACGAGATAAGCGCCGATGTCGCTTGCCCACACCACCGCGAAAACAAATGCGACATTGGCCAAACCCACGGCGCCATGATCGCGCAGCCACAACAGCGCCAGCGCCCCAGGGCCGATATAGAGTAAACCGATCGCCATCATCCTGGGCGCGCCGCCGGTCATCCGGTGCCACTCCCACCCCATCGCAGCGACGCCCAAAGCGACCAACCCTATGAACCAAATTCCACCCAGCCAAACGCACCCCAATGCCACAGGTACCATCACCAGCGCCGACGTCACCCGTGTCTGCAAATCGCGCCAGTCGGTCATGGCGCGAGTCCTGTTGGCACCACCTCCTGGCCTTGCTCGCTCACCTTCCTCACCCTGGTCGCGCCCCGAAGCGGCGGTTGCGACGGGCAAATTCGGCGAGGGCGGCGGTGAATTCAGCGGGGCCGAAATCGGGCCAGAGCGTGTCGACGAACAGCAGTTCGGCGTAGGCGCCTTGCCAGAGGAGGAAGTTGGACAAGCGCATTTCGCCAGAGGTGCGGATGATGAGGTCGGGGTCGGGGATTTCGGCGGTGGAGAGGCGTTCGGCGAAAGTCGCTTCATCCAGGGCGTCGATCGGCAGGCGGCCGGCGATGATGTCTTCGGCGGTTTTGCGCGCGGCGGCAACGATTTCTGCGCGCCCGCCATACGAGAGTGCGATGACGAGGTTGAGGCCGACGTTGTTAGTGGTGGTTTTTTCGGCCTGGGCGATATCGGATTGGATGCCGGGATCGAATTTGGTGCGATCGCCGATGAAGTGGATGCGGACACCTTTGGAATGGAGGTCGGCGATTTCCATACGCAGGAAGTGGCGCAGCAATCCGGTGAGGTCGATAATTTCCGAGAGCGGGCGACGCCAGTTTTCGCTGCTGAAGGCGTAAAGCGTGAGCCAGCCGAGCCCGAGTTCACCGGCAGTGCGCACGGCGCGACGCACGGCTTCGACGCCCGCGCGGTGCCCCGCGACGCGCGGTAGACCGCGCGATGTCGCCCAGCGTCCGTTTCCGTCCATGATGATGGCGACATGGGGCGGCGGCGGCGGCGCGCCCCCGGTTGCGGTTTGGTTGTCTCTGACGGGTTGGCTCGAGCCGCTTTGGGTCATTTGACCGACCCTAAACGGTTTTGATTTCCCTGTCTTTGTCCGCGAGCATGTCATCGAGCTTTTTGATATAGCTGTCGGTCAGCTTCTGGACATCTTCCGACCAGCGCTTTTCGTCGTCCTGGCTGATGATGCTTTTCTTTTCCAACGCCTTGATCTGTTCCATTCCGTCGCGGCGGACGCCGCGGACGGCGATCTTGGCGCCTTCGGCATAACGATTGGCGGCTTTGGCGAGTTCGATCCGACGTTCGCCGGTCAACTGCGGGATTGGCACCCGGACCAGTTGGCCGTCTGCGGCGGGGTTGAGGCCGAGGCCGCAATCGCGGATGGCTTTGACAGTGGCTGTCACCAGGCTGCGATCCCAGACCTGGACGGTCAGCAAGCGCGCTTCGGGCACGCCAACGGTGCCGACTTGTGACAAGGGAACTTCCGAGCCATAGGCTTCGACCCGGACCGGATCGAGCAGTGCGGGGCTCGCGCGGCCCGAACGCAAGCCGCTATATTCACGGCGCAAGGTTTCGATTGCGCCGTCCATGCGACGGGTCAGATCGGTTTTGATACTCGGCAGATCGGTCGCCACAATAAGCCTCCCTCAGATCATGCCGCTGCGTGCGGCTCGTCAATGGTGGTAAAACGGCCCTCGCCACGCATCACCGCCGCGAAGGCGCCGTGTGCGCGGATATTGAAGATCAGAATCGGCACATGGTTTTCACGCGCCAGACTGATCGCGGAAGCGTCCATGAAGGTCAGGTCCCGCGACAGCACGTCATGGTAGGTCAATTCATCGTATCGTGTCGCCCCGGCCACCTTGCGCGGATCGGCGGAATAGACACCGTCGACCTGGGTGCCCTTAAGCAGCGCGTCACATTTCATTTCGGCCGCGCGAAGGGCGGCGGCGGTGTCGGTGGTGAAGAACGGGTTGCCGGTGCCAGCCGCAAAAATCACGACCCGGCCCTTTTCCATGTGTCGCTCAGCACGGCGGCGGATGTAGGGTTCGCAGACCGAGGCCATCGGGATTGCCGACTGCACCCGGGTCGGCACGCCACAGGCTTCGAGCGCGCTTTGCATGCCAAGCGCGTTCATCACCGTCGCTAGCATACCCATGTAATCGGCCTGGGCGCGGTCCATGCCGGCAGCGGCGCCGGAAATCCCACGGAAAATATTGCCGCCGCCGATGACCAGGCACACTTCGGCGCCCATTTTGACCACGTCGGCGATGTCGGCCGCGATAGCGGCGACGGTTTCCGTGTCCAGCCCAAATTCCCGTTTGCCCATCAGGGCTTCGCCCGAGACCTTGAGCAGGACGCGCTTATAGGCGAGTTTTTGGGTCATTGTTTCCTGCCGAGCATAGGTTTGCGATCGCGCAAGGTCACATCGCGCGGGTGAGGCGCGTGCCATGGCAGTTGCGTGGTCTGTCACAATGCCACGCGGTGTGCAACCGCGCGGCATTGCTGTTGGCTAGATTGGGGCCACGCGGCTTGCAACCGCGTGGCATTTGGATGGGCGTCGTGTGGTTACGAAACCCCGGCGGCGGCGGCGACTTCGGCGGCAAAATCGCCGACCTGCTTGTCGATGCCTTCGCCGAGTTTGAAGCGCGTAAACCCACCCAAACGGGCGCCGGCTTTTTCCACCACAACGGCAACACGGCTTTCGCCGTCATGTACCCAGATCTGTTCAAGAAGAACGACCTCTTGGTAGTATTTCGAAATGCGACCGGCGACCATCTTCTCGATGATGGCTTCCGGCTTGCCCGACGCGCGGGCCTGGTCGGAAAGCACGGCTTTTTCGCGTTCGAGCTCAGCCGGATCGACGTCGGAGACGTCCAACGCGGTTGGGACGGTGGCCGCGACATGCATCCCGACCTGACGACCGAGGGTTTCGAGCGCTGCCAGTTCGCCGGTGCTTTCAACCGCCACCAGCACGCCGATCTTGCCAAGGCCGGGGGCCACGGCTTGATGGATGTAGGATGCAACGGCGCCGTTGGTCACGGTCAGCACCTTGGCGCGTCGAAGCGCCATGTTTTCGCCGATGGTGGCGATGAGCTGGACGAGTTCTTCGGACACGCTACGGCCGGTGCCCGGGAAGGGCGCCGCGCCTATCGCAGTCAGATCTTCACCGACCGAGAGCGCCACTTTGGCGACCTCGTGCACGAAGTTCTGGAAGGTTTCGTTGCGGGCGACAAAGTCGGTTTCGGAGTTAACCTCAACCATCGCGGCCTTGTGGGCCGCGGTCGCAACACCGACAAGACCCTCGGACGCGACGCGGCCGGATTTCTTGGCGGCCGTTGACAGCCCCTTCTTACGCAACCAATCGATCGCGGCTTCGACGTCACCATCGACTTCGACCAGGGCTTTCTTGCAATCCATCATCCCGGCGCCGGTCCGCTCGCGCAGATCCTTCACCAGGGCAGCGGTGACAGCAACCATAATGCGGCTCTCCTATTCGGCTGCGGGGGCTTCGGCGATCGGCTCCATCGGCGGCATAGCGGCAATCGGCAGTTCAGCCGACGCGCCGATATCGCGGCCCGAGGCCTGCATTTCGGCGCTAATACCGTCGAGCACGGCACCCGCGATCAGGTCGCAATAGAGGGTGATGGCGCGGATCGCGTCGTCATTGCCGGGGATCGGGAAGGTGACGCCAGTGGGATCGGAATTGCTGTCCAGGATCGCGATGACCGGAATGCCGAGCTTGGTGGCTTCTTCAACCGCCAGCTTTTCCTTGTTGGTGTCGATAATGAACAGGATGTCGGGCAGGCCGCCCATCTCCTTGATGCCACCCAATGCGCGTTCCAGCTTTTCGCGGTCGCGGGTGATATCGAGCACTTCTTTCTTGGTCAGGCCCTGGATGTCGCCGGCCAGCATTTCATCGATCTGGCGCAGACGCTTGATGCTGCCGGTGATGGTCTTCCAATTGGTCAGCATGCCGCCGAGCCAGCGATGGTTGACGTAGTACTGTCCGCAGCGCACCGCGCTTTCGGCAACGTAATCGGCGGCGGCGCGCTTGGTGCCGACGAACAGCACGCGACCACCGGCAGCGGTCACATCACGGACGGCGCGGAGTGCGCGGTCGAGCATCGGCGCGGTCTGCTGCAGATCAAGGATGTGGACCTGATTGCGAATGCCGAAAATGTACGGCTTCATCCGCGGATTCCAGCGCCGCGTGTGATGGCCAAAATGGACGCCTGCTTCGAGCAGGCCGCGCAGAGTGAATTCGGGCATCGCCATGAGCGTGCTCCTTTCCTGTAACCGGTTGAACCTCCGCGGGGCTTGGCCTTGGTGTCCATCAGGAAAGTTAGCCGGGTTGCCCGACGGCTTTCCGCATGGACATCGCGGCACCGGGTTCAGGCCCTGGGAAGGACCGGAAAGGCGCCCCGCGTGTGAATTACCGAAGGCGGGTGCCGCCGGCGCGCGGGTTCTGCCGCAGATGGCGGGGGAATGCAAGTCGGGGCGGGTTTTGCCGGCATGACAGCGGATGAAAAAGCCACCTATCATGGCGGCACCAAACCGGGGAGCGATCAATCATCATGGATATTGGGGTGTTCGACCATGTCGACCAGGGGGCTGGCCCGCTCGCGGCATTTTACGAAGATCGGCTGCGGTTGATCGCTGGATATGATCGGCTAGGCTATTATTGCTATCATGTCGCTGAGCATCACGCGACGCCGCTTGGCGCCGCCCCGTCCCCGAGCGTCTGGCTTTCGGCGGTGGCCCAGCGCACCACGCGGATCAAGCTTGGCCCGCTGGTCTACACGCTGCCGCTCTACCACCCGCTGCGCCTGATCGACGAAATCTGCATGCTCGACCAGATGAGCGGCGGGCGCCTGCAACTTGGGGTCGGACGTGGCATATCGCCGATCGAGGTCGGGTATTTCGGCATCGATCCCGCCGATGGTCCGGCACGTTACGCCGAGGCGCTGGAGGTGATCCTGCGTGGGCTTGCCACAGACAGTCTGACCTATGACGGGAAGTTCTATCAGTACCGCGACATTCCAATCACCTTGCAACCGGTCCAGCGCCCGCATCCGCCGCTGTGGTATGGTCTGGGCCGACCGGAAGGCCTGCCCTGGGCTGCCGATCATGCCTGCAATATTGTCGGCAATCTGCCGGCCGGGCCAATGCGCGCGTTGACCGACCGCTACCGCCAGGAATGGTCCGACCGAGGCCATTCGGCCGCGACCCAACCGAAAATGGCCGTGAGCCGCCATGTCGTCATCGCCGATACCGAGGCCGAAGCCCTGGCGATCGCGCGGCCCGCCTATCGCAAATGGCGCGAAAGCTTCCTGATCCTGTGGATCAAGAACGGCCAGATGCCAAGCCCGCAGGCGATCTTTCCGGAAACCTTCGACGAAGCCGCTGCAACCGGCCGTGCTGTCGCGGGCACCGCCACCCAGGTTCATGATTTTGTTGCAGCGACCGTGCGGGATGCCGGGCTGAACTACCTGCTCTGCCGCTTCATGTTCGGCGATATGCCAGTGGGTGCTGCGATGCATTCCGCCCAGGCGTTTGCCACCGAGGTAATGCCCCGCTTGTGACGTATGTCCGGGAATGAGATAGAACGTATCAAACTTCGGAGTGCCAAGATCATGAAAACCCGCGCCGCCGTAGCCCGCAAAGCTGGCAGCCTGTTGAGCCTCGAAACCGTTGACCTCGAAGGCCCGCGTGAGGGCGAGGTCCTGGTCGAAATCAAGGCGACCGGCATTTGCCACACCGATGAATTCACCTTGTCGGGCGCCGATCCGGAAGGGATTTTCCCCGCCATCCTCGGCCATGAAGGCGCTGGCATCGTGGTCGATGTTGGCAAGAACGTGACGTCGCTGAAAAAGGGCGATCACGTTATTCCGCTCTACACGCCGGAATGCCGGCAATGCGAATACTGCCTCAGCCGGAAGACCAATCTTTGTGTTGCCATCCGGGCAACGCAGGGGAGGGGCGTGATGCCCGATGGCAGCAGCCGGTTTTCCTGCGACGGTGAAAGCATCGCCCATTACATGGGCACCTCGACCTTCTCCAACTTCACTGTGCTGCCGGAAATCGCGCTGGCGAAAATTCGCCCCGACGCGCCGTTCGACAAGGTTTGCTATATCGGCTGCGGCGTTACCACTGGCATTGGTGCAGTGATGAACACTGCCAAGGCCGAGGCTGGCTGCCGCGCCGTGGTGTTCGGATTGGGCGGCATCGGCCTTAACGTGATCCAGGGCCTGCGGATGATTGGCGCCGAACAAATCGTCGGCGTCGACATCAACCCTGGTCGGAAAGCAATGGCGGAAAAATTTGGCATGACCGATTTCGTCAACCCGAATGAGGTCGAGGGCGATATCGTGCCCTATCTGGTCAACCTCACCAAAGGCGGCGCGGATTACACCTTTGAATGCGTCGGCAACCCGACTTTGATGCGCCAGGCGCTCGAATGTGCCCATCGCGGCTGGGGCAAGTCGATCATTATCGGTGTTGCGGGTGCCGGCCAGGAAATCTCCACCCGTCCCTTCCAGTTGGTCACTGGGCGGACCTGGATGGGCACTGCCTTCGGTGGCGCGCGGGGCCGCACCGATGTGCCGCGCATTGTCGATTGGTACATGGACGGGCGCATCAACATCGATGACCTGATCACCCACGTGTTGCCGTTCGAGAAAATCAATGACGGCTTTGACCTGATGCGCCGCGGCGAAAGCATCCGCAGTGTGGTGGTGTTCTAGGCCCATGCTCGATTTGTGGGATTGGCGGCGGCAGGTCGCCGATCTCTACGGCGCCGTCCGCGCTTCGGTTGACCCCGAAGCTGGTTGGCGGCTGTGGCGTGACACAAGGAACCGGCTCTATGCCCATCACAGCCAAACGCCGCTTGAAGCTGCGGCTTTGGCAGGTTTCACCGGGGTTCCGCTTTATCCGTACGATGCGGCGCTGCGCTTTGAGGTCGGGTTGGGCAAAATCAGCGGTCCGGCCCTGATCCTCGAAGCCGGCGATGACGGCGATGTGCGCGCCCACCCGTTTGCCCGCACCGTCGGGCTGGCCGCACTCGGCGGCGAGTTGACCCTCTACTGGATCGGTGGCTATGGCGGCGGCGTGTTTTTGCCCTTCAGCGATGCGACGTCGGGCCAGGAAACCTATGGTGGCGGGCGCTATCTGCTTGATACGATTAAGGGCGCCGATCTCGGGCAGGCCCCGGATGGGCGGGTGATCCTGGATTTCAACTTTGCCTTTGCGCCGTCCTGCGCGCATTCGGATCGGTTTGTGTGTCCGTTGGCGCCCCTGGAGAATCGGTTGGCAGCACCGGTGCGGGGCGGGGAGAGGCGGGGAAGTATGGTAGCGTAAGAGAGTCGTTCTTTTTGCGAACAAAAAGAACCAAAAAAACTTTTTTAAGACTTGTGCACCGTCGCCGGTGTGAACGCCGAACCAAAGTGGGAAGTTTTTTTGCTTCTTTTTGTTCACAAAAAGAAGACCTTCCCTTTCCTGAAAGGACTGTCTTATGGCCGAACTCCCTGCGAAACCCGTTTTGTTGACCGGCGCCTCCGGCGCTCTGGGTCGCCAATTGGCCCAAAAGCTCGGCGCGGCTGGCTGGACCCTGGTGATGACCGACATTGCCCCGTTCCCCGACCCGATCCCCGCCGGCAGCCGCTTTGTGCGCGCCGATCTGAACGATGGCCCGACGGTTCTCCGCCTGGCTGAGGGCTGCGGCATGATACTGCATTTCGGCGGCATTTCGACCGAACAATCATTTGAAACGGTGATGGGCCCAAATATTCGCGGCCTCTATCACATCTACGAGGCAGCCCGGCGCGAGGGCGCCCGGGTGCTGTTCGCGTCGTCCAATCACAGCATCGGCTTTCATGAGCGCAGCGAGAAGCTCGATGACGACTGCCAGTTCATGCCTGACAGTTTCTACGGCTTGTCGAAGGCCTATGGCGAACTGATGGGCAGGATGTACTGGTTCAAACATGGTGTCGAGAACGTCAATGTGCGGATCGGGTCCTGTTTCCCGGAGCCGGTTGAGGCACGGATGCTGTCCACGTGGTTGAGCTACGGCGATCTGGCGACTTTGTGCATCCGCGCAACGCTTGCCGACAAAACCGGGTCCTGCGTGATCTGGGGCGCGTCCAACAATGCCCGCAGCTACTGGGGGAGCGACAGCCGGGACGCATTGGCATGGCTGCCGACCGATAGCGCCGATACCTATGCCGGGCAGGTTGGCGGGATCGTCAGCGATAATCCGGTGCAGGAGCGCTATCAGGGTGGGGTTTATACGACCTATGATTACTCGCGGAAGGCGCCGCCGGCGGGGAAATTGTTTGAGTGAGGTAAAAGCCCTGGCGGTTCACCCCGCCAGGGCACAGGCAACATCGGTTCCGGAGAGATTGTCGCCAACGAGCATGATCGCTTCAAACCGAGCCGTTTAGAGCTATATTTTTCGCCTGATGGCTGCGTGCCTTGGGGGTGGGTTCATGCTATCGACGTGGTTATGCCACCTTCCATCATCACCATTGCCCAGCAAAAGGGCGGCGCCGGCAAAACGACGTTGGTGGCCAACCTCGCCGCTACCTGGGCGTCCACCCGCCGGGTCACGATCATCGATATTGACCCGCAGCATAGTCTGACGCGTTGGCACACCCTGCGCACGGCGCGCAAAGCTGTGCCTGCCATCACACTTGCCGAAATCGCTGGCTGGAGGCTGGCTGGCGAACTCGTCACATTGCGTCGTGGTGCTGACATCATTCTGATCGACAGCCCGCCGCAGATTGACACCGATGCCCGCCAGGCGATCCGTGCCGCCGATCTGGTGCTGGTGCCGATCCAGCCGAGCCCACCCGATTTATGGGCGGCGGAGGGCACTTTTGGGCTGGCCAAGGCGGAAAAGCGCCGTCTTGCCATTGTCCTCAACCGGGCACCTGCCGCTGGCAAATTGCGCGCCATGGTCGAGGCCGATATCGCCAGGCTGGGCCAGACCCTGCTGGCGACCGTGCTCGGCAATCGTACCGGCTTTGCCGCCGCGTTCGCCCTGGGGCTCGGGGTTACCGAAGCCGCGCCGAATTCGCGTGCCGCGCAGGAATTGCGTAGTCTGCTTTCCGACATTGAAGGGGCGCTACGATGAGTTTCAATTTTCTGCTGGCCTTCCACCTGATTTGCGCGGTGATCTGGGTTGGCGGCATGGCGTTCGCGCTGATGGTTTTGCGCCCAAGCATGGCGATCCTGGCGCCGCCCGACCGGCTGGCTCTGCACGCCCAGGTGTTTCAGCGCTTCTTTCGCATTGTTTGGCATGTCATGCCGATCCTGCTGCTGACCGGCTACATTATGCTGTTCACGATCTTTGGTGAGTTCAAGGGCGTTGGCTGGCCGGTCCATGTGATGCACACTGCGGGCTTGCTGATGGCTGTGGTGTTCATCTGGATATTCTTCGCACCCTGGGCGGCGATGCGTCGCGCGATGGCCGTCGGCGATCAGGCCGTTGCTGTCGCAGCGCTTGGTCGCATTCGTCATTTGATTACCGTGAACCTCGTCATCGGGCTGCTGACCGTGGCACTTGGCACGCTCAATTAAGGCACGCCCCGCAATGTCTGCTGCCACAATCGAAACCGTCGCCGAATACTGGAACCGCCGGCCGTGCAATATTCGCCACTCGGCGGCCAAAATCGGCAGCCGAACCTATTTTGACGAGGTCGAGGCGCGAAAATACTTCATCGAACCGCATATCCCTGGCTTCGCCGATTTTGGCCGCTGGCATGACAAGCGAGTGCTCGAAATTGGCTGCGGCATCGGCACCGATGCAGTGAACTTCGCACGTGCTGGGGCGGAGTACACCGGGATTGAGCTGTCCAAGGCGAGCCTCGACCTCGCCCGCCAGCGCTTTGAGACCTTTGGCGTGTATGGCAATCTGATCCAGGCCAATGCAGAGCACCTCAGCGAGCATGTCCGCCAGGCGAGCTTCGATCTGATCTACGCCTTCGGGGTTATCCACCATACGCCCGACCCCGACGCGATCATCCGTCAGGCCCGCCGCGCGATCCGACCCAACGGCGAGTTTCGGCTGATGCTTTACGCCCGCGACAGCTGGAAGGATTGCATGATCGAGGCCGGATTCGACCACCCCGAGGCCCAGTCCGGGTGCCCGATCGCCAATACCTACACCCAAACCGAGGCCCGCGCTTTGCTACGGGCCAATGATTTCGGAGCTGTCTCGATCACCCAGGTGCATATCTTCCCCTATGTGATCGAGAAATATTTGAACTACGAATACGAGTTGCAGCCCTGGTTTGCGGCGATGCCTGCCGCGATGTTCGCGGCACTGGAGCGGCGGTTTGGCTGGCACATGCTAATTGTTGCCAAACCGAGTTGACGGGAGGGGGAGGCAAGTTGTTCTTTGTGTGAAAAAAAAGAACAACTTGCCTAAGCTTTTAGCCTTTCCGAGAAACTCTTGCGAAACTTTATAACCTTCGGCGCCACCACCGCCTGACAATATCCGGTATAGGGATTGCGGGCGAAATAATTATGATGCTCGGGCTCGGCCGGCCAGAATTTCGTGAGTGGCACCAGTTCGGTCACCAGCGGATCGCGCCAGATGCCTTCCGCGGCGATCTCGGCCATAATTGTCCGTGCGCTGGCTTTTTGGGCATCATCATGGGCCATGATGATGGAGCGGTATTGCGGCCCGACATCGTGGCCCTGGCGGTCCTTGGTGGTGGGGTCGTGGATGGTGAATAATATCCGCAGCAGGTCTTCGTAGCTGATCACGGTGGGATCGAAGGTCACCTGAACCACTTCGGCATGGCCGGTGCGTTTGCCGCAGACTTCTTCGTAGCTCGGGTTTTCCAGATGCCCGCCGGCATAGCCTGACATGACCGCGCTGACCCCGCGCAGGCCAAGATAGACCGCTTCGAGACACCAGAAACAGCCGCCGCCCAACGTCGCCACTTCGCTCGCCATCAAATTTGCTCCCACCGATTAGCCCATAGGATGGGGATCACCCGGCCGCGAGGCAAGTGCGGAGGGCGGTGGCGAAGCGCGTAACATCGATGTCGTCGTTATAGACATGCGGGCTGACCCGCAGTACGCCCTGGCGATCGGCGACATGGACGTTATGGGCCGCGAGGGCCACGACCAGGCCAAGCTTCATGCCGCCCTCGAAACGCAACCCAAGCACGTGCGGGGCGCGCAAGCCAGCGGGAAGCATCTCGATGCCTGCAATGTCGGCGACCGCGTCGGCGAGCGCGTTGGTCAGGCCGCGCAATCGTGCGGCCACCGCGGCGGTGCCCCAGGCGAGCACCTGTTCCATCCCGGTCACCGCCATCGGCAGGCCAATCGGGTCACGATACTCGCCGCGGTCATAGCGGCGTGCGGTCGGGCGCATGCCGCCATCGGCCTGGCGGGTCGCGCCGTGATTTTCGAGCGGCACGCCGTCCTGGCGGTTGGGGGCGGCATAGAGAAAGGCAAGGCTGTAGGGGCCAAGCACCCATTTATAGGTTGGGAAGGCGAGAAAATCAGGCGCGAGCGCGGCGACATCGATGTCGAGCACACCGACGCCCTGGGTTGCGTCAATCACCACCAATGCGCCCTGTTTGCGAAGTTCGGCCACCACAAGCGCCAAATCGATCAACGCGCCATCGCTCCAATGGGTTGGTGTGAGGGCCGCGAGCCCGACCGGAGGCGCGCCGGGACGGTTGATTGCTTCCAGCAAAGCGGCGGTCCAGTCGCCATTGGCGGGCCGCTTCACCATCTCAACCGATGCATTGGCGGCGCGCGCCAGTTCGGGCCAGGCCAGCGCGAGCGATGGAAATTCGCCCTCGATCATCAGCACCCGGCTGCCGCCCGGGATTTTCAGATTCTTAGCAGCCGTGGCAATGCCGTGGCTGACCGCGCCGGTGATGGCGATGTCGTCAGCGTTGGCACCGATCAGGCGGGCGGCGGCGGTGCGGGCGCGCTCGGCCCAGGCTTCGGTTTCACCCAAAGCTGGGGTCCACGGGGTCGCCTTGGTCAGCACGCCCAGTTCCCCTGCTTCACGCACGCTACGCGGCACCGGGGTGAAGGCGGCGGCGTTGAGGTAGGTGACATCTTCGGGAATGTCGAACAACGCGCGTTGGCTGGGCAGTAGGTCGGGCATCAGGTTTTCCCTCTAGCTCTCGGTTCCACGATCATCTTTGTCCGATCGCATAGGCAAGCCGATCGGACGATGATCTTGCCTGGACAGAAACGCCAGCGTCGTCGCCAGCAACTCCGCAATCGGCCGTGCGCCGTCCAAGGTCAAGACCGGGCAAGGCAAGGTAGCGATCCAGGCAATATGGCGTTGTAGGTTGCGCCCGCTTTGCAAGCCGCGATCATAGCCGGACGCCCAGTCAATGAAGGCCTCGTGGTCGTTATGATGCGCCCCACCCGGCGCGAGGGCGGCGGCACCGAAGACGCCGGCTTCCCGCGCCCGCAACCGTGCCAGGCGCAGTTCGGTCGCGGTGCGGATAAAGATGACCGTCGTGAAGCGGGGGATGAGCGGATCGCCCCAGCCATCGAGGGATCCGGAGGAGACGAACTGACCAGCGGTGTCCATCGCCTCCGAGAGCAGGGCAAGGCGTTCCGCCGGCGGGCAGACGGTCTGGTAGGGCGGAGAGGTTGGCATCCAGTAGAAATCATCGGTATCGAGCACGGTCACATGCAGCGCCGCCGCCAGCGCGCGGCCCAGCGTTGTCACACCTGCTCCTGATGCTCCGGTGATATGAACCCGCGCCGCCATTGTATCATCCGATCCAGTTCAATCGGGATCGTATTGCACCACGCCCATCGAGGCGAGATCGGAGTCGGTCAGCCAGGCCATACGCCCAGGTTCAGTTGCGACCATTTTACCGAGAATTTCGCTCGGCACGCCGTACCCGGCCGCGGCGCGAGCAAGGGCGGTGGTGGCGGCGAACGATCCGGCAGACTCGCGACCGCTTTGGTCCGATGCGCTATGCACCCCGACCCGCGCGGTTCGCGCGACATAGCGCACCTGGGCTGCGGCGAAGATCAGAAAGCAGATCGACGCACAGGTTTGCCGCCCGGCCACCACCAAAGGCAGGCCACTGCGGCGAACCTCCCGCGCCAATGCGATCCCTTCCGCGACGTTGCCGCCTGGGCTGTCGAAGGTGATTGAGGCAATCTGACCGTAGGCTGCCGCGCGGCCAAGGGCTGCATGCAAGCGGCCGGCGTCCCCCGGATCGACAACGCCTTGCACACGTAGGATGACCTGTCCGCTGCGAAATGGGGCGGCGGTGTAGACTAATTTTGCATCCACACTGGGGATGGCAAATCCAGAGGTAATCAGGCACGCCAGCATGCCACGCCAAAACCAAGGGAAATACGCTGTCTGCATTGCCAGATGTCCTTGCCCCGCCAAGGTCAGAATGCCTTTCGTGTTCTTACAAAACCGCGACAAGCAGGGTGAAACGACAGTTGCACGGCGCAAGGATGGTCGGCAAACTCTCGGGATAATCTATTGGGAGCAATGCCCGTGCAGAAACGCGCCTTCTGGCTTGCCGCTATCATGCTCGGCGGCTGTGCAGGCCCCGAAGCGCCGCGCACCGCCTTGGTGCCGCCTTTGCGGCCGACATTGGCGGTCAAATGGATTGACAGCGCAGGCACGATCAACTGGCCGCCGGCCGATGGGTTCGCGGCTTCGCCTATTCCGATCATTCTGCCACCTGGGGTGTTGCTGGATCGCTTCGGAAGCCAACATGGTCGATTTTTCAGCCCAAAGAATGCCGGTTATTCCGCGCGGGCGCTGCCCTATAGCTGCGATCAGCTTGCCTATACGACCTACCGGGTGAAAGCGCCGCTGCTGGTGTGGACTGGCCGTGCCGCGCCGTGGTTCGACGAAAGCGGCGGGGCAACCCAGTTCCAGACCGACGCGACAGCGGCGCAACTGGTGGCCGATGCGACGTTGGAGCCGGTTGCCGGCGCATCGGGGGCGCCCTGTCCGAAATAGTCGCGGTTTTATTGGCCGGCGGGCGCGGCCAGCGCATGGGCGGCGGCGATAAGCCGTTGCGGACGCTCGCGGGCCGCACGTTGTTGGCACATGCAATCGACCGCGTCGCGCCCCAGGTATCAGCGATGGTGCTCAACGCCAATGGCGATGCCGCGCGGCTGGCCGCGTTCGGTTTGCCGATTATCGCGGACCCGTTGCCTGATTTTCCAGGCCCGCTGGCTGGCATTCTTGCCGGGCTGCGCTGGGCGCAGGCGACCCATCCCAGTGCGACGGACGTGCTGTCGGTGCCGACCGACACGCCGTTTCTGCCGGGCGACCTCGTGGCGCGACTGCTGGCCGGGCGCGGCGGGCAGCCTTTGGCGTGTGCGGCGTCGGCAGGCTGGTCCCATCCGGTGATCGGCTTGTGGCCGGTGGCCCTCGCCGATGCACTGGAAACCGCCTTGCGCGGCGGCGAGCGCAAAATTGATGCCTTCACCGCCCGCCACGGTATCGCGGCAATCGACTTCGCTGCGGTTCCATTCGATCCGTTCTTCAACGTCAACCGCCCCGAGGATCTGGCGGCCGCCGAGGCGCTGATCGCACTTTACCCGACCACCGCGCGGCCTTAACCTTCGCCGAAATCCTGCTCGGGCCCTATTATCAGCCGGCTGCCCATCGCAAAGATCTGTCTGGGCTGGTAAAGAGTGGCTTGCCTTTGTTTTACTCTATCGCCCGCGGCGAGCCGCGATCGGTCCAATTGGAGCGGCAGATTTTGCAGGTTCTTGATGACGCAACCATCCCCGAACTTCCGAACCACTACCGGGGCAAGGTCCGCGACAACTACGATTTGCCGGATGGCCGGCGAATTTTGATCTCAACCGACCGTCTGAGCGCGTTCGATCGTAACCTTGCCGCCATTCCCGGCAAGGGGCAGGTGCTGACCCAGACCGCGCGCTTCTGGTTTGAGGCCACGGGCGACATCTGCCCTAACCATGTGCTGTCTTATCCCGATCCCAACGTGGTGGTCGGACAGCGCCTTGATATTCTGCCGGTTGAGATCGTGGTACGCGGCTATCTGGCCGGGACGACCGGGACGTCGATCCTGCCGATGTACAAGGCCGGCCAGCGGACGATGTATGGTATGACTTTCCCCGATGGGATGCGCGACAACGAAAAACTGCCGACGCCGATTATCACCCCGACCAGCAAGGAATTTGACGGTGGCCACGATGCGCCGCTGACAGTGGCTGAGATCATCGGGCAAAAACTGCTGACCCAGGCACAATGGGACATTGTTTCTGGTTATGCGCTGGCGCTGTTTGCCCGCGGCCAGGAAATGGCGGCCGCGCGCGGGTTGATCCTGGTCGATACGAAGTATGAATTCGGTACCGATGCTGTCGGTCGCATTGTGCTTGCCGATGAAATCCATACCCCGGACAGCAGCCGCTATTGGTTTGCCGCAAGCTACAATGCGCGGTTTGCGGCCGGAGAAAAGCCGGAAAGTTTTGACAAGGACTATGTCCGCAACTGGGTGGTGGCGCGGTGTGACCCTTATCATGATCCGATCCCGGAGATTCCGGGCGAGGTCATTGTAGCGACGTCGGAGGTTTACATTCGGGCGTATGAGATGATTACCGGGCAGGTTTTTGTGGCGCCGGTGGGGCCGGTTTTGGAGCGAATTAGGAAGAATTTAAGCGGATTCTTTGTTTAAAAACAAAGAAATAAAACAAATTTAATACGTGTTGCCGTTGGCGTGGGGTCTCGCCTCAGTCCTGCGCCAATGGCAACACGTCACAGAAAGAACACCTTCCTACTCCTGGCCCCCTTTCGCCCGCCGCCGGGCCGCTGCCGCATACTGCCCGCGTGGGCGTTTCTCGGCGGAATTCGGTCGTACCACGGTATCGTAATAGTCATCCCAATCCTCGGGCCGCAGGCCGGTGAGATCCGGCACCAGCTCGTAATTATTCATCCCTGGCTCGGCGAGCGCTTCGCGCGGCAAGGCCTGGACTTGCAGCAGCGGGAAGTTCGGATCGAACTCGATCGGGATGTCGGTGCGGTTGATGCGGAAATTGGTGATCAGCGGGCCGAACCAGTGGTCGGTTTCGATGATGCCTTCATAGAGTTCGATGCCGGCCTTGTGCGGCAGGTTGGCGGGCGGGCGGACCAGGGCGGACCAGCCAGGTGCCGTGCGCATGACCATGCCGGTCCACATCTGAACATGGCCAGGCTCCTGCAGCGCGCCGAGGAAGGGGGGCGAAAAGCCGCGGATTTCTTCTGGGGCGTGGCTGTCGAATTCGGCGACGAAATGGGGGAACTGGGCAACGGTGAGGAGCATCCAGTCCTCGGCGCCGGGATAGGTCCAGCGGATCGCGGTGCCGTCCCAGCGGAGTGAGAACGCCATTGGTGGGAAAACATAGTAGCCGAAGGCCGAGGCGGCGGCGACGGGCTCGCAATAGCGGAAGGCGCGGGTTGGCAGTGATCCGGCGGCGGAACGGTCGGCGCGTTGCGGAAACCGTGCGGATGGGATGAAGCGGTTGAAAACGATGCGCGGCACCGGGGTGGCGGCTACGGTCTCGTGGGCGGTTTCTGGGGCGGTTTCGGTGTCCATGGCGGGATTCCTTGACTGAACCGCGTCAACCAAACGCGGCAAAATCGGGGTTGCTCCCGATTTTGCGCAGTATGGCGAAGAATTTGGAGGCGTCGAGGGGATCAGAGGGTGCGGGAAATCGCGCCCATGCGGACTTTGTCGGCATCAGCGGTGGCAAGGGTCTGGGAAATCGCACCCATGCGGACCTTGCCGGCATCAGCGGTGGCGAGGGTCTGGGAAATCGCACCCATACGAACCTTGCCGGCATCGGCTGTGGCAAGGGTCTGGGAAATCGCACCCATACGAACCTTGCCGGCATCAGCGGTGGCGAGGGTCTGGGAAATCGCACCCATACGAACCTTGCCGGCATCAGCGGTGGCGAGGGTCTGGGAAATCGCACCCATACGAACCTTGCCGGCATCGGCTGTGGCGAGGGTCTGGGAAATCGCACCCATACGAACCTTGCCGGCATCAGCGGTGGCGAGGGTCTGGGAAATCGCACCCATACGAACCTTGCCGG
>CALQTN020000022.1 GCA_943333505.2 Asaia bogorensis | reverse complement strand
TCACCCTGGTTGGGTTTGGCGCCGGGGCGGCAGCAACCGCTTTGGCCGGCGCGGTGGTGGTTGGCGGCTCAGAACAGCTGACCCTGTCGGACGGGACCCGGATTTTGTTTGCCGGCGTTACCGGGTTGGCTGGCAGCAGCTTTATTTAGAGCGTGATGGCGGTGGGTGGGCTCACACGACCAACCAAAGCGTTAGAGCGGGGCGATTCCGTGCCCCCCCCCCGCCCCCCCCAGTCCGATCGTTTGCCCTGGACCGCCACGGCTTCGCCTCGCGGTGACGGTCTGCGCCGGATTGTCGGGCGATCGGGCGCTGGTCTTAAGGGAGGTGGCGAGATTTTGATTGACTTTTAGGCGCATTTTAGTTAATAAAATTATCATGAAATTGTCTACTACGCCCCTCCCCCAGCGATTGGCCCTACCGGACTGCGCGCCTGATCTGGCACGGCGGTTGGGGGTGATCATGCTCGCGGTGGCGACGTTGGTGGCACGGCGGTTTTTGAAGGAGCCTCGGCTGGTTGGGATGATCGTGCCAATATGGCGCTGGTTGACCCACGCGGCGCGGCGGTTTGAGCGGGCGTTGGTGCAGGTGGAGCGGGTGCGGACGGCGCGGCCGCGCGGTGAGACGGGCGCGCGTGTGCCAGGGTTGCGGCAGCCGACGCGGCACGGGTGGCTGGTGCACGAACTTGGCTGGGAAGCGGCCGGTTGTGGTTCGCATCTGGCGCATTTGCTGGCCGAACCGGAGATGCAGGCGTTGATTGCGGCGGTGCCGGGGGTTGGGCGGGTGTTGCGGCCGCTGTGCCGGATGCTGGGGATGAAATTGGCGGAGGTGACGATGCTGGTGCCGCCGAGGGTGGCGGTGGTGGTGGTGGCGGTTGGGATGGTTGATGACGGGGTGGTGTTGGCCGGGGTTGATGGTGGGAGTTCGGGTTTCGCAACGCGGGGGTAGAGGCGCTGTGGAAACTTGCGTCTATTTCGTTGCGATATCGTATTTACATTACTGTAACAAACTGATTTTTTTTAGTTCCCCTGGATTGCCACGGCTGCGCCTCGCAATGACGGCAAGCATGAGGGACGGCAACACTGGATGACGTTTTTTGGGTTCTTTTTGTTCACAAGAAGAACACGCTTACCTTCACCCTTCCTGCTTAAACGGCGCAAACTCCCCAAGATAATCAATCTGCGCCAGTTTCTCCCGACGCTCCTCCTCCAGGAACCCTGCCACGGCCTGGCGCAGGCCGCGATGGGCGATCCAGTGGGCGGAATAGGTTTCGCTGGGGACGTAGCCGCGCTGGATTTTGTGTTCGCCCTGGGCGCCGGCCTCGACCCGGGCGAGTGTATGTTCGATGGCGAAATCGATGGCGCGGTAGTAGCACAGTTCGAAATGGAGGAACGGCCAGTCGCCGGAGCATCCCCAGTTGCGGCCGTAGAGCGCGTCGGCGCCCATCAGATTGAGCGCGCCGGCCACCGGGGTTGGGCCGTTGAAGGCCATCAGCAAGACGACGGCGTCACCGAGGCGTTGGCCGAGCAGGGTGAAGAAGCGGCGGGTGAGGTAGGCGCTGCCCCATTTGCGATCGACGGTGGATTGGTAGAAGGCGTAAAACGCATCCCAATGGCGGTTGGTGATATCGCCACCGCGCAGGGTGACGAATTCGAGGCCGGCGGCATTGGCGTCGCGTCGCTCGCGCTTGAGGGTTTTGCGTTTGCGCGAGGATAATGCGGCGAGGAAGCCGTCGAAATCGGCGTAATTGTTGTTCTGCCAGTGGAACTGCATGCCGAGGCGTTGCAGCCAGCCGGCGCGGCCAAGGGCGTCGTATTCATCGCGCTGGCAAAACGTGACGTGAACGCCCGACATATCCAGTTCGCCGTTGGCTTGCGCCAGCGCGCCAGCGAGGGTTGCCATTGTGACGCCAGACCCCGGCCGGATCAGCAGCCGTGGCCCTGGCACCGGGCTGAACGGGACGCCGACCAGGAGTTTGGGGTAGTATTGGCCGCCTGCCCGCTCAAACGCCTGGGCCCAGCCATGGTCGAAGACATATTCGCCGTAGCTGTGCGATTTCGCGTACATCGGCGCGACGGCGACGACCTCGCCGGCGGCGGTTTTCAATTGCGCGTGTTGCGGCAGCCAGCCGGTGCGGGCGTTGGCGGAGCCGCTATCTTCGACTGCGGACAGGAAGGCGTGGCTGGCAAACGGATTGCCATCACCGGCGCAGGCCTGCCAGTCCGCCGTCGCAATTTCGCTGATCGAGCCATGCAGGCTGAGGGTAAGGTCGGCGGCCATGAAGGGTTAGGCGATTTCGAACATGCCCTCGACCTCAACCGCCGCATCCATGGGCAGCGACGGCACTCCGATGGTGCTGCGGGCGTGGCGGCCGGCATCGCCGAACACGGCAACCGCCATGTCAGAAGCGCCGTTCATGATGCCGGCGTGGCCGGTGAAGCTGGGCGGGGCGGCAATAAAGCCGCCGAGGCGGACGACGCGTTTGACGCGGTCGAGGTCACCATCACAGGCGGCGCGGAGTTGGGCGAGCAGGTTGATGAAGCAAAGCTGGGCAGCAACAACGGCCTGTTCTGCGCTAATCCCTTCACCGACTTTGCCGGTATAGGCGACTTTGCCGTCGCGCATTGGGATCTGGCCGGAGATGACCACCAGATTGCCGGTGCGGACGAAGGCCACGTAATTGGCGACCGGGGCGGCCGGGGTGGGTAACGTGATGCCGAGTTCGACGAGCTTGGCCGCGACAGTTCCGGACATGCGGATAATCCTTGTTTATTCACCCACCACACGCAATGCGCGGCGACGTTGTCTCGGCCCATCTTCGCGCGGCAGTTCGAGCGGCAGCAAGGGGGCATTTTCGCGGGCGCCATCGCCGACGGTATCACTGGCCTCGTCCTCGGCTTCGGCGAGATCGGTCTGGCCGAGATAATTCACCGCAAGGCTGCGGAAAACATAGTCGAGCAACGAGGTTGCGCGGGCCACGGCAGGATCGCCCTCGACCAGGCCGGCCGGGCCAAAGCGGGTGAAGGTGAAGGTTTCGACCAGGGCTTCAAGGGGGACGCCGTGTTGCAGGGCGAGGCTGACCGCGACGGAGAAATTATCCATCAGGCCGCGGAAGGCGGCACCTTCCTTGTGGAGGCCGACGAAGATTTCACCGAGCTTGCCGTCCGCATATTCGCCGGTGCGGAGTAGGATCCGGTGGCCGCCGATGCTGGCTTTCTGGGTGTAGCCGTTGCGGCGTGCAGGCAGCACACGGCGGGTGACCGGCGTGGGCGCGGGGCCGGTGACACTTGGGCGGACAGTGATGGCGTGGGTGAAAGGCGCCACCGCGTCATGCATGGCGACATGGGCTTCGGCGCTTGTCGGCGGCAACGGGTTATGCCCGGCGAGCAATTGGGCAAAGGCTGCTTCGCCGCTGAGGCCAAGGCTGGCCAGACGGGCCCGCGCCGTGGCGGTCAGGTGGCCGGCATCATCGAGCGGGGCGAAAGCTGGGGCAATGCCGCCGGTCTCAACCCCGAGCAGGTCTTCGACCGCACCCGGAGCGGCGATGACAATAAGGGTTTCGTGATGACGGACCGGATTGGCGGCGGCCTCGGCCTGGAGGCGCGTGGCGGCGGCGGCGAGGCCAGGAATAACACAATTGCGCGGGGCGGCGGCGACGGCACCGGCGATGGTCAAGGCACCGAAGCGTTCGCACAATGCAGCGGACTCGCTCTCGGCGGTGGCACGCAGGAATGCGAGCAGGCCGGCGGCGACATTGCGGGCCGCAGGCGTTGCGTAGTCGAGGCCCAATTCGGCGAGCAGACGGGCAAGATCGGCGACCCCGATGGACAGACGCCGCGCCGATGGATCCGCGATGGTCAGCGCGGTGACCGCCAAGCGCGCGGCGGCCGCAAAGCTCGCCAGATCGAACCCGGTTTCGACATCGTGGAAAGCAGCGAGGTTGAGCACGAAGCCGTTTCCCGCGATGAAGGTGCCTCGGCGATCGCGGAGCAGCGCATGCAGATCGGCGGCGAGCGGGGAACAGATACCAGCCCGACGGGCACGGACGCTGATCGGGCGGATCCAGCTATCGGCAAGGGCGATGAGCGAGGCGCGGGCGTCCTCATGGGCGAGATCGGCCACCGCTGCGGCTGCGCGATCATCCCATGCCGCCGGCAAGGCTACGCGGCGGAGTGGGGCATCCGGATCGGCGGCCGCGCTGGTGCGGCGCATCCGCACATTGATCCATGCGGATTTCAGGATTTGGGTATCTGGCGACGGGGGCTGGCTCATAGGGCCATGCTACGATGGCGATCGCGACTCGGGAAGCACATATTGCGGTGCGTTGGCGCTCCAACCACAAAATCCTGTGGATATTTTCGAATTCGGGTCTGGCTCGACCAAATGTCGGGGCTGCTGTATAAGGGATCACATGAGCATCGGCACAAGCATCTATACCTGGCTGAATGGTCGCGAGATCGGTCGCGACGGCAGTGGCAATGTCTATTTCGAGCACAAGCGCCCGGATACAACCGGCAAGCATCGACGATGGGTGATGTTCGCAGGTGCTGTCGATCCGACCTCGGTGCCGCCGGAATGGCATTGTTGGTTGCACTACACCACCGACACGGCCCTGCCGGTCGCGCATCGTGCGTGGCAGAAGCCGCATGTTGCGAACGCAACCGGAACTGTCGCGCGCTATCATCCGGCCGGGCCCGCGCCGCAAAGTGCTGGCGCCTATGAAGCCTGGACGCCGGGCAGCTAGTTGAACCGAAAGGGCGTGGCCTTGGCTCAGCGTAATCTGTCCGAACTCGTCGCGGGCGCCGCCGTCCTGCTGATCACGGCGGGCTTCCTCGGCTATGCCGTGGCCAATACTGGGCGCGCCAGCGTGAGCGGCTACGTGCTCAGCGCGAAATTCGACAAGATCGATGGGATTGCCGCTGGCGCCGATGTGCGCCTGGCGGGCGTAAAGATCGGACGTATCGTGAGTGCGACAGTGGACCCGAAAACCTATCGTGCGGTGGTTCATATGTCGGTACAATCGGACATCAAACTTCCAAAAGACAGCAGCGCGCAGATCAGCACCGATGGCCTGCTGGGCGGCAAGGTGATCGCGCTCGTGCCAGGCGGCGACGACACAATGCTGAAGGATGGCGGCGAAATCACCATCACCCAATCAGCCGCCAGTCTGGAAGATCTGCTGGGGAAGTTCATATTCGGGGTCAACGACCTCACGACTGAAGTGCAAAAAACCCTGAAGCCCGTGCCAACGAAATGAGCGTGGCTGATAAACTGGCGCCACCGCTGCTGTGGCCGCAAGCGGACGGTAGTCCGGTATCGTGCCGCGAGAAACTGAAGACGCTCGCCGAGAACCACACCGAACTTGCCCAGACTTTGCGCGACGTGTTTGACGACGCGATCCTGATAGGGGTCGATGAAGCGGCCTTGCGCGGCATTCTTACCGACATGGTTGCGGCGCTGGAAAGCCCGAAGCGGCGCGCATGATCCGGATTGCTTTCGCGTTTTCCGTTGTCGCGCTTAGCGGCGCCGCCTGGGCGCAGAGCCTGCCCAACGTGCCACTGCCCCCGACCGTCACCGTCCAGCCATTGCCTCCGGTCGCTGCCCCGCGTGCCCCGGTATCTCAGTTCGACGCGACCCCAGTGCCAAAGGGTCCGCAAATTGCGCCAGGGGCAAATAATTGGATCCCAGGCGGGGCGGCCGATTTACGCCTGCTCGACAAAGTCACCGCCCGGGTTTCTGGGGTAACCCTGAAAGCTGGCGAAAGCCGGATGTTCGGCAGCCTCACGATTGTGATGCGCAGCTGCCTGTTGCGGCCAAAGGACCAGCCAGCCGATTCTGCGGCCTTTCTCGATGTCACGGATCGAAATGGTGGACCGGGATTTCAGGGCTGGATGTTCGCCTCCCTCCCGGCGATGGCGATGCTGGAACATCCTGGCTACGATATCCGGGTCAGTCTGTGCCAACCTTAGAGCTGCCGCATCATGCGGCTTTGTTGCTCGATCTCGATGGCACGTTGTTGGATTTTGCGCCGACCCCAGATCAGGTGATTGTCCCTACCGGGCTGGTCGCCGATTTGCGCGCGATACGGCTGAGGCAGGGTGATGCGCTGGCGATTGTAACAGGGCGACCGATCGCGCAGGTCGATAGATTGCTCGGCGACGCACCTTTTGCGGTGGCTGGCGAACACGGCACTGCTTTGCGTATGGCGCCTGGCGCTGCAATCCGCCATGTCCCCCTGCCCGCCCTGCCTGCTTGGTGGGCCGAGCGCGCGATGGCAGCGGCGGCTCAACATGAAGGAGCGCTCTACGAACCAAAGGCCCATGGCTTCGTGCTGCATTATCGGAAGGCACCCCAAGCTGGGGAGAATTTGCATGCGATGGCGCTTGATATCCTTGGCCAGCACCCTGATTTCATGCTGATGCCAGCGAGCATGGCGTGGGAGGTCAAACCCGTTGCGGCCGACAAGGGCTGCGCATTGCGGGCGCTGATGTCGCAGCCCCCGTTTGCAGGGCGGGTGCCCGTCTATATCGGAGATGACGTCACCGATCTCGATGCAATTGCCGCAGCCCAGGCGCTGGGCGGTCTGGGCTGGCAGGTCGGACCAGTCTTTGTCACCCCAGGCGGGGTACGCGCGTGGTTGCATGACCTTGTCAGGGTCAATTGACCAGATTGCTCGTGCTGATCTAAATCCTCCCGCAACTGAGGCCGGGGGGCAGCGCGTGGCGGACCGAATTATTGTTCTGCGTTCGGCCAACAGCGCGTATGACTCGCTCGGCTGCATTCTTGAAATGATCGGTGATTATTTTGTTGAGGATGGCCATGAGGTCACCGTGTTTTCCTTCGATCAGCCCGGCTGGCCCGATCGTCTGGGTGGCCTGCTGGCGGAGGGCGGCTGGACATTCGCGCTCACCATGTCGGGTATCGGCACAGATACGATGACCGAGGCGGGGCGCTTGCTTTGGGAGGTTGCCGGGGTCCCACTGTTCAACTGGAATTGTGACCACCCATGCTATTATCCAAGTCGGCACGGGATGAGCAGTCGGTTTTTGTTGCATGGCTATGTGTTCCCCGATCATGCGCACTACACCCAGGCCCATTTCAATCCGACCGGAATGGCATTCGCGGCTCATCTCGGCATGCCAGATCGCACACGGTTTGCGGCGGCGCCGGTAGGACTGCGCCATCGAAATGGTCGCATCATGTTCAGCAAAACCGGGCGCGATACGGCCCCGATTGAACTGCACTGGCGCAGCTTGGCACCGGTGGTGCAAACAATTCTATTTAACGCCGCTGAGGAACTTTATCCTGCGAGCACTGCTGATTTCCTGCCGGTTCTTCAGCATATAGCCGCTCCATTGGGTATCCTGCTCGACGGCAATAGTGCGTTCACCCTCGATTTGATCCTGCACCTCGACGCCTATATCCGTTTCAAGCGCGCCAATGCGGTCATGCGCCGTTTGCTTGATCATCCGATCGATGTATTCGGCCGCGGCTGGGATCACTTGCGGGGCGAGGGCAAAGCTGCACGGTTTCTCGGCCCAGCGGGATTTGACTATATGATGGAGCATCTGCCGGAATATCTCGGCTGCCTGTCGCTCAATCCGCTGACTGAAGACAGCGTGCATGATCGCGTTTTTTTTGCGCTCGCTGCGGGTGTCGTCCCAGTGAGCGATGACAATCATTTCGCTCGTGCCCACTTGCCGCGACTTGCGCGTTACCGTTTCGATTGGCAACCCAGTAGCCTTGAAGCGGCGGTTGCCGCCTTGATTGAGGACCGCGGCCGGGCGATTGCCCACGCCGAGGCCAGCTACCAGGCGCTGCTGCCCGAATTTACGTTGCGGCATGCCGCCCGGCGGATTGTGCAGTTCGCCGGGCTGCATGCCATGAACCATCGTGTGCGGGCGTGAGGGGGCGGTCTGCCATCCTCGTGGTTGGTGCGGGTTTCGCCGGCGCAACATACGCTCGCGTTCTGGCCGATGCGGGCTGGAATGTCTCAGTGATCGACCGTCGACACCATATTGCAGGCAATGCCGCAGATAGGATCGACGATAACGGTGTGCTGGTGCATCAGTATGGCCCACATTTATTCCATACCAACGCCGAAGACGTTTTTGCATGGCTACAACGCTTTGCCGCGTGGACGCCTTACTGCCACCGTGTCCGCGCGCGTCTGCCCGATGCGCGGCTGGTGCCGCTGCCGATCAACCTCGATACGATCAACACTGTCTTCGATACCGCGTTTACGTCCGCAACAGATACCCGTGACTTCCTGCGCCGAATTGCGACCCCGATTGCCGCGCCGCGCAACGCAGCCGAATACCTCGCGTCTGAAATCGGTACCGAACTAACCGACCTTTTCTTCCGCCGATATACCCGCAAGATGTGGGCAGTGGAACTTGAAGACCTCCACCCAAGCGTGGTTAAGCGCCTGCCGTTGCGGCACGATCGCAGCGATCAATATTTCAACGACCGTCATCAGGCTTTGCCGAGAGATGGTTACACGTCGCTGATCGCCGCCATGCTCGACCACCCCGCGATTTCAGTCACGACCGGCTGTGCCTTTGTACCGGGAATGGAACGGGATGCCCATTTTTGCTTCAACGCAATGCCAATTGATGAATATTTCGACTATCGGCTTGGCCCTCTGCCCTACCGATCTCTGAGGTTTCATCATCAGACCCATTATGCCTGGGATGGTCTGCCTTGGGCCGTACGTAACTACACCGACGCCAGCCCCTATACGCGGGAGACGTGGTGGCACTGCCTGCCTGCTCATCACCGCGTCGAGACCGGACGACGTACAATGACCTTGGAGGAGCCTTGTGACGCAATGGAAAATGGCCACGAGCGCTACTATCCTGTGCGCACCGCCGATGATCGATTTCAGCTACGCTATCGCGCCTACCGCGACCTGGCGGATCGGTTGCCGAACATGATATTCATCGGACGCTGCGGTACCTATCAGTATCTGGATATGGATCAAGTTGTGGCGCAGTCACTGGGTGGGGCAAGGCGATGGTTGGCAATGGCTGGTTAGCTAGGCATCCCGTGCAAATGAAGGCAGACTGCGTGGCATGACGCAGCCGCCCATCGAAGATTATGCCCTGATCGGCGATTGCCGCAGCGCGGCGCTGGTGGGGCGCAATGGTGCCATCGACTGGTTGTGCTGGCCCCGTTTTGACAGTCCATCGGTTTTCGCCGCCTTGCTCGGCACCGCCGATAACGGACACTGGCTGATCGCACCCCATGAACCGGTTGTCGCCACCAGGCGCCGCTATCTACCCGGAACACTGGTGCTCGAAACGATATTCACGACCGCCTCGGGCGAGGTTGCGCTGCTCGATTTCATGCCGCCGGGTGGGGATTGCAATCATCTTATCCGTCTGGTTCGGGGTGTGCGTGGCAGTGTTACGCTCGATCTGCATCTGACGTTGCGCTTCGACTACGGCACCGCAATCCCATGGGTCACGCGATTGCCCGAAGGTGGGCTGTGCGCGGTGTCAGGCACTGATCAGGTAGCCTTACGCACGCCGGTCCGCCTGACCGGAGTGGACTTCGCGACAATTGCCCAATTCACGTCGTCGGTCGGCGAAACGGTACCGTTTGTGTTGAGCCAGGCTGCCAGCCACTTGCCGATGCCCGCGCAGATCGATCCGTTCGTTGCCCTGGCTGAAACCGAGGCCTATTGGTCTGAATGGACGGCGCGCGGAACATATCGTGGACGCTATACGGACGCGGTCGAGCGCTCCTTGATCGTGCTCAAAGCCCTGACGTACTCGCCTACCGGGGGCATGGTGGCCGCACCGACCACATCCCTGCCCGAAGCCCATGGTGGAGGACGCAACTGGGATTACCGCTATTGCTGGCTGCGTGACACTGCGATGGCGCTCGACGCGTTTCTCCGATGCGGCCATGTTGCCGAAGCCCGCGCCTGGGGTTTGTGGCTGCATCGCAGCACCGCGGGCAAGCCGTCGGATCTGCGGATCATGTATGGCCTCGCGGGGGAACGTCGGCTGGCGGAATGGGAGGCCGACTGGTTGCCTGGCTATCAGGGGGCAAGACCTGTGCGAATTGGCAATGGTTCTGCTGGTCAGCTGCAGCTTGATGTCTATGGCGAAGTGATTGCAGCCCTCAGCCATGCGCGCCATGATGGTTTGCCGATTACCCGTGACGGCTGGAACCTGCAACTGGCAGTGATTGCGCATCTCGAAACCATCTGGCATTTGCCGGATGAAGGGATTTGGGAAACCCGCGGCGGGCGACAGCATTTTACGTTTTCCAAGCTGATGGCCTGGGTCGCTCTGGATCAGGCGATCCGCAGTGCTGAACACCATGGGCTACCTGCCCTGCTGGAACGCTGGCATGGGCTACGCACACAGATCCATGCCGAGATCTGTGCCCGCGGCTTTAACCCAACCCGGGGTAGTTTCGTGCAGTGCTATGACGGCATCGATCTGGACGCGAGCCTACTGCTGCTGCCGCGCAGTGGTTTCCTCCCGCTCGACGATCCCCGCATGATCGGCACCATCGATGCGATTGCCGCCGACTTGATCGATGCCGGGTTTGTACGACGTTATCGGGCTGCGGACGGGTTGGCTGACCATGAGGCAACCTTTCTGCCCTGCAGCTTCTGGCTCGCCGAAGCCTATGCACGTCTTGGCCGGCAGGATGAGGCGCGGGGGCTTTTCGAACGCCTGATTGGGCTCGCCAACGACGTAGGGCTTCTAGCCGAGGAATACGATCCAGTTCAGGCGCGCCAAATGGGCAATTTTCCAAAGGCGTTGACCCATACCGCGCTGATCGCGGCGGCTTTGTTGATCGTGTGATCATCATCATTTGGAAACATCCGACCGCAATCCGTCGTTGGGAACTGCCCTGGGGTAGCCGCTAGATCGTGATGACCGCTGATAGGCGCGGTCATCACGATCTAGCTCTTTGTTTGGTCGCGTGATTCAGACCTTCGCGTGATTCCACCTACGGTCATCACGCTCTATGTTCGCCAGACTGAGAATTGCGCGGCGCGAACTATCTCGCCGGCCTTGCCGCGCCCTGCCCAAGCCCAGGCAGCCTGATCAGCCTGCCGCAAGCCGTGTGGGCTGAACAACGTCATTGGCGATCCGTTCCAATGCAGCCACCACGTCGCGCGCCAGCCCCAGTCGATGCGACGTGATCACATCGCGCACCAAGGCAAGCTTATGGTCCGGTCGCAATTTCACGGTGCCGCCGCCTCGGATCGCGTTGGCCGGTCCGCCAAGCCAGCGCACCAACCCCCCCGGATTGCTGAACGCGTTGCCGCGGAACGCCAGCACCATCCCCTTGGGCCCACAATCGAGCTTGTCGATCCCTGCCGCACGGCAACCACGCTTAATTGCCACGACTGCAAGCAGGTTTTCAACTTCGACAGGGATTTTTCCGAAACGATCGACCAGTTCAGCCGCCAGAGCCTCCTGCCCGCCATCCGATACCAGCCCACCAATGCGGCGATATAGCCCGAGTCGAACTGGCAAATCGCGGACATAGGTTTCCGGGATCAGCACCGGCAGGCCGAGCGAAATCTGCGGCGTCCAGTCATGCGCCGCTTCCCGTCGCTCGTCCTTGGCATCGCGGAGTTCGCCAACCGCATCATCCAACATTTGCTGGTAAAGCTCGATCCCGACCTCGCGGATATGTCCGCTTTGCTCGTCACCCAACAGATTGCCGGCGCCACGTATATCCAGGTCGTGGCTTGCCAAGGTAAACCCGGCGCCGAGATTATCCAGCGTCTGCATAACATTCAGGCGCTTTTCCGCCGCCACGCTTAACTTGCGGGTTGGCGGCCAGGTTAGATAAGCATAACCACGTAATTTGCCGCGCCCGACCCTACCGCGCAGTTGATACAACTGCCCAAGCCCAAACATGTCTGCGCGATGGATAATCAAGGTATTGACCGCAGGCATATCCAACCCGCTCTCGATGATGTTGGTCGAGAGCAGAATATCGTAGCGGCCATCGGAAAATTCGGTCATCACCCGTTCAAGCTCGGTTGGTACCAACCTGCCATGGGCCTGGGCGATCCGCACCTCAGGGACAATTTCGGCGAGGCGCAGCGCCATCCGGTCCATGTCCTCCAGACGTGGGACCACACAAAATACCTGCCCGCCGCGGAACCGTTCGCGTGCGATGGCTTCGCGGATCACCACCGCATCGAACGGCATAATGAATGTCCGAACCGCGAGCCGATCCAAAGGTGGTGTCGCGATCAAACTCATTTCTCGCAGCCCTGTCAGGGCCAGTTGCAAGGTCCGCGGTATTGGCGTCGCGGTCAGCGTCAGGACATGGACATCGACCTTGATCGCCTTAAGCTTCTCCTTGTGCGAAACGCCAAAATGCTGCTCCTCATCAACAATCAGCAGCCCAAGATCGGCAAAGCTGACCGACTTGGCGAGCAATGCATGGGTCCCGATAACGATGTTGACATGACCGCTGGCAAGGCCAGCCCGCACCTCGGTCGCCTCTTTCGCGGTGACCATGCGCGACAATTGCGCAACATTGATCGGCAGACCTTCGAAGCGTTTGGAGAACACCCGGAAATGTTGGCGGGCAAGCAAGGTGGTCGGCACCACCACCGCCACCTGGGCACCTGACATCGCGGCGATAAACGCGGCGCGCAAAGCAACCTCGGTCTTGCCAAAGCCGACATCGCCGCAAATCAGCCGGTCCATCGGTCGGCCGCTGGCGAGGTCCTCGATCACATCGGCAATCGCGCGGGCCTGGTCCTCGGTTTCGGCAAACGGGAAGCGGGCGCAGAATTCGTCCCACGCGCCCTCGGCCGGGGACAAGACCTCGGCCTCGCGCAACGCCCGGGCTGCGGCGATCCGGATCAACTCGCCTGCCATATCGCGAATGCGCGATTTCATCCGTGCCTTGCGCGCCTGCCAGCCAACCCCGCCCAGCTTGTCCAATCCGACGCCCGCGGTTTCGGTGCCGAAACGCGACAGGATTTCGATATTCTCGACCGGCAGGAACAATTTGTCGTTGCCGTCATAGAGCAGCCGCAAACAATCATGCGGCGCGCCCGAGACGTGTAACGTCACCAACCCATCATAGCGTCCGATGCCGTGGTCCTGATGGACCACCAGATCGCCTTCGGCAATTTCGGTGGCTTCGGCAATGAACTGATCGGCCCGTTTGCGGCGCCGCGCCGGACGGCTGATGCGTTCGCCCAGCAGATCCTGTTCGGAAACCACCGCGAGGTCGTCGCCCACAAAACCGCGCTCTATCCCCAGCACCACCAACACTGCGGTACCAAGCGGCACGGCACGTATTTCGCTCGGCGTATCAGAATTCGTCGTGGTGAAGCCGTGTTCGCGCAGCAGATTGCCAATCCGCTCCCGCGACCCCTCGGTCCATGCCGCAACCACCAGCCGCTTGCCGTCGCGTTGCCAGCGGTCCCGCTGGGCCGCCAGTTCGCCGAACACCCCTACTCCAGGACCACCGGTCGACGCAGCAAAAATCGGCCCCGGACGTCCGCCCGCTTCCATCCCTTCATCGGCCGCGCCAAACGGCGAGAAACCGAATTGCGGACAGGGCGCCAGCATCGCCTCCCAACTGGTCCGGTCGAGATACAAAAGCCTGGACGGCAAAGGCCGGTAGGCCGCCTCCCCATCCCGTGGCATCGCCTGCCGGGCCGCATAGTGATCGGCGATCATTTCGAGCCGTGCGGTCAAAACCGCCTCGGCCTGATGATCGAAACTCACGGACGCACCGGGCAGATAATCCAGCAGGGTCTCCATGCTCTCATGGAACAGTGGCACCCAATGCTCCATGCCGGGATGGCGCCGGCCCTCCGAAATACTCAGATAAATCTGGTCCTGCGCGGCGGCCGGGCTGAACAAATCGCGCCAGCCGGTCCGGAAGCGTGCAATCGAGCAGCGATCGAGAAACACTTCCGACACCGGCCGCAGCGATACCGAGGTGAGTTTCGCTCCGCTCCGCTGGGTGGCCGGATCAAAACTCCTGATCTGATCGATCTCATCGCCGAACAGATCCAGCCGCACCGGTGCCTCAAGCCCCGAGGGAAAAATATCGATAATCCCGCCACGCATGGCGAACTCACCGGCCTCCATCACCGTCCCGGCCCGACCATAGCCGTTGGCCTCGAGGAAGCGCGCCAGGGTAGCCGATTTGATCGTGCCGCCGACAGCCAGATTGAGGCTGGCGCCATCGAACACCGCGCGCGGCGGGATTTTCTGCACCAGCGCGTTAACCGTCGTCAGCACAATCCGCGACACGCCAGGCTCGGCCAGCAGCCGCGACAAAGTAGCAATCCGTGCCGCCACCAGTTCAGCCGCTGGTGAAACCCGGTCATATGGAAGGCAATCCCAAGCCGGGAACTGCAAAATCTCGACACCCGGCGCGAAGAAGGCCAATGCCTCAGCGAGCCGCGCCATCCGCGCATCATCACGTGCGACATGCAGCAATGGTCCGGAAAACTCGGTATTGCGGCGGGCAAGCAGGACGGCGTCAAACCCTTCCGGCGCACCATGGACGTGAAGCAGGCTCATTTTTGCGCGGCCGCCCTTATGCGCAACAGCAACGGTGTTGCGACCTGTTCCGGAATATCCTCTCGCCCGGTCAGCCATTCCGCCAGATCGCTATCGGGAAGTTCCAGAACTTCCTCCAGCGCATCAAGCGTCGTCGCGTCCATCGTTTCGATGTGCGCGATCACATAGCCACCCAGCAGCAGGTCGCATTCATGGCTGCCGCGGTGGGTTGCCCGGTAGCGTAGCCGACGGAGGCGTACGGTTTCAGGCGCGAAGGGGGGGTTGGTGTCAGACATTGCTGGCGTGGTCTATACAGCCGCTCCATCACAGTGTCAGCCCGTGGACCCCGACCCGCTCCTCCCAGTTTTCGCACCCCTGACCAGCCTGCGCGGCGTTGGCGAAACCCTCGCCCGCCTGATCGCGCGCGCGGCCGGTGGCGCCCGCGTGCTCGATCTCCTGTTCCATCTGCCCGAAAGCTATATCGACCGCCGCCGCCGCTGCACCCTCGCCCAACTCCGCCCCGGAGAAATCGCCACCACCGAGGTCGAGGTCTTCCGCGTCGAGCCCCCCGGCGGTCCGCGCCAGCCCACCAAGATCGCGGTCCGCGATGCCTCGGGCTTCGGCGAACTAGTTTTCTTCAACCGCTTCCCCGCCAACCGCCTGCTCCCTGGCACCCGGGTTCTGGTCAGCGGCCGCGCTGGCGAAAACCGCAGCTTCATCCATCCCGATCATATCGTCCCCGCCGATCGCCCCGAATTGCTGCCCCCGGTCGAACCGGTTTGGCCGCTCACCGCCGGGCTATTCGCCTGGCATCTGAAAAAGCCAATCGCCGAGGCACTCGAAAAACTGCCCGCCTTCCCCGAATGGCATGATCCGGCACTGCTCAAGCGCGAGAACTGGCCAGACTTCACCACCGCCCTGCGCGCCCTCCAGGCCCCCCACGATTTGCCGGATGACCAGCCGCGGCGCCGCCTCGCCTACGATGAATTGCTGTCAATCCAAGTCGGCCTCTGCCTGGTCAAACAACGCCGCCGCACCCGCCCCGGCCGTGCCCTCCCTGGCGACCGCATCTTGCAGGACCAGGCCCGAACCCGTTTCGGCTACAACCTGACCGGATCGCAAACCACCGCACTCGCCGAAATCGCCGCCGACCTCGCCGCCCCCCACCGTATGCTGCGCCTGCTGCAAGGAGATGTCGGCGCCGGTAAAACCATCGTCGCCGCCCTCGCCATGCTGCAAGCCGTCGAAGCCGGCACCCAGGCGGCGATCATGGCACCCACCGAACTCCTCGCCCGCCAGCATCTGCGCACCCTCGAACGCATCATGCCCGTCCCCGTCGCCCTCCTCACCGGCTCGGTCACCGGCAAGGCCCGTGCCAAAATCCTCGCCGATCTCGCCGACGGCACCCTTAAAGTCGTCATCGGCACCCATGCGCTCTTCCAGGACAAGGTCATCTTCCAAGACCTCGGCCTCGCCGTCATCGACGAACAACATCGTTTCGGCGTCGAAGAACGCCTCCGCCTCGGCGCCAAAGGGCCCGACGTCAACATCCTCGTGATGACCGCAACCCCCATCCCGCGCACCATCCTGCTCACCCAATGGGGGGAAATGGACGTCTCCCGCCTCACCGAAAAACCCGCCGGACGCCTGCCGATCCGCACCACCCTCCATTCCATCGACACCATGGCCAGCATCATCGACGGCGTCGCCCGCATGCTCGATCGTGGTGGCCGGGTCTATTGGGTCTGCCCCCTGGTCAACGAAAGCGAACTCATCGACCTCGCCGCCGCCGAAAACCGCTTTGCCGAACTGGCCGACCGTTTCGCCCCCCTCGTCGGCCTCGCCCACGGCCAGCAGGACAGCGAAGTGCGAGAATCCGCCCTGGCCGATTTCGTCGCCGGCCGCACCCGCATCCTCGTCGCCACCACCGTCATCGAAGTCGGCGTCGATGTCCCCGAAGCCACCATCATGGTCATCGAACACGCCGAACGCTTCGGCCTCGCCCAACTCCACCAGCTCCGCGGCCGCATCGGCCGCGGCGCCGAGGCCAGCTTCTGCCTCCTGCTCCACGCCGACGGCCTGTTCGAAACCGCCAAACGAAGATTGGTCCTGCTCCGCGATACCGATGACGGCTTCGCCATCGCCGACGAGGATTTCCGCCTGCGCGGTGGCGGCGACCTGCTCGGCACCTCGCAATCCGGCTTCGGTGACTGGAAACTCGCCGACCCCGAACGTGATGAAGGCCTGCTGCAAATGGCCGCCCGTGATGCGGCGGTATTGCTCGATCGCGATCCGAAACTCCGCACCCCGCGCGGTATCGCCATTCGGCTGTTGCTCAAGCTGTTTGGGCGAAGCGGAAGGACGTTAGGGTCAGGGTAAGGAAGGTCTTCTTTTTGTGAACAAAAAGAAGCAAAAAAACTTTATCCGTTCCTGCCGTTGGCGTGTCCCACCAGCAAACCAAGTCGTCGTCGCAGGCAGCCGCAGCCCTATGCGACATGGCGAGCCCTTGCGAAGCAATCCATCTTAACCCATGAAAAAACAGCGAAAATTTTCCATTATCATTACGTTATCGAAACAATAAAGACAAAATAATCCCCCCTCGCCCTCAACCGCTTTTTGCGAAACCAACAGTTTCGCCAACCAGCCCAACCATCACCAATTCCGCCGCGGTACCAACCACCACCGGCGCCCGCGCCGCACGCACCGCGCGCGGCACCGCCTCGGGCGAAACCCCCAACATCCGGCAGATCGGCCGCAATGCCCGCCCGGTCGCCGGCGCAGCAGCCAGCGCCGCCCGGTTCGCCAGATCGGCCAGCAAAGCCTCAAGCTGCGACATATACCCCGCCGCCTCCCAGCCCAGTTCCCGCACCAGCCAGGCACGCCCGGTCGGCAACGCCAGCTTGCGCACCCGCGCAACATCCCCGCGCGGGCCGCGCACCCGTGCCGCCCTGACCGCGCCAGGACCCTGCGTCAACGCTCGATGAAACCGCCGCACCGCCCGGTTAAGCCGTCCCCACAACAACAAAGTGAACCGCATCAAATGCGGCATCCGCAAAAACCTGCGCGCCACCAACCCCGCCAGCCCCGCCAGCCCCGCCATAATCTCAGCAAACCGCCGCGCCAATGCGGGCGCGGTCTCCGGCAGGCTGAATGGGGAAGCGTTGGGTGAATAACTCATGCGACAATAACTAACACGTAGACACCTAAAACGCCAGGGAATTTCGCGTCCCCTCCTGGAGAGGGCCATGGTGCAGCCGCTTGCCTGCACAAAAAACAAAGGGCGGTACGAAGGACGCCCCCCGCACCTGCACCGCCGCGTTGTGATCGGAGTGCCCCGAGCCGACCGTGCTTGCCTAAACCGTATTTCGCAGAAAAGCGCCACGGTTTCAAGCTGAACCGAGCATGCCGCACGGACTCATGCCCGCTCTCCCGCCGGTGCCCACCCAGCCGGCGCCAGCTCAAAGCCCGCGAATTCAAACGCCGGCGCCACCACGCAGCTCACCAGGGTCCAAGCCCCGAGAGTTTCGGCCGCCTGCCAGACATTGGCCGGCACCACCGCCTGCAACTGCGCGCCCCCGGCAAGATCGGGCCCCAGGCGAAAATTGCGCGGCCCGACCCCGAGCCGCAGTGGCGCACCCGCCTGCCACAGCCAGATTTCCGCCGCATCCACCCGATGCCAGTGGGATTTTTCGCCCGCCGCAAGCAGGAACAGAATGCTCGTCGCCGCCCCCCGCCCGCCATCCGGCGGCATATCCCGCCACAGCTCGCGGAAATGCCCGCCCTCGGGGTGCGGCGACAGGCCAAGTGCATCGCGCACCACCGAAGCAGGCTGGGACAGGTCGCGCAGGTCGATTGTCATAGCGGCGTCCTTTGTTCAGATGGCCGCGATCCCATGAACCAGGCGATCGCAACCATCAGCGTCGCCATCATCATCAATGTGGTCGCCACCGCCTGGGTAACCGCGAGGGAGGTCACCGTCAGGCTCGCGCTGGTCACGATCACCCCGATCGCATTCGCCGTCCTTGCCAGCGCAAACAGCTCCGGCTTGCGATGCGGCGGCGACAGGGCGTCTAGCATCAGCGAATAATACGTGCCCAGCGGCGCCAGAACCCCGCCCACCATGACAGATCCGATGATGGTGACAGCGACCGAGATTTGTGCGCCCACCAGCACCGCGCCAATTGCCATCACACCGAGATAAATCAGCACCATCCTGCGTCCTGGCATCCGGTTGCGCACGCTCACCCACACCCCGCCCGCGACCGATGCCACACACAGCGCGACAGTAAAAATAAACCCCATCGCCGGCGCGTAACCATAATTCAACGCCAGCGAGACCGCCCCGATTTCGATCGACGATACCACCGCGCTATTGGCCACCGTGCAGACCAACCATATCAGGATCGCCGGCGTCAGCAGCCGCCCACCGCCCTCCACCCGTGCCGGCGCCTTGGCGTGGACGATGTCCGGCACCAGCAGCATCGGCGCCGTCCCCAGCACGCTCAACACAATGAGCGCCAGAACCGGATCGATCGTCCCGAGCATCGATGCCGCAACCGGTGCGACGACAAAGGTGAACTCGCTCAAGGTGGACGCCATGCCGAGCGCCCGCGGCATGTGCGACGGTTCGACCAGGTAGTTCAACACCGCGCGCAGATAGCCAAACGCCGCCCCGTTCACCAGGCCGGCCAGCGCCGATGCCACCAGCAGCAAAGCGAACGGCGCCCCGATTGCGGCCAGCATCGCAACCGCAACCAGTGCCACGAACCGGATGCCGACCAGCAGTTTCAGGAACGAAACCGCGTTGCTGCTGCGCCCAAGCCGGGCGACCGGGACCGCGCCGGCCACTTGCGCAACCGTGATCGTCAACACAATCGCCGCACCACTGCCCGCATCGCCGGTCAATGGGATCGCCAGCAGCGCATAAACGATCGGGCCAGCCGCCTGCGGCACGCTGAACGTGCCATAGGAGAGCAGCCAACGCAGCAACGCGCCGCGCTGGACGTGCCGGGGATTATCTGGCGCAGGCATGGGTGCAGGTTCAATCATCGCCACACCCTACCCCACCAACCCGCAACCGCAACGCCGGCCAGACTCAACCGCGCGGTCACAGCCGCACAAAAACGCGTCGAGGGCTTTACAGCGTGATGACCGTAGGTGGAATCACCGAAGGTCTGGCCACGCGACCAAACAAAGCGTTAGAGTGTGGCGGCCGGGTTGACCTTGGGCGCAGTCAAATAATCTGCCGCGTGCCGGGCGATCATGGTTTCCTCATCGGTTGGCACCACCCAGACCTCGGTGGCACTCGCCCCGGTGCTGATCCGCCCGGTGCCCCGCGCATTGGCGGCCGGATCAAGCGTCACCCCGAGCCAGCCGAGCCGATCCGCGACCGCAGCCCGGATAGTAGGTGCGTTCTCGCCAATCCCGGCGGTGAACACCAGCCCGTCCAGCCCACCCAGGCTTGCCGCCAGCGCGCCGATTTCGCGGACAATGCGGAAGACGAATAATTCGATCGCGTCCCGCGCCTCGGGCGCTATGCTTGCCAGCAGCACCCGCATGTCGCCGCTGATGCCGGAAACGCCCAGCAGGCCGGATTTTCGGTAAAGCAGATCCTCGATTGCATCCACGCCCAAGCCGTAATTGCGCAGCAGATGCAGCACCACCCCAGGATCGAGCGCGCCGCAGCGTGTGCCCATCATCAGCCCGTCAAGCGCAGTAAAGCCCATCGTGGTATCGACGCTGGCACCATCGGATATCGCGCACAGGCTGGCGCCATTGCCGAGATGGGCGATGATCACCTGGCCGGTGGCAAGCCCGGGCGCGACCGCGCGCAGCCTGGCGCTGACATACTCATAGGACAGGCCATGAAACCCATAGCGCCGCACCCCGGCGTCGGTGAGGTATCGCGGCAGCGCGTAGCTTTTGGTGACGGCGGCCTGGGTCGCGTGAAACCCGGTATCGAAACAGGCAATCTGCGGCAAGTCTGGACGCAGCGCCTGCATCGCCCGGATCGCGGCGAGGTTATGCGGCTGATGCAAGGGCGCCAGCGGGGCTAGCTGGTCGAGCGCGGCCAGTACGACCGGATCAATCAGGACTGGCACCGTGAAATCTGCCCCACCATGCACCACGCGATGGCCGACCGCGCGCAATTCCGCGCCGCCCAAATGGCTGCCGATCCAATCCAGCAGTTCGGCAAGAAAATCCTCATGCGTGCCACCGGCCCAGCGCCGATCCGCCAGCATGGCGCCATCGGCGGCCCGCGCAATCAGATGCGGCGCGCTGCCGATGCCCTCGATCTGGCCGCGCATCATCGCATCCGGCGCAAAAACCGCGAATTTGAGGCTGGACGATCCAGCATTCAGTGTCAGAACCGCGTCAGACACCGGACCGGGCCAGTTCGGCGGCCACCGCGCAGGAGGCGATGCGCGCGCGGGGGCTGTCGGCGCGGCTGGTCAGGATGATCGGCACCCGCGCGCCCAACACCACCCCGGCCGCGTCCGCGCCCGCCAGGAATGTCAACTGCTTGGCCAGCATGTTGCCCGCTTCAAGGTCCGGCACCACCAGAATATCGGCCTGCCCCGCGACATCAGACACAATGCCCTTGTCGCGGGCGGCATCCATATTAATCGCGTTGTCGAAGGCCAGCGGTCCGTCGAGCCGGCCGCCGGTGATCTGGCCGCGATCAGCCATCTTGCACAACGCCGCCGCATCGATGGTGGAGCGCAGTTTCGACGTCACGGTTTCCACCGCCGACAGGATCGCCACCCGCGGCTTGGCAATCCCCAGGACATGGGCCAGATCGATGGCGTTCTGGACGATATCGCGCTTATCTTCGAGGGTTGGGGCAATGTTGATCGCAGCATCGGTGATCAACAACGGGCGCGGATAGCGCGGAACATCCATCAGATAGACATGGCTGAGCCGTCGGGCGGTACGCAGACCGGTATCGGCGGCGACCACTTCGGCCATCAGTTCATCGGTGTGGAGCGAGCCTTTCATCAGCATCGCCGCCACCCCTTCCCGCACCAGCGCCACCGCACGGGCAGCGGCGGCATGGCTATGCGGCACCGCTTCGAGGCGAAAGGCGCTGATATCCAGGCCCTCAGCGGCAGCGCGGATCTTGGCTTCCGGCCCTACCAGGATCGGGGTGATCAGCCCGGCCGATGTCGCATCTACCACCGCTCGGATGGATGCGGGGTCGCAAGGATGGACAACGGCGGTCACCACCGGCGGCATGCCGGCAGCACGCGCGATCAGCGCCCGATAAAGCTCGTGCGTACGCTGCACGGCGAAACCGTCTCCGATCCCGGGGAGGTCCCCTGCTTGATCCATCCACGTACCCTGCCGATGTTGCACAGCAGGTATCGCAGGCTTGTCAACCTGCCGCTTTGACCTGGGTCAAAGCGGCAGCCAATGCGCTATTGAACCGGCGATTTCGGGGTTGCGACCAGCCGGTGGACCACAATCCCCGAACGATCCAGCACGCCACCAATCTGCGGCGCGATAACCTGGGTCCAATGGTCGCTTTTATAGACCGCATCATAAAGCGCGACGCGTTCGGCCTCGCTCTCGAAACGGCGGGTCCAGACATAAACGCTGTCGTCGGTTTCGCCCTGGAATGATCCGGTGATCACCATGCCCTTGCTGACCTGGAACGGGATGATCTGTTCTTCCATGATCTTGACCCATTCGGCCATCTTGCCTGGCATGACCTTGTATTGACGCAATTCGTAGAAAGCCATTTTGTTTCCTCCGTTTAAGTGACCGACGCACGATGATTGGGCAGGAACTCGGCCAGCGCGGCGCGAAAGCGTTGTTCGCCCAACGGCTTCGTCAGGTAGCCATCCATACCAACGACGCGGCTCCTCTGATAGTCGGCCTCCATCACATTTGCGGTCAGTGCGATAATCGGGACCCTGGCACGGTCGGGGCTGTCCTGTTCAAGCTTGCGGATGGCAACACTGGCCTCGAAACCATCCATCACCGGCATCTGGATATCCATGAAGATGATGTCGAAACGCTCGCGCTGGTATTTTGTCACCGCCTCGTCGCCATTTTCTGCGACTTCGACCATGCAACCACAGCGTTGCAGGAATTCGGTCGCGACAATCCGATTGATCATACTGTCCTCGACGACCAGCGCGCGGACATTGAACTGGCTGACCGCGCTTTCGACAGGGGCGGCAGGTGTTGCAACCGCTTCCTCAGCCGCGATCGGCAGGGTGACGGTGAACCAGAAGCACGACCCGCTGCCGACCGTGCTGTCGACGCCGATTGCGCCGCCCATCAAGGTGACCAGTTGCCGCGAAATCGACAGGCCCAGCCCGGAACCGCCAAAGCGGCGCGTGGAGGTACCGTCGACCTGGGCGAACCTGTCGAAGATCCGCGGCAATTGTTCGGCGGCAATGCCGATGCCGGTATCAGTCACGCCGAAGCGCAACGTGACGTGCCCAGCGGTTTTGCTTACGACGCTCAGGGCAACGCTGACGGTTCCGTGTTCGGTGAACTTGATGGCGTTGGCGATCAGGTTGACCAGAATTTGCCGCAGCCGCAACGGGTCCGCCAGCAGCGTCGGCAGCGGCGGGAGGTCGGTTTTCACCGTCACCGCCTTAGCGTTGGCCTGCGCAGCCATCAGCTCGCACACCTCGCCGACCAGGGCGCCGATATCGCTTGGCACCGCTTCGAGGTCCATCCGACCAGCCTCGATCTTCGACAGGTCGAGCACCCCGGAAATCAGCTCGAGCAATAACCCGCCAGAACGCCGGGCGAGCTTGGCATAGCGCGACTGGGTGGCGGACATATCGGTTTTGAGCAGCAGGTCGAGCATGCCCAGCAACCCGTTCATCGGGGTGCGAATCTCGTGGCTCATATTGGCGAGGAAGCTGGTCTTGGCCCGATTGGCAGCCTCGGCGTCGTCACGCGCGCGGATGAAATTGTCGAGCATGCTGCGGCGGATCCGGGTGATGATCACAAAGATCAGCAGGATCCAGCCCAGTAGGGCGGCCACCATCACCGACAGGGTCCAGTGCAGGCCGTTGACCCGGGTCAGGCGGGCATCCTCATAAGCCGCGCCGGCGTGGCTGGCCCGCTGTGCCAGGTCGAGCGCGGAGGGCAGAAAATCTTGGATCCAGCCCGTTATCAGCAGCGCGGTCGCCGCTTCGTGGGCGCGGGGAAGCAGCGGGATAATCCGGGCGAGCAGGGCTGCGAATTCCACAAGGTTAGCCTGTGCCCCGGCATCGGCGGCCAGCAACTCGCCGACCTGCCCCTCGTGCAGCAGGACCAAGCGACTGTGCAAAAGCGCGACACGCAGGTCGAGGCTGTCATCACTAATCGGTGAACCTGGGATCGCGCGTGCTGCGACGGTTGCCTGCAGCCGCGCCAGTTCAATAACCGCGCGTGCGGCAATTGATGCCGCCATATCGCGGTCCGAGGCGACCAGCACCGCCTGATCCTGCCAGACCAGCCAGGACAGATTGACCGCCGTCCCAAACAGCCCAACCAATACCACCACGACAAATATCCGGAACGGCCGCGAACCGCTGGCGTCCTGCAGGCGGTTAACGGACAGCGATAATGATGGCCTGGGGATAAGTTTGAACAGCTTAATCTCATTAAACTAAACGTCAGAATAAGTGCCGAGCGCGGCATCCGTCAACCAACGTTCCGCCAGCCCGGACAGCCGAGGAACAGCCAGGTCTTCGGCGGCGGCTCGGAAGGGTTGGTCCATTTATCAGTTTAGGCGGCGAATGCGGTCAAAACGACAAGGATGATCGCGGTGCGGATCAGGGTTGCCAGATCGGAATCGACACACTGAATGCCGATCTTGGCGAAAATGGCTGTCAGTGCCACAAAAACGCTGACAGAATCCCCGCAAAGAACCAGCCGAATGTTGTCACCATGGGGTCCGCTGCGGTTGTCCTTGGGGATTTTCACCGTCGCTCATGGGTGCCATGCACCACCCAACTCAGCCGGGTTGCGGTCTGGATTGCCGGCGCGTTCGGCGCTAAGCTTCCCCCGCGTTAAGGTGGGATGCCTGTTGAGAGCCGCAGCTGCCCCGTTCTAACCCTTTGATGGGTCGCCTGTTTCAGACCCATGGCGCTTCCCCAGGTTATCACGCTCTTGAAGGAGCTACACGCATGACGCTCTCCCGCCGCACGTTGCTTACTGTCGCCACAACTCTCGCCGCCCCGGCGATTTCCCGCGCCCAGACCGCTGCCATCCGCATCGGCGAGATCAACTCCTATACCGCCGTGCCGAGCTTCACCTTGCCTTACCGCAATGGCTGGACCCTGGCGGTCGAACAGATCAACGCGGCCGGCGGCGTACTTGGCCGCAAGCTCGAAGTGCTGAGCCGCGACGATGCCGGCAAGCCGCAGGACGCAATTCGCCTGGCGGCGGAGTTGATCGGCGACCAGAAGGTCGATCTGCTGGCCGGCAGCTATCTGTCCAATGTCGGGCTTGCGATCAGTGACTTCGCCCTGCAGAACAAGAAGCTGTTCGTCGGCGGCGAACCGCTGACCGACGCCCTGGTCTGGCAGAAAGGCCATCGCTACTGCTACCGGCTCCGCGCCTCCACCTACATGCAGGCGCGGATGCTGATCGATGATGCCGCGAAGTTTGGCGCCAAGCGCTGGGTCACGGTGTCGCCGAATTACGAATACGGTCAGTCGCTGGTCAAATGGTTCAAGATCCTTTTGGCCCAACGCCAACCCGGTGTGGAATTTGTGGCTGAGCAATGGCCCGCACTCGGCAATATCGACGCCGGCGCCACGGTGGCAGCCTTGGAACAGGCCAAACCCGACGCGATCTTTAACGGCACGTTCGGCCCCGACCTGACCAAATTCGTCCGTGCCGGTAACACCCGCGGGCTGTTCGAGGGGCGCAAAATTGTCTCGGTGCTGACCGGCGAACCGGAATATCTCGACCCACTCGGCGACGAAGCCCCCTCAGGCTGGCTGGTCACCGGCTATCCGGTCGATAGTGTCACCGACGCTGGCAACCTCGCCTTCATCGCCGCCTACAAGGCGCGTTTCAACGAATTGCCCAAGCTCGGCTCGGTGGTCGGCCACGCGATGATTGCCGGGATTGCCGCCGGGATCGCCAAGACCGGCTCGGTCGACACCGAGGCGATGGCGGACGGCTTCGGCGGCGCCAAATTCGCCACCCCGTTCGGGCCGGTGGCGTGGCGCGCGATCGACCATCAGGCAACGTTTGGCGCGTTTATCGGACGCACCGCGCTGAAGAACGGGCGCGGGACGATGGTGGATTGGCGCTATATCGATGGGGCGGATGCGCTGCCTTCGGATGATGAGGTGAAAAAGTTAAGGCCAGCTTGAAGCAAGCGCCTTCTTTGTTTGAAAACAAAGAAGCAAAAAAACTTTATGACTCTGTCGCCGTTGGCTCGGGTCCCTCCGCGGACCCACGCCAACGGCAACAAAGTATCAAAACGTTTTTTTGGTTCTTTTTGTTCACGAAAAATACAGCTTAACTTAAATGTCCTTCTTCCTGACCCAAACCCTCACCGGCCTGGCCAGCGCCTCCAGCCTGTTCCTGGTCGCCGCCGGCCTCACGGTGATTTTCGGCGTCACACGGGTGGTGAATTTCGCCCATGGCAGCCTGTGCATGCTCGGCGCCTTCATCGGCTGGAGCATCCTCACCCGCCTGCCGCGTGATCCGGCCTGGTTTGCGCTCGGCGTGCTCGCCACCGCCGCCGCCACCGCGTTGATCGGGGCCGCGCTCGAAATCGGCCTGTTGCGCCGGATCTACCGCGCGCCGGAATTATTCCAGTTGCTGGCAACCTTCGGCGTCGTGCTGGTGCTTGCCGACGCGACATTGTGGCTCTGGGGCCCGAATGATCTGCCTTTGCCCCGTCCCCCCTGGCTTCGGCAATTCGTGATGATCGCCGGCAGCCGGTTTCCGCTGTTCGATCTGGTGCTGATCGCAATCGGCCCGCTGGTGCTCGGTGGGTTGCTATTGGTGTTTCATCGCACCCGGTGGGGGGTGCTGGTGCGCGCAGCGACGCAGGACCGCGACATGGTCGCAGCCCTCGGGGTCGATCAGCACATGCTGTTCACCTCGGTTTTTGCCCTCGGCGCCGGGCTTGCCGGGCTTGGCGGGGTGCTGGCATTGCCGGCCGGATCGGCGAACCTGCAGATCGATCTGGCGGTGATCACCGAGGCTTTCGTGATCGTGGTTGTCGGTGGCCTGGGCAGTATCGGCGGCGCCTATCTGGCGGCAGTGCTGATCGGGGTGTTGCAGGCATTTGGCGTGGTGGTGCTGCCGGGCGCGACCCTGGTGCTGGTGTTTGTGGTGATGGCGGTGGTGCTGGTGGTGCGCCCCTACGGCCTGCTGGGCCGCGATCGCGGCGACAGCCGAACCGATACCGAGGCGGTGACGTTGCAGCGCCCGGCCGGTCCTTGGCAAATCACGGCCGCCGGCATCGGCGTCGCGCTGGCATTGGCCATGCCCTTCCTGGTCGGCCCGTTCGGCGTGGCGATTGTCACCGAGATGCTGGTGGCGATGCTGTTTGCCGCCAGCCTGCATGTCATGATGGGGCCGGGTGGCATGCCGAGCTTCGGCCATGCCGCCTGGTTCGGCATCGGTGCCTATGGCGCGGCGTTGCTGGCACATAACCTGGCGACCCCGATGCCGCTCGCGCTCGCCGCGGCGCCGATCCTGGCGGGGCTGGCAGCTTTCGCGGTTGGCGCTTTCATTGTCCGGTTGTCCGGGGTTTATCTGGCGATGCTGACCCTGGCTTTCGCCCAGATCGTCTGGGCGGTTGCGGTGCAGTTTGTCGGCCTGACCGGCGGCGATAACGGCGTGCTGGGGGTGTGGCCCGCCGATCCGCGCGGCTTTTATTATGTCGCGATCGGCCTCTGCGTCGGCGGCGTCTTGGTTTTGCGCCGCGTGCTGTTCTCGCCGTTCGGTTTCGCGCTGCGCGCCGGGCGCGATGCGCCAGCGCGGGCGGCGGCATCGGGGATTGATAGTGCGTCCCACCGCCTTGCCGCCTTCACCCTGTCAGGCGCCGCCGCCGGGCTTGCCGGGGCGATCTTCACCTATTCCAAGGGCAGCGCCTTCCCAACCTATATCAGCGTCAGCCATTCGGTTGACGCGCTCATCATGGTGCTGCTCGGCGGCATTGGCAGCCTCGCCGGGCCGGTCATCGGCGCGATCGCCTATACCGGGCTGTTCGACCTGCTGCTGGCGAGCGATTTCTGGCGGGCCCGGCTGGGGGCGGTCATCATCGCACTGGTGCTGTTCTTCCCGGCAGGCCTGGCCGGCTGGGCGGAGCGCAGGCGATGACGGTGCTGGCGGTTGCCGGGCTGGAAAAACGCTTCGGCGGAGTCCGCGCGGTCGACGATGTGACATTTTCCATCGCCGCCGGGGAAATTCTGGCGTTGATCGGTCCCAACGGCGCCGGCAAATCAACCTGCTTCAACCTGGTCAACGGCCAGATCATCCCCGACCAGGGCACGATCCATCTGCATGGCCGCGACATTACTGGCCTCGCCCCGCGCCAGATTGCCCGGCGCGGCGTCGGGCGCAGCTTTCAGATCGCGGCCGGGTTTGCCTCGATGACAGTGCGGCAAAACCTGCAAACCGCCTTGTCGGCGCATCGCCGGCAAAGCTGGCGCTTCTGGCACGACGCGATGGGCGCGCATGTCGCCGAGGCCGAGGCGTTGCTCGGCCGGGTCGGGCTGTCCCCGCAGGCAGACCGCGCCGCCGGGGTGCTGGCCTATGGCGACCTCAAGCGGCTCGATCTGGCAATCGCCCTGGCCGGCGCGCCGGGTTTGCTGCTGATGGACGAGCCGGGTGCGGGCATGGCGCTCGCCGAACGTGGCGCGTTGATGCGGCTGGTGCAAAAGCTGGCGCGGGAGGACGGCATGGCGGTGCTGTTCACCGAGCATGATATGGCCGCGGTCTTCGCCATCGCCGACCGGGTGGTGGTGCTCGATCGCGGCAAAATCCTCGCGTCCGGCGATCCGGCGACAATCCGCGCCGACCCCGTTGTGCAGGCGCGCTACCTCGGGTCCGGCCAATGACATATGTGCTTGAGGCATCCGGGCTGTCGGCCGGGTATGGCCGGGCGACAATCCTCGACGGCATCGCGCTCGCGCTTCCGACGGGCGCTATCACCGCGCTACTCGGGCGGAACGGCGCCGGCAAATCGACCCTGATCAAAACCCTGATCGGACTGCTGCCACCGCGCGCCGGAACAATAGACTTTGCCGGGCGGTCGATTGCCGGCCTGCCGCCCTGGCGCATCGCCCGCCTCGGGATCGGCTATGTGCCGGAGGAGCGGCGGATTTTTACCGACCTCACCGTTGCCGAAAACCTGATGGTCGGCACCCGCGCCCCCGATGATGGCCGCCCTGCCTGGACCACAGCGCAGATTTTCGCGCTGTTTCCCAATCTCGCCGAACGTGCCCACGCATCCGCCCGCCAGATCAGCGGCGGCGAGCAGCAAATGCTCGCCATTGCCCGCACCTTGATGGGCAATCCACGCCTGCTGCTGCTTGATGAACCGTCCGAAGGCCTTGCCCCGGTGATTGTCGATGAGATGATTGCCATGCTGCGACGCCTGCGCGACGGCGGGATCAGCATGCTGGTCGCCGAACAGAATTTAGCGTTCGCCGGGCGGCTCGCCGATCACGCGATCATTGTCGAAACCGGACAGGTCATGTGGGCCGGCACCATGGCGGCGTTGCAGGCCGCACCGGATATCGCGGCCCAGCGTTTGGGGGTGTGATCGCAGGCGGGATCGGCTAGGGTGAAAAAAATGCGGGAGCAATGACCATGAAACTAGGACGCCTGGGTGTTTGGAATCCGAATGACCGTCTGCCACCGAATGAGCTGGTGCGCTTACTGAAAACCTCGGAAGACCTTGGATACACCGCATTATGGTATCCCGAAGCGGTGGGTTACGAAGCCCTGTCCAGTGCCGCCTTCATGCTCGCCAACTCCACAACCCTCAGCATCGGCAGCTCGATCGCCAGCACCTATGCGCGTGACGCTTTCACCGCACGGCGTGGGTTGATCGGCTTGAGCCAGATGTACGACAACCGCTTCATTCTCGGGCTTGGCGTCAGTCATGGCTCAATGGTGAACGCGCGCGGCCATGAATACGACAAGCCGGTGCCGACCATGCGGGCCTATCTCGACGGGCTCTATGGCGATGAACCGGGTGCCGATCAGTGGCCGGTGATGTTGGCGGCCTTGGGGCCGGTGATGACCAAGCTCGCGTTTGAACGCAGCCTGGGCGCACTGCCGGTCAACACGACACCCGAGCACACGCGCAATGTCGCGGCCAAGATGCCGGCGGGTAAGCATCTGGTGGTGGCGCAGAAATTCGTGCTCGAAACCGACCCAGCCAAGGCGCGTGCCATCGGGCGGGCGGAACTTGCGATGTATTTTTCGCTGCCGAACTATCTCGCCCATTGGAAGCGGCTCGGGTTTTCCGACGCCGAACTGCAAAACGGCGGCTCGGACCGGCTGATCGACGCGATGATCAACTGGGGCACGGTCGAAGACGTGAAGCGCCAGATCCGCGCCCATTTCGACGCCGGCGCCACCCATGTCTGTATCCGCCCGGTCCATCCCAACGGGGATTACGCGGCGCGGGATGCGGCATTGAAGCTGATGGCGGATTTGTAGAAATCTAAGCCGGTCGGAGGACGCCCCGCCTTGACGTAGAGCAATGACGCGGGGGCGGTCGCAGGATATTTTCCAATTCTCACTTAACGGGGACGAAAATAGCCATGACCGCATTCCTCCACGACCGGGAACAAGCCTTCGAAGCCAAGTTCGCCCATGATGAGGAACTCCGCTTTCGGGTCGCCGCGCGCCGTGACAAGCTGTTCGCGGCATGGGCGGCGCACGCGCTGCATTTGTCGGATCAGGCCACCGCGGCCCTGGTTGCCGCCATTCTCCATATCCCGGACCTGCACAACCACACCGAAATGCTGGTGACGCGGATTGCCGAGGTGTTCGCAGCCCAGGGCCACGCGATTGAGCGCGGCGCTCTGGCGGATGCCCTGAATGACTGCGCACGGCAGGCCAAGCACCAGCTGATGGACGCGCCCGACGCCTGAATTTGACGCCCGGCCGTGACCATCCGATGCTCTGCCGAAATAGCGGAACGGAGGCATAAAATGGTCGAACATAGCGGGCTCAAAGCGGCGGTTTGCCGGGCATGACCATCAAGACCCTGCTGATCGCCAATCGCGGCGAGATCGCCATCCGTATCGCCCGTGGTGCCGCCGAGCTTGGCATCGCCACGGTCGCCATCCATTCCGCCGATGATGCGCATTCGCTGCATGTGCGCGCCGCCGATCGGGCGGTGGCGCTGCCGGGCAGCGGTCCGGCGGCCTATCTTGATATCGCCGGCATCATCGCTGTCGCCAAAGCCGAAGGCTGCGACGCGATCCACCCTGGCTACGGCTTTGTCAGCGAGAACGCGGCATTTGCGCGGGCCTGCCAAGATGGCGGCATCATTTTCGTCGGTCCGGCAGCGGATGCGCTTGATCTGTTCGGCGACAAGGGCGCAGCCCGGCGCTTTGCCGCCAGCCACGGCGTGGCCGTGATCGCCGGCACCGACGGGCCGACGACATTGGACCAAGCCCAGGCGTTCCTCGCCGATCTCGGGCCAGGTGGGGCGATCATGGTCAAAGCCATCGCCGGCGGCGGTGGGCGCGGCATGCGGCCGGTGACGGACGCCGAACAACTGCCGACCGCCTTCGAACGCTGCCGCGCCGAGGCGCTGTCATCGTTCGGCAATGGCGATGTCTATGTTGAGCGCCTGTTCATCCATCCCCGCCACATCGAAGTCCAGGTGCTCGGCGACGGCGCCGAGGTCGCCCATCTCTGGGAACGCGAATGCAGCGTGCAGCGCGAACGCCAGAAGCTGATTGAAATCGCCCCTGCCCCGTTCCTGCGCCCCGCCGTGCGGGCGCGCTTGCTCGAAGCTGCCACCAAACTTGCCAAAGCCGCCAAATACCGCAGCGCCGGCACGTTCGAATTCCTCGTCGATACCGCGACCGACAGCGACGATGCCGCAATTGCCTTCATCGAGGCCAATGCGCGGCTCCAGGTCGAGCACACCGTCACCGAAGAAGTCACCGGGATCGATCTGGTGGGCGCGCAATTGCAAATCGCTGGTGGGGCAACCCTTGCCGAACTTGGCCTGACCCAGGCCGACATTCCCACCCCACGCGGCATGGCGCTTCAGGCGCGGGTCAATCTCGAAACCATGAACCCGGATGGCAGCGTGCGCGGCGCCGGCGGCATGCTGAGCGCCTATGACCCGCCGAGCGGCCCCGGCGTGCGGGTCGATGGCTACGGCTATGCCGGCTACCGCACCAATCCGCGCTTCGACAGCCTGCTCGCGAAAGTGATCGTGCATGACAGGCGCGGCAAATTCGCCGATGTCGCCGGCAAGGCAGCCCGCGCGCTGGGCGAGTTCCGCCTGGTCGGTGCCGCTTCTAACATCAGCTTCCTGCAAGCCCTGCTGCGCCATCCCGCCTTGCTTGGCGGGCAGTTGCACACCCGTTTTGTCGACGAACACATCGCCAGCCTGACCAGCGCCGAGGCCCCGGCTTCACGCTTCTTCGAAGCCACCACCACCACCAACGCCGCCCGCCGTGCCGGCGCCAAGGTCGACAGCGCCGATCCGCTCGCGGTGGTGAATTACGGCAAAACTGAAAGCGCGATCGTCGCACAGGATAGCGCGGATGATTTCGCCGGCCCCGAGGGCACCACGCCACTTCGTGCGCCAATGCAGGGCACCATCATCTCGCTCACCGTCGCGCCGGGCGACATCGTGCTCGCCGGCCAGGAAGTAATGGTGATGGAGGCGATGAAGATGCAGCACGCCATCGCGGCCTCCGAGGCCGGGATTTTGCGCGGCTTCACCGTCGCCGCCGGCGATACCGTGTTCGAGGGCCATGCGCTCGCGTTCGTCGAACCGCGCGCCGACCTCAGCGGCCAGGTTCAGCAGGCCGAAGCGATCGATCTCGATTACATCCGCCCCGACCTCGCCGAGGTTCTGGCCCGCCAGGCCCGCACCCAGGACGCGGCACGCCCGGCAGCGGTCGCCAAGCGTCGGGCAACTGGTATGCGTACCGCGCGGGAAAACATCAATGATGTCTGCGACCCCGGCAGCTTCGTCGAATACGGCGCGCTGACGCTCGCAGCCCGGCGTCGCACCCATACGGTCGAACAACTGGTCGCCGAGTCGCCCGCTGATGGCCTCATCATGGGCCTCGCCACCATCAACGCCGAACATTTCCCCGAAGATAAAAGCCGCGCGCTGGTGGTCTCCTACGACTATGGCGTGATGGCCGGCACCCAGGGCCGCAACGGGCACCGCAAGCAGGACCGGATGTATGAACTGGCGGAAAAGCTGCGCCTACCGGTGATCCTGTTCGCCGAGGGTGGCGGCGGGCGCGGCAGTGACAGCGACAGCACCGGCGGGTCCGAAACCGACACATTCTATCGCTTTGCGGCCCTGTCAGGCGGCGCTCCGCTAATCGGCATCGCCGCCGGGCGCTGCTTTGCCGGCAACGCGGTGCTGCTGGGCTGTTGTGATGTGATTATCGCCACCAAGAACGCCACCATCGGCATGGCAGGCCCCGCGATGATCGAAGGCGGCGGCTTGGGTGTCTACCGGCCCGAGGAAGTCGGCCCGATGTCGGTCCAGGTCGCCAATGGGGTGGTCGACATTCTGGTCGAGGACGAAGCCGAAGCCGTCGCCGTGGCGCGCAAATACCTGTCCTATTTCCAGGGACCGATCCCTGGATGGTCGAGCGCCGATCAGCGCCATCTGCGCCACGTCGTGCCGGAAAACCGCCTGCGCGGCTACGATATGCGGCAATTGCTGGAGACCCTGGCCGATACCGGATCGGTGCTGGAAATCCGCCGTGGCTGGGGCTTCGGGATGATCACCGCGCTGATCCGCATTGAAGGCCGGCCGATGGGGGTGATCGCCAACAACCCACTCCATCTCGGCGGCGCCATCGACAGCGACGCTGCCGACAAGGCCGCCCGCTTCATGCAGATGTGCGACGCCCATGATCTGCCGATCCTGTCGTTGTGCGACAACCCAGGCAACATGGTCGGTCCTGAAGCCGAGAAAACCGCCCTCGTCCGCCATTGCTGCCGGGCCTATCTGGTCGGCGCCAATGTCGAGGTGCCAACCTTCATGGTGATGACGCGCAAATCCTACGGCCTCGGCAAGCTCGCGATGACCGGGGGCGGCATGAAACTGCCAGTCTTCGCCATCGCGTGGCCCACCGGGGAATTCGGCGGCATGGGGCTGGAAGGTCAGGTGAAGTTGGGCCGCCGCAAGGAACTCGCTGCGATTGCGGACCCGGCCGAACGGCTCGCGACCTATGAAACCATGGTCGCCGAGCTCTATGAGATCGGCAAGGCATTGAACGCCGGGGCGCATTATCAGGTCGATGATGTCATCGATCCGGCCGATACAAGACGCTGGATCATCGCCGGGCTGCGATCCGTGCCGCCAGTGCCGGTGCGGCATGGCAAGAAGCGATCCCATGTCGATGGCTGGTAGAGTGCTGATGGGATCGTTATGAACCGGGGCAATGTCGCATTCCCGGCCCGCCCCAACAATCGTCTATGATGCCGTGCGTCTGGTGCTGTCGGTGGGCAGCACGACGCCGCGTGGCATCGATCGGGTCGAAATCGACTACGCAAGGCATCTGACCGCGTCCTGGCCGGGCGAGATCTACGCCTTGCTGCCAACCCCCTGGGGCTTGCGGCTGTTCGACCGCGACCGCTTCGCCCTCGCCCTCGCCTATCTCGAGCAAAGCTGGGCCGAGCATGGCGATGCCGGGGATGACAAGGTTTTGGCCTTCATCCTCGACCGGCTTGAAGGCAAGGCTTCCGGTCCGCAGGACATCGTGAAGCAGCGCACGCTTGGCAGCGTTGGACGTATCCTCGGGCTCCTCGGGGTGACCGGATTTTCCATCGGCCGATCGCTGCGTTGGACGGAAAAAGGTGCAATCTACCTCAATATCGGCCAGCTCGGCCTATCCGCCTGGCTCACCACGCCGTGGTTGCGCCGCCGGCCCGATATGGCGGCGGTGTTCATGCTGCACGATGTCATTCAGCTTGAGCACCCTGGCTTCGTCACCCGCCAGGGCCTGAAATGGGCGCAGGTGATGGTCGACATCGTGCGCGCGCGGGCAACCGCGCTGATTGCCACCACCGATGCGGCACGCCGCTCGGTTGTCGCAGCCCTCGGCCGCAGCCCGGCAAGCTGCCTCACATTGCCCCTGCCACTCGCCGCGGTGTTCACCACCCCTGGCGCGCCCGTTCCCGCCCTCGCCGGGCATAATTATTTCGTCTGCTGCGGCAGTGTCGAGCCGCGTAAGAACCATCTGCTGCTGCTCAAGGTCTGGCAAAGCCTGATCGAACGGCATGGCGCGGCGACGCCAAAGCTGGTGATTGTCGGGCCGGTGGTGCCGCGCGGTGCGGCGATCCGCGACGCCCTGCAAGCAACCCAAGCGCTCCGCGCCCACATCATCATCGCCTCCGGCCTGACCAGCCCGGCCTTGCGCAATATCGTCGCCAATGCGCGCGCCGCCCTCACCCCATCTTTCACCGAGGGCTTTGGCTTACCGGTCATCGAGGCGCTGGCGCTAAAAACCCCGGTCGTGCTGTCCGATATCGCACCATTGCGCGAAGCCGCCACGGGCTTGGGCATCTACCTCGCTCCAGATGACGAAGCTGGCTGGTGCGCTGCCATCGAGCGCTTGGCGTTCGACCCTGATTTCGCGCTGCGCCAGCGCCACGACTGCGCGCAGTTCGTACCGATGACCGGTGCGACATATTTTTCTAAAGTGACGGAATTCCTATGCAGCCTTCCGACGCCGGCGTGACGCGGGCAATCATCTACGACGCGGCACGGCTGTTCATCGCCACCGCCCTGCCCACGCCGCGCGGCATTGATCGCGCCGATCTCGACTACGCACGGGTATTGACCGAAACTTGGCCGGGCGAGGTCTACGCATTGCTGCCGACGCCATGGGGCTTGCGCATCCATGACCGTGCCGCCTTCATCCGCGCCCTCGATTATCTCGACGGGCGCTGGCGCGAAACCCTCGACGCCGATCACGATCCTGGCCTTGCTCACACGCTGCGCCGGCTGGCGGGCGGACGCGAAGTGCGGAGCAAAAAGCGACCGAACGCGCTGCTCCGCCTGGCCCGATCGATCGCCGGGATGGCCGGTCTGCTGAGGGTCACCGGGTTCCATCTTGGTCGCAACGCACGGCGCACAATCCCGGACGGTGCGATTTACCTCAATATCGGGCATCTTTCCTATGTTGCGCCGGCGATCGGGCCGTTGCTGCGCCAGCGGCCTGATCTACGGCCGGTCTATCTGTTGCACGACGTTATCCCGATCGAGTTTCCCGAAATGGTGCTGCCGGTCGTGGCGTGGCTCGCCAAGTTCATCATGGCGCAGATGCAACGCCACGCGGTTGGCCTGATCTTCAACACCGATGCCGCCAAGCACCCGGCACTGGCGGTGCTGGGGCGGACCAGAAAGCTGCTCACCCTCACCGTGCCCTGCCCGCTTGCACCAGTGTTTCTGATCCGTGAGCCGGACAATCCAGCATTGCGGACGCTCGATTACTTTGTCATCTGCGGCGCGATCGAGCCGCGTAAGAACCATGCTGTGCTGCTGCGGGCTTGGGACATTCTGGTCGAGCGCCATGGCGCGCAGGCACCGAAATTGCTGATTATCGGGGGCGTGGCGCCATCCGGGCACAAAATCATGCGCGACCTGCGCGCACGCGAAGCCAGTGGCGACCATATCATCCTCGCTTCCGGCCTCAGCAGTCCGGCTGTGCGCCGGCTGGTTGCCCATGCCCGTGCCATGCTGATGCCATCCTTCGCCGAGGGGTTCGGCCTACCGGTAATCGAGGCGCTGTCGCAAGGTACCCCGGTGCTGGCCAACGACACCGAGGTCATGCGTGAGGCCGCCGGGCGTCACGCCACCTATCTCGACGCCAACGACGCGCGGGCTTGGGCGGATGCGATCGACCGGCTGATCGCGGCCGGCGGCGCGCCCGAGCAGGTCGCAGGGTTCGCCGCGATCACGCGGGCGGATTATTTTGGCGCCGTCCAACGCTTTCTGGAGGAGTTGCCATAAGTCCTCCGGCAAAATCACTGGTGATTTCCGGCGCCTCGCGCGGGCTCGGCGCGGCCCTCGCCGTGCGTTTTGCCGGACCGGGCATCACAATCGGTCTGCTCGGCCGAGATACCGCCGCGTTGGACGAGGTCGCGGCACGCTGCGTGGCGCGCGGGGCAACAACCCGCATTGGGCTATGTGACGTACGTGATGGCCGCGCGCTGGCGGCGTTGCTGCTTGGCTGGGACACAGACATTCCAATTGATCTCGCCATCGCCAATGCCGGCGTCACTGGCGGCCGCCAGGGCGATGGCACGATGGATGGCAGCGACGGCGCGCGCCGGCTGATTGAGGCCAACCTGATCGGCACGATGAACCTGATCGAACCGTTGCTGCCCAGGTTCCGCGCGCGACGGCAGGGACAGTTCGCGCTGATCGCCTCCCTCGCGGCCCTGCGCGGGATGCCCGATCATCCCGCCTATTCCGCCTCCAAGGCGGGGATGTTCGCCTATGGTGAGGGCGTGCGGGCGGCGCTGCGACCCGATGGTGTTGCGGTTTCGATCATCCTGCCAGGGTATTTTACCTCAAGCCTTGATGACCAGTGGCGCGGCCGCAAGCCGCTGGCGATGTCGCTCGACCGTATGGCCGATCGGGTTGCCAGCGCCATTCGTCGCCGCGTCGGGCAGGCGATGATCCCGCGTCGGCTCGGGCTGGCGCTGCGGCTGCTGGCGCTGCTACCGTCCGGCCTAGGCGATCGACTGATTGCGATGAACCGCCTGACCTACGATCCGGGAGACCGCCAATGAAGATCAAAGCCGCCGTTCTGTGGGAACAAGGCCGCCCACGCCCCTATGTCGACAGCAAACCGATGACGATCGAGGAAATCGATCTCGATGGCCCCGGCCCTGGCGAAATCCTGATCGAGGTTGGCGGCGCCGGGCTGTGCCACTCGGATCTGTCATCGATCGAAGGCTTGCGCGCCCGCAAGCTGCCAACCGTTCCCGGCCATGAAGGTGCCGGAATTGTGCGCGAGGTGGGTCCTGAAGTGCGCGGGCTGAAAAAGGGCGATCACGTGGTCACCGCCTTTGTCACCAGCTGCGGCGAGTGCCGTTACTGCAATGGCGGCCGGCCAAATATCTGCACCGGATCATCCGCCAGCCGCGCCGATGGTACCTTGCTGTCAGGCGCGCGCCGAATGAGCCTTGGCGGGCAACCGGTGCATCACTATTCCGGCCTGTCGCTGTTTTCCCAGTTCTGCGTCGTCTCGGCGAACGCGGCGGTGAAGATCGACCCGGATATTCCGATGGTGGAAGCCGCCATATTTGGCTGCGCGGTGCTGACCGGGGTCGGCGCGGCGCTGAACACCGCCCGCGTCCATGCCGGCAGTTCGGTGGCCGTGGTCGGTCTGGGGGGCGTCGGCATGAACGCCTTGTTGGGCTGCGTGGTGGCCGGTGCCGAACGTATCCTTGCGGTCGATACCAACCCCGAAAAACTGCGACTCGCGCGCGAACTCGGTGCCACCGACGTTTTTCTCGCCGGCAATGCCGATGTGGTGGCAGCGATCCTGGATGCGACCAATGGCGGCACTGATTACGCCATTGAAACCGCCGGCGTGGCCGAGGCGATGGCGCTAGCCTACGCGATCACTGCGCGCGGCGGCACCACGGTATCGGCCGGGCTGCCGGCGCCAAGCAAGCTGGTATCCTATCCGCATGCCGCGATGGTGACCGACGAGAAGACCATCAAAGGCAGCTACATGGGATCATGCCTGCCGCATCGCGATATTCCGGCTTATCTGGCGCTCTATAAGCGCGGAAAATTGCCGGTCAACCGGTTGTTGAGCGGGACGATCGGGCTGGAGGATATCAACGCCGGGTTTGATCGGCTGGCGGCGGGCACGGTGCTGAGGCAGGTTTTGGTGCCGAACTAGAGACTGCAAGATATTGTTTTTATGACTCTATTGCCGTTGGCATGGGATCAAGGTGAGGTCCCACGCCAACGGCAACAAGTCTTAAAGTTTTTTTGCTTCTTTGTTTTCAAACAAAGAAGAGTCTTACTTCCCTGCGTATTTCCCACTCAACTGCGGCGCCGTATCCGGCGTCAAGCCGGCAGTAACCCGCTCCAACCGCGTCTGCTGGTTCCAAGTCCGCCCCAGCGCATCGGTAACATTGATCGCCAAGCGCCCGCAGCCCTCGACCTCGAGTTCCACCTTATCGCCATGCTGAAATGCGCCGAGGCCACGATGGTTGGTGCCGGTCGCCAGCACATCACCCGGCTGCAAGGCGTGGATCGAACTCACCCACTCGATGCAGCGTGCGATTTTGTGGCCCATGTCGTTGGTATTGAAGTTCTGCTTCAGCACCCCGTTGACCCAAAGCTGGACCTTGAGGTTCTGCGGATCGGCGATTTCATCGGCGGTGGTGATCCATGGCCCCATCGGTGCGAAGGTGTCACGCGACTTCATCGCGAAAAATCCCGCCGAGGTCAGGCCACGCGCCGAACCGTCGATGAAGTTGAGGTAGCCGAAAACATGCCCCATCGCATTGGCCTGGGAAACGTGGGAGGTCGGCTTGCCGATCACTAGCCCCAATTCCGCCTCGCCCTCGAACACCACCGCCGGGACGTCGGGCAGCACCATGGTGCCACCCTGGCCAATGACCGCGGTCGATGCCTTGTGGAAGGCGTTGATGATGGCGGGCTCGCTGCGGGTGCCGTCTTCCATGTAGTTGACCGCCATGCAAACGATATTGCCCGGCTTGGGCAGCGGCGGCTGCAAGGTGACACTGCCGAGCGCCACGCCCGCGCCAGCGCTCGCCGCTTCAAGCTTGCCCCGGCTGGTCGCCCAGCTTGCAATCACCCCGTTGATGAGGTCATGCGGCCCGATGCGGGAAATATCAGCAATTGCTGCGGTCACATCGACAATCGTGCCCACGCCGGCACTGTCGTGTTTGATGACGCCGAGGCGGAAATCATTAAAAAAACCAATCTTCATTGTGGTGTCCTCCCAAGTTTTATCGACAGTAGCGCCAGCGTGGGACGCACGCCAGTGCGCCGACGTGTTCACGGGTTTTAAACAATTTGTCGCGAGATTGTCGCTTCTCAACATGGGGTTCCCGGCCTAGCCTGTCCGGTAGGTGTACCCGCGTGAATCAGATGAAAGCATGAAGGACAGACCAATGAACCGCGCTTTGTTTATCGGATTTCTCGCCGCCGGATACATGATGGTTGCCGCCCCGCAGGTGTTCGCCCAGGAGGCCAAGCAGGATTTCACCCTGTCCAACCGCACTGGCTATGAATTGAAAGAAGTTTACGTCGCGCCGTCGGCTTCCGATGATTGGGAAAATGACGTGCTCGGCAGCGGCACAATGGGCAATGGCACCACGGTCGACATCAAGTTCCGCCGCGCCACCAAGACCTGCAAATGGGACCTCAAGGTCGTCTACACCGTCGATAGCTCGAACGCGGTGTGGCACAATATCGACCTGTGCTCGGTCGACAAGATCACCATCCGCTACAACAAAAGCACCGACACAACGACAGCCTCCTTCGATTGATCGCTTTGCACCCGCCATTGTCGTCCCCGATGGATAAATCGATCGGATGACAACTGGGGCGGTCATGTTCTTGCTCGATGCAATCCTGGCCGTGCTGGCCTGGTTGCTGGTGCTGGCGTTGATGTTGTCAACGCCAGGCATTGATCATCATTTGGCTGATAGCTGGGTCGTGCCGGCATTGCTCTATCCGGCCGCGATGCTGTTGTTTCTGTATGCGTTCGGCCTCTATCGCCGCGATGTTGTGCTCGAAACCCGGAAATCGCTCGGGCGCCTGCCCATGGTTCTTGGGCTCGGCGGGGTTACCGCGCTCATCGGCGGTAAGCTGCTTGCCCGCATGCTGGGCGGTTGGCAGGAACCAGCCGACGCGACGTTGCTATTCACCGCCGCGGTCGGATGCTTCGGCATCTCGGCCGTCGCGGCGCGGCTGTTGTTTCGGATTTTGCAGCACTATCGGCTGATGCGCCCCAATCTGCTGGTGATCGGCGCCGGTGCCCGCGCCTGGGACCTGGTGTGGATGCTGCGCAAGGAAGGACGCTATCTCGCCTATGACATCACCTGCCTGCATGATCCATCCTACGGAAAGCGCGACGAACGCCTGAGCGATGACCCAAGCGTCACGGTTATTGCCGCGTCAGGCACCGTGTTGGATGTCGCACGAAGGCTCAACCCGAGCGTCATCGTCGTCGCCCCCGACGAACGACGCGGCATGGACCTCGAAGCCATCCTCGCCTGCAAAGTCGCGGGGTTCATGGTTGAGCAATATCTCAGCTTCGTAGAACGCGAAATCCGCCGCATCGACCTCAAGCGCATGGAATTGAGCTGGATCGTCTATTCCGACGGTTTCCAGGTCAACGGCTTGGAACGGACAATGAAACGGACGCTCGATATCAGCGTCAGCCTGGTCATGCTGGCGGTCGCAGGCCCGTTCCTGCTCTTGGCAATGGTCGCCGTGGTGCTGGACGATGGCTGGCCGGTATTATATCGCCAGACCCGGGTCACCCAGGGGCAACGCCATTTCAGCATCCTAAAGCTCCGCACCATGCGGCGCGATGCCGAAGCCGATGGCGCGGTATGGGCTGCCAGTGGCGACGACCGCATCACCCGGGTCGGGCGCTTCCTGCGCCGGTCACGGCTGGATGAATTGCCGCAATTGTTCAACGTCCTGCGCGGCGACATGTCGTTGGTCGGCCCCCGCCCCGAACGACCGGAATTTGTCCAGGAACTGACTGCGAATATCCCACTTTACGACCAACGCCACATCGTCAAAGCCGGACTGACTGGCTGGGCCCAGGTCAACTACCCCTACGGCGCCTCGATCGACGATGCCAGGTCCAAGCTGAGCTATGATTTGTACTACGTCAAAAACTACGCAATCTGGTTTGACCTGATTATTCTGCTGCAAACCGCGCGCGTGGTGCTGTGGCCGTCCGGGGTAAGGTGACGTCGGTAATATGATGGGGGAATTGGTCGGAGCGGCGGGATTCGAACCCACGACCCTCAGTCCCCCAGACTGATGCGCTACCAGGCTGCGCTACGCTCCGGCCAGAAACGGGTGGTAGCATCGCCGGTCGCGCGACGCAATCGCACATGGCACTTTAGGCGGGCAGTTGTGCCCGCAATGATTGCAACTCTTGCAAGGTTATCGCCAACAGCGACCGCAGCCGGGCGTTTTCTGCGGCCTGTCCCGACGCGTCGTTCTCCTTTGGCGCGGCCTTGGCAGGCTTGGCCGCAGGTTTATCGGTGCGCACAGCCTTGGGCGGCACCACCGCCAGGCCCGGCATTGGCAGTTGCGGCTCGTGATCGTGGTCAATATCCGTCTCGAGGTCGGCTTTTTCGTCGGGCGGCGGTGGCGGAATATTATCGGCAAGCCGCCCGCCACCTTCCCGCAGCAGACGCTGCACGCCCTTGATGGTGTAGCCCTGGGTATAAAGCAGGTCAGATATCTGCCGAAGCAAGGTAATATCGTCCGGTCGATAATAGCGCCGCCCGCCTCCGCGCTTAAGCGGCTTTACCTGGGGGAACTTGGTCTCCCAGAAACGCAGCACATGCTGCGGGATGTGAAGATCGTCCGCCACTTCGCTGATGGTTCGGAACGCGTTGGGCGCTTTTTTGGCCCGCGCACGGACAGTGGCGATATCGCCCTCGATCAAAGGGGCGGCATCAAAGTCCGGCATTGGCCCATCGGTCATTCGTCGTCCCCAAGCGGCACGGCGGTATGGTTGACATGGGCCTTGAGGACCTGGCTCGGTCGAAACACCAGCACCCGCCGCGGCAGAATTGGCACTTCGGCGCCAGTCTTGGGATTACGTCCTATACGACGCCCTTTCTGCCGAACCGAAAAGGTTCCAAATCCGCTGATTTTAACGGATTCTCCCTCTTCAAGAACCGCGCCCATCCGGGCCAGCACGGCCTCCAGCAGGTCGGCCGATTCGTTACGGGAGAGTCCGACCTGGGTATAGATCGTCTCGGTCAGGTGCGCGCGTGTGACTGTGCTCATGCGCCCAACGCTAGGCAGACTTGAGCATTACGTCAAGAATAGATTGAATTCAGCCGCTTGCAGCGCAAGCATCGCAGCCAACCTCAGAGCCGGACAAGCGCCGATCCCCAGGTCAAACCGCCACCCAGCGCTTCCATCAGCACCAGTTGGCCACGCTTGATGCGGCCATCGGTATAGGCGGCGTGGAGCGCGAGCGGCACCGAGGCGGCGGATGTATTCGCGTGCTGATCGACCGTCACCACGACCTTTTCGGCAGGAATGCCGAGCCGGCGGCCGACCCCATCGATAATGCGCATATTGGCCTGATGCGGCACCAGCCAGTCGATATCAGCAATCGTCAACCCGCACGCCACAAGCGTTTGTTGCACGGTTTCAGAGAGTTTGGAGACGGCGTGGCGGAAAACCTCGCGCCCGTGCATCACCAGATGGCCGGGCCGGTCCGAGCGACCGACCGCGCCGTCGACGTAAAGAATATCGCCAAGATCACCCTGGGCGTGGATATGGGCAGACAGAATCCCGCGATCATCGTGGCTGCCATCGCCGTCGCCGGCCTGCAGCAATACCGCGCCGGCGCCGTCGCCAAACAGCACGCAGGTGCCGCGATCCTCCCAGTTCATAATGCGCGAATAGACTTCCGACCCGATCACCAACACATTGCGCGCTTGGCCGGCGCGGATCAGCGCATCCGCTGTGGTCAGCGCGTAGATGAAGCCGCTACAGGCGGCAGACAGATCAAAGGCGAAACCCTTGGCGCCAAGGGCTGCCTGGACCCGCACCGCGGTTGCCGGAAACGCCTGGTCAGGGGTTGCGGTTGCCAGAATAATCGCATCGACAGCATCGCCGGCAACCCCGGCATCGGCCAGCGCCATGCGGGCGGCTTCGGTGGCCATGAAGGCGCAGGTTTCGTCAGGCTGTGCGAGGTAGCGCTGGCGGATCCCGGTGCGCTCGCGGATCCACTCGTCTGACGTATCGACCCGCTTGGCGAGTTCGTCGTTACTGATCAGATCGCGGGGCAGATAGGCACCGATGCCCGTCAACTGGCTGCGGGTCACGCGCCCTGCTGTCGGAATGGGTTGCCCCGCGGTCGGAACAGATTGCTTGGTGTCGGCCATAACTCAAATCCCAGGCGCCGAGGGCGCAGATACTTGTCCCGCGATCGGCGGCACGTGTTGCATGCGGGCAAGCCCGTCACGGATCCCTTCGTTGAAGCGATGCACGACCATATCCATAGCGACATCCACCGCTGACGCGAATCCGCGTGCGTCGGCGCCACCATGCGACTTAACCACCACCCCTGCCAGCCCCAGCATAACCGCGCCGTTATAGCGCTGCGGGTCGAGCCATTCGCGCAGCCGGTCCAAGCCAGGGCGGGCCAGCAGATAGGCAATGCGGGTTGCAATTGAGGCCGAAAATACCTGACGCAGCATCGTGCCCATCAGCTTCAGCGCACCCTCACCGGTTTTGAGCGCGACATTACCGGTGAAACCGTCGGTGACGATCACATCGGTGGTGCCGGCGGCGATATCATGGCCTTCGACGAAGCCGTGAAATTGTGTGCCAAGATGGCTCGCACGCAACCCCTCGGCGGCCAGGCGCAACTGGTCGCTGCCTTTCAGCTCCTCGGAGCCGACATTGAGCAACCCGATCGTGGGCGCCGGCAGGCCGAGCACGGTGCGCGCAAAAACATCACCCATCAGGGCGAACTCGATCAAATTTCTCGTCGTGCACTGCACGTTGGCGCCGAGGTCGAGCATGACAACATCGCCACGCGCCGATGGGCTGATAGCAGCCATCGCCGGTCGATCGATGCCGGGCAAGGTCTTGATCACGATTTTCGCAAGCGCGAGCAAAGCACCAGTATTGCCGGCAGAGACCACACCAGCGGCTTCCCCCGATGCGACAGCATCGATCGCGAGCCGCATCGAGGCTCCCCGCAAACGGAGAGCCTGGGTGGGTTTGAGGTCGCTGCTAATCGCCTCTGAGGTATGACGCACCGTGCAGATCGCGGCGGCCCGTTTGTACCGGGCGAGCAAAGGATCGAGTGCCAGTTGGTCACCAAACAGGAGCACCCGGCTGCCCGGATGCCGCTCAGCCGCCAACTCAAGCCCCGCCACAACCGATGCCGGTGCGGCATCGCCGCCCATTGCATCGATCGCGAGGCTGTAGATGTCGGTCACAATGCAAGACTGGGCTGAGAATGCTCAACCAACGGTCGCACCGTGAAACCACAGGCGCGGCGGGTGGCCGACATCTGCGATGCCTGGGCCCGCGCGATCAGGCGCGAACTGCGCCCTTCAGGGGCTTGCCGGCAGCCACCACTTCGCGGCCATCGTAATGCCCGCAATGGCTGCAGACATGGTGCGGGCGCTTCAGTTCGCCGCAATTGCCGCATTCTGCGTGCGCCACGCTGGTCAGCGCATGATGGCTGCGTCGCATGCCCATCCGCGAGGGAGAGGACTTCTTTTTCGGGACAGCCATGAGACACCGCCACTCCGGTCTGAATGATCCAGGCCCAAAACTGCCCATGCAGCTTCGTGGCCTGACCACATATTGCAAATTCGCGGGAACTGACAGGATAGGACATTCTGCCGTTTACGCGAGCCGCGCCGTCTAGCAGACACCCCCATACCCTGCAAGCCATTCCGCACAACGCTGATCCAGCGCCGCGTTGCGGCGTCACAGCTCGCAGGAGATTACGGGTTCTTTCGCAGGCGTCCAAGCCCGGCAAACGGGTGCGGAGGCTGGTCATCGGCGGGTTCAGCGGCGGGATGCACCGCGTCAGGCGCACGCGGATAAGGATCGAGCACGAGTGCCAGCTGCTCGGCCGCCGCCTCACCAAGATCGATCGTTGTCCCGTGATAGGGAACTTCGTCCTCGGAGTCGGGATCGTCCACCATCGCCATGTCTGCCGTGTCCGCGAGGCGCTCGGCGGGAACGAATTGCACCCGGAACACGTCGTCAATGTCGGCGGAGAAATCTTCCAGGGAGACTACGCAGGTTTGCACCACCCGGGCTTTGAGCCGGCCATCGGCGGTGAAGCCCGATTTTCCGGTCGGCACCAGGGTGAAGCTGCAGCTCAGCGCGGAGATCGCGGGCAACCCCATGCGTCGGGCAAGCGCTGCGCATTCGGTCTTGGAGGCGACAATAGTTTCGGCATGGCCGGCGCCGATGCGTCCGATGATCAGTGGCCGGTGAAATTCGGGTTGTGGCACAGGCTCTGGGGAAGACATTATCCTGGCTCCGTGATGGGCGGGGCAAAAAACACCCTGCCGGCCGCAATTTCGGCAGCATCCTGGGACGCAAGCCCATTTATCTGGGTCAACACATAGTCCGCCAGACGGTCCGGGGCCGCCGCCGTCGCGTCGCCGCGCCAGACATTGCGGGCCAGGGCATTGGCAAGCGCATCCAGCGGCACGGGGGCCTGCAACGCCGCGCCATAGGCTTTGGCGCGGCCGTGAAAGGCTTCCCACATCTGCCGCATTTTGGCCCCAACGCTGAGGTCGCCCACCCCCATCTCCCGTAGGTTGATGTCCATATCGTTAAACATCGCATCAAACACCGCCTGGGCGAGCGCGGCATTGACCTTGGTCGGCGGCGTGTTGATGCGCTCGATCAGGAGATAGACATGCAGTCCCACCATGTCGAAGCGGCCATCCAGGGTGTCAGGCACCCCCCAACGCTCATAAAAGATCGGGGTTCGCGCAGCGGCAACCGCTGAACCGTACACGAGATAGCCGGCGCGTTCAGGGCGACGACGAAACAGGCCGAAAAATCGCCGTTGCGCAGGCACAGGTTGGTGGAGGGCGGGCTGGTTCATCGATCCTCACTGGGTGCGCCGGATAACGGGCGCAGGTCAGGTGTTTGGGGTCAGGCTTTTGTCTGGAACAAATATAGCCTAGACCTAGTGCGTCGCCGCGCCGTGTCAAACCGTGCCTGCCGCGCGATCAGATATTGAGGACCACATGCGACCTGCCGAACCCGCCCTGCCGCGCCAATTGCCTGCCCGGGCGCCACACCGTACCGTGTTGGCCATGCTCGGCCTGTTGGCGGCCACGGTCCTGCCCGGCTGCGAACTACCGGACGCGATTTCCTACCCGCAGCAGGCCCGCGGCAACCGGGTCGATCCGGAACGGCTCGAACAGCTCGTGGTTGGCACTGCCACGCGGGCGGATGCGCTGACCGTGCTCGGCTCGCCGACTGCGCGCGCGACCTTCGACGATAATACCTGGATTTATATTTCTGAGATGACCAAGCCGGTGATTGCCGCCACCAACACGGTGCGCGATCAGGAAGTGGTGCTGCTGACTTTCGACAGCAAGGGCGTGCTGCGCAAGACCGACCAGAAAGGCCTGAAAGACGGCTATGATGTCGGCATGGCGGCCGGTGCCACCCCGTCGCCTGGCAACGAGACCACCTTCCTGCAGGAATTGCTCGGCAATATCGGTCGCTTTAACGCGGGAACCGGGGCAGGTTCGAGTGGCGGCAGCAACAGCAGCCGGAGTTCCGGCGGCAACTACTAGGCTGTACCTGCTAAGCGCTGCCTGCTAGAGCGTGATGACCGCAGGTGGACGCACACGGAGGTCTGAATCACGCGATCAAACAAAGAGTTAGAGGATGGGGACCGCGCCTATCAGCGGTCATCATGCTCTAAGGTGCCATCGCAGCACGGATTGCCAGCAGCTTGGCGCGATGCACGGCTGCGCCTAGCCCGTCCACGGTCAGCGCCGCGACTCTGGTCACGCCGTCCACCGCCGGCCCCTCGTTGACAGTGACACGCAACACAGCCTCGTCCAGATCAGGATCGAGTGCGGCCAACAATGCCGCCTGCCAGTCTGTCCGCAGCAATGCGAGCGCCGCCATCACCCCCCAGGCGCCCCAGTTCGACACCCCAGCGACAATCAAATGATCGGCCTTGGTGCGGCACGCAATTTGCCCGCCGTTCGCCACCGCGCCCGCGATCAGAGCAGCCGGCAGGCTGCCCATGCCGATTTCATTGCCACCATCGCCGATCGCGAGGGTCGTCCAGTTGCCGCCGAGATAGAGAAGATCGAGCGGCGCGGTCACCGCGGACACATCCTCGCCACGCAAGTTGCGTGGGATGCCATCCGCTCCCGGCCCGCAACGCTCTATCGCGAGAACATGGGTGATGCCGGCGGCCTTCCAGGCGGCGATACTGGCCGCCGCCGGGCCCTGGTCGATCGGAATTGTCGCGCATCCAACCGCGCGTAGTGCAGCAGCACAGGCTGATGCACAGAGCGGATCGGTTGCCAGACGACAGACGATCCCGGCATCGGTCAGGCCGCGGATCAACAAAGCAGCCCCAACAGGGCCATCGGTTTCGGCCGCCGGTGGGGTGCCCTTGGGCACGTAAAACCCGGTGATCACCCCAAGCCGGGGCGAAGCAGTCCCGGCCAAAGCCGTCGCGGCGGCGAGCAGACCGCCGCGCGCTGCCTGCGCCAAGCTGCTGATGTTGCGGCCAACATCTTCGTGCAGCAGGGCTTCGATCGCGGCTATTCTCGCAATCACAAGGCGGCCAGGCTTGTGTTGCGCAGATCGGTGATCAACATCGCCCCGGGTGCGTGGGTGATGCAGAATTCCGGGCGAACGGCGGCAATCACCGCCTGCGGGGTCACCCCACAGGCCCAGAACACCGGCATCTCGCCCGGCCGGATCGGCACCGGATCGCCGTAATCGGGCAGGTTGATGTCGGCGATCCCAATAGCCTCTGGCATGCCAATATGGACCGGCGCGCCATGCACGGCCGGGAAGCGCGAGGTGATCTGGATCGCGCGGATCGCGTCCGCCGGGCGCATTGGCCGCATCGACACCACCAGCGGCCCGTGGAACGGCCCCGCCGGCACGGTGGCGATATTCGTGCGATACATCGGCACATTCACGTCACACGCGATGTGTCGGATTTCGATGCCGTCCTCGATCAGCGCCTGTTCGAACGAAAACGAGCAGCCGATCGGGAAGCTCACCAGATCATCGCGCCACAATGCCTTGATATCGGTGGGTTCATCGACCAGCACTCCATCGCGCCAAACCCGATAGCGCGGCAGATCGGTGCGCAGATCGAAGTCGCGGGCCAGGCCTGGCAGACGCCAGTCTCCCGGATCGCCTACCGCCAGCAACGGGCAGGGTTTTGGATTGGCCTGGGCAAAGCGCAGAAAATCATGGGCGAGCGCCCGCGGCAGGATGACCAGATTGGCCTGCACGTTGCCGGGGGCGAGACCGGCGGTGGGGCCAGTGTGGGTCCCGGCCCTGATCCGCAGCCGTTCGGCTAGGCCGATCCCAGCGCCAATGTCAGAAATTGCGTTCATGCCAATAAATCTCCAGGACCGGACCCAGCCTAGCCTCAGCCTGCCAACCGGTCCAGCAGGCCCTGCGCGCGCGCCTGCTTGGCCGGGTCCGGGTCACGGGCCACAATGCGCTGCAAAACGGACACCGCGCGCGGATCTCCGGCCTCAGCCGAGGCGAAGGCCAAAGCGTCGCGCTTGTCGAACCAGACCCGATCAAACGGCTTGAGGTTCAACTCCATCCGCTGCCAGTAATATTGCAGCTCAGGGCGCGTCCAACCGGCGTAAATATCCTCCCACGCCAGCGGCTGCCCGTCGGCGTTGGCGTTATCGAGGTTGAACGGCTCGCTGAGAAGTTGGTAGCGGACATCCATCGACATGCGGAGCTGCTGGCTGCGGTTGGCCACGCCCTTATGGACGAGCAGCGAGTGAAAAATCAGCACGTCGCCCTGGGCGAAGCCACCGCTGCGCCATTGACCTGCGAGGGCATCGGGAATCTCGATACCACCCGCACCGGCCGCGATATCAAAGTCGAATACCCCACGGCGATGGCTCGCCTCGGCGACCTGAAGCGGGCCGACATCCATTGGGCAATCGATCAATGGGATCCAGGCGGTATAAACCTCCTCGGTGCCTTGCACATTGGGGTAATCCTGGTGCGCCTTGGTGGTGAAGGCGGGCTGGTCGGGCCAGATGTTGCGGCCGAGCACGCGGGGATGGGGGAGAATCGGACCGCCCAGCAAAGCGGTGAACAAATTGATCAGCGCGGGGTGATGTTTGAGCGCATGATAATCCTGTAATGAATTGATTTTGCGCAAAACATCGACATATTTTGGCTCTGGATCGACGCAAAACCCGGCAGGATCGGCACGCGCGTCCGTGACCGGTGCATCGCGCTTGAGCCAGCCATGGGCGCGGATCACCTCGCCGACTTGGCGCTGCACATTGGCAATTTCGGTGGCCGGCAACAGCCCGGGCAGAAACAGGTATCCGTCGCGATCAAGCCGGCTCGCAAGAACCGCCATCGTGTCATGTTGCATTGACGAGCGTTGATATTCTTTGTCCATTTTGGCGTCCCCTGTCGAACCACGTGGTGATCGGCGTATTATATCGATGCCACGAACCCTCGCGATACGCCAACAAACGATATACACTACTCCCCAGATTGAATATGCTGCACTGCAATGTAAAGGCGATCGGGATCGGATGGGGATGACCTCACCCCGTCACGACACCGCTGGGGAAAGGGTTTTGGCCGTGAAGAAAACGCTTGCGAAACAGGCAATTATGCCAGGATTTCCGCGCTCGCAAAGCAAGCTGGCACAGGGCCCGATCGAAGAAGTACTTGACCCGGCGACGCTGAGCGGGAAAGACACTTTTAAATGATTGTTAACCCGCGCCCCACACAATCGTCCCGCAGCCGATCCGCCACCACCTGGAAGCAAGGTGGTCAACGGCCAATGGGTGCGATCGCCATTGTCGGGGCCGCCTGTCGCCTGCCGGGCGCGGAAAATCTCGCCGCGTTCTGGTCGCTGCTGGATCGCGGCGGTGATGCAGTGACCGAGGTCCCGGCTGACCGCTTCACCCATGCGCGTTTCCTGCACCCCAAGGGCCCGAACGGGGCGACCGAAGCCGGCACGAGCTATACGTTCGCGGCCGGGATTGTCGACGGCATTGACCAGTTCGACCCCGCCGCCTTTGGCCTGTCGCCGCGGGAGGCCCAGGAAATGGACCCGCAGCAGCGTCTGCTGCTTGAGGTTACGCGCGCGGCGATCGAAGATGCCGGCTGGTCCGCCAACGGGTTGTCGGGTAGCCAAACCGGCGTATTCGTCGGCGCATCCTCAACGGATTTCTGGGCCAACCGCTATCAGGATGTCGCAGCCGTTGATCGCTACGGCATGACAGGCGGTGCGATGAGCATCATTGCGAACCGCCTTGCCCATGTATTCGATCTGCGCGGCGCGGCGCAGACCATCGATACCGCCTGTTCGTCGTCGCTGGTGGCGCTGCATCTGGCGTGTGAGGAACTGCGCAGCGGACGGCTGTCGGCGGCCCTGGTGGGCGGCGTGAATATGCTGCTCGCGCCGTTTCCGTTCATTGGCTTTTCGCGTGCCTCGATGCTGTCGCCGACCGGGCGCTGCCATGCCTTTTCGGGCGATGCCGATGGCTATGTACGTGCCGAGGGCGCGGGCGTGGTCCTCGTCAAGCGGCTCGAAGACGCCCTGGCCGATGGCGACACCATCCGCGCGGTGATCCGCGGCACCGGAACCAACTCGGCCGGTCGCACGGTTGGGCTGTCGCTGCCGAACAGTGACGCCCAGGCCGAACTGCTGCGCCATGTGCTGGAACGCAGCGGGCTGTCGCCGGCGCAATTCGGCTATTTCGAAGCCCACGGCACCGGCACCCTGGTCGGCGACCCCGCCGAGGCCGCAGCAATTTTTGCCGCGATCGCCGGACGCTGCGAGCGCGCGGCAGGCGGGGCACTGGCGATCGGGTCGGTGAAGACCAATATCGGCCACCTCGAGTCGGCCTCCGGCATGGCCGGGCTGTTAAAGGCGATGCTGGTTCTGCAGCACCGCCAGATCCCGGCATCGCTGCATTGCACGGTGCCGAACGCCGCCATCCCGTTCGAGACGATGCGGCTTGAAATTGCCAATGCCGCCCGCCCGCTCGCGACGGACGACGATGTCGCGGTTGGCGTCAATAGTTTCGGCTTCGGTGGCACCAATGGCACGGTCTTCCTGACCTCGGCCCCCGCGCCTGCCCCGCAACGCCCGCGCCGGCTTGCGGACGCATTGCCGCAGTTGCTGCTTTCGGCGCATGCCCAACCGGCATTACGCGGGCTTGCCGAACTGTGGGAGACCAGGCTTGCGGAAATCTCCGACGCCGAACTTCCCTCCTTGTTGCGCAGCGCGGCGCGGCAACGCGACCTGCAGCCGCATCGGCTGGTGGTGCGCGGGACCGACCGGGACACGTTGCAGCAGGCGCTGCGCGGCTGGCTCGCCGGTGAAACCCAAACCAGCATTGCGACTGAGGGCACCGCCGCGCGGACCACCGCCAACCGCGACGGTGTTGTGTTCGTGTTTGCCGGCAATGGTGCCCAGATGGCTGGGATGGCGCAGCAGGCGGTGCGCCACAATCCGCATTTCCGCGCTGCGCTGACCAAGGTGGACGCAGCGCTCGCCCCGCTGCTGGGTTGGTCGCCGAAAAAGCGCATCGTCGCCGGCGTGACCGCTGAAGATCTGCTCGGCACCGATCTTGCCCAGCCATTGCTGTTCGCGACCCAGGTCGCCATCGTTGAAACATTGCGCGCATCAGGCATCAACGCCGATGCATGCCTCGGCCATTCGGTTGGCGAGGTGGCTGCTGCCTGGGCGGCAGGGCTGCTCGACCTGCCCACCGCTGCCAAACTGATCGTGATACGCAGCAGCCAGCAGCATCGTCTGCGCGGCCAGGGTAAAATGGCGGCCCTGGGCTGTGGGATCGAGGACGCGCTGCCAGCATTGGCCGAGGCGTCCGCCGGTCTGCCCGGCCCTGCCCTCGAAGTTGCCGCCGAAAACGGCCCGCGCGCGATCACTGTTGCCGGCCCCGAGGCGATGCTCGCCCGGCTCGGCGACATCGCCGAGGCCCGTCGCTGGAGCTATCTGGCGCTCGATCTGGACTACGCGTTCCACAGCGCGGCGATGGACCCGGTGGCCGGCGCACTGGTGCGCGAACTGGCCGACATGAAGGTGCATCCTGCCCAGGCGCGGATGATTTCGACGGTGACCACCACCGTGCTGGACGCGGCCGGCTGCACCCCGGATTACTGGTGGCATAATCTGCGCGACCGGGTGCGTTTCCGGGGCGCGGTGCACACGGCCGCCGCCGGTGCCCGCCTGTTTGTCGAAATCGGCGGCACCCCGATCCTGCAATCCTATCTGCGCGAAACGCTGCAAGCCGCCGGGTCTGAAGCGCGGATGGTGGTAACCTTGTCGCGCCGCGATCCGCCCGGCGATCCGTTCCCCGCCATCATCGACCGCGCGATCGCCCAAGGCGCCGATCCACGCGCCGCCGCGGTCTTTCGCGGCCCGAGCACCCCAAGCGGCCTGCCTCTCACCCCGTTCAACCGGGTCACGGTCAAACTTGCGAAGACCACCGATGCGATCACCATCATTGCCCCGCTGAACGATCATCCTTTGCTCGGCTTCCGCGCGGTCGAACACCCCAATGAATGGGTTCGCCGGGTTGATACCGGGCTCGATCCCTGGCTCGCCGATCATTGTTTTGCCGGCGCGGCGATATTGCCGGCGGCGGCGATGGCGGAAATGGCGCTTGCTGCGGCGGCCTTGCATTGGCCCGATGCAGCCGTACTCGAAGTCACCGAACTGCGGCTGCTGCGCATGCTGCCCATTCCCGAAGGCCGTGGCCAGGATATGCGGTTGCGCCGCCAGGATGACGGCCGCATCAGCCTCGCCAGCCGTCCGCATTTGTCCGATGAAGCCTGGACCGATCATGCGGTCGGCCAAATCGGCGCGCTGGCCACCATCCCCACGCCTGAGCCGAGCGATTTTGTCGCGCGACGGTCAGTCAGCGGCGCCGAGATCATCGCCCTTGCGGCCGCTATCGGCCTGGATTACGGCCCTGCCTTCCAACCGGTGGTTTCAGCCGATCTCGATCCCGACCATGACCGGGCGATCATCCACCTCACTTTGCCCGCGAGCGCCCCGAGCGATGACGGCTTCCTGCTGCATCCGGTGCGGCTTGACGGCGCGCTGCAGGGCCTGATTGCGTTGTTGTCGGAGGGCGCCAGTGGTTTTCTCGGCGCCGGCATGGTGCCATCGCAGATCGGCCGCATGCTGGTCCGCCGGGGCGCACCCGCACCGGTGACCGCCGAAATTCACGTCCGCCGCCGAGGCACACGGTCCGTTGTCGCCGATATCGTGCTGCGCGATGCGGTGGGCATGGTCGTGGCCCGGGCATGGGATTGCTGGATGCAGCGCGTACCGCTGGCCCATGGCAGCGCTGCGGCCGATCCGGCGTTCCGCTTTGATCTGCTGCCGGCGATCACCGCCGCCCAATCCGTCGATGGCCTGGCTGATGCCGCTATGCAGGCGGTGCTTGCCGCTCCGGCCGCGGTCGATGCGGGCCACGATGCGATGGCTGAGGCCGCCGAATTGCTCCGCGGTTGCATATTGGCGGCCGCATTCGCAGCCTTTGCCGGGCAGGATATCAAACCACTCCGCACCCCCTATGCGCGCGCGTTGATGGCGGCGCTGGTGGAAACCGGCTTCGCGGAAACGGACGCAGCCAGTGCATCCGGCTGGCGACTGGTCGCCGATGCCGATCTGCCGGCCGCCGGTGAAATCTGGCGTGCGGTCTACGCAGATCACTCGGACCTCGCCCCCGAACTGGCTTGGATTGCGGCTGCGATTGAGCGTCTGCCAGACGTGCTGGGATCGACGGGATGGGGCGATGACGGCACCACCGATCCTTCCCATGGTGCCGTGCTGCCGGCCGAAGCTGGCAGCAATCGCCGGATCGGCGATGCGCTGATCGCGGCTGCGATCCAGTTCGCTGATGCCTGGCCGGTGGAAATCCCGCTGCGGGTGCTCGATTTTGGCGGTCGTGGCGATATCGCGGCAGCCATCGCGACAACTGGCCGCCGGGTGGTGCATGTCGCCGTCCAGATGGCCGGTGAACCCAATGAGCGGGCCACCAGCCGATCCGGGTCCGCACTCCAGGCCGGCGCCGTCGAAACGGTGAAGCTGGTATGGGACCCTTCGACCGAGGGCGCCAAGCTGCCCGCATCGGACCTCGTGGTCGGCATCGGCACCGGTTTGCGCTTCGGTCCCGGCCTGTTGCCGGCGGTTCAAGGCGCGCTCGCGGATGGCGGTGCGCTGCTTCTGGTCGAGCCAACCGCAGGACTGGGCTGGATATTTGTCTCCGGCCAGGACGCAAGCTGGTGGGACGGGCTGGGTGCGGATGGTGCCGGCCTGCTCGATGGCGACGAATGGACCCGCATGCTCGAGGCCCAAGGCTTCACCGGGATCGCGGTACGCGACCTGCCCGGCCTGGTGCTGCCGGCAGCCCTGGTGATGGCGCAGATCCCGTCAAAAGCTGAAATCGCGTCCGACGACGCCCCACGCTCCGATGGATCGCAGATAGTGCTGCTGGCCCGCCCCGGCGCGCTGCGCAATGCGCTGCAGGCAGGCTTCGCGGCGGAGGATTGGCCGTGCCGGGTGCTGGATTTCAACACCCGCCCCGACCCCGAGATGCTGCGTGGCCGGATTGTGATCGCCTTGCCGCCCACCGATCTGGGTGCCGGGCCCGGGCTGCCGCGCGCATTGGCCGCGATCACCGACATCGCGCTGGCCTGTGCCGATCGCGCCGAGGCGATGGTGCTGGTCACCGAAGGCGGTTTGCAGCCCAATGCTGGCCCGCATGTGCCAGCCGCAGCGGCCTGTCTTGGCATGGCCCGCGTGCTGGCCAATGAATGCGCGCCGTTGCGCCTGCGGCGGATTGACCTTTGCCCCGGCCTTGCCCCGGCCCAGACTGCCGACCGGCTGATTGCCGAATTGCTCGGCCCCGATGATGGCGAAGCCGAGATTGCGCTGACCGCGACCGGGCGGATGGTGCCGCGCTTGCGCCACGGACTTCCCAGCGCACCGCAATCCGGGCCCCGCCATCTGATCATCGGAAATCCCGGGCAACTCGGCACCCTGGCTTGGGCGCCGATCGCAATGCCCGAACCTGCGCTGCAATCCGGCGAACTGCGGCTGCGGGTCGAGGCCACCGGCCTCAATTTCCGCGATGTGATGTGGGCGCAGGCTTTGCTGCCGGAAGATGTTCTGATGGACGGTTTTGCCGGACCGACCTTGGGCATGGAAGCCGCCGGCACGGTGATCGCCGTTGGTCCCGGGGTGGATTTCGCCGTCGGTGACGCGGTGTTCGGCTTTGTCGCGGGCAGCTTCGCCAGCCGCGCCGTGGTGCACGCCGGGGCTGTCACCAAGCGCCCAGATCGGCTCACCCCGTCCCAGGCGGCGACCATTCCGGTCACCTTCATGACCGCGGTCTACGCGCTGGAGAATTGCGCCCGGCTGCAATCTGGCGAACGGGTGCTTATCCACGCCGGCACTGGCGGCGTCGGACTTGCCGCGATCCAGGTTGCCAAGGCCGC
>CALQTN020000021.1 GCA_943333505.2 Asaia bogorensis | reverse complement strand
TGCGGCTCTCAGGCCGAACGTAGCTGAATAGTCCGTCCCGTCGTTGGTCAAAACCGCGCATCTTCGCTGCCTTGCGTCTGTCAATCTGATGAGAGATCGAATCCCATACGCACGCGTCGGAGCAAGGAGTTTTTCAGCAGCCTGCTAGATCATTATTCGTTCAATCGGCTTCGATTGGACGGATAAAAATGATCGTGAAAACGGGAATCTAGAGCGTGTCTGCTGATTAAACTTCAACGGATCACGCTCTAGCCCGAAAATTTCATCGGTCCAGCGAGTGATACTGGCGGCTACGTTCATCCCACCCCAAACGGTCAGGCCAGATCAGAAATTTGCGGAGATGCGTTGGGGATGCGGTGCCTTCCAGACCGGCAATGTCATGTCGAAAATCGCGCCGCCATTCGCATTGCGGGCTCCCATCGATCCGCCCCAACTCTTTAATATGCCAAAGCTTACCGACAAACCGAGGCCGGTCCCGCCGGCTGGTCCCTTGGTCGTGAAAAACGGGTCGAACATGCGTGACGCAATCTCAGGCGGGAAGCCGCCGGCATTGTCAGCAACGGTCAGCCCGACAAAATCATTCGCCAGGACCTCCGCCCGGATGGCAATCCAGCCCGGCTTTTCGGCCGAGCGTGGCACGGCGCTATGGGCGTCAACCGCGTTGGCAATCAGATTGACCAACACCTGTTCCAGCAGACCGTAAGTCGCAGACACCGGCATAACCGCGACATCCACCGCGACCGTGACATCCAAATTGGCGGCACCAATTTTGGCGGCCATGATCAATATGGCCGAATCAATGACAGATTTGAGGGGGGTTGGCGCCACTGCAACGCCTTCCAAGCTCGCAAAATGCCGCATGTCGCGTACAATTGTCGCGGCACGCTGGGCAAAACCTGCAATCCGAGAGAATTTTTCTGTCGCCTCAGCCATTCCTGCCGCGCCATCCTCCAGAATCATTTGGCCATTCTCAGCCGCCATGCTGATTGCCGCCAATGGCTGGTTAAGTTCGTGGGACAGTCCGCCGGTGATTGCGCCCAGACGTGCCATCTGCGCCGCCTGTTCCAAGGCAAGTTCGGTGTCGATCAGTTTGGTAACGTCGTCATAGTACCCGGCCACAGTTAAGTCATTGCCAGATCGCTCAATCGTCACACATTTGTCCTGGATCCATATCACCTGACCGTTCGCATCCACGAGAGGAAATCTCGCCCTTGCCTGGCCATTCGCCCGCAGGTCTTTGATAAATTGCGTCCGCGCCGTCGGCCGACCGATCTTCATGGCCCCCAACGGGTCGGCGAGGTCGGCCCCCAGGCGGGTGAATATCGGTTGCAACGGCCCGAGCCCACTTGGAAATTCGATCATGAAGATATCATCGTCTGACAGATACCCCCGGTAAGGCGCGCCTGGCCCGGTCCGGACCACGTTGGCTAAATCCAGGCGCAATCTGGAAAGCTCAGCCCGGTCCTCCAGGCTGGCCGTGTAGTCGTGACTATATCCAAAATACCCGACTAATCCTTCGCTGCCATCGTCATTTTTATGCTCGATATTCAATTTTGTAATATCGAACTTTATTGTAATCTGGCGCCCCTCCACCTCAATATTTAGGATAACATCCTGCATTTGTGAACCAACAGCCATCTGATCCAGGCAATCAAAAATTTCCGGATTGTTTTTTCGAAAAATATCATTAAATTTAGCATAATTGTTACAATCACTGAAATTTTGTGTCTTTATATTTAAAAAATTACTTAAATATTTATTTAAATAAAAAATTTCTGTGTTTAATATATTAAAAAAAACAAAGTCTTTATTTAAATCGTAAAACTTCATAAAAAAATAGGAAAAATTGATTAAATCACGAGATAATTTTTTCTCGCCAAAATACAAAATCCACAAATAAAATATAATAAAAATTATAGAAATTAAAAATAATATACGAATAATAAGCTTAGTAAATATAATAAAAACTGATCGATTTAATTTATATTTTTGTTCGTGTATTATTTTTTGGTCAACGCCCATAGCCAAAAACAAGCCTTGGCTACCAATATACGAAACATGCATATAATGCTCAACGCCATCTAAAGGAGATTTTCGTGAGATGAACCACCCCTTAAATTGATCTGAATATAGATCAAATAGTTCTGGCAAACCAACATTGACCTCATTGCTGCCCAGGACAGTGCTATCGACCAACCTTCCATCGGGCCACGTCAAAACCGCGAGGCCAACATCCCCTCCCGCTGCGGCGAGCATTACCTGCGGAATAACCCCCGCGCGGATCGATACCACGACAACCATTTGCAAAGCACCCTGCCCATCCCGCGCCGCGACCGCATATTGCAGCGTCTGCAGTCCTGACAGACGCCCGACAATTCGGTTCCCGAAATGCACGCGCACTCCTGCCGACGCGACCGCCTTGAAATGTTCGCGATCCCCCATGTAGACTGGGGCTGTGAAATTCGCATTTGGTGAATGATCTTCAGGGTAGCTAAATCCATCCGGTCGGACGATCGCTATCTGAACAATTTCCGGAAAAGTTTCCTGCAAGAGGTGGGAAGACTGCCGCAAAAGCTCAACGCTATGTGGCCGGTCCGCCGGATCCCCCCAATCCATCCGCCAATTGGTTATGACCAGATTGGCAGCCAGGTTTGCCCGTTCCAGATGCGCGCGCAAAACTTTTCGCGCCTCCCGGGACGCTTCCGCCATTGCCGCTTGCAGCGCAACATGGGCGCGCTCCTGCTCCGCATACAGAGTGTTGATACCAACCGCCACAACCGCGCTCAGCGCGGTCACGAAAACAAAAATAAACCCCCAAAGGCCACGCCGGAACCCGCCTCCGCGCAGCCTCCCCCAATCTAGCAAGACGCAACCCGATCGGCGGGAAACCGGATCATAAAAACAATCGTTCGACCAGAACCGCCATTGACCATTAGCGTCGTGCCGAGGCCCCCACACAGTTCCCCGGCAAGCCACGCGGCCAACCCGAGGCGGGCCAATCCTGGGTCTGGTTCGGCTATTCTCGCCGGCGCTATCGATACGCCGCCTTCCAGCAGCCCGAGTGAACATTCCAGCCGGCCGGTGGAATCCACCAGGGCAAAGGAAATGTCCACAATGGCATTCGACAAACTGTCGCTAAAATGCTCCACCAGCAAACGGATCGCGAGAAAAAAGAACCCGGCATCGACCGACAACACCTTATCCAGGTTCACCGCGTTCGAGATCCGCACCGACCTGCCCAAAGCTTCGGGGCCTAGGGCGGCTGCCAGCCCGCCCACCAGCTCCTTCATGGTAACCGGTCTCTGTTCGACCCTTTCCTCCCCAGAGCGGATCGCGAGCAATGTCGTGGTTCCGCGGACCAGCAGCGCCAGCTTTTCACTGCTGGTACGGATCGTGCTTAAATATCCAGGCCCGTCTTTCGCCAACGCCGCAGGATCAAGCTGCTCCAACATTTCGGCGTAGCCCATCAAAGGCACCAACGCGTTCAACAAGCCATCATTGGCCAAATGGACGATCGGGTCCTTGCCTGCACTATAACCCTTGGGCCCGGACAATTGGAGGTCCGTTGCATCCGGCGCGTTTGGCGGGCCCAAATCTCCGCGTAAGTCGCTCAACAGATTGGCTATGTTGCGTCTGGCCTGCGCTGTCGCGTGGGCAGCTTTTATCTCGGCAACAATCTCTCTCAGGCTCGGCGGCTTGCGCAACATCGCGAAAACCCGAACGCGCACTGCCTCCAGTGCCATCTCAAGGTTCGCAAAGCCGGTCAGCACAACCACCTCGATAGCGATCGCTCCGGACCTGCCGCGCAGGACAGAATTTGCGAACACCAGCCCATCCCCTTCCGCCATTCTTATGTCGGTCAAGACCACGGTGATCTCAGGATGCGCCGCAAGAATTGCGAGCCCGCCGGGCGGGCTGAAGCTGGAATAGACGGTCATCCCAGACCGCATCAGCGCCTCACAGGTTTCTGTGCGCAGATCCTCCTCATCATCGACAACAAGCACAATCGGCGCTTTCAACAGCCCCTCCTGTTATCGCTTGTCACCGTCAATCCACCGCACAGCACCAGCCCCAAGGGCCAGCCATTGCGCGGCGTCTCCACGCTTTCCGCAGACGCACAGGAGATTTGAAACACGGACTTCATAGCAGACGCACACTGCTGCACCTGGGGCACCTCGACGGATTTTCGAATTAATGTTATCTCAAATTGGCAAATTTATCAAATAATACAAAACTATACATTTCACCATATAAATTTACTAAACTGTGTTTTTGACTGACAAATCATCAAAATTATTTACTCATACGCTACGAATACAAATAAATGCATAAATAACCGATGCAACATCCTGAAAAATTATTTTACGTCTTGTTTTAAGTATTTTTATCGGTATTATGAAACTCCATTGATAGATATTCTCGTCATAACGAGCAACGATTGGAAACACAGACGTGCCCCCCCTAAAGTCCAGGCTGCTAATCGTTGAAGATGACGCGTCCTTTCTGGATGAAATTTCCGGATTTTTGTCCAGATTCGAATTTGACGTCTCCGCGGCAGCCTCGCTCGCTGAAATGCGGGACAAGCTTGCGGTCGGCACCTACAGCCTGATCCTGCTTGACCAATTTCTGGGCGGCGAAGACGCCCTGCCCAGCATCATGGCGCTGGGGATGAACTTCGCTGGACCGATTGTGATTTTGACAGCAAACACCGACCCAACCGACATCATCCTCGGCCTCGAAATGGGGGCCCACGACTTCATCCACAAAACCCAACCGCCCCGCGAGATACTTGCGCGCATCCGCGCCGCTGTGCGGCGAACCCCGGCATTGCCCGGGTCAACCAAGTCGTCCAAATGGACGATTGACCGTGCCTTGCGAAAAGTGACAGACCCGAATGGCCATATAATTTCACTAACAAGCCTTGAGTATACAATATTAGTCTACATGGCCGAGAGGCCGGGAATTAGCATTTCGCGAGAAATTCTAATGGAAAAAACTTTTAAAAGAGCTTATACTGGAAGCACAGATCGAACAATAGATATGTACATATCTCGTCTTCGTTCAAAACTCTCCCTGCCCGACGGGCCGAAACAAAACACGATAAGACCGGACCGGAGCGTCGGATATATTATGTTGGATATTTTTGACATAAGATGACTTGCGACGCCAAAATTGGTCGTTAAGGCGTATCCCCCCCCAACCTGAACCGATCACCAGGCAGAAATAGATTGGGTTTCGCAACTTATTTAACCGTATTAGCCAGGTTCGTGCTACCGGCCTCCTTGCGCTTTGCCTGCCAGTCGGCGCGCCACATCCTCCAGTTCCCGCCGCCACGCCACCAGCACAAACGCCGCGCATAGCCAGACCTGGACCGCATGGGTGAACAGCGCCCCGCCATCGCCGAGCGGATCGATCCCGAGCGGATAGACCAAATGGAAGAACAGCGCCCCGGAAATGATCCCGAAAGCGAGAATGGCGCCATAAACCCGGGTCCAAGGCAGCACTATCAGGATGGAGGCGGCAATCTCGGCGGCCGCCACCCCTAGCCGCACCGGCTTTTCATAGCCGTTGAGGCCGAACCCGTTGGTCAGGATGGTGAATAACTCAACCGATCCCGGATCGGCGGTGAGTTTGTACTGCTCGTACCAGAGAAAAACATAGGCGATGAACAAGGCTGCCGGCCAGGCCAGCAGTTTCAGAATGCGGTCCATATCGACAAATCTCCAACAGAAGATGTCCGAAAGACCGCCCTGCCCGCCGATCGTTACACCCAACCCGCGCGCCTGCTATAGCAGCCTGATGCCAACCCTGATCCCACCCGCCGACCTGGCCGCGCAGGCGCATGATGCCAGCCACCCTTCCCAGCCCGCCGCCAGCAAGGCTAAGACCGGGGAATGAGCGCGGATATCTTCGACCTGCTGATCATCGGCGGCGGCATCAACGGCACCGGTATCGCGCGCGATGCCGCCGGCCGCGGCTGGCGCGTGCTGCTGGCCGAAAAAGGCGATCTGGCGGGCGCGACATCCTCGGCGTCCACCAAGCTGATCCATGGCGGCTTACGCTACCTCGAACACTACAAATTTCGCCTGGTGCGCGAGGCACTGATGGAGCGCGAGGTGCTGTGGGGCATCGCGCCGCACATCATCTGGCCGCTGCGCTTTGTGCTGCCGCATCACCAAGGATTGCGGCCAGCCTGGCTGCTGCGGCTCGGGCTGTTTCTCTACGACCATCTCGGCGGTCGTAAGCACCTGCCGGCAACCCGCACCTTACGGCTCGATCGCGATCCGGCCGGTGCCGCGCTGCGGCCGGAGTTCACCACCGCGTTCGAATATTCGGATTGCTGGGTGGACGATTCGCGTCTGGTGGTGCTGAACGCGTGCGCCGCCGCCGATCTTGGCGCGGAAATCCTGACCCAAACCGCCTGCCTGAGTGCCGCGCGCCACGGGGGGCTATGGCAGGTCACGCTCGCCGGCGGGCGGATCGTCACCGCGCGGGTCCTGGTCAACGCGGCAGGACCATGGGTCGCCGACATCGCCGGGCAGGTGGTGGGCGCCAATGCCCATGCGAAAATCCGGCTGGTGCAGGGCAGCCACATCGTCGTCAAGCGCATCTTCGCGCATGATCGCTGCTACTTCTTTCAGAATGCCGATAATCGCATCTTCTTCGCCATCCCGTATGAGCAGGATTTTACCCTGATCGGCACCACCGACCAGGATTATGCGGGCGATCCCGCCACGGTCGCCATCACGCCAGCCGAAATCGCCTATCTTTGCGCCGGCGCCAGCGCCTATTTCCGCACGCCGATTGTGCCAGAAGACGTGGTGTGGACCTATTCCGGGGTGCGACCACTTTACGATGACGGCGCCAGCGCCGCCCAGGAAGCGACCCGCGATTACGTGCTGGAACTCGATGCGCCCCGCGACGCGCCAGCAGCCCTCAGCGTTTATGGGGGCAAAATCACCACCTATCGCCGCCTTGCCGAGGCTGCTTTGGCCAGGCTTGCGCCGCATCTGCCAGCGCCGTCGGGCCATGCTCCAGGTTGGACCGGCGCCACCACCCTGCCCGGCGGCGACTTTCCCATCGATGGGTTCGATGCGCTGCTGGCCAGCACGCGCGCGCGCTATCCTTTCCTGCCCCCTGCACTCGCCCGCCGTCTGCTGCGCGCCTATGGCACCAAAATCGATACGCTGTTGGCGGATGCGACAGAGCTGGGGCAAGATTTCGGCGCCGGCCTGAGCGCAGCCGAAATCCGCTACCTGATCGCCCATGAATTCGCCCGCAGCGCCGAGGACGTTGTCTGGCGCCGCTCCAAGCTCGGCCTGCGCCTGACCCCAGACCAAATCGCCACCATCGACCGTTTCGTGAAAGACCAGATATGACTGATTTATTGCCCACCGACATCGTGCCCGCCAATGACGCCGAAGCCGCCATCCTGTCGCGCCGCGCCGTGCGCGGCTTCCTGCCAACGCCGGTGCCGCGCGAGGATATCGAGCATCTGCTCAACGTCGCCGCCCGCGCGCCGTCCGGCACCAACATGCAGCCCTGGCGCGTGATCGCGCTCGCCGGCCAACCCCTGCTTGATTTCACCACAGGCATGGTCGCCGGCCTGCAAACCCGCGGCGAAACCGGCGGCAGCGAACGGCCCTACTACCCGTCCCCGCAATACGAGCCCTACCTGTCGCGCCGGCGGAAGCTGGGCTGGGACCTTTACGGCACGCTCGGCATTGCCCGCGGCGAGACCGAAAAGATGGCGGCCCATGGCGCGCGCAACCTGCAGTATTTCGGCGCCCCGGTCGGGCTGGTCTGCATGATCGATCGCAAGTTGCAGGTTGGCAGCTGGATCGATTACGGCTGCTTCCTGGAAAACATCGCAATCGCCGCGCGGGGGCGGGGCTTGGACACTTGCCACATGGCGATCTTCGCAGAATTTCCCGCCACAGTGCGCGGCTTGCTGGACCTGCCCGACGACGACATTATCGTTTGCGGCGTGGCGATTGGATATGCCGATCCCGATGCGCCGGCCAATGCGCTGGTGACAACGCGGGTGCCGGCGTCTGAGTTCAGCCAGTTCAAGGGATTCTGAAGACACAGCAGCCAACAACTTCCGACTCTGTTGCCGGTGGCGTGGGCTTGCGGAGAGCCCGAGCCAACGGCAACAATGGACGGAAAGTTTTTTTGGTTCTTTTTGTTCACAAAAATAACCAGCTTAATGCCCGCGTAGAAAAAAAGATGAGGAAACCAATGACCCAAAAAATCCTATGGCCCAGCCTCCCCGAAGCCTTCCACCAGGTCGCCCGCGATGCAATCGGCGAAGGGTTCGAAGCGATATTCCACCTCGACGCCGAAGACGTCACTGACGCCGAGTGGGCCAGCGCAGATGCCATTGTCGGGCCGAACCCGCCAGCATCGGTGATCGACAAGCTGAAAAACTGCAAGATCCTGGTGAAGTCGGCGGTCGGCTATGACGAGGTCGATATCGAACGCCTCGGCCGCATGGGGATCGCGGTGTGCAACACCCCCGACTATGGCACGCGGGAGGTCGCCGATCACGCCATCGCGCTGATGATGACCTTGGCCAAGAGCATCGCCTACCATGATCAGAGCCTGCGCGAAGATCCCAAAGCGAATTGGCGCCCGGCGCATAACCCGTTTGGCCACCGCCTGTCGAAATGCACCTTCGGCGTGGTCGGCATCGGCCGCATCGGCACGGCGGCGGCCCGCCGCGCCAAGGCATTCGACATGGACGTGGTGTTCTTCGATCCGTACGTGCCGAACGGCTACGAATTGGCACTCGGCATCCGCCGCGCCGACAGCCTCGCCGAACTCATGGGCCAATGCGATATCGTGTCGATCCACATGCCGCTGAACGCCGAAACCCGCAAGCTGATCGGCAAAGATGCGTTTGCCGCCGCCAAGCCGGGGATGATCCTGGTCAATACCGCGCGCGGGCCGATCATCGACCTCGATGCGCTGCATGACGCAATGAAGGCCGATATCATCCTCGCGGCCGGGTTGGACGTGCTGCCGGACGAGCCGCTGAACCTTGGGGTGAAACTGCTCGCCGCCTGGCATGGCAACGAAGCCTGGATCAAGCATCGCCTGATCGTGACACCGCATTCGGCGTTTTATACGCCGGAAAGCATGCGCGATATCAGAAGCTTCTCGGCCCGCACGGCCGCGCGGTATCTGCGGGATAACCGGCTGGAGAATTGCGTCAACAAGGCGTTCTTGCTCAGGAACCAGTAAAAAGCGGGCTTGTTTGTTTGAAAACATAGAAGCAGAAAAATGTCATGACTCTGTTGCCGTTGGATCGGGGGGAACCCTGGCCAACGGCACAACGAAATTCCACCAGGGGTTTACGGCTTTGCGCCCAGCTTGCCCTTCACATACTGCGTCAGATCGGGATCGACGGTGAGCTTCCAATACCCCGCAACACAGCCAATGCTGGGCGGCAACTGAGCGAGTTGGGGAAACTTGTCCTTGATATAGGCCTCCGCAATCGCCCCATTCGAACCCGCGACAATCGACTTCATCATGTCGAACAGCGCGGTAAGCCGGAGATCGGAGCTACGCTGGGCAGGCACGACCTTCTTGGCCTCGGCCTCGACCAGCACTGACAGCTTCTTCTCGAACGCGGCACAGACATTGCCAGTCTCCTCCGCATAAGTCGGATAAAACCAGGCGCCGGCGACGGTCAGAATGATCAGCAGAAGAAATATGCGCATGGCCAATTGCTAGCAGGCACCCCAGGGATACGCAACGGAATTAGCCGCCGAACAAGCTCCCTTGCGGTAGCCCCATCGCCTCATCGATCAAGGCGTCCTCGGCCGCCGCCAGCAGGGCTTCCTCGCTTTCCCCGCTGCGCACACTTTCGCGTCCGATTTCCAGCAGCACCGGCACCGCGAGCGGCGAGACCCGTGACAACACCATGTGGCGAATGCGGCCCTTGATGCGCGCCAGCATCCCGGCGATGCGGCCAAGATCGGTGAGGCCACCGGCCGCGTCCGCCCAGGTGGCGCGCAGCAGGATATGGTCGGGTTGATGGCGACGCAGTACGTTGTAGATCAGGTCGGAATTGACCGTGACCTGGCGACGGGTCTTTTCGGCGGCCGGGTTATGGCGCGCAATCAGACCGGCAATCAGGGCCACGTTGCGAAAGGTCCGGCGCAGCATCGAACTTTCGGCCATCCAGGCTTCGAGGTCATCGCCCAGCATATCCTGGCTAAAGAATTGCGCCACGTTCTCCGGCTTATGGACCGACCAGGTCGCCAGCACATAGTCGGTGGCAACAAAGCCGAGCGGTTGCAACCCGGCACGCTCCATGCGCCGGGTCAGCAGCATGCCGAGCGTTTGATGGGCGTTGCGGCCTTCGAAGCAGTACGCGACCATGAACCAGCGGTCGCCACGCGGAAAAGTTTCGATCAACAAATCATCCCGCCCCGGCAGACGCGAAATAGATTTCTGTAGCGCGAGCCATTCGCGCACTGGCGCCGGCAGGTCCGGCCAGGTGCCCGGTGTTGCCAGCATCGCCCGCACCCGGTCCGCGAGGTTGGTCGACAGCGGCAGCCGGCCACCGGCATAGGCGGGGACTTTCGGCTCACCCACGCCGCCATCGGCAACCTCGGCCACATTTGCGTTCAGACGCAGGAAGCGCAATTTTCGACCGGCGAAGATGAAGCTGTCATCGGGCACCAGTCCGTTGATAAAATATTCCTCGACCTCGCCCAGGGTTTGCCATCCAAGGCGGATTTTCATCATCGGTTCTTCGATGATGGTGCCGATATTCATTCGGTACTGCCGCGCCACCCGATCATTGGCAACATGCAGGCGGCCTTCGGCGTCGCGGAACAATTTGCGGTATTCGGCATAGGCGGTCAGCGCGTAACCGCCATTTTCGACAAAGCCGAGCACATCGTCGAAGTCCTGGCGGGACAGCACCGCATAAGGCGCGGCACGGCGAATTTCGGCGAACAGATCATCCGGCAGAAACGGCCCCGCACACGCCATGCCGAGAATATGTTGTGCCAGCACATCCAGCCCGCCCGGCCGCGGCGGATCGCCGTCGAGTTCGCCTGCCGCAACCCCTAATATCGCCGCCCGACACTCCAACACCTCGAACCGATTGGCCGGCACCAGCACAGCAATGCTCGCCTCATCCATCCGGTGATTGGCGCGCCCGACCCGTTGCAACAGCCGGGAGATCCCCTTCGGCGCACCGACTTGCAGCACCTGATCGACGCCGCCCCAGTCAATGCCGAGATCGAGTGACGATGTCGCCACCACAGCGCGGAGGGCACCCGCCGCCATTGCCGCCTCGATCTTGAGGCGTTGCGCCTGCTCGAGGCTGCCGTGATGAATGCCGATCGGCAGATTATCGAGATTGAGCTTCCACAGCTCCTGAAACAGCAACTCTGCCTGGGCGCGGGTGTTGACGAACACGATGGTCATGCCGGCCGCCTTGATCCGCCCCAGAATGGCCGGCGTGGCGGCCAGCCCCATATGGCCCGACCACGGCAGCCGATCGGTCGGTAGCATCAGCGAAATCTCAGGCGGGGCGCCGCCGGCAACCGCCACGATCGTCGCGTCCGGCCCAACATAGGCTGCAATCGCAGCACGATGGGCGACCGTTGCCGACAGACCGATGCGGCGGGCATGCGGCGCGAGCGTTGAAAGCCGCGCGAGGCCCAGCGCCAAAAGATCACCACGCTTGCCGCCCGCCAGCGCGTGGATTTCGTCAATGATGACGGTGTTGAGGCCGGCGAAAAACCCCGCCGCGCCCGCATTTGCCAGGAGTACCGCCAGGCTCTCCGGGGTGGTCAGCAGAATGTTCGGCGGCGCCTCGCGCTGGCGCTTGCGCATCGTGGCGGTGGTATCGCCGGTGCGGGTGCCGAGGGTGATCGGCAGCGCCATCTCGCTGACCGGGGCTTCAAGATTGCGCGCGATATCGGAGGCGAGCGCCTTCAGCGGGCTGATATAGAGCGTGTGCAAGCCATCGCGCGGTGTGATGGCGAGGTCGATCAGGGTGGGAAGGAAGCCCGCCAGGGTTTTTCCGCCGCCGGTGGGGGCGATCAGCAGGGTGTCCTGGTCGGATTGGCGGGCTTGCAGGACGTCAAGTTGGTGGGGGCGGATTTGCCAGCTGCGGGCAGCGAACCAGGAGGCGAAACTTATAGGAAAAATCATAGGAAAGACGTTCTTTTTGTGAACAAAAAGGACACTCTTACGTGTTGCTCAACCAAATCCGCCACCGCAACTCGGTCTTGCCATACGCGATCGCCTCAAATTTATCGACCAGCACCCCGCCATGCGCCTGAATGACTTTCTGAGAAACGATATTGTCGGGGGCAGTTGTCAGATCAACGTACTCCATGTGCAAAGGCGCGATTTCCTCCAGCAGCAATCCCAAAGCCCGCGTCGCCACGCCCTGGCGGCGCTTCCATGGCACGACCGCATAGCCGATATGGCCCAACACGTAGTCCGGCAGTTCCGAGGTCCCGGGCTGGTGGCGAAAGCCGATGCTGCCGCAAAATTCACCGTCCCACATCCAACGTCGGAAGCCCGGCAGACGCGGCACGACCCGCCCGTCACCGAGCGTGATCGGCCCCGCAAGCCCTGCGGGATCGTCCAACTGGGCGAGAAACGACGCCGGGTCCGCCTTGATCTTTGCCATTTCCTCGGCGGCGAACGTCGCCGAATTGATATTGCTCGCCGACCAGCCAGCATCCAACGCCGCGACGTATTGCGGCAAAAATTCCGCCGCTGGCCGCACCAGGCGCAGCGCGATCACTTCCTGGGTTTCCACGCATCGATTGCAGGCCGCGCGAGGCCGAGATTTTCGCGCAAGGTGTCCCCGGCATAATCCAGATGATAGAGCCCGCGCCGCTGCAGTTCGGGGATCACCAGATCGACAAAATCGGCATAATTGCCCGGCACATAGGCCGCCGAAACCACAAACCCGTCGCAGCCACGGGTGACGAACATTTCCTCCAGATGGTCGGCGACCTCCTTCGGGCCGCCAATAATCGCATTGTCGGGACGGCCACGGCCGCTGAACTTGGCGAAATCGCGCACTGTCGGGTTGGCAATGCCGCTGATCCGGATCACGCTGTCGCGAATGGTCTGGATGCCGGACATGCCGCGCAGTTCGTCGTCGGTAAAAGCTTCGTCCATCGGCTTGCTGGCGAAATCGAAATTGAGCGCTTCGGATAGCAACGATAGCGTATCGACCTCGAGCGGCAATTTCTCGATCAGCGCCATTTTGTCTTCGGCTTCCGATTTGGTCGCGGCCACCACGGGCAGGATCAGATTGCACATCCTGACCTGCTCGGGATCGCGCCCGGCCGCGGCAATCTCATCCTTCTGGGCTTTGTAGCCGGCCTGGGCATGGGCGAGATTATGGGCGGCGGCAAAAATCACTTCCGACCAGCGCGCGGCAAAACGGCGCCCCCGTCCGGACGATCCGGCCTGGATGATCACCGGCTGACCTTGCGGCGAACGTGGGACGGTAAACGGGCCGCGCGACTTGAAATTCTCGCCGACATGATCAAGCCGGCGGACCTTGTGGCCATCGCCGAAGCGGCCATTGGCGCGGTCCAGGATCAGCGCATCATCGTCCCAACTATTCCAGTGGCCGAGCACAACTTCCATGAATTCATCGGCGCGGTCGTAGCGGCTGTCATGCTCCATGACCTCATCGCGGCCCATATTATGGGCTTCCCCGTCATTGAGCGATGTCACCACGTTCCATGCCGCGCGTCCGGCGGTCATCAGGTCAACCGTCGCGAACTGGCGGGCAATATGAAACGGCTCGTAATAGGTGGTGGACGCCGTGGCGCCGAGGCCGAGCCGCTTGGTTGCCATCCCCATCGCCATCAGCACGGCCACCGGGTCCATCTTCACGCAGCGAATGCCGTGATCGATGGCGTGCACATGGTCGTCGCCAAAGCGATCCGGCATCGCCAGCCGGTCATCGAAGAAGCCCATATGGAACTTGCCGCGTTCCAGGATGCGGCCGATTTCCTGATAGTAGTCGGCGGTCATAAAATCGAGTCGGCTGTCGGGATGGCGCCAGCTGAACGCAAGGTTGGTGCAATTCTGTGCCTGCAGGAAGCCAACCATCACCATTTGCCGTGTCATTTTGCCCGCTCCATTTCCATTCGGCGGGAGATTAGCCGGTGCGACGCAGAGGGCAAATCGCACTGGCTTCCTAACCCGGCGCGATCGGCCTAAACTCCGCGCATGAGTGATGGTGCCCCGTTCTGGAAGACCAAAGCGCTCGACGAAATGTCGGCGGCGGAATGGGAATCGCTCTGCGATGGCTGTGGGCGCTGCTGTCTGCACAAGCTGATCTACGAAGACGCCAATGATCAACTGGTCCACACCAATGTCGCGTGCCGACTGCTCGATCTCGATAGCTGTCAGTGCAGCAACTACGAGCAGCGCAAAAAATTCGTGCCCGATTGCGTCAGCCTAACTCCGGTAATTTTACGCGAAATCAACTGGTTGCCTCCATCATGCGCCTATCGGCGCTTGGATGAAGGCAAGGATCTCGCCTGGTGGCACCCGCTGGTATCGGGCAGTGCTGACACCGTCCACACATCCGGCGTGTCGGTCCGTGGACGCGCAATCGGGGAGCGGGTGGCTGGCCCGCTCGATCATCACATCGTCGACTGGCCGGGCACCATGCCACGGCCACGGCAACCAAAACCTGGGAAACCGACATGATGCAGGGTGCAATTTACGGCGGCGTGAACGCAGCGGTCTTGACGGCGATGCGACAGGATTTGTCGATCGACCTCGATCGCATGACAGGCCACGCGAAATGGCTGCTCGCGAATGGCTGCAACGGGTTGGGCGTGCTTGGCACCACCGGCGAAGCCAATTCGCTGGGCGTTTCCGAGCGCATCGAAGTGATGGAGGGCCTGGCCGAGCGCGGCATTGCCCCCGCATTAATGATGCCGGGCTGCGGCACGACGGCGATCACCGATACGGTGCTGCTGACCAAGCGGGCGCAGGATCTCGGCTGTCGCGGTGCGTTGCTACTGCCGCCGTTTTTCTACAAAAATCCCTCCGAGGATGGCCTTTTCGCCTATTTCTCCGAGGTTATCCAACGGGTTGGCGGCGACATCAAGATCTACCTGTATCATTTTCCGGCGCAATCGGCGGTGCCGTTCACCGTTGATCTGATCGGCCGGTTGTTGAAGGCCTATCCAGGCAAGGTGAAGGGCTTGAAGGACAGCAGCGGCGATTTCGCCAATACCGCGTCCTATGTTGATGCCTTCGCCAAAGACGGGTTCGAGGTCTATTGCGGCGATGACGGCGCGTTGCTGGAATTGCTGCGCCGGGGTGGTGCGGGATGCATCACGGCCGCCGCCAATGTCGGCTGCGCGGTCAGCGCCACGGTCTACGCCAATTCGGACAATGCGGTGGGCGAAGCAGCCCAAATCCAGCTTTCAGCCATCCGCAAGGCGGTCACCTCCGCCCCGCTGATCCCCGGTCTGAAGGCGCTGGTCGCTCGCAACACCGGCAACCCGGCATGGAACTTCCAGCGTCCACCGCATATGCCGCTCGATGCGGCCACCGCGGCCAAGCTCGGGGCCACATTCGATGCGACCGGCGCAGTGCTGGCAGCCGCCTGATCGGTTTGCTGGCGCAGCCCTCGTGGGGCTGCTAAAATTGGCGACAGGTTTGGGACTCGTGAAGTTTTCGCAGATCAGGAGCAGACGCGCGGTGGTCACAGCAGGCAATCCGGCACTCGGCGATAATCCGCCGCTGTCATATATGGATCCGGCCATGTCGGCAGCCCAAAGGATGCTCATCCGCGCTGTCGAGTTGGCGACCGGGCAGAAAAAGTTGAAGGCGGTCTATGACCGGTTTCGCGCCGAGGGTGGAACCCCGGAAATTTTCTGGTCCGACATGCTGCGCCGCACCGGCATCAGTCTGGATTTTGACCGCCGGGCACTTGCCAACATCCCCGCCGAGGGGCCGCTGCTGGTGGTGGCGAACCATCCGTTCGGGCTGATCGACGGGCTGATCCTGTGCTGGCTGATCAGCCAGGTCCGCCCGGATTTCCAGTTGCTGATCAATTCTGTGCTGATCCAGGCACCCGAAACCCGCGAGCATTTCCTGCCGATCAGTTTCGCCGGAACCCGCGAAGCGCAGGCGACCAACGTGCAAACCCGGGTCGAGGCCCGCAAGCACCTCGAACGCGGCGGGGCGGTGCTGGTATTCCCGGCGGGTGGGATTTCGACATCGCCGGATCGCTGGGGCGCACGCCCGGCGATGGACGCGCCTTGGCAAGCCTTCATCGCCCAAATGCTGCAACGCGCGCGGTGTCCGGTGGTGCCGGTTTATTTCCAGGGCCAGAACGGGCGGTTGTTCCACATTATCAGCCATATCAGCTCGACCTTGCGCCTGGCGCTCATGGCAGGCGAAATTCGCCGCCGCTTCAACAGCCGGATCAACCTGAAAATCGGCGCCCCGATCCCGTTCGCGGAATTCGCCGGCATTACTGACCGCCACGCGCTATCCGCCGAACTATGCCGCCGCACCTATGCGTTGGGCGGCATCGATACCACCATACCCGGCAAGATCGTCGACTGGCCGGAAGCATTGCAGGTCAAGATAAAGCGATGAAACCTGTTCTGATCATCCTGGTCTGCCTGCTGCTGGCCGGCTGCAACACCGTCCAGGGCGTCGGCCGCGACGTTTCAGCCGCCGGCGGGGCGGTTGCGACCGGGGCGCAGAAAGTGAAAAACGCGCTACCATAGAATAGGCTGGCTAAACACGCGCCGCCTGCATCAGCGCCTTCATCTGCCGCACCACCGCCGGCAAGCCGTCAAAAATCGCCTGGGCGATGATGAAATGCCCAATATTAAGCTCCACCACCTCCGGGATCGCGGCAATCGGGGCAACGTTGGCGAAGTTCAGCCCATGCCCGGCATGGCATTCCAGCCGCAGCAAGCTGCATTGCCGTGCGGCCGCCTGCAGGCGCGCGAGTTCGCCGTTTTTGCCGTGGCCATAGGCACCGGTGTGGAGTTCGACGATATCGGCACCGATTTCCGCACTCGCGATCAATTGCGCTGGATCGGGGTCGATGAACAGCGATACGCGAATGCCGGCCTCGCGGAGCCGCGCCACGATCGGGCGCAAGGAATTCTGCTGACCGACCACATCGAGGCCACCCTCGGTGGTCACCTCAGTCCGTTTTTCCGGTACGATGCAGCACGCGTTGGGCATGGCTTCCAGCGCGATATTCAGCATCTCGTTGGTCGCCGCCATCTCGAAATTCAACGGCTTGTCGATGCCGGCGCGGACCAGAAACACATCGCTGTCGCGGATATGGCGGCGGTCTTCGCGGAGATGAATGGTGATCCCACCGGCGCCTGCGGCAATCGCCATACGGGCGGCCTCCAGCGGATCAGGGTAGGCCTCGCCACGCGCATTGCGCAGAGTGGCAACGTGATCGACATTAATACCAAGGCGAAGGGTCATGCGCGGGCTTCCCGTCTGGTCGCTAGATCATGGGCGAGGTCAATCGCCGCAATCAGGCTGGTGGCGTCGGCCACACCAAGGCCTGCAATATTGAACGCGGTGCCGTGATCAGGCGAGGTGCGAATGATCGGCAGGCCGAGCGTGACGTTCACCCCATGCGACATATCGAGCGTCTTCAACGGGATGAGCGCCTGGTCGTGATACATCCCCATCGCAACATCGTAGCGTTCGCGGGCTGCGGGCGTGAACAGGCTGTCGGCGGCAAACGGACCGGTGATGTCCAGCCCTTCGGCGCGCAGGATGGCGATGGCGGGGGCGATGATCTCGACTTCCTCCTCGCCCATCGTGCCGTCTTCGCCAGCATGCGGGTTGAGGCCGGCAACTGCGATGCGCGGCCGGGCAATGCCCCAGTCGCGGCGCAAGGCAGCGTCGGTCACGCGGGTGACCGCGACAATCCGATCAACGGTGATCATCGCCAGCATCCGCCGCAAGGACGCGTGCACGGTAATCGGCACCACTTTCAGCAATGGGCTTGCCAGCATCATTACTGGCAAGATCGCACCGGTAATGGCTGCGAGGAATTCCGTATGGCCTGGATGCGGGAAGCCAATGCCGGTCAGGCTCGATTTGTGGATCGGGTTGGTGACCACGGCCGCAGCCTCACCAGCCATGGCGAGTTTCGTGGCGCGCTCGATCGAGGCAATCACCGCCGGCGCATTGGCCGGGTCCGGTTGGCCGGCGCGCACGGTGGCAGCAAGACGCTGCGGCAGCACCGGCAGAGCATGCGGGAAAATCGCCCCAGCCGCGCCGATGGCGTTGACCGCACGTACCGGAACATCAAGGCCAAGCCGTTCTGCGAGCGCGGACAGACGGTCCGGATCGTCGAGCGCCACAAACGGCCGGGCGGTTGCACGCCGTGCGAGCCAGGCCCGCAAGGACAATTCGCCACCGATCCCGGCAGGGTCGCCCATCGTCAGGGCAAGCGGAGTTAATGCGTTCATGTTATTAGATATGTAACGCGCGGCCATCCACCGCAAGGGCGGCTTCCTTGACCGCTTCGTTGAGGGTGGGATGCGCGTGGCAGATGCGGGCGACATCTTCTGAACTCGCGCCAAATTCCATCGCCATCGCCAGTTCGGCGATCAAGGTGCCTGCATCAGGGCCTAGAATATGCGCGCCCAGCAGCCGATCGGTACGCTTATCGGCAAGGATTTTTACCAACCCGTCGGTCTGCCCCATCGCCCGCGCGCGGCCATTGGCGGTGAACGGGAACTTTCCGATGCGGTACTCGGTGCCCGCCGTCTTCAGCTGTTCTTCGGTCTGGCCCACCGAGGCGACTTCCGGCGATGTATAGATCACCCCGGGAATGGCATCGTAGTTGACGTGTCCGGCCTGGCCGGCGAGCCGTTCGGCAAGCGCCACACCCTCGTCCTCCGCCTTATGGGCCAGCATCGGCCCGGCGATCACGTCACCAAGGGCGTAAATGCCGGGTATATTGGTGGCGAAATGCCCATCGGTTTCGACCCGGCCACGGGCATCCAGCGCCACGCCGCTTTCCGCAAGGCCAAGGCCCGCAGTGTAGGCGCGCCGCCCGATCGCCAACAGGACAATATCAGCCTGCAACTCGCTGGTCTTGCCGTCCTTGACAGCTTCCAGGGTCAACGTAACGCCGGCACCGGTCTGTGCCGCCGTCGTCACTTTGGTCGACAGCTTGAACTTGATACCCTGCTTGGCCAGTACCCGCTCGAACTGCTTGGCGATCTCGCCATCATTGCCGGGGATGATGCGGTCGAGAAACTCGACGACCGTCACCTCGGCGCCCAGCCGGCGCCAGACGCTGCCGAGTTCGAGGCCGATTACGCCGCCGCCGATCACCACGAGATGGCCGGGCACGCGGTCGAGTTCCAGCGCGCCGGTTGAGGTGACGATGGTTTTTTCGTCCACCTCCACCCCAGGCAGGGGCATGGACTCGCTGCCGGTGGCGACAACAATATTTTTCGTGGCGTACTCAATCCCGGCAACGCTAACCTTGCCGGGCGCGGTGATGCGGCCTTCACCGTGCAACCATTTGATCTTGTTCTTCTTGAACAAAAATTCGATGCCCTTGGTATTGGCCGCAACAACCTCACTCTTGCGCGCCTGCATGCGCGCAAGATCGAGCTTCACACCATCCACCACAATGCCATGATCGGCCCAGGCATGTTTGGTTTCGCTGAAATTTTCCGATGATTGCAGCAACGCCTTTGACGGGATGCAGCCGACATTGAGGCAGGTACCGCCGAGGGTCTCGCGTTTTTCAACGCAGGCCACTTTCATGCCGAGTTGGGCCGCCCGGATGGCGCACACGTAGCCGCCGGGGCCTGAGCCGATAACGATAAGGTCGAAGGTTTCGGCGTCAGACATCCAGCTTGCCCCGATCATAAATTCTGGCGCGGGTTTACGCCGCTTTGGCCAACGCCCGCCACACCACTTCCGGCGTTGCCGGCATGTCGATTTGCGTCACGCCCATATCCGCCAACGCGTCGATGATGGCGTTAATCAGCGCTGGCGGCGCCCCGACGGCCCCCGCCTCACCCGCGCCTTTCACTCCCAACCCGTTGGTCAGGCACGGCACTTCAACCAATTCGACGTCAATATTCGGTAAATCATCGGCGCGCGGGATGGTGTAGTCCATCAAACTGCCGGCGAGCAGCTGGCCGGAATCAGGGTCATAGGCGGTCCGTTCCAGCAAAGCCTGGCCAAGGCCCTGGGCGACTCCGCCATGCACCTGGCCGGCGACGATCATCGGGTTGACGGCTTTGCCGACATCATCGGTCACGCTGTAGCGCACCACGTCGATCCGGCCGGTTTCCGGGTCAACCTCAATTTCGGCGATATGGCAGCCATTGGGGAAGGTGTGATGGTTGATCTGCGCCACCTCGGCGGCATCGAGGGTGGTGACATCCTCGCCTTTCGCCGCCCGGGCGCGCTGGCCCAGCGCCAAAGTGATGATATCGATGCCGCGATCGGTGCCAATCACCTGAAAGCGGCCTTCTTCGAACACGATATCAGCCATTGCGGCTTCCAACGCTTCGGACGCGGCGCGACGACCTTTTTCGATGACAGTTGCCGCGGTCAGCACGATCGCCTGGCCTTCGGAATAGAGGCTGCGCGCGCCGCCAGTGCCACCACCGGTCGGCATATCGTTGGTATCGCCCTGCTTGACCCGGACCTTGTCGCCATCGACGCCCAGGCGATCCACGGTCAGCTGGATATAAGCGGTTTCATGACCCTGCCCGGTTGACTGGGTGCCGACATAGACATCGACATAACCATCATCGGCAAAGCGGATTTCGGCACGCTCGGTATCGTCGCCGCCGGTCGCTTCGAGGTAATATGCCATCCCGATCCCGCGCTTCTTGCCGCGCGAGGCCGCTTCCGTCTTGCGCGCCGCGATCCCGGCCCAGTCGGTGTGGGCGAGCGCGGCATTCAATACGCGCGGAAAATCCCCGCTGTCATAGGTCCGGCCCATCGCCGAGGTGTGGGGCATGGCTTCCGGCCCGACCATGTTGCGGCGACGCAGTTCGATGCGGTCAATGCCCAACTCGCGGGCTGCGGCATCGACGATCCGCTCGACCACGTAATTGGCTTCCGGCCGCCCAGCGCCACGATACGCATCGACCGGGACGGTGTTGGTGAACACACCCAGCACATTGGCGTAAACGGCCTTGAAACCGTAGATGCTGGCGAGCACGCCCGAACCGGCGAGTGTCGGGATATAGGGAGCGAAATTCGACAGATACGCGCCCATCCCGGCCAGAGTCCGGGTGCGCAGCGCGAGGAACTTGCCGGCGCCGTCGATCGCCAACTCGGCTTCGGTAATATTGTCACGGCCATGGCTGTCGGACAGGAAAGCTTCCGAGCGTTCCGAAACCCAGCGCACCGGGCGGCCCAGCTTGCGCGATGCATAGGTCGTCAGAACATGTTCCGGATACAGGAACAACTTCATCCCGAAGCCACCGCCGACGTCGGGCGTGATCACCCGCATGCTGCTCGGGTCGAGCCCGAAAACCATGCCGGCCATCACGTTGCGAACCGTCCAGCTGCCCTGGGTGTTGGTGCGAATAGTCCAGGTCTTGGAGACCGTATCGTAATCCGCGAGGCAGGCCCGCGCTTCCATCGAATTCACCACAATGCGGTTATTGACCACGGTGAGCTTGGTGACATGGGCGGCAGATTTGAACAGCGCTTCGGTTTCGTCCTTGGGACCCACTTCCCAGTCAAAGCAAAGATTGCCCGGGGCGGTCGGCCAGACCTGCGGCACGCCGGAATTGGTTGCCGTGGCAAGATCAGTCACGGACTCCAGAATGTCGTAATCGACCATCACCGCTTCAGCGGCGTCGCGCGCGGCCTGCATGGTCTCGGCGACGATGAAGGCCAAAGGTTCGCCGACATGGCGAACCTGGCCTTCTGCCAATGTGTGGCGCGGCGGGCTGACCTGCTTGCTACCATCGCGATTATCGAGCTCGACCAGCACCGGCAGCAGCCCGATCTTATCGGCCTTGAGGTCTTCATTGGTGAAAACGGCATGGACACCCGGCACAGCGGCCGCGGCCGATACATCAAGCGACAGGATTTTTGCATGCGCGTGCGGGCTGCGCAGCACCACGCCATGCAGCATGCCCGGCACGGAATAATCGGCGGTATAGCTGCCGGCACCCTTCAGCAAACGCGGGTCTTCAACGCGACGGACGGGCTGGGCGACACCGAACTTGGTCATGGGCGAAATCTCTCCTGCGCAGGAATGGGCGGGGTGACAATGCACGTTTGCCGCGTCCGCCGCAAAGGGGGCTGGGCAAAGTTCCACGACCGGTCGCCCCCTACCCCACGCCCCTCCCCCGCAACTATAAGTCACACTAAATTACGATTTGGCATTTTTATTTTAAGTGAGCGGTAATTATTTGGAGGCATAAAGCCGCATCACCCCGAAGCCAGTCCAACCAGACCACGCAGGGGATACCCACAAAAAATGAGGGTTAGATGCCATCGACCACGCCCCCCCCCCTCCCGAGCCCGCATGGCTGTACCACCCCTACCTGCACAGGGGACGGCTGCGTTCTCACTGAAAACTCACTCCGTTTTCACATCTGACCGACGATCGCGGCTCGCATACTCGCGTCATCAACGCAACCGACCGCCCTTGTTCGCAACATCCACCTGTGACCGCAGCATCATGCTGCGGTCGATCAATCCCATGAGGGTTCGATGACAACCACCTATTGGACCGGCTCGAACGACATCACGTCCAGCACCGACTATAATTTCGGTACATCAACCCTGACCTCGGATGGCACGACCAATTCTTCCGATCTGAGCGGCGGTGTGAACACGCTGCAAATATCGGGCTCAAACGCGACTTTGGGCGCAGGCGATACGGTCAGCGTCGATATCTTTGCCGGAGGGGCGTTGCAGCAAAATCTGGGCAACTTTGTCTACCTGGGTTTCATCACCGCTTCCGGGGCGATCTATCCGCTGGTTGATACCGGCGCGACCTTTCAGGTCTATGGCATCATCCTCGCGGCAGGTGACTACGTTAACAACAATGTGGATCCGTTTACCTGCTATCTGCGCGGCACCCGCATCCTGACCGCATCGGGTGAGGTTGCGATCGAAAGTCTGAGGCCGGGTGATCTGCTGGTGACCCGCTTCGGCCCGCTGCGCCGGCTGAAATTTGTGGGCCGGCAGAGCTTTAACGGCGCATTCCTGTGCCAAAGAGGAGCTCCGGTGCGGATCGCGGCCGGCGCACTCGGCGTTGACCAGCCGTGCCGGGATCTTTTCGTGTCACCGGACCACAGCATGCTCATCGATGATTTTCTGGTGCAGGCCAAGCTGCTGATCAATGGGATTTCGATCACCCAAACCGCGACGGACGCGATGGTCGATTATTTTCATATCGATCTCGGCATGCATGACTGCGTGGTTGCTAACGGATGCTGGTCGGAAAGCTACGCCGAAATGGGCAATCGGATGAAGTTCCACAATGCGGCCGAATTCGATGCCGCTTTCCCAGATCATGAGCCCATCATGCAACCGATGTGCCGGCCGCAAGTCCAAGGCGATGGCGCCGAATTGCCCAATATCCGCGCAGCGGTCATGGCGCGGCTTCCGATCGGCGCCTGCAGCGACGAAGCCGATCTGCATGTCATCGCGGACGGCGTCCGTATCGACGCATTGGCCGATATTCCTGAGGGGCACGCGTTTCAAATCCCCCCCAACACCACGCGGCTGCAACTGGTTTCGCGCGCAACATCCCCCGCATTGATGGGCTGGAACGCAGATTCCCGTATCCTGGGTGTCAATCTTTTTGCCCTTACCGGGCGGGTCGGCGGCCAATCCCGCAAGCTCTATCTGGATGACCCGGCATTGGCAGACGGCTGCTATCCGGCTGAGTTTAGCGGCGATCAAATCAACCGCTGGACCAATGGCGACGTCACGGTGCCGGTTGGCCGTTTCGGCTTCGGGCGGCAAGAGTTTCAGCTGATTGTCGAAAGCGCCAAGCTGCCGACCTATCTGATTACGTCGGCGGCGCTGGCGGCATGATCGCGCCGCGAATGCGCCGCGCCATTGCCGCAATCCCGTTGCCCCGGTTGGTCGAAAGGGCCTCAATCAGCCCGAGGTCCTTTAGAAAAACCGGATCGGTGGCCGCGATTTCGGCGGAGTCGCGTCCGGAATAGACCCGCAACAGCATCGCCACCAGGCCGGAGACGATGGCCGCATCGGATGCGCCGGCGAAATAGCATTTGCCGTCGCGCTCGACCAACTCCATCCAGACCCTGCTCTGGCAGCCTGGCACGCGATGCGCGTCATCGGCCCAGGTATCTGGGTACAATGGTAATTTCCGGCCGAGTTCGATGATGTACTGGTACCGCTCCATCCAATCGTCGAAAATGGCCAACTCTTCGCCAATCGCGGCAATGGCGGCAGCGGCAGTAGGTTCTTCGGGCTGGACGAACGGGTCTGTCATAGGGTGGATGTGCGGGCGGGGGGCGGTTGCGTCAACCCTGGGCCACTGCATTGCTCGTGCATTGCTAAAGAATAAACCGGCTCAGATCGCCCTTTGCGGCCAGCGGCGCCACCCTTTCGCGCACATAATCCGCATCAACCTGCACGCTTTCCCCGCCGCGATCGGAGGCGGAAAAACTGATATCCTCCAACAGCCGCTCCAGCACCGTATGCAACCGCCGGGCACCGATATTTTCCACCCGGTCGTTGATATCGGTCGCGAGGTCGGCCAGGGCGTCCACCGCTTCGGGGCTGAACGATAAATCCAGGCCCTCGGTGCCGATTAATGCCTCGTATTGCTTGATCAGCGAATGCTCAGGTTCAACCAGAATCCGCCGCATGTCTTCGCGCGACAAGGGCAGCAATTCCACCCGGATCGGCAGCCGGCCCTGCAATTCCGGCAGCAAATCGCTCGGCTTAGACAGATGAAATGCACCCGAGGCAATGAACAGGATATGGTCGGTCTTCACCGCGCCGTGCTTGGTATTGACCGTCGTGCCTTCGATCAACGGCAGCAGATCGCGCTGCACCCCTTCGCGCGACACATCGGCTCCGCGCACCCCGCCTTCGGAACTGCGGGCGATCTTGTCTATTTCATCAAGGAAGACAATGCCGTTGGCCTCGGTATGCGCAACAGCCTCACGGGTCAGCTTTTCGTCATCAAGCAGTTTATCCGCCTCCTCACGCTGTAGCGCGATGCGGGCCGCTGCCACGGTGAGTTTGCGCGGCGATGCCTGCCGTCCGCCCATCATGTTTTTCATCATATCGGACAGATTGATCATCTGCCCCGGCGGCATCCCTGGAATATCCAACTGTCCAACCGGGTTGGACGCCGCATCGAGCAGATCGAGTTCGATTTCGCGCTCCTCCAATTCCCCGCTGCGCAGCATGGCGCGGAACTTACTCCGCGTGTCGGCTGCGGCGTGATCGCCGACCAAAGCGGTAATCAGCCGCTCCTCGGCCTCGTGCTCGGCGCGGGCCTGCACGGCCTTGCGGCTTGCCTCCCGCAATTGCGCAATGGCGATTTCCAGCAGATCGCGGATAATGCTTTCCACGTCGCGGCCGACATAGCCGACCTCGGTAAACTTGGTCGCCTCAACCTTGATGAACGGCGCCTGGGCGAGTTTGGCGAGGCGGCGAGCGATTTCGGTTTTGCCGCAGCCGGTCGGGCCGATCATCAGGATGTTCTTCGGCACAACTTCTTCGCGCATGCCGTCCGGCAGTTGCGCCCGGCGCCAGCGATTGCGCAGCGCGATCGCCACCGCGCGCTTGGCGGCGTGCTGGCCGACGATAAAGCGGTCGAGTTCGCTGACGATTTCTCGGGGGGAGAAGGTGGGAACATCCATTTGAAGAAATCCTAGGGTGTTCTTTTTGTTCACAAAAAGAAGTGCTTGCTGCGCCTAAAGCGTTTCTACGATGACATTAAAGTTAGTGTACACGCAGATTTCGCCCGCAATCCGCATCGCGCGCCTGGCAATATCCTCGGCGGAAAGCCCGTCGATTCCCATCAACGCCCGCGCCGCCGCCAGCGCGTAATTACCGCCTGAGCCGATCGCGATCACCCCGTCATCGGGTTCCAGCACATCGCCATTGCCGGTCAGGGTGAAGGACCGATCTTTGTCCGCGACCGCCATCATGGCTTCCAGGCGGCGCAAATAGCGGTCGGTGCGCCAGTCCTTGGCGAGCTCGACGCAGGCGCGTTCCAACTGGCCGGGAAAGCGTTCAAGCTTGGCTTCGAGCCGTTCGAGCAAGGTGAACGCATCGGCCGTCGCGCCGGCGAAACCTGCCAGCACGCTGTTATCGGCGCCAATACGACGGACCTTGCGGGCGTTGCCCTTGATGACGGTCTGGCCAAGCGTCACCTGGCCATCGCCAGCCATGGTGACGTGGCCGGCGCGGCGCACGCATAAGATGGTGGTGCCGTGCCAGCCGATGGGATCGTGGGGGGATGGTGCTGTGCTCATGACGGACGAACATGGGCAAACCACCGCACTGGGACAAGCCCCATGCGCAATGTTTGCCGCCGCCCCCCGATTTCGGCTAGACCCCGCGAGCCGACAGGAGCCTTTGATGTCCCGCATCGCCCAGATCACCCGCAAGACCTCGGAAACTGATATTTCCCTGACCCTGAACCTAGATGGCACCGGCAAGGCAGAGATCGCCACCGGGATCGGGTTCTTCGACCATATGTTGACCGCGTTAGCGCGCCATTCGCTGATGGACCTCAGCGTCGTCGCCAAGGGCGATCTCCATATCGATTTCCACCACACGACCGAGGATGTCGGCATCGTGCTTGGCCAGGCGCTGGTCCAGGCGCTCGGCGACAAGCGCGGCATCGCGCGCTTCGGGCATGCGATGGTGCCGATGGACGAAGCGCTGGTCGAAGCCGCGATCGATCTGTCAGGCCGTGCTTTTCTTGGCTGGCGGGTCATTTTCGCGCGCGACAAGGTTGGCGAGATGGACACCGAGCTATTCGAGGAATTCTTCCGCGCCTTCACTGGCAACGCGCTGATGAACCTGCATGTGATGCAGAAAGCCGGCACCAATGCCCATCATATTGCCGAGGCATGCTTCAAATCCGTGGCGCGCGCGTTGCGGGCGGCGGTCGCGATCGACCCGCGTGTCGGCGGTGCCATTCCATCGACGAAGGGGGCGCTGTGAAAACCTGGACCGTCCACACTAAGCCAGGCACCGCGCCCGAATTGGTGCTTGAAGGTTTTTCCGCCGGCGCGGCCGTTTTCGGCGGAGTTTGGCTGCTGACGCAACGGGCTTGGATCCCGGCGATATTGCTGTTTTGCGCCCAACTTGCCGCAGGGTTTCTCCTCCCCGCACCACTGCAGATGCCGACCGGGCTGTTTCTCGGCTGGATCAGCGGCGTATTTGGCCGCGATATGGTGCGTTGGTCCCTGGAAAGGCGCCGCTTCGTGCTTGCCCATGTCGTCGCCGCCAGCAGCGAAGACCTCGCATTCGGCCGCATCCTGACCGCACGCCCGGATTTGATCGAAGCCCTACCGGCATGAAGGTCGCGGTTATTGATTATGGCAGCGGCAATTTGGCATCCGCATCGCGCGGCCTAGCGCTGGCAGCGTCCCGACTTGGGTTGGCAGCCGAGATTGTCATCACCGCCGATCCGGATTTCATCCGCGCCGCCGATCGCATCGTGCTGCCTGGCCAGGGCGCGTTTGCGGACTGCGCAGCGGGCCTGGCGGCCGTTGGTGGGTTGCAAGCAGCGATCTTCGACCGGGTCGAGGCAGGCGCGCCGTTCCTCGGGATATGCGTAGGCATGCAGTTGATGGCTGCACGCGGCCTCGAACATCGGGTCACCAGCGGGTTCGGCTGGGTCCAGGGCGACATCGCGCCAATGTCGCCGCCGGCCGAACTGCGCCTGCCGCAAATGGGGTGGAACGGGCTGAATTTCGTCCCCGGATCGCATAAGCTCCTCGACGGGTTAGTGCCGGATGATCATGTCTACTTCGTCCATTCCTATGCTTTGACTGCCGGCAATCCAGCCGAATGCATTGCCACCACCGATTATGGCGGCCCGGTCGTCGCCATGGTGGCGCGCGGTAACCGTGCCGGAACTCAATTTCACGTCGAGAAAAGCCAGGAGGTCGGGTTGCGCATTCTGGCCAATTTCCTGTGCTGGGACCCAATATAATGGACGACAATGACGAACCAACAGCGGCAAGTTCGGAAAACCTTGCCGTCGAGCGGCCCACCGAGTTTTCCGACGATGACCTCGCCACCCTGTGCGAAGCGACCGATGCCGCCATCATCGAGGGCGGTGGCTTCGGTTGGGTCAATCCGCCCGGTCGCCAGGCTTTGGAACGCTATTATCGCGGCATCCTGCTGGTGCCGGAGCGGGAGTTATTCATCGCCCGACTCGATGGTGTGATCGTCGGCTCGGCGCAGATGGTGCGTCCGCCGCGTAACAATGAGGCCCAGGCCTTCGCCGCCCAGTTGATGCATAGTTTTGTCGCCCCTTATGCCCGCAACCATGGCCTGGCCAAGCTGCTGACCACACGGGTGGAAGATGGCGCCCGCGCGCTAGGATATCACGTGCTCAACCTTGATGTGCGGGAAACCCAAACTGCGGCGATCGCGCTCTATGAACAGCTTGGCTACCAGCGCTGGGGCATTCACCCCGCCTATGCGCGGGTGCGCGGCGCCACCGTGCGCGGGATATTTTTCTACAAGACCCTGCAAACCGGCAGCCGGATCGCCTGAGCGATGCAATGGGTCACCATCATCGCCGGCTATTTCGTCGTCTGGTGGATCGTGCTGTTCGCGGTACTGCCGTTCGGCACCCGCCCGGCGCCCGAGGCTGATGCCGCCACCGGCTGGCGCGGCGCCCCGATCGCCCCGCGCTTCTGGCGGGTGGTGATTGCAACCACTTTGGTCGCGGCTGTTGTCTGGGGCACGGCAGTCCTGGTGATCACCAGCGGCTGGGTCAGTTTCCGCACCGGGGCGTTTGCACTCAAACCTTAATGCGCGAAATGAAGCGCCTAATATTTAATCAAACAGCCTAAAAATCATCCGTACATGTCAAAAAAATGATCAAAATAAGTCTAGTCGCTGCATTTTTCGGCAAAAAATACCAAAATAAAGCTGGACGGAGTTGCGTGGGGAACGCAATCTCACGGCGAGGACGAGGCGCTGCCTCTTCCTGCCGTGTGACTGGCGTTTCCTCCCTAAACTTGGCCCGTGACGCACGCCTGCGTCCGGGCCTTCTTTTTTTCTACATGACAAGACGGTGATGAGTCACGCAGATTCGGACGATTTTTACCCAGTTTGGGTGTTTTTCTTTCGTGCGGCCGTTGTGCAACGCAGCAATATTCCGCGTCCTATGATGGATTTCACGCCGGGCCAGATTGCTCTAGGGTCATCGCCACATCAGCCAATGGATAAGCCCCCGATATGCGCCTGACCCGCAGCCTCGTGCCGACCATCAAGGAAATTCCGTCCGAAGCGCAGATCGCGTCGCATCGGCTCATGCTGCGTGCCGGACTGGTTCGCCAGACATCCGCAGGCATTTACGCGTGGCTGCCCGCCGGCTACCGGGTGCTGCAAAACATCGCCCGCATCGTGCGCGAAGAACAGGACGCATCGGGCGCGCAGGAAGTGCTCATGCCAACCCTGCAATCCGCCGATCTGTGGCGCCAATCCGGCCGCTACGATGGCTACGGCGCCGAAATGCTGCGCCTGAAGGACCGGCACGAGCGCGAGTTGCTCTACGGACCCACCAATGAGGAAATGATCACCGACCTGCTGCGCCAGTCGATCAAATCCTATCGCGAACTGCCGCAAAACCTTTACCATATTCAGTGGAAGTTTCGCGACGAGGTCCGCCCCCGCTTCGGCGTTATGCGCGGCCGCGAATTCCTGATGAAGGATGCCTATAGCTTCGATCTCGATCAGGCCGGCGCGGTGATCGCCTATCGCAAGATGATGCTGGCCTATATGCGCACTTTCCGCCGGTTGGGCGTGCAGGCCATTCCGATGGCGGCCGATACCGGCCCGATCGGCGGTGATCTCAGCCATGAATTCATCATCCTGGCGCCGACCGGGGAAAGCCAAGTCTATTACGACGCGGCGTTCGAAACCATCGACACGTCACCGGCCGCGTTCTCGTTCAACAGCGAGTCGGATCTGGAACGCTTCGCCACCCTGATGACCACGCCCTATGCCGCGACCGATGAGAAGCACGACGAGGCTGCCTGGGCCAAGGTTGCCGACAAGCGCGAGGGCCGTGGCATCGAGGTCGGGCATATCTTCTATTTCGGCACCAAGTATTCCGACCCGATGGGCCTGCGGGTCGCCGGCCCCGATGGCAGCCAGGTCATCCCGCATATGGGCAGCTATGGCATCGGCGTGTCGCGCCTGGTCGGGGCGTTGATCGAGGCGAGTCATGACGATGCCGGGATCATCTGGAACGATGCGGTCGCACCTTGGAAAGCCGCGATTCTGAACCTCAAAATGGGCGATGCCACCTGCAACGCGATCTGCGAGGACATCTACGCCAAACTCGCCGGCAACGCGCTCTATGATGACCGCGACGACCGTGCCGGGGTGAAGTTCAATGATGCCGATCTCATGGGGCACCCCTGGCAGATAATCGTCGGGCCGCGCGGGGCGGCGAAGGGGATGGTAGAGTTGAAGCGACGCGCGACCGGGGAGCGGGTGGAGCTTTCGGTGGAAGACGCGATCAGGAAGATAAGTGGATAAGGAAGGTCTGCTTTTTGTGAACAAAAAGAACACACTTATCTGATGTTTAACGCCTTCGAACGCCTTGTCGCCGGCCGCTATCTCCGTGCGCGCAAGGGTGAACGCTTCGTCTCGATCATCGCAATTTTCTCGCTGGTCGGCATTGCGCTTGGCGTGGCGACCCTGATTGTGGTGACCTCGGTAATGACCGGCTTTCAGCGCGAACTGGTCAACCGCATCCTCGGGGTCAACGGTCACATCACGCTTGATGCCTATCAGGGCGAGAAAATCACCGAGTTCGAACAATTGGCGGCAGCGATTGCGGGCGTGCCGGGGGTCATCGCGGCTTTGCCGGTTTTGGATGGCCAGGTGTTCCTCACCACCCAAGGCAGCCAGGGCGGCACAGGCGGGCTGGTACGTGGCATCACCGCCGCATCGTTACGCAAAATCCCGCAGATTTCCGAGCACATCGTGGCCGGTAGCATTACCGATTTCCAGGGCGAGGACGCACTGGCCATTGGTGTCAGCCTGGCGAGAAATAACCGGCTGACAATCGGCAGCCGGCTTACCCTGATTTCCCCGCAAGGCGCCGCAACCGCCTTCGGCAACATGCCGCGCATCAAGCCTTACAAGGTGGTGGCGATTTTCGATTCGGGCCTGGCGACCTTCAACAACAACGTGGTGTTCCTGTCCCTGCCCGCCGCCCAGGTTTTTTTCATGAAGGAAAACGCGGCGACCGGCATTGATATTCGTCTCGCCGATCCGGAACAGGCCAGCGCGACGCTGGAACGCATCCGGCCATTGCTCGCCGAACGCGATCTGGTGGCGCGCGACTGGCGACGGGCCAATGACGGGATTATCGCGGTGTTGCAGATCCAGAAGGACACCATGTTCATCGTTCTGGGCATGATCATCCTGGTGGCGGCGTTCAACGTGATTTCATCGTTGATCATGCTGGTCAAGGACAAGCGGCGCGACATTGCGGTGATGCGCACGATGGGCGCCGAAAGCGGCGCGATTTTGCGGATATTCATCATGTGCGGCGCTTTTGTGGGCGTGGCCGGCACCGCCTTAGGCACGCTGATGGGCGTGCTGGTCTGCCGCAACATCGTCGCCATCCAGCATATGATTGAGGCGATTACTGGCGGCCAGGTCTTCGACCGCAACGTTTTCATGCTGACCGATCTGCCATCCGGCGTCGAATGGGGCGGGGTGGTGAACGTGGTGATCCTGGCGTTGACCTTGTCATTGCTCGCCACGCTCTATCCCAGCTGGCACGCCGCCCGCACCGATCCGGTCGAGGTGCTGCGCAATGAATGACGCGCTCACGCTTTCCGCCGTTGAACGGACCTATCGCACCGAGGCCGGCGCCTTGCCGGTGCTGCTTGGGGTCGATCTGGCGTTGCGGCCGGGCGAGATCGTGGCCCTGGTGGCGCCGTCCGGCACTGGCAAATCCACCCTGCTTCACCTCGGCGGGCTGCTCGAACGGCCCGATGCCGGCAAGGTTCTGATCGATGGATGCGATACTGGTGCGCTGTCCGACCGCGACCGCACCGCGACACGGCGCGACAAGATCGGCTTTGTCTATCAGTTCCATCATCTGCTCGGCGATTTCACCGCGCTCGAAAACGTGATCCTGCCGCAGATGATCGCCGGAAAATCCAGGGCCGAGGCCGCCATGCGGGCCATCACGTTGCTGGCATCATTCGGGCTCGCCGACCGGGTGAGCCATCTACCGGGCAAACTATCCGGCGGTGAACAGCAGCGGGTTGCCATCGCCCGCGCGCTTGCGAATGGCCCGAGCCTGCTGCTGGCCGATGAACCGACCGGCAACCTCGATGTCGCCACCGCGGGGGGCGTGTTCGATGAATTATTGCGGACCGTGCGCGGCCATGGCGTTGCGGCTTTGATCGCGACCCACAACCCCGATCTCGCCGCCCGGATGGACCGCATCGTCACCTTGCGCGATGGGCGACTCGCGGCCTGGGGTTAGGCTTGAGTATGTCCCATGCCGATTTCGTCCATCTCCGCGTCCATTCGAGCTATTCGCTCAGCGAAGGCGCAATCAAGGCCGACAAGATCCCGGTGCTGGCGCGCGATGCCGCGATGCCGGCGGTGGCGATTGCCGACTCGGGCAATTTGTTCGGCGCGCTGGAGTTCTCCCAGGCCTGCGCCGGCAAGGGCGTGCAGCCGATCCTGGGCTGCCAGATCGGCCTCGCCCGCGACGATAATCCACGGCTGCCGCCGGATAATCTGGTGCTGCTGGCGATGAACCCGGCCGGCTTTGCCAATCTGCAACGCCTGTCATCGGCCGGGTTCATGGATGGCGAGGCAGGCGCCAAGCCGCAGGTGACCCTCCACCGCCTGATCGAGCACGCCGAGGGGCTGTTCCTGCTGACCGGTGGGCTTGCCGGCCCGATCGGGCGCCGCCTTGCCGAGGGCCAGCGCGATGCCGCGACCGTCCTGCTGCGCCAGTTGCACGCGGCCTTCCCCGACCGCATCGCGATGGAATTGCAGCGGCTGGGCGTGAACGGCGAACGCGCGGTTGAACCTGGCATGATTGCGCTCGCCGACGCCGAGGCCATCCCGCTGGTCGCCACCAATGAGGTGTTTTTCACCAAACCGGAAATGCACGAAGCCCATGACGCATTGCTGTGCATCGCCGAGGCCCGCACCCTGGCGGAAAAGGATCGTCGCCGGGTCAGCCCGGAATGCTGGTTCAAGCCGGCGTCCGTCATGCGCGCTTTGTTCGCCGATCTGCCGGAAGCCTGCGACAACACCATCGCCATCGCGCGGCGCTGCGCTGTCATGGCCGAAATGCGCAAGCCACTGCTGCCAGTCTGCCCAAAAGTCCGCGAAGGCCAGACCGAGGACGAAACCATCCGCGCCATGGCCCGCGAAGGCCTGGCCAAGCGATTGGCCGACCGCGACCTCGATGACGCCGCCCGCAAGGTTTATGATGACCGGCTGGAATTCGAACTCGATGTCATCGCCCGCATGGGCTTCCCGGGCTACTTCCTGATCGTTGCCGACTTTATCCAATGGGCGAAATCGCAGGGCATCCCGGTCGGGCCCGGCCGAGGCTCGGGCGCGGGGTCGGTGGTCGCGTGGTCGTTGACCATCACCGACCTTGATCCGTTGCAGTTTGGCCTGCTGTTCGAACGCTTCCTCAATCCGGAACGCGTGTCGATGCCGGATTTCGACATCGATTTCTGCCAGGACCGCCGCGACGAGGTGATCGCCTATGTCCGCCGCGAATATGGCGCCGATCGGGTGGCGCAGATCATCACGTTTGGAAAACTTCAGGCACGCGCGGCCGTCCGCGATGTCGGCCGGGTGCTTGGCATGTCCTATGGCCATGTCAACAAGGTTGCCGAACTGATCCCCAATAACCCCGCCAAGCCGGTGACCTTGCAGGAAGCGGTCGATGGCGAGGTCAAGCTGCGCCAGTTGCGCGATGACGACGAAGCGGTGAAGCGCCTGCTCGAAATCGCCTTGCAACTGGAAGGGCTGTACCGCCACGCCAGCACCCATGCCGCCGGGTTGGTGATCGGCGACCGCGCCTTGACCGAACTCGTGCCGATCTATCGCGATCCGCGCTCGGAATTTCTCGTCACCCAGTATTCGATGAAATATGTCGAGCAGGCCGGGCTGGTGAAGTTCGACTTCCTTGGCCTGACCACACTGACCATTCTGCAACGCGCACTTGCCTTTCTGAAGCGCGACCGGATCACCATCGATCTCGACCATATCCCGCTCGACGATGCCAAAACTTTTGAGATGTTGGCGAAAGGCGATGCTGGCGGGGTGTTTCAGTTCGAAGGCCAGGGCATGCGCGACGTGCTGCGCCAGATGCGGCCGGATCGGTTGGAAGACCTGATCGCGGCCGGTGCACTGTACCGGCCAGGCCCGATGGCCAACATCCCAGCCTATTGCGCGAGAAAGCACGGCGAAAAATGGGAAGCCCCGCATCCCGATATTCACGAGATCCTGGCTGAGACTTACGGAATTATGGTCTATCAGGAACAGGTGATGCAGATTGCCCAGGTGATGGCAGGCTTCGGCCTCGGCGCCGCCGATCTGCTGCGCCGGGCGATGGGCAAGAAAAACCCAGTCGAAATGCAGTCCCAGCGAGCCTTGTTCGTTGAGGGGGCGGTTGCGCGTGGGGTGGCTGCTGTGAAGGCCGAGGAAGTCTTCGACCTGATGGCGAAATTTGCCGAGTACGGCTTCAATAAATCACACGCCGCCGCCTATGCGCTGGTATCGTACCAGACCGCCTGGATGAAGGCCAACCACCCCGAGGCCTTCATCGCCGCCTGCATGTCGCTCGGTCTCAACAATACCGATCGGCTGGCGGGGCTACGCCAGGAAGCGTCGCGGATGGGGATTAAGATCCTCCCGCCTGACATTAATCGTTCAGAAGCCGATTTCGTCGTTGAGCGTGACAAGGACGGCAAGAAATCGATCCGCTATGCACTGGCGGCGGTCAAGCGTGTCGGTATGGCGGCGATGCAGGCAGTGGTGGCAACACGCGGCATGTCGGGCTTCGAGGACCTTGCCGATTTCGCCGCCAGGGTCGATCCGAAATCGCTGAACAAGGCGCAGATCGAAAATCTGGTGCGCGCCGGCGCGTTCGACCGGATTGAAAGCAATCGCGCCAAGGCGTTCAGCGCCTCCGAAACCATCCTGCGCCGCGCCCAGGCAACGGCGGTGGAAAGCGGGTCCGGCCAGATCGGCTTGTTCGGCAAATCCAACCAGGCCGAACCGCTGCGGATGGTGGATATGCCCGATTGGGCGCCGATGGATCGGCTGGCGTTCGAAGCCGAGGCGATCGGGTTTCATCTCACCGCGCATCCGCTCGATGCCTACGCGACGGTGTTGCGGCGGATGCAGGTGGTTCCCAGCACCAGCCTGGAAGCCCGCGCCCAGGGCGGCGATGCGCGGATCAAACTCGCCGGCAGTGTCATCAACAGCAAGGAACGCATCACGCGGTCGGGCAGCAGGATGGCATGGGTGAAAATGTCCGATGCGGGGGGCACGTTCGAGGTGACGTTCTTCAGCGAAACCCTGGGCAAGTGTCGCGAATTGCTGGTGGCCGGGACATCCATTCTGGTAACTGCCGATATCCATCTCGAAGGCGAGGCGTTGCGGATTACCGCGGTGGACGCAGTTTCGCTTGACGCGGCGTCGCAGCAATCCGGCGCCGGCATCCGGATATGGCTGGCGCGCACCGAAGCCGTGCCGCATATCCGCGCGCTGCTCGACCGCGAAGGCAAAGGGCGCGGCCAAGTGGTCCTGATCCCACGCATCGAGGACGCGCAGGAGGTCGAGATCACCTTGCAAGGCGGCTTCAATATCTCGCCACGGCTAACCCAGGCGATGAAGGCGTTGCCGGGGGTGGAACGCATTGAGGACGCCTGAATGATCGCCTGGCCGCGTAGAGCATCATCCATCCAACCGGCTTCGTAGAAAAGTATTCCCCGCGGAGGCGCCAATGTGATTGACCCTGCCTGCTAGGCAGGAGCCCGGAATGCATGGGAAAACCGCTTTGCACAGATCTTCGTTGCCGGGTGATAGCCGCCGTCTCTGGTGGCTTACCGCGCCGTAAAGCGGCGGCCCAGTTTCGTGTTTCGGTGGCGGGCGCTATTCGCTGGGTCCATGCCCACACCACCACCGGCATCGACATCCGCTCCCATCACATCACATCGAAACGTCCAGTCTGATCAATCCAGTTCGGCTAGAACTTCGCGCAAGTACCGTCCAAACAAAGCGGGGTTTTCCGCAAATGGAAAATGTCCAATCCCGTTCATCCGCCGGAAACGCGCGCCTGGGATTTTGTCCGCCGTCACCTGAGACGCTTCGACAGTGCAGGAGTAGTCATATTCCCCGGTAAGCATGAAAAGCGGGCAGCGACTGGTGTCAATGCGAGCGACTCGTTCGCGCGCGTCCCATTCACCTGAATAAAAATGTATGTCGCCCCAGAACACGCCTGGGCCACCCTGCCCGTAATGCCACAGCACGTCTGCTGCGCATTCGGCCGGACTGTCAGGTGCCATTAAACCATGGATCCATTCCGGCACAAACATGGCTTGATTGACCTTCGGATGCCACGCAAATTCCGTCTGACGATTGGCAATGCTGTCGCATGCCTCACAAGCAATGATGGCCCGGAAAGCGTCCGGGTGGCGAAGCGCGAGCTCGAGGCAAATTTCGCCTGACATCGACGCACCAAGCACGATCGGATTGCGAAGACCTGCCGCGGCGATGAAACCCATGATGGTTTCGACGTAAAATTCGGTGGTCAGGCGCCAGGTCCCGGGGAGAGCGCCGGGTGGTGGAGCGCTTCGGCCATGCCAGGGCATATCAAAAGCAACCAAACGGTAGTCCTGAGTCAACGCGGTATCGGCCATCAGACGGTGAAATTGCCGGCCATCAGCACCCGCAGTGTGGAGGCAGAGAATATCCTGCCCAAGCCCAGCGGTCTCATGAAAGATCGCGTAATCCTGGCCGGCGATTGTCACATCGGCATAGCCCCCAACCGGCCGCGCGACGCTCGGGGCAACCGACGGGCGCAGGCTGATTGGCACCGGCGTGATATGCCCGAGGACCAGCCATTTTCCAATTTCGAGAACCCGACGCAAAATGTGGCAGTGTTGCGCGAATGCGAGCCTATCGCCGATGACTGCAACGTCGGGCACACGCGCGAGCATAGCAAGTGCGACGTGGTAATGGCGCGGAGGGGTCGGCAGTAGAAATTTTTCCCATGCCTCGGGCGGTGCGGCAAACGTAAATTCCGGAGCGCGCGCCGGGGCAAGCATCCCGTCGGTGAAACTGAACCCAGCCCGATACCCCGCCCCGATGCTGATAGCGAACGATGCGTCCCAAGTCCCGGCAAACGCCTGCAACACCTTATCCGCGGCGCATTCCCGGTGCCAACCGGCCACAAAAAAATCCCAATTTTCAACCGGCCACACCCTGCCGCACTCCCATGCTGCTTGTGCCCAACTTCTGGTCGGGCCTATCCTGTTTATCAACACCAAGCGATTAGCGCGACAGGGAATACCGATGATCTACGAACTCCGCACCTACAGCTTTCATCAGGGCAAGATGCCCGCATACCTAAAACTTGCAGCCGAAATTGGCCGTCCAGTGCGCGGCGACGACTATGGCATTTGCCACGGCTATTGGACGGCCGAATTCGGCGCCCTGAACCAAGTTTGGCATCTTTGGAGCTACGAGAGCCTGGACGAACGCGCGCGCCTGCGTCGTGAACTGGCCCAAAACCCTGGCTGGACGAACGACTATGTTGCCGGTGTCCGCCCGTTAATCGCGCGGCAGGATATTCGTTTGCTGAACCCTGTCTATGGCTTCACGCCGCCCGTCCAAGATGGCGGTGTTTACGAATTGCGCATGTATCGAACGATCGTTGGCGGAGCGGCACCCTGGGCGAAGGCATTCCGAGAAATCATGCCGGTGCGTGAAAAATATTCCAAAAACGTCGGCATTTGGACGGGAGACGCGCCACAACCGAACGAGGTTGTGCACATGTGGAACTATCCCGACGTCAATGCTCGTTTCGCGACACGCGCAGCCTGCGCCAAAGACCCGGATTGGCAAGGCTTTCTGGCTTCAAATGGGCAGTACATTGCCGAAATGACGTCAACACTGCTGGTCCCAACCGCATTTTCGCCGTCCAAATGACGCATCCCTCTCCTTTTTCTCGCCAAACGCTTGCCGCTCAGGCGTTGGGACATATCGATCCTGCTACCGGGGCGCTGGTTCCACCGATTCACTTGGCAACAACTTACATTCGCGACACCGACAACCAATATCGGTCCGGCTATATCTACGGCCGCCCCGACAACGCCACAGTCCGCGAGGCCGAGGCCATCATTGCAATGTTGGAAGGCGCCGCTGCGGCTATGGTTTTAGGCTCGGGTATGTCAGCGGCGATTGCGGTCTTCATGGCCTTGCGCCCAGGAGACCATGTGCTGGTGCCAACCGTGATGTATTGGGGCTTGCGCAACTGGTTGATCAATGATGCCGTGGAATGGGGCCTCAAAGTCGAACTGGTTGACACAAGCAATTTGGCGGCGCTGCGGGCAGCAATCCGGCCTGGTGAAACAAAGTTGATCTGGCTTGAAACGCCCTCCAACCCGATGTGGACTGTGTCCGACATCGCAGCTATTGCCGCAATTGCCCATGAAGCTGGCGCAAAGCTCGCTGTCGATTCAACATGCGCCACGCCGATGCTGACCCAACCGCTGGCATTGGGCGCAGATATCGTGATGCATTCGGCAACAAAATATCTCAACGGGCATTCCGACGTGATTGCCGGTGCCCTTGCGACCGCGCAGCCTGATGCGTTCTGGAGCCGCATTGAGCGGGTCAGGCGCAATTTCGGCCAGATCCTTGGACCGCTCGAAGCCTATTTGTTGATCCGTGGCATGCGGACCCTCCCCCTGCGGGTCGCAGCGGCTTGTGCTGGCGCGATGGAGCTTGCGTTGCGGTTTTCCAACCACGCCGGGGTGGCAGAAGTACTCTATCCCGGGCTACCGACACATCCGCAACATTCCCTCGCCAAGCGCCAGATGCAGGGTGGCTTCGGTGGCATGCTGTCGATCAGGCTGCGCAGCGGAGAGGATGCTGCGGTGAAGGCCGCAGGTAACGTGCAACTCTGGAAGCGCGCAACTTCGCTCGGTGGAGTCGAAAGTCTGATCGAACATCGTGCATCTATCGAAGGGGTAGGATCGCCTTGCCCGCCCGACCTGCTGCGCCTGTCGGTCGGAATTGAGTCCATTGACGACCTGTATCACGATCTGGATCAGGCAGTCGCACTGGCCAGTCAGTAAGCCTGACTGGCCTTGCCCCGAACCGAACCCTGGTCTGCTTCAGCGGCCAGGGTTCAAAAGATCTGACAAAGCGCGCTCATCGGAACATCACAAGCTGCCCGCTGGGTTTGCCGAGAACCTCGTCATCACGCATCACCTGATGGCCACGCACAATTGTCCCAACCGGCCATCCGGTCACATTCATCCCATCGAAGGGCGTCCAACCCGCCGGCGTCACAATCCAATCATTGCTGATCCGGCGCTTTTTCTTCAGGTCAACCAGCGTGAAGTCGGCATCATACCCGGTCGCCATCCGCCCCTTGTTAACAGCGCCGTAAACCCGCGCAGGGCCGGCGGACATCAGATCGACCATCCGCGCCAGACTCAGCCGACCGGCATTCACATGATTCAGCATCACCGGAACGAGGGTCTGAACCCCGGTCAGCCCGGCCGGACAGTCTGGCCAGGGCTTGAGTTTGGCAGCATAGGGGTGCGGCGCATGATCAGACCCGATGGTATCGACCGTGCCATCCGATATCGCGGCCCACGCGGCATCGTAATGCGCGCGCCCCCGGATCGGCGGGTTCATAACCCCGAAACCTTGCAGCCGATCATAAACATCCGGAGCTACCTGGGTGAGATGGTTGACCAGCACTTCCATCGTCGCGATATCACGGAAATCCTTCAGGTAGTCGAGTTCCTGGGCTGTCGATACATGCAGGATATGCGCTGGCCGGCCGGTCTTGCGGGCCAACGCCATCAGGCGCCGCGTGCCAAGGAATGCGCATTCCTCATCCCGCCATTCCATGTGCATGCGGTATGGATCGCCGGATTTGAACAGAGGCTTCCTTTCCTGCAAGCGATATTCGTCTTCCGAATGATAGGCGATGCGGCGCCGGCCGCTCAACATGACCTTTTCCAGGCTGTCATCATCCTCGATCATCAGATCGCCGGTCGATGATCCAGCGAACACCTTCACCGCGCAGACCCCTGCCGCGACTTCCAGCGTCGCGAGGTCCGGCGTGTTGGCGCGCGTGCCACCAAGATACAGCCCCATGTCGCACCAAGCTGCACGCGCCACGTAGCCCTGCTTCCATACCACGGTTTCAGCGTTAGTGATCGCAGGCGTTGTGTTCGGCATATCGAAGACGGCCGTCAGTCCGCCCAAGACAGCAGCTTTGGTGCCGGTTGGGATTGACTCGATGCTTGCATCGCCTGGATCGCGCAAATGGACATGCGGATCAATCAGGCCTGGCAGAACATGGAGACCCTTAGCATCGATAATTTGCTCGGCGCTACATGCGCCGGCGGACCCAATCATCGCAATGCGCCCGTGAAGGACACCGATGTCGGTCGCAACCGCACCCCATGGCAACTGGCAAATGCCGCCTTTGATCAGCAGGTCGAAATGTGTAGCCATGATGTGGGCGCTCCTGTTCCGCGCTTGGTACTTGCACAAAGCCGCGCGATGACCAAGTGTAGGGTATGGCAAAAATGGCAGTTCTGCCCGCCAGGGGGATTATCGAGGTAACCGGCGTCGATCGGCTCAGCTTCTTGCAGGGGCTGGTTTCGAACGATGTACAACGGGCCTCGCCTGGATATCCGGTCTTCGCAGCATTGCTGACACCGCAAGGAAAGTGGCTCGCAGATTTTTTAATTTTCGCTGAACCTGATCGCCTGTTGCTCGACGTCGAGGCGGGGCATATCGCGATGCTGCTGCAGAAATTGTCGCGTTTCAGACTGCGGATGAAGGTGGCACTGGCGGATATTTCGGGAAACATCGTGATCTATGTCGGATGGGACGGACCGCCACCTGACGGTGCCAGCCCTGACCCTCGGTTGGCCGCTCTGGGCTGGCGCATGATTGCAGCGCCAGGCTTGGCAACGAACGCAACCCCCGATGACTGGGACGCCCATCGCCTGGCGCTTGGGGTGGCAGATGGCTCGAAAGACCTGGAGGCAGACAAGACCGTGCTGCTCGAAGCCGGCTATGATGAGCTCGCCGGCATTTCCTGGACAAAGGGCTGCTATATGGGCCAGGAACTGACGGCACGGACCAAATATCGCGGGCTGCTCAAGCGGCGGTTGGTGCGCCTTACAGTCGATGGGAAACTGCCTGCGCCGGGCACACCTATCCTGCGCAATGGTGTGGATGTTGGCACCATGCGGTCCGGTCGAGGCAAAGTAGGACTGGCAGTGCTCAGGCTAGATGCGATCGGCGCGGAGTTGACCGCCGGCGAGACAATTATGCGCGCCGCCCCTCCAGACTGGATGCGATTACCAGAACCCGGCGCATGATCCGGGCATTGCTGCTCCTGCTGGCCTTTGCTGTGCCGGCTGCAGCGCAACCCACAGCCCGCCCAGGAGGCGGGGCGTCCGGCGATGGACCAGCGAGCTGCATCGTCCGCCCTCCCGACTGCGTGCTCTATAACGACCCTGTCCATCGCGGCTGCGGCACCCGCGGCGGGCCGGGGTGCCGCAAGACCAACGGGCATTGTGCAAGCTGGAACGACAAGGTCGCACGCGACTGCCGGGTGCCGACCCGGGCTGCAAAAGCTGTGGCACCCAGCGAGTAGCCGTCCTAGGGCGCGATCCGTTGAAGTTGGATCAGCAGACACGCTCTAGGGTCTTGTTTTCACGATCATCCTTATTCGTCCAATCGAAGCCGATTGAACGAATGATGATCTACCGGCCCATAATGAAATCGGCCGCACGTTCTCCGATCATGATCGATGGCGCATTGGTGTTCCCCGACGGCATGGTTGGGAAAATCGAGGCGTCAGCAACCCGCAGCCCCTCAATCCCATGCACACGCAGCCGATCATCGACGACCGTATTCGGCCCCTGCCCCATCCGGCAGGTACCAATCGGATGATAGGCGGTTTCGGCAGCGCCCCTGATATAGTCAAGGATTTCCGCATCGGTCGACACTTTGGGTCCCGGCGACCATTCCTCGCCACGAATGCCGTCCATCGGGCCCGCGTTGATGATCTTGCGGATCATCTTGAAGCCTTCAACCATCGCCGCCTGATCGATCGGATCGTGCAGGAAGTTGAACTTTATCGCCGGCTGGGCATCGGGGTCAGCAGAGCGGATATGGATTGACCCCAGGCTTTCAGGGCGCAGCTGGTAGACAGACACCGTCATGCCGGGGAAATCATGCACCTGGCGCTTCTTCGGGTTCTTGATCGCGTAGGGCACCAGGTGCATTTGCACATCAGGGGCTTCGAGTTCCGGTCTGGTGCGAAGGAAGGCGAGCACCGGCGCTGACGGCAGACTGAAGAAGCCGCCCTGCTGAAAGAGATAGCGGAACGCTTCACCGACCAATCCCAGCCCCCGGGCCCGCATATTATAGGAACCACTGCCAGCCGAGACTTTCCACTGAATTCGGGCGTTGAGGTGGTCGCGGAAATTCTCCCCCACCGCGTTCAGTTCGTGCAGCACCGGAATGCCGAATTGCTCCAGGATTTCTGCCCGGCCAATACCGGATAATTCGAGCAATTGCGGCGTCGCCACCGCGCCGGCGCACAGGATCACTTCCTTGCCGGCGCGCGCGGTGACGGTCTGGCCGTGGCGCGCGTAGACCACGCCGACGCATTTCTTGCCCTCAAGCAGTACTTTCCGGGTTGCGGCCTCCGTCACGATGGTCAGGTTTGGGCGGCCCATCGCGGGCTTCAGATAGACTTCGGCGGTGGACTGGCGGACGCCCTTGCTGATGGTGGTCTGGGTTTTGACCACGCCTTCCTGATCTTCGCTGTTATAATCTGGGTTGTGCTTGAATCCAGCGGCTTTGGCAGCGGCAAACCAGGCATCATAAAGTCTGTTCTGGTCCGGCACTTCCTGGACCTTCAACGGCCCGCCCACCCCGCGCCCGTTGGCGGATCCTCCGCGATAATCCTCCATCCGTCGGAAAACCGGGGCAACATCATCCCAAGTCCAACCGCGATTGCCCATCTGCGCCCAGGTGTTGAAATCGAGCGGCTGGCCCCGGACATAAACCAGCCCGTTGATCGCGCTCGACCCGCCCAGTACCTTGCCGCGCGGCACTGGAATTTCACGGTTCTTGGTACCCGCCTCAGGCTCAGACCGATAGCGCCAATTAGCGGCCGGATTATCAAGCAGCAGCCCGAAGCTGATCGGGAAGCGGGTATAGGGGTGGCTTGCCTTACCAGCCTCGAGCAGCAGCACCTTATTGGTCGAGACCTCGGTCAGCCGCGCCGCGAGTGCGGCCCCGGCCGAGCCCGCGCCCACGATGATATAGTCGAATTGCGCTTCGTTGCTCATACCAGTTCCCCCTGTTTCAAGCAGGGTAACGCTGTTCATGGCCGTAGCGCAAAGCGGGTCTATTGGCTCATTGTTTTCAAACCAGGGAAACCTTGCCTTCTTTGCCATCGCCACGTATCGCCCAAGCAGAAACTCGAAGGGAACCGCCTATGTCGCTATCGCGTCGCCACCTCCTCACCGCGGGCGCCGTCCTGGCCGCGCCGGCCATTGCCCGGGCGCAGACCATGCCAGGCGTGTCGGCGACCGAGATTAAGATCGGCCAGACCATGCCCTACTCCGGCCCGGCCTCGTCCTACGGCACAATCGGCCGCGCGCAGCTGGCTTATGTGAAGATGATCAACGAGCAGGGCGGGGTAAATGGCCGCAAGATCAACCTGATCAGTCTCGACGATGGCTACCAGCCGCCCAAGACTCTGGAAATGACCCGGCGTTTGATCGAACAAGACGAAGTGTCGTTCATCTTCCAACAGCTTGGGACGCCCCCGGTGATGGCAACGCGGCGCTATCTGAACGACAAGAAAATACCGCAGATTTTCGTCGCCACCGGCGCCACCCAGTTCGGTGACCCAAGTCATTTCCCATGGACGATGGGCTGGCAGCCGACCTACCAGACCGAAGGCCATGTTTACGCAAAATACGCGCTGCAAACCAAGCCGAACGGCAAGATTGCGGTGCTTTATCAGAACGACGACAGCGGCAAAGATTACTACAAGGGCTTCCGCCAGGGCCTCGGCGATAAGGCCGACAAGATGATCGTGGCCAGCGCAACCTACGAAGTCACCGACCCCACAGTCGATTCGCAGCTTGTGTCACTGAAGAGCTCCGGCGCCGACGTGTTCTTCGCCACCGGTATTCCCAAATTTGCCGCGATGACCATCCGCAAAGTTTATGAAATGGGTTGGAAGCCACTCTATTTCATGGCCAATGTCGGGTCATCCGTATCATCCGGCCTTGCGCCGGCCGGCCTCGAAAAGTCGGTGGGAATTTTCACCAGCGCCTATCTGAAAGACCCGACCGACCCACAATGGGCAGCCGATCCAGGGTTCCAGGCCTTTCAGGCCTGGATGAAAAAATACTACCCTGATGGTGACGCCACCGACCTCAACAACGCTTACGGCTACACATCCGCACAAACCCTGGTCCAGGTTCTGAAGCAGTGCGGCAATGATCTAAGCCGCGCCAACATCCTCAAGCAGGCGGCGTCCCTCAATCTCGAACTGCCACTGCTACAGCCGGGTATTCGCATCAAGACCTCGCCAGACAACTACTACCCGATCCGCCAACTGCGCCTGGTGCGCTTCGATGGTCGGGCATGGATCCCCCATGGCGAGGTCATCGGCGAGTAATTAGGCAGCGGCTCCGGTGGAGATCAGCGTATCGATCTCCGCCGGGCTGTAGCCCGCTTCAGCAAGGACCACCCGGCTGTGCTCGCCCAAGCCAGCGGCGAACCCCTGCACGCTGGTGTCGGCGTCTGATAGCCGGTACGGCGGGTTCATCACCTTGAAGCTGCCGCCGGCGTCGTTGACAGTTGCCAGCGCGCCGCGATGGGCGAGTTGCGGATCTTGCAGCGCTTCGGCAACGGTCCGGTAAACCGAGCACGGCACGCCAGCCTTGTTGAGGGCGGCCTCAACCTCGCCAGTGGTAAGCTTGGTGGACCATTCTTCCAGCTCATCAACAAAATGGCCCCAATTGTCCCGCCGGTCAGCAAAGACCGCGAAGCGTGGATCGGTGACCCAGTCTGGCCTGCCAGCGGCGGTGGCGATGTTCTGGAACGACCGTTCCGATGCAATCGCTGGCATGATGAAGCCGTCCTTGGTGGCGACTGGCCCAAACATCGGCCGGCCCGGCGGGGAGACCGGGAATTGTGCGGCCTGCACCTCACCCAGGGTCAGCGCGAGCATCGATTCGAGCATCGACACATCCACCATCTGCCCGCGCCCAGTCACGCCGCGCTGCACGAGCGCTGTTACCGTCGCGCCATAGGCGTAGGTGCCGGTCAGAATGTCAGCGACATAGATGCCGCAATTATCCGGCCGGGTGCGACCTTCCTGGAAGGTCAGATGGGTGAGATCGAATCCGGATGACGCATGAACCGCTGGCGCGTAAGCCGCCAACCCCGCGGACGGACCAGTCTGCCCAAAGCCAGAGATTGCCGTGTAAATCAGCTTGGGATTGATCGCTGCCAGCACGTCGTAGTTCAACCCGAACCGCTTCATCACGCCTGGGCGGAAGTTCTCAACCAGGATATCGGCCATGGCGACCAGCTTTTTGACCACTTCGACCGACGCCGGATTTTTCAGGTCGAGCACCAAGCTGCGCTTACCGGCATTGAGCTGGCCATACGCCGTGCTTGCACCATTGCGATACGGCGGGCGGTTGCGCATCAACTCACCCTCAGCGGTTTCGATCTTGACGACCTCAGCACCGCCATCGGCAAGCAGCCGGGCACAATAAGGGCCGGCAATGGTGGTGGCAAAATCAAGCACGCGCAAACCGGCGAATGGACGGGTCATATTATTCGGAGCCTCCCCTGAGGCGCGTATCAGACCATCAGGACGGGGTGAAAGGCAACCACCCGTGAACGTTATCCCGCGCGCACCAGCCGATGATGTTTCTTGCCCGATGAAAGCTTGATGCCGCGCGCCAGCGCGTCCACCCCAATCGTCGCAGTTTCATCGCTCATCGCAATATCATCGACCCTCGCCCCGCCGCCCTTAATCAGGCGTCGGCCTTCGGCATTGCTGGCCACTAAACCGGCGATCACCAGCAGGCGGAACACTGGCAGGCCATCACCGATATCGGTGATCGGCACCGACACCAGCGGAAGGTTTTCCGCGCCGCCACCGGCTTCAAACGCCTGGCGGGCAGCCTCAGCAGCGGCGTCGGCTTTGGCGGCGCCGTGCGCCAACGACGTTGCCGCCGTCGCGAGGATTTTCTTTGCTTCATTAATTTCTGCACCACCAAGCTTTTCCAAGCGGGTGATTTCAGCGAGCGGAATATCGGTGAACAGGCGCATGAAGCGGCCGACATCAGCGTCTTCGGTGTTGCGCCAGAACTGCCAGTAATCGAATACTGGCAGCCGATCTTCGGTAAGCCAGACCGCCCCTTGCGCGGTCTTGCCCATCTTGGCACCCGATGCAGTCGCAATCAGTGGCGTGGTCAGGCCAAAGACCTGCTTGCCATCGGTCCGGCGTACCAAATCGATGCCGGAAACAATGTTGCCCCACTGATCTGACCCGCCCATCTGCAAGGTCACCCCATGGCGGCGGTTCAACTCACGGAAATCGTAGCTTTGCAGGATCGAATAGTTGAATTCGAGGAAGGTCAGCCCCTGTTCGCGATCAAGCCGCGACTTCACGCTGTCGAACGACAGCATCCGGCTGATTGAAAAATGCGGACCGATCTCGCGCAGCAATTCAATGTAGCCGAGCTTGTCGAGCCAGTCCGCGTTGTTCGGCATAATGGCGTCTGTCGGACCATCGCCGAAGCGCAGAAACGGCGAGATGTTGCGCACTATCCCGGCCTGGTTGACCGCCAGTTGCGCGTCGGTCAGCAACTGGCGTGCTTCTTCCCGGAAGCTCGGGTCGCCAATCTTACTGGTGCCGCCCCCCATCAACGCAACCGGCTTGTGACCGTGGCGCTGCAACAGGCGCAGCAGCATAATCTGCACCATATGCCCGACATGCAGGCTGTCCGCGGTCAGGTCGTACCCGATATAGCCTGCGATGCTGCCGTTGCGGCAGGCAGCATCCAGTCCGTCCTGATCGGTGCACTGGAAGACGAAACCACGTTCAGTGGCTTCTTGTAGGAAGTCGCTTTTTAGCATTTAGGAGAAATCCTAAGGAAGCAGTTCTTTTTGTGAACAAAAAGAACCAGAAAAAACTTTTTGATGGTTCCTGCCGTTAGCTTGAGTGTACGAAGAAAACCGAGCCAACGGCAACAAAGTGGGGGGTTTTTGCTTCTTTTGGTTCACAAAAGAAGACCTTCCCTGGCCTATGTTAGCAGGCCGTCGAGTTTCCCCGCCCGCTCCAAAGCCATCAGATCATCGCTGCCGCCAATATGCGCGCCATTAATGAAAATCTGCGGCATGGTGGTGCCGCCGCCAGACCGGGTCGCAGCCTCGGCACGCTCGGCGCTGCCATGCGGTGCCGGGATTTCGGTGAACGCCACGCCCTTGGCGGTCAGCAGATTCATCGCCCGCGCGCAAAAGCCGCACCAGTCCTGGGTATATATTTCGACTTTGGCCATCTCGGCACTCCTTTGCGAACGCAAATAGGCTACCTAGCAAGCTGGGTTCAAGTCCTTCAGGTCTGGCGCGGGTCTGGCACGCGGGCGGCGACCAGCACATCGACCGACGCCGCCCCGGCACCGAGCAGAACATCGGTGCAGGCACGTGCGGTGGCACCCGAGGTCATCACGTCGTCGACGAGCAAAATCCGTTGGCCACTAATGGCCGCCAACCGATGCGGACGCACCGCGAAGGCATGGGCGACAATTTCGGCGCGCGCGGCGGCCGTCATGCTGCCGAGGGGCGCCGTCGGCTGGGCACGGATCAACGCGTCGGGGATTGCGCGAGCGTGGCGGCGTTTGGCGAGTTCCTGGGCCAGAAGAGCCGCCTGATTATAGTTCCGTTCACGCAGTCTGGCGCGGTGCAGCGGCACTGGCACGATAATCTCGGCACGGGCGAGCAGGGTTGGACCGGCGCGGGCCATCATCGCGGCAAGTGGGAATGCATGTTCCTGGCGATCAGCGTGCTTGAAGGGCAGCAGGATCTTCTTGGCCTGATCGTCATAGCTCATTGCAGCACGGGCCTCGCCCCAGGGCGGCGGATTGCCGGTGCAAGTCGGGCAGACCTGGTCCGCTCCGGCCTGGCCGAAATGGGTGAACGGCAGGCCGCAGGAAACACAGCAGGGGGTGGAAATAAAGCTCGTCTTCTTGAAGCACGTCGCGCAGAACTGGCCCTGAACTTCCACGCCCGCGTCACAGGTCAAGCATTGCGGCGGCAGCAGAAGATCAAGGACCAGTCGAGCAGTGTAGCGCGCGAAGCTGGTCGCGCGACCGCGCACTCAGACGCCGAACTTCACGGTGCCGTCGCGTTCGATTTCGTGCACCAAATCAATTTCCCACGACAGATAGGCCTTCATCGCGTCCTCGACCCCGGAATTGCGATCATAAGGGCGCAAATAGAAATCGACACAGGCATGGTCGGGCGGCACGGTCCGGTCGCTGACGATCGGCAAGCCGGCGGCACGCCATGCGGCGGTGCCGCCTTCGAGAGCACGGACTGGCGCCGGCGACAGCGCTTGCATTTCCGCAACCGCAAGCCGGGCGAGCGCGCCGTCGGGGGAGGTAACCACTACCAGCGGTGTCCGCCCAAGTCGCAATTGGCGCAAACGGGTGCGGATGCCCCAAATCGCGCCGGGAATATGGCCTTCGCGGTAGTCGATGCTGCGAGCTAGATCGACGACAACGTGTTTCAGTCCAGCCAGGTCGCCGACCGAAATCGTCGCAACGCTCGCAGTCAATTCCGGGACCGGCAACGATTGGGAGATAATCGCACCGGCAAGTCCCTCGCGCAGCACCACGGCGTCGCGATGGCCCATCTGACGCAACCATGCCGCACTCATCCGGGCGCGCACGCCGTCATCATCGACGAGCACGATGCGCGCACCCCTAACGCCGATCCAGGTATCGGTGGCCTGCACCAGTTGCCCGCCCGGCGCCGACACCGCATCCGGACGGCTGCCGGCGGCGAACTCGATCGGGTCACGGACATCGAGCACATAGGTGGTTCGGCTTTGGTCGGCCTGATAGCTGGCCAAGGTCGCCGCATCGATTTCCTGCACCTGGCTGCGGGTAGCGAACCCGTCCGCGCGCTGACGGGCGAGGTCGAGGCTTGCTGGCTGGCCGGCTTGGAACAGCGCCGGCTGCCCGCGATCGCAGGTGAGCCCGGCAAGTTCCCAGCCCATAGTGCCATTGCGCAACGCCACCACCTTGTTCGGCACCCCAGCCTGACGAAGACTTTCGGCACCGAGGATGGACCGCGTACGACCGGCGCAATTAACCACGATGAGGGTGTCAGGATTCGGCACCAAATCGCCGATCCGGTAGGCAAGCTCGCCGCCCGGCACGCTCACTCCGCGCGGAATCGACATGCGGCGGTATTCCTCGATGGTGCGGCTATCGAGCACCACCATGTCGCGGCCGTCTTCGAGCCAAGCGGCGAGTTCCAGCGCATCGACGCTTTCCGTCCCGAAATTATGTTCGATCCACTCGCCAAACGCCTTGGAGGGCACGTTGACGCCGGAGAATAGCACGTAGCCGGCGGCCTCCCAAGCCTTGGTGCCGCCGTCTAAGATGCTGACATTGCTGGCGCCAATCGATTCCAGATACGCGCCGAGCTTTTCGGCAACGCCGCGCCCGTCATCGGTGATCACGATGCGGGTGGCGAGATTGGGCAGCAAGGCGCGCGCGCGGGTTTCGGCCCGTGACAGCGGGCACGGCACCGCCCAGAATAAATGGGATGCCCCGAATTCGCCTTCTTCGCGGGCATCGAGCAGTGCGAGTTCTTGCCCGTCTTCAATCCAGCCGCGCAAAGTGGGGGCATCAATACGGTACATGGGCAGATCCTCGTTTGGGCATTGACCTGGACCATAGCCATGCAGCCCACGAACGGCAAACGGGGTTGGCAGATCGCCAAAGGCAGCGCACATCTAGCCGATGTCGCGAGAAATGCAGGTGTTTGACCGTCCGGCCGTGCGCCGCCACCGCGACCGCGCCGCCGGCGCGGTCGGGCAGGTTGCCGACGTGCTGGGCGAAGTGGCCGACCGGTTGTTGGATCGGCTGGATGATGTGAACCGTCGCTTTACCACCGCACTGGACGTGGGCGGGCGTGGGGTGGTGGCGCCCATGCTCGGCGCGCGCGGCATGCAGGTGACAAGTTGCGATCTGTCGCCAGCGATGGCAGCGCTGCATCCCGGCGGGGTGGCAGCGGACGAAGAATTCCTGCCCTTCGCACCGGCAAGTTTCGATCTCATTGTGGCGAATTTGTCGCTGCATTGGATAAACGACCTGCCCGGCGCGCTGATCCAGCTGCGTCGCGCCTTGAAGCCGGACGGGCTGTTCCTGGCGAGTGTTCCGGCGCTGGGGACTTTGGCGGAATTACGCACCGCGTTGACTGAGGCCGAGGCCGAGCTGACCGGCGGCGCCGCGCCCAGGGTGTCGCCCTTCCCCGATCTGCCCGATTGCGCGGCGCTGTTGCAACGCGCGGGATTTACCCTGCCGGTCGCCGATCTGGATGAAATCGGGTTGATGTACGCCGACCGTTTTGCATTGCTACGCGATCTACGCGCCGCAGGAGAAACCAATGCCGTGCGCCTGCGTGATCGGCGCATTCCGCCGCGTGGGCTTTTTCCGTTCGCGGTGGCGCGGCTTCCATCGGATAACGGGCGGGTGCGGGCAACCCTGCGGCTGGCGATGCTGACCGCCTGGGCGCCGGCGCCGAGCCAACCAAAGCCGAAAGCGCGCGGGAGTGCCACGGTTTCGTTAGCCGATGCGTTGAAGGACGACCTGGACTAAGCGCCCAGCGATTTTTCGAAAAACACGCTGGTCGTGATCGATGCGGCGGCCTTCGTCAGATAATCCCCGAAAGCATCACACACCTTGAACCCGGCGCGTTCGTACAAGCGCATCGCCGCATGTTGCGCAGTGCCGGTTTCGAGCCGCAGCACCGGCAAACCGGCCGCCCGTGCCTCGGCTTCAAGCCGTGCCAGGACTTTCTGGGCAACGCCTTTGCCACGGGCGGCGTCACGGACATACATGCGCTTGACCTCGCCAAAGCCGTCAAACAGCGCCACCCCGCCGCAGCCGACCGGCGCGCCGTTCAGGCTGGCGACGAAAAACCGCATATGCGGCGCGAATATCGCATCCAACGCCAGGCCGTGGCGCTGTTCGGGGGGGTATTCGGCGGCGAGCGTCGCGTCGAGTTCGCCGATCAGCAGGCGCACCGCGTCGGTCGGCGCGGTCGCGCGGGTGATGGTCAGCGCGGTCATGCCAGCAGCGCCGCGACCGCTTCGAGCGGGCGGCCCAGAACCGCCTGGTCGCCAGTGACGACGATCGGCCGTTCGATCAGGATCGGGTTTGCCGCCATCGCCGCGATCAGAGCCACGTCGGACAGACTGGGGCTATCCAAGCCAAGGTTGCCGTAAACTGCCTCCTTCCGGCGCAGTAGCGCGCGTGGGGCGATCCCAAGCCTGGCGATCAACGTGGTAAGCTCGGCGGCATTTGGTGGGGTTTTGAGATAGAGAATGATCTCGGGCGCAATTCCGGCGGCTTCAATCATCGCCAGCGCCTTGCGTGACGTGCCGCAGGACGGGTTGTGGTAGATTTTCATTTTTGGCTCCCCTTGGGCGCGTCCATTCATCGGCGGTATCCTCCATGGTTTTGCCGACGCCCACCAGCATCCAGGCCATCAAGGGCCGGTCGAACTTGAAATCCTCGCCGCATTGGGCGCGGATTCAGGCCCGCATATAGGTTCCAAGATCGGGGGTCAGGGCGTTCGTGGCGATGTAACCGAAGGTGCCATCCTCCAACGCCTCGGTCGCGGCCCGCGCAGTGGCTGCCATGGCAGCCCGCCACAAGGATGTCGCGAGGCTGATGCGGCGCACACCGGCGGCTTCGAGTTCAGCGCGGCTGAAGGATTTGCCAGGAATGCCGACCATGAAATTCACCGGCTTGTCGAGCGCGGCACACACCGCGCGCACGGCCACGAGATCAGGCAGACCAGGCGCCATCAGCACGTCGGCGCCTGCAGCGGCAAAGGCTTGCAGGCGGCGGATGGTGTCGGCGAGATCAGGATTGCCGCGCAGGAAGTTCTCGGTCCGCGCCGTCAGCACGAAGCCGTTGCCGAGGGATTTCGCGGCAGCGACGGACGCGGTGACGCGGGCGACCGCGGTGTCGAAATCATAAAGCGGCTGGTCGGCGATGCCGGTCGCGTCCTCGATCGAGCAGCCGGCAAGGCCGGTTACGGACGCCAACGTCACGGTTTCGGCGGCGAAATCCGGGGCATGGCCGAAACCGTTTTCGAGGTCGGCGGCGACTGGTATGTCGACCGCGTCCACCACCAGCCGGGCATGGGCGAGGGCTTCGTCGCGGCTCACCCGTCCGTCGCGGCGGCCAAGCGTACCGGCAAAGCCGCCGCTGGACGTGGCGAGGGCCTTGGCCCCGAGGCCGGCGAGCAGGCGGGCCGAGCCGGCATCGAACGGGTTGGGGATAATGAGAGCACCCGGCCCCGCATGCAGGGTGCGGAAAGTGACGATTTTTTCAACTTGGGTCGGCATGCTACCCTCCGGTCACGCTCATATGGCGGACCACGGCGGGCGCCTGATGGTCACGGTCGATGATGAAGTCATGACCTTTCGGCTTGCGCGCAATGGCGGCACGAATGGCAGTGTCGAGCCCGGCATCGTCAATCCCGTCTCGCAACAGGCCGCGGAAATCGGCGGCGTCGTCCTGCCCGAGACACATATAGAGCGTGCCGGTGCAGGTCAGCCGAACCCGGTTGCAACTTTCGCAAAAATTATGGGTCATCGGCGTGATGAACCCAACTCGCTGGCCAGTTTCGGCGACGTTGTAATAGCGCGCCGGCCCGCCGGTGCGGTAATCCGTGTCATCCAGGGTCCAACTTTTACGCAGACGTGAGCGCACCAGCGACAGCGGCAGATACTGGTCCGTGCGGTCTTCCTCGATCGCGCCCATTGGCATGGTCTCAATCAGGCAGAGATCAAAGCCGTGCTCGCCACACCATGCCAGCATCGGGCTGATCTCGTCCTCGTTGAACCCTTTCAGCGCTACCGCGTTGATCTTGACCGCAAGTCCGGCGGCCTTGGCCGCAAAAATACCGTCCAGCGTCTTTTCGATTTTGCCGCGCCTGGTGATGGCGGTAAACTTTGCCGGATCAAGCGTATCGAGGCTGACATTGACCCGCTTCACCCCAGACGCTGCCAGCATTTCGGCATGCTGGGCAAGAGTGGTACCGTTGGTTGTCAGCGTCAGTTCGCGCAACCCACCGGCGCCAAGGCGACGGCCGAGGGCTGCGAATAATTGCTGCACATCACGCCGCACCAGCGGTTCGCCGCCGGTTATGCGGATCTTATCAGTGCCAAGCCGGATGAACGCGCCGCAGAGACGATCGAGTTCCTCGAGTGTCAGCAATTCTGCCTTGGGCAGGAACTTCATGTCGTCGGACATACAATACGTGCAACGCAGATCGCAGCGGTCGGTGACCGATACGCGCAAATAGGTGATGGCGCGGCCGAACGGGTCGATCATGTGAGTGTGCTCAGCAATGGTTGTGCCCCAACGGGTATAACGAATGTCGGCGCTTCCGGTCCAGGATGCAAGGGCCAAAGCTGAACCTGCCGACCGGTTCACCGCATGTTTACTGTTGGCAAGTAAACATCCCCCCGGGCATAGACGGGTGTGGGGATGTCCGTTATGTCGGAATGACATGTGCACAAAAAATAGCGACGGACGGCTGCCCTAACTGGGCACGTGAAGACCATCGAAGAGGTGCCTGTGATGAGCAATGGACTCCGCCTCGCCGAAATACTGACAATTCGATTGTGCCATGACCTGAGCAGTCCTCTCGGGGCATTGCTGGGCGCTTACGGCGTAGCGGAAGATGAACCGCTATTTGCGAAAGAAGCCAAAGCGATCATGGCCGACGCAACACATGCGATGGTTCGGCGCATCCGCCTGTTGCGGGCAGCCTGGGGTGGGCCAGTAGCAATGTCAGTTACCGAGTTCTCCGCAATTGCCGCCAGCCTGGCTACCAAGCACGTCGCGATCACGACTGATGATCTTGATCCTGAAGGCACATTCGGCGCTGCCGGAGCAAGGGTAGCGCTTAACGCGCTACTATTGGCTGTAGAATGCGTGCAGGGCAATGGATCGATCATCATTGGCGGCAATCCATCCGGAGAGGTCGTATTCGGCATCGCGGGCAAGGCTGCCGGGTGGCCAGCAGGGTTCATGGGGCTCGTCGCAAATCCAGATCGCGCTTGGGAGATGCTGGATGACCCGGCCAAACTGCAAGCGCCGCTAACTGTTTTGCTGGCGCAGGCTGCCGGCGTGACAATATCAGCACTGCTCGGCCCGAACCAGGACGCAGTGCCGCCGCTGCTGCTGCGACTCGGCCAAGCGCCTTAGGTCAGGCTTTTGTTATCGACAGATAAACGGCCTCCGCCAAGACCGTACGCCGAACCCTGCGTTGAAGCGGAATGACGGCATAGAGATCCTTCGACGCCTCAGTGATCGTCACACCGGCGAAACCAGGCAACAGGCGTCGCCCGCTACGTTCCCATATTGGCGCCGCACGTAGAATGATGCGCAAATCCGTGGGGGGTATGAACAGTGCGGTGTCGCGGCGCTCCTCGCGAAACATCGTCGCGTGCAACAGCCGCGCAATCTGTCCGGCCGAATAAGGCTGTCCCTGCCCAAACGGCGTACTCTCCAGATGCGCCCACATCCCGGATCGGTTCGGCGTGACCACGAGCAGGCGTCCATCATCTGCAAGCACCCGCCAAATTTCTCTCAGCAATGGGCGCGCCCGCTCAGCCGCTTCCAGACCATGCACCAGAAGTACTCTGTCAACGCTGCAATCCACGAAAGGTAGGGCATCTTCCTCAGCGGTACACGACATATTCGCGTGCCCGACCGGCCACGGCGCAATACCAATCTGGCTTGGCGTCAGTGCGATGCAGGCCCGCGCCTCGTCCCGCCACTGCCGCAAATAGGGCGTTGGATAGCCAATTCCCAACAATTTTTTCCCAGCGAGGTTCGGCCACATCGCTGCTAGACGCGCCCGCAACAGCCGCGCGGCGACCGCACCCTTACGAGAGCTGTAGAATTCTGCGGCAGTTAGGACATCAGTCGCCATAGCGGCATACTATCACAACCAGCGACCGTCGGTTGAGGATTTGCGCCCCGCCCCCGTCCTGGTGCAAAGTTTGGCGATGATCATTGCAACGGCTGTTCCCATACTTTCCGATAACTATGCTTGGTTGCTGCGCTGCAGCGAAACCGGCACGACCGCGATCGTGGATCCGGCGGATCCAGGTCCGATCTCGGCCGCGATCGACGCCGCCGGCGGACGTTTGGATATGATCCTGCTGACCCACCACCACGGCGACCACATAGCCGGAACCGACGATATTCGTGCACGCTATGGTGCCCCGGTGATTGGCGCCACAGCTGACGCACATCGGCTTCCAAAGCTTGATCGATCGGTTGCCGCTGGCGATGCAATCATGGTTGGATCTGCCTCAGCGCGGGTAATGGAAACCCCCGGGCATACGCGTGGCCATATCAGTCTCTATTTTGCCGATGGCGGCGTGTTGCTGCCCGGCGACACTTTGTTCAGCCTGGGTTGCGGGCGCCTCCTTGAGGGTAGCGCCGCTGAGATGTTCGCCTCGCTTGCGCAATTTTCAACTTTGCCTGGCGAGACACTGGTGTGTTGCGGGCATGAATACACCGACTCGAACGCCCGCTTCGCGGTGCATGCCGATCCCGACAATGTCGCACTTGCGGCCTATGCCGAGGGAGTAAAATCTCTTCGGGCCGCCGGCAAACCGACCATCCCAAGCCTGCTGTCCGATGAACTTGCCTGCAACCCGTTCTTGCGGGCTAAAACGATTGCTCAGCTCGCCGATTTGCGTGGACGCAAGGACAAGTTCTGACATCCCTCCATGATTCTCGATAGGAAAAATCACCATGAAGCTATTCTATTCGCCGGCCAGCCCATATGTCCGCAAAGTTATGGCCTGTGCAATCGCCCGCGGGATTGACGGGCGGATCGAACGACTGACCAGTGGCACCGCAGACTATCAAGCGCAATTGCTTGCCGCAAATCCACTGTCCAAAGTGCCCTGTCTGATGACCGATGATGGTTTATCATTGTTTGATAGCCCGGTGGTTTGTGAATTTCTCGACACTATCGGCGATGCGCTACCAATGTTTCCGCCATCAGGCGGCGCGCGCTGGCGGGCACTCAAGCAGCAGGCGATGGGCGACGGGATGATGGATGCCTGCCTGATCCGTCGTGGCGAAGTGGGCAAACCGATGGACGCAGGCCGGGAGGATCTGCATGCCAAGCAGGCCGCCAAAGTTGCACGCAGCCTTGACGCCCTCGAAATCTATCTGCCGCATAAAGTGGTCGACATCGGCAGCATCACGATTGTCGCCGCGCTGGGATATCTTGATTTCCGCTTCGCAGCCGAGCCGTGGCGTCCTGGTCACCCGATCCTGGCCGCTTGGTACGACGAGATGATGAAAGACCGCTGCTTGGCGGAAACTGCGCCGCCGCCCGCGTAAACGGTTTGATATGTGCAAAAAAGGGTGCGGCTCCGCCTGGAACCGCACCCTTCGCAAGCGCGAGGTTACTAGATCATCATTCGTTCAATCGGCTTCGATTGGACGGATACAGATGATCGTGAAAACTAGACTCTAGCAGGCTGCTGAAGAACCCCATTCAGAGCCGAATATTCTCTGCCTGAGCGCCGATTTTCGGTTTCTAGGGCCAAAATCAGGCATTTTCAGCATGCCCGAAAGCCACTGGTTGGGCCTTCGGGCACGCTGCGGACAGACTCATCCCGTCGC
>CALQTN020000020.1 GCA_943333505.2 Asaia bogorensis | reverse complement strand
GTGTTCCAGCATCGGCCGGGTGATGCCGGCAGTTTTGTAGTCGTGGAAGTGGTAGGCGACCCCGTGTGTATCGAGCCAGGCGCGGGCTTTTTTCATGGTGTCGCAGGCTTTTATGCCGTGAAGGGTGATCACGGGTGCTATTCCCACTCGATCGTGCCGGGGGGTTTGGAGGTGATGTCGTAGGTGACGCGGTTGACGCCGCGGACTTCGTTGACGATGCGGCCGGCGACGCGGGTGAGGAAGCCCATGTCGAACGGGTAGACATCGGCGGTCATGCCATCGGTGCTGGTGACGGCGCGGAGGGCGCAGGCCATGTCATAGGTGCGGCCATCGCCCATGACGCCGACGGTGCGGACCGGGAGCAGCACGGCGAAGGCTTGCCAGATCGCGTCGTAGAGGCCGGCGTTGCGGATTTCTTCGAGGTAGATGGCATCGACTTTTTGCAGGATGGCGATTTTTTCGCGGGTGATGGTGCCGGGCATGCGGATGGCGAGGCCGGGGCCGGGGAAGGGGTGGCGGCCGACCAGGATTTCGGGGATTTTGAGTTCGCGGCCGAGGACGCGGACCTCGTCCTTGAACAATTCGCGCAAGGGCTCGACCAGTTGCATCCGCATCCGATCGGGCAGGCCGCCGACATTGTGGTGGGATTTGATGGTGACGCTGGGGCCGCCGGTGAAGCTCACGCTCTCGATGACGTCGGGGTAAAGCGTGCCTTGGGCGAGGAAGTCGGCGCCGCCGATTTTCTTGGCTTCTTCCTCGAAGACCTCGATGAACAGCCGGCCGATGGTTTTGCGCTTGGTTTCGGGGTCGGTGATGCCTTCGAGGGCGTCGATGAACAGGTCGGAGGCATCACGGTGGACGAGGGTGATGTTGAAACGGTCGCGGAAGGTGCGGACGACGTCTTCGGCTTCGTCCATGCGGAGCATGCCGTGGTCGACGAAGATGCAGGTTAGTTGGGCGCCGATGGCTTGGTGGATCAGGACGGCGGCGACGGCTGAGTCCACACCGCCGGAGAGGCCGCAAATGACCCGGCCGCTGCCGACCTGCTTGCGAATGGCGGCGATCTGGGCGTCCTTGAAGCCGGCCATGGTCCAGTTACCGCCGAGGCCGGCGATGCCGTGGACGAAATTGCGCAACAGCTTGGCGCCGTCGGGTGTGTGGACAACCTCGGGGTGGAACATCAGGCCGTAGAAATGGCGGGTTTCGTCAGCGAAGGCGGCAAAAGGCGCGCCTTCGGAAGTTCCGACGGCGCGGAAACCGGGGGGGAGGGCAATCACCCGGTCGCCATGGCTCATCCAGACTTCGTGGCGGCTACCTTTGTCCCAGACGCCTTTGAACAGGTCGCAATCGTCGTGGACATCGACGAAGGCGCGGCCGAATTCGCGGTGGTCGGATGCTGCGACCTGGCCGCCGAGTTGCTCGCACAACGTCATTTGTCCGTAGCAGATGCCGAGCACTGGGACGCCGGCCTCGAAGACCATTTGCGGGGCGCGGGGCGAATTGCCGTCTGGGACGCTGGCGGGGCCGCCGGACAGGATGATCGCCTTGGGGGCGAAGGCGGCGATGCGTTCGGGGGTGGCGTTGTAGGGGAAGATCTCACAATAGACCCCGGTTTCACGCACGCGGCGGGCGATCAGCTGGGTGACCTGGCTGCCGAAGTCGAGGATCAGAACGCGGTCGGCGGCATCGGTCATGGGTTTGTCCTTTGGGCGAAGATTTGCATGTCATCGCTCGGTTTTGGTTGCTTCGGCAAGGCGGGCGATCGGGGACCAGACATAGGCTGTTTGGGTGACGTCATGGCCGCCGACCTGGATGACAATTTCGGCGACCGGCTTGCCACCAAGATGGGCGTAAAACCAGCGGCTCGGGTTGTCACGCAGCACCCACAGAAAAGCCGTCTCGCACGTCTTTTCAACCAAATGCCCGACAGCTGCGTTCATCAGGCGGCGGCCAACACCGCGGTCGCGCCAGTCATCCAACACGTAAAGCGTTTCGATTTCGCCATCGGCGGGTGCGCCTTCAGCTTGGCGCGCACGCCCGGCAGTGGCAAAACCGATGATCGTAGCGGCGGCAGGATCGGCTTCTGAACTGACCGCGACATAAACGCCGATGCCGCCATTGATCGCGGCCTGATAATGCGCTGCCTGCCGTATCGCAGACAGTCGGGTGAGATAGTCATGCGGCAAAATCGCCGCATAAGTGCTGCGCCACGCCGCCACATGCACCGTGCCGATCGCGGCGGCATCGGTCGGGCGGGCGCGGCGGATGATAATCACCCGATCCGTTCCAATACCGCGCCATAGAAACCGTCCGTGCCGTGAAGCCGGGGCGTCAGGCGTAGTGCGTCGCCGGTCTCGGGTGCCGCGGGCCAAGCCTCTCGCAACGGGACCATTTGGAAATTCGGGTTTTCGGCCAGGAAGCTCGTGACCTGATGGTCGTTTTCATCGAGCAAAAGCGAGCAGGTGGCGTAAACCAAGCGCCCGCCGACTTTCACCAACTCGGCTGCACGGCGCAAAATTCCAGCCTGCTTGACCACGAGTTCGGCAAGGTCGTTTGGCACCAGGCGCAGTCGTGCGTCGGGGTTACGGCGCCAGGTGCCGGTGCCGGTGCAGGGGGCATCGACCAGCACGCGATCGAAACTGCCGGCGCGACGCTTGGTCCACTTGCCAGTTGCCTCAATCAGGTATTGCTCGACATTGTGGACACCAGCGCGGCGCAGGCGTTTTACCGCACCTTCCAGCCTGGGCGCGGAAACATCGCAGGCCACGATATGGCCCTGGTTCTGCATTGTCATCGCCAGCGCCAATGTCTTGCCGCCCGCGCCGGCGCACCAGTCGACGACCCGCATCCCGGGGCCGGCACCGACCAGCAAGGCGACCAACTGGCTACCTTCATCCTGAATTTCAACCAACCCGGAGGTGAACGCCTTGCCGGTGGTGATTGCCCGGCGGGTCGGGATGCGCAAACCCCAGGGGGAAAATTCGGTGGGCGAGGTTTCAACGCCCTCGATCGCGAGCGCGGCCATTGCCTGCTCACGGGTGCCACGCAGCAGATTGACCCGCAGATCAAGCGGTGCCGGCAGCGCCATCGCCGACATTTCGGCGTTCAGCGTGTCACCAAACCGCGCCACCAGATGCGGCACGATCCAGTCCGGCACTTCGAGCCTGACCGCGTCGGGCATTTCTGGATGTTCGAGGCTGTGGTTCTCCAGCCGCGCCAGGCCCGATTTTTCTCCGCCACTCAACGGAGACGGCGCGTATTGGCCGCCGGAATAGCTTTGGTCCAACCCGGCCAGCGTCCAGCCTTCCAGCAGCAATGACGCTGCCACCAGCAAACGTGGGGATTGTTTGGTGCTGCCATCGTTGCGCCCGAGCCACCAGCCGAGCTTGCGGCGGGTCCGCAGGACCGCCCAGGCGCGATCCGACACTGACCGCCGGTCGCCCGAGCCGATGAAGCGGCGCTCGCGGAAAAACGCGTTGGCAATGGCGTCGGCCGGTTTACGGTTGGCGGCTTCGACTGCACCGACGAGTTCGATGGCGGCTAAGAGGCGGGCTGACGGGGTCAAAAGATCATCCTAAGAAAGTGTCTTTTTTGTTTGAAAACAAAAAAGCAAAAAACTTTACGACTGTGGTGCGGAGTGCGTACCGGCCGTGGTGCGCCGTAGATAGAAAGTTTTTTTGGTTCTTTTTATTCACAAAAGAGCTGCTTGCCTCACCCGTCCTGCCGATAGTTTGGCGCTTCGCGTGTAATCGAAACGTCATGCACATGGCTCTCCCGTAGCCCCGCGCCAGTGATCCGCCGAAACTGCGCATTGGCCTGCAAATCGGCTATATTAGCGCTCCCAGTATAGCCCATCCCAGCGCGCAACCCGCCAACCATCTGGTGCAGCACCGCCGATACCGGGCCCTTATAGGCCACGCGGCCTTCGATGCCTTCCGGCACCAGTTTCAGCATGTCCTTGATGTCCTGTTGGAAGTAGCGATCCGCCGAGCCACGTGCCATCGCCCCCATGCTGCCCATCCCACGATAGGATTTGTAAGATCGCCCCTGATACAAAAACACCTCGCCCGGCGCTTCGTCGGTGCCTGCCAGCAGGCTGCCGACCATGACGCAGTCAGCGCCAGCGCCAATTGCTTTGACGATGTCGCCGGATTGGCGAATACCGCCATCGGCGATGGCAGGAACGCCAGCGGCCCGACAAATTTCAGCCGTTTCCAAAACGGCGCTGAATTGCGGCACACCGACGCCGGCAACGATACGGGTGGTGCAGATGCTGCCCGGCCCGATGCCGATCTTGACCGCGTCCGCACCGGCATCGATCAGCGCACGGGCGCCGTCGGGGGTGGCCACATTGCCCGCGATGACCTGGACCGCGTTAGATAATCTCTTGATCCGGGCAACCGCTTCCAGCACGCCTGCGGAATGGCCGTGTGCGGTATCAACCACCACAACATCAACGCCGGCGGCAATCAGTGCCTCGGTGCGCGCATGCCCGTCATCGCCAACCCCGGTTGCGGCGGCGCAGCGCAAGCGCCCCATTTCGTCCTTGTTGGCGATCGGGTGGGTTTGTGCCTTGTCCATGTCTTTGACCGTAATCAGCCCGATGCAGCGATAGGCATCGTCCACCACCAGCAATTTCTCGATCCGGCGGCGATGCAGCAGGCGGCGGGCGTCATCGGGGCTGACGGTGGCATGGACGGTCGCGAGGTTTTCCCGCGTCATCAACTCATAGACTTTTTGGTTCGGATCGGTGGCGAAGCGGACATCGCGATTGGTCAGAATACCAACCAGCCGCCCGGTATCGCGTTCGACGACCGGAAACCCGCTGATCCGGTGCAGCGCCATCAGCGCGCGGGCATCTGCCAGGGTATCATCGGGAAAAATTGTCAGCGGATTGACCACCATGCCCGATTCGAAGCGTTTCACCTGCCGAACCTGGGTGGATTGTTCCTCGATCGTGAGGTTCTTGTGGATCACCCCCATGCCGCCATGCTGGGCCATGACAATCGCCATCGCACTTTCGCTGACCGTGTCCATCGCCGAGGACACCAGCGGGATGTTGAGCGATATTGTCCGGGTGAGCTTGGTGCGGGTATCAACTGCAGATGGCAGCACGTCGGAATAGCCCGGCATTATCAGCACGTCGTCGAAGGCGTATGCTTCGAGAATGCGCGCAGACGCGGCGTTGAACTTGGCGGTGTCTTGATATGTCATGGCCGGGCCTTTCCGTTACCTTGACGCGTCCTCATAAGCTTGTGGACTGACCGGCGCAAGCACGGTTTTCCGACAGTTGGGCTGCTATGCGTCGGGTTCGGCGGGGCCGGGATCCGCGCCCCGAAATCCCATTGCCAGCACATAAAGCTCACTGCTGTCCTTGCGTGACGCTGGCGGCTTGACGTGCAGCACCTTGGTAAACATCCGCTTCATCGGCGCCAGCATCAGTCCTTCTGTGCCGCCTTGAAACACTTTCGCCGCGAACGATCCGCCGGGCGCCAGAATTTGCGAGGCAAACTCCAAGGCGAGTTCAGCCAGCGCGATGATCCGCAAATGATCGGTTGCGGCGTGCCCGGTCGTGTTGGGCGCCATGTCGGACAGCACCACATCGACCTTGCCGCCCAGCATTCCGATCAACCGCGCCGGCATGTCGGGGTCGTTGAAATCGCCCTCAACAAATGTCGCGCCGTACAACGGGTCGATTGGCAGCAGATCCAGGCCCAGCACTTTCGCTGCACCCCGTTTCACCGCCACCTGCGCCCAGCCACCAGGTGCTGCGCCAAGATCAACCACAATGCTGCCGGGTTTGAGCACATGATAGCGATCATCGAGTTCAATCAGCTTGAATGCGGCGCGGGATCGCCAGCCCTGCGCCTTGGCCGCGGCGACATAGGGGTCGTTCAATTGCCGCGTCAGCCAAGCGGCCGATGCCGGGCTGCGCTTCTTGGACGTTTTGACAAAAACACTGAGGCCGCGGGTCGAAGACGGGCCTTTTCCGGATCGGGAGGACATTGCGCCCGTTTAGCCGGTTCGGCGCAGTTTTGCTACCGGCTCCGTGCCCGGTCATTGCGCATCATCCGCAGCAGCATGCCTTCGCGCAGGCCGCGATCAGCAACCAGGACATGCGGCGCAGGCCATAATTGCTGGATCGCGGCGAAAATCGCGCAGCCCGGCAGCACAAATTCGGCCCGCTCGGGGCCGACGCAGGGATGCTCCGACAGCCCTTTCCGTCCGAGTGCCCGCAGCCGCGCCAGCGCGATCTGCGCCTCATCATGGGTCAGGATCGCGCCATCGACCGCCATGCGCGAATAGCGCGGCAGATCGAGGACAATCCCCGCGAGGGTGGTGACGGTGCCCGACGTCCCGACAAAGTGAACCCCGCCTTGGCGGATTTCCTGGCGAATGCAATGCACCGCCTCGAAATTCTGGATGCGCGCCAGCACGTCGGCAACCATTGCCTCGAACCCGGCAGCCTCGAACCCAGCGTGGCCAAAGCGCTCGGCGAGGGTTACCACGCCAACCGGCATGGAGATCGTGCCGATCAGCTGCGGCCCGCATCCTTCGGCCGGGGCAAGCCGGATCCAGGCGATCTCGGTCGAGCCGCCGCCGATATCGAACAGCAGCGCCCGGCGTCCGATGCCCTGGCTGCGGCCGGCGTCTTCGAGCAACGGCGCACAGCTTTCGAGCGCGAGTTCGGCTTCTTCACGCGCCGAGATAATCTCAATCGGCAACCCGGTTTCGCGGCTGACCCGGGCCAGAAACTCCCGCCCGTTGGTCGCCCGCCGGCAGGCTTCGGTGGCGATGGCCCGCAGGCCCCGCACCGGGCGCCGGGCAAGGCGTTGCGCGCAACCGTGCAGCGCCCCGATGGCGCGGTCCATCGCCACATCGCAGAGCTTGCCGGAGGTCTGCAACCCTTCACCAAGCCGGACGATGCGGCTGAAACTATCCACCACACGGAAGCCGTCAGGTGTCGGCGCCGCCACCAGCAGGCGGCAATTATTGGTGCCCAGATCCAGCGCAGCGTAAACCGGGCCGGATGTGCGGCCTCGGTCGGGCTGGAAGGGGGCGACAGACTCGGACATTCGGGCGGGCGGACCTGTTGCGGTTGATTGCTATCATCGGCTTTGGGGGGGGGAGGGGCAAGCACCATTTCACATGGATGCCAGGGCTGCTTGTGGTTCAGTTGCAAATCGCTGCGCGCCCATGCTAGAGGCCCGACACCGTTGGGGGATAGTTTAGCGGTAAAACTCTCGGCTCTGACCCGTGCATCCTTGGTTCGAATCCAGGTCCCCCAGGGTCTCTCCCCAATACCGTTTGGGGCCAAAGACTTAAGCTTTATCAATAGGCTACGACCCCGCGGTGATACGGCGAGGTGTCCAGAGTGGCGATCCAAATGACCCGACCAACCAAGCATCCTAAGTCCGGAACATACCGCATTCGGCTGATGATCCCGCCCATGCTGCGCGATGCCGCCCATCGACTCCATGGCGTTCGGACTGAATTAGTCGAAAGCCTGGGAACTAAGGACGCCAGAGAGGCCGTGCGGTCCGCCCCTGCCGCCCTGGTGCGCCTGCAAGACAAACTCGCCGCCATCCGTGCGGCAGCCGAGGGCCGCGCCCCAGTGCCGACTGATCGGGACATAGCGGGGCTTGCTGGTGAGGCCTATCGGTGGCGCGTCCGGGCTCAAGGCGACAATGCAGGCGATGCCCTAAACTGGCACCACCACCTCGACGACATCGGGGACCGCCTAGGGGCTGAAATTGTGGACGGCTCCGGTAGGGTGATTGACCGGGATGTCATGCCATCACGTATTGAAATTATCGAGGCCCGCAGCGCCCTAAGGGAAGCCGGGTGGTCAGATGATCCGCAAACCGTCAACCGGGCAGCCGTAGAGATCATGCGGATTCGATCCGACTTCGCTCAGATGATGCTGAAGCGGACTAGGGGCGACTGGTCGGATGACACAACGGCCCAACGGTTCCCCGCTGTAGCCCCGCCGTCCGCCCCAAAGGTTGTCCCCAAGGTTGGCCCCAAGCCGTCCCCAGGTTGCGACATGACCGCGCTGGTCAAGGGTTGGGCCGCCGACCGTGGAATGAACATTGACGCCCGACCGATCCAGAGGGCTGCGTATGACCGCCTTAGAACATTAATCCGCCTCGGGGCTTTCATGGGACACCAGGACGCCAGCAAGGTTGTCCGCGCCGATGCCGTGCGGTGGAAAGAGGACATGCAGGGCCGAGGACTGGCAGTGCCTACGGTCAGGAATGATCTATCCGAATGCTCGGCATTGTGGACCTGGGGAATAGCGAACGGCAAGCTGCCCGAGGGTAACCCCTTCAGCGGCCTATTGCCTCCCAAGGCCAAGAAGCGAGCAAAGGCCGTCCGCCCATTCACACGGGATGAAGCCGCGATGATCCTGGAGGCCGCACGGGGTCGATCCGGCTTCCTAAGGTGGGCTCCCTGGGTCTTGTGTTTTACCGGCGCTCGGGTTGGAGAAATTGCCCAGGCAACACGGTCCGACATCGTGACAATCCATGGGGTGACGGCTCTGCGTATCCACGATGAAGGCGAGGGGGCCTCGGTCAAGAACGCCGCATCCGTTCGGACAGTTCCCATTCATCCGGCGTTGATGGCTGAGGGTTTCATTGAGTATGTCGCCGCGCTGCCCTTGGGGTCCCCACTCTGGCCAGATGTTCCCTTGTCCAAATCATTTGGCACCCGAGCCTCTGAGGCTTCCCGGGTGATGACCCGATGGCTCCGGAACGATCTTAAGCTTGCGGACCAACTGATAAGCCCGTCGCATTCCTGGCGGCACTACTTCATCGACGCCGCCCGTGGCGTTGTGATGCCCGAGGAAGTCCGGAACGCGATCACGGGACACACGGGACACACGAATGAGAGCGCAGGCTATGGATCGGGCATGAAAGCTATGATCGTGGTCCTAGCGGAGAACTTGGCGCGCATTCCGTCCCCGTTGGCGGACGCTTAGCGGCCCCAGGACGGCTCCCAGGCTCCAGGACGCTACACGGGTGCACCAGGACGGCCCCAGGCTCTCCAGAGGCCTCCTGAGGCTCCCAGCCCGCTCCAGGCCCCCCCTTGTAACGTCCCCACATCGTCCCCATCTGCATTATTCGACTAGCCACGCGCCGCCCACGAAGCGGCCCACGGGACTGACTCCGTAAACCGACCGACCTCAGCGACATGCTCCAGGCACAACCAGCCGGGACCGTAAGGCCAGCCGGGCTCCCCCCTCGTTAATCCGTAAGCCCGCTAGGACTCCCATGACCGACACCCTGAATCCCGCACGCCGGCAGCACGCCCGGAACGCCGCGCTATTGAGCGCTCTTGGCCCGCACTACATTTCCAGTGATCCCTTGGAGCACTTGGCAGCCCGTGCCGGCTCCCCACGCCCTGGGGTGCCCGCGCTGTCCTGGTTGAGAGCCGCTCAGACCAATCCGGAGACGACACGATGATCCACGATGACATCGGCTATCCCATCGGCACAGTGGAGCACTGGACCGCACTCGATTGTGTGCTCGACGGCTGGGACCCAGCGACCCTGCGACATGGGCAAAGGACCCCGGACGCTGACCGGATGGTCGCCACGGCTGAGCGCATTCAGATGAACCGCCTGGACCTGGAGGACGACCCCCAGGGACAGCATGGGCTGGACGCTGACCGGATGCGGGCTTTGCGTCGCCCTATGCCCCCGGGCGGGTCCGGCGCTGGCGTCACCCTGACCGACCTAGCGGCACGCCTGGGGCTGCGTCGGGCTACCCTGATCGGTCTGATGGAGCATCACGGTTACATCGAGTTAGCGCCGTTCGGTCGTAGTCAATCCCGTTACCTATTGAACGACGTAGCCTTGCGCGCCGGTATTGGACGCAACGTAGACGGGAGCGGGAACCATGTGGCTCATTTAGAGGGCTTCGGGAAAGCATCGCCTTTTGTAATAGTCTGCGATGAATGGGTGGACGCAATCGTCTGGACCTTTGATCTGGACGGCATCGCATCGACCACCGCGACGATGGCCATCAAGCGGGAGCGTCAAGCGTGGCTCCTGGAGCATCACGATTACCTAGGGTCCCCCGAGATAGCCGCCCGTGCTGGCAGCACCCAGAGAGCCGTCGAAAAGGCACGCCGCTCCAAACGGACTAAAGGGAGTTACGGCTGGCCGCTCAGCGTGCCCTGGGTTGGCGAAAGTTCGGTCGTAAGTTCTAAGTAGCTGGTCGTAAGTTCTAAGTAGCTGGATGATGCCCGCCTGATGCCGGGATGTTGCCCTGAGGCTGAGATCATTGAATTGATCAAGCCTTGGGACCAACCGCCGGTCCAACCCGGTGATACCCGATGATGCCGTGGTGATGCCGAGCGGAGGCTGAGAGATGACCCCGGCGGGGGGATGCTGCGCATGGCAAGCAAGCGAGACACAACCCTTAATGGCAACCTCTCAGCCCCATTAGGACAGCCCCGAGTTATCCAGTTCCTGGTCGTCTCGGTGCCTCCTAATGATCCCAGGTCCGCCCCTGGGTTGTGTTCAATATTGGCCATCCCCACCTTGGCAGCCCTCAGCCCCATTAGGACAGCCCTGAGTCGGTGATTGCTCTTAAGGTCGCCGCCCTTAGGGACTCGGTGATGCAGGCGGCCCTGAGAGGTTCGGCCCGTCGCTGTCAGGACGATGGCGATTGTGGCCGGATGTCCCTGACGATTGTCATGGCCAAGCAGACCGGACTGGGGATGCCGGACCTAAAGGCAATGTTCCCCCAGGCGACCGTCCGGACCGACACAGCGATACTCGGTGATGCCAAGGAGTTGACCGGCAGACCGGCTGACTACATTCGGTGCATTAAGGTCCGGTTGGATCGAGGTGAACTGGAGGTGACCAATGGAGACCTCCGGGAGGACTTGGGAGGAATGGATAAGAACAACTTCAACCGGATGGTCAAGCGGATCGACCTCCGGGCTGCATTGGCCAACCTAGGGTTGATCGGAACGATGCTCTCTGGACGACGTGGCGGAGGTGTCAGGATCATGCCAGCCTGAGTCATGGTGTTGCCCTGGGGTTGGGATCGTTGAATTGATTCCACAAAATCCTCACCGCCATCGCGGCCTCCGGCCGTTGCCGCCCGCCGGTCAGCGAGGCCGCGCAGTTTTCCCGGCGTTTCACAGCTACTAAACGCCCGGTTTGGAGCGTGGCATGCCTCTCCGGTGGCCAGGCCGGCCGACCATCGGGGAGATCTCTAGTAATGCGGACTAATATAGCCGCCCGGTTGTCGGCAAGACCACATCATTGAAACCCATGCCGTCTGCATAGTTTTGCCGTTGCGCCAGCCCGTACTCCTTGCACACCGGAACTTCATGTCGCTTGAGATTATCCGCCTCGATTTCGTTGGTGGTTTTACTGCCGGGCCGGACAATGCCGCCAGCCCCCTGGCTGCTGAACCAGTCTGGGTTTTCGATATACTGCTTGGCGTGGCCGAGTTCATGCAGCAGGACGATTTCAGACGGATAGATTACCGCCACTTTCGAGCCGGTAATCTTCGGCGCGCCGCTGTCTCGGTACCCCGTTATTTCGGCCCCTCGGGTGTTAAAGCTTTTGCTGGGCGTCCAGACGATACAGGGTCCGGTGAAGCCCCATACCAATGAAAACGGGCCAAAAGCCCCATCCTCAACCTCTGTGACCAGAATACTGATCTGGACAGTTGGTGATTTATTTTCGAGAAAATCGATAATCGTTGCAGCAGTAGGGCTTCGTGTTTTTAGTTGTGTCAATGCGTTATAGTAATAGGCACTTCCCTTACCATATGGCATTGTGGACGCACCTCCTCTACTTGCCAGTGTGAGCAATACAGCCTCCATTGTGCACGAAACGTGGATTTTTGATTTTATCTGTGATGTGCGTAGAGCAGATGGGCATCGATCGCAAGGCCGCCTGACATCCAGGGCAATCGGGTAGATGAATGTTCATCCGGGTAGATGAATGTTCATCTGTCTGCTCCTGGGTCCATGGTGGCCTCTGTCCGATTTTTCGTCCGTGCCGCAAGGCTACGGACAGGCTTGAACCGACATTTCCCATATGCCCGGCCCATCCGGACATCTTGGGTGAACGATAACCCCGGTTCCTGGCGGCTTGCAATCCCGCCGATGACCCGCCGGACTGAGAGATGACCCCGGCGGGGGGATGCTGCGCATACAAGACCGACACAACCCTAGGTGGCAGCCTCTCAGCCTCATTATGTCCCCACAGGTCCAGCCATGCAATGGTCTCCTGTGGCCTCCTAACGATCAGCAGTCCCCGCTGCGGTCTCCGGGCGATGTCACCTTAGGTGCGGGGTTGCGTCCTGCGGCACGAAGGCCATCATGCATCGATCGGGTTTCACCGACTGAAGGGCCAACCATGATTGCCATGTTCCGCGCCTTACTCGTGGCGCTGATCCTGATCACCGGCGCAGCGCAACCCGCCAGCGCCGGAGCGTTCGAGGATGGTTTCGCGGCTTATCAATCGGGGGACTATCCAACTGCGCTGCGCCTTTGGATGCCGTTGGCGCGTCAGGGCAATGCCCGGGCCCAGCTCTACCTCGGGTTCATGTATGACGACGGCCAGGGTGTGCCGCAGAACTACGCTGAGGCGGTGAAGTGGTATCGGCTTGCAGCGGATCAGGGCAATGCCAGGGCACAGAGCAACCTCGGGTTCATGTATGAGAAAGGCCAGGGTGTGCCGCAGAACCACGCTGAGGCGGTGAAGTGGTATCGGCTTGCAGCGGATCAGGGCTATGCCAGGGCCCAGAGCAACCTCGGGTTCATGTATGAGAAAGGCCAGGGTGTGCCGCAGAACTTCCTTCTGGTGCACATGTGGTACAATCTTGCGAATGCCGGCGGGCTAGCCGATAGCGCCAAGAACCGCGACTTGATTGCCGCCAAGATGACGCCGGCACAGATCGCAGAGGCGCAGCGTTTGGCCGCTGAGTGGAAGCCGAAGTGATGCCGGCGGATAGGCCCAGTTAACCCGCCTGATACTGTGCTTGGAGTCCGCCCAGGTCTCCCAGGTCAGCAGGTCCCCCATGAACATGGCCCCTCCTGCTGTGCCCTGCGACCCCGGTTTCTCCCCCCGATGGACGGTCCCTTTGACCCCACAAATGTAGATTATATTCCTACACACCCACCGACCCCAACCGACACCGCCCGGCATCACCCCGACACCGAACGCAGCCGCGCGATCACATCCCGCACCCCAGCGGCACTCCAAGTCCCACCCCGGACCGTCATCACGCCGCGCTCAGTCAACGCCGCTGCGATCGTCCGGAGACTGTCACCCCTGGCGACCATCGGCCCCACGATGCCCGACAGCCCCTGAGCGAACGCCTCAGCGCGGACCCGCTGCGCCTCCCTGCCAGCCGCTGAGTCCACTTTCGGCCCGCCCTTCCAGCCCCCCAGGACGACTCCCCTAGCCTTAGCAGCCCCCAGCGCCGCCTTGGTCCGCGTTGAGATAGCCTCCCGTTCCTCCTGAGCGACCAACGCCATAATCCCAACGGTCAGCCGGTTCGCATTGGGCATGTCCACAGCAATGAAATCGACCCCAGCCGCCTGTAGACCAATCAGAAAGTGAGCGTCACGACTCAGCCGGTCCAGCTTGGCGATCACCAAGGTAGCCCCGGTCAGCCTGCAAGCCTCCAGCGCGGCCCCTAATTGCGGACGGTTGGCGACCCGCTTGCCGCTTTCAACCTCGGTGAACTCAGCCGACAGGACCCAGCAGCCCCCGTTGAGATAGGCCATCACGGCATCGCGCTGAGCCTCCAAGCCCAAGCCGGACCGGCCCTGCGATACGGTGCTGACGCGGTAGTAAGCGATGTAACGACCCTGAGCCATGGTGTTGTCTCCTAGACGATGAACGTCGTCAGTGTTCATACGACCACCCGGTTCGGCCCTACAGCGCCAATCCTGGTGCCCTGCCGAGTCCCTGGAGCATGACTGGGCGTATCGGCTCTGCCTGTCGGTCGCCATTGGGTTGGGGGAGTATTGAATATTCTCCCCCGCCTCCAGGCAGCCGCTCGGGTCCCCTGGTCAGCATCGGGTCAGCATCGGGCAGCCGCTCGGTCCACTGGTCAGCGCCGCGCCGTCTCTAGCTAGCGACGCCATGGTGACCGGCAGGCTCAATTCGACCCCTGGGGGATGCTCTAGGCCGGCTTCAAAAATCGCGGTTAAGGTTGTTTTTTTTATTAACACCGAGCCTGAGTGAGCCGGGGGGACCCTGGGACAATCATTCCGACCCCGTAGTGTTCCTGGAGATGCCGAAGGGGGCCGGGGGGGTGCCGGACCGATGCAGCGGAAGGGGGGCCGATTTATAGACGGGCGGTGACCCAGGGGGGCGGGGGTAATGCCGGATAATAATTGCGATGTCGTTATAAATTCCGGCCCTAGTGGTTCAAGACTACTCGGGGGACCATGTAGTCAGCTATCCGTGAGATAGAACGTCATCACCGCGTTGCTAGCGCCCGAAATCGCGTCACTGAGGGCTTGAGCGCCCCACTTCGATACCGTGCTCAAGACGCCATTGATCCAACCTTGAGAAGCGGAAGTCGAAGCCAGCACCCGTGCCGCATCGCGCAGTTGGGCGACCGCATTATCGACCTCTTGTTGAGAACTAGCACCAGGCGAGGGTGCTGAGGGCGGAACATCGCCGACGACTACAGTGATCCGCTGCCCAATTACCGATTGCCCTGGTTTAGCCACAACGCTGATCCGTTGCCCGACGCCGCTACCTGCTCCGGCTCCTGCGGTCACAGAGATGTGAGAACCAACTGCATGCGCGCCAAGCGCGGCCTGCACGAAAATATCACTTCCCACAATAAGGGGTGGGTTGGCTTCTATTGCGTCGGCCAGCGTGGAAAGGGCTTTAATCAGCGTATGTCGGTCTACCAATGTTGCGCCATCGGTCATCGGGGCACCCTATTTTACACAACTTAGCGATCATAGCTCACGCCAGATGTCCAATGAAAGCACTTGGTTTTATGAGTCCTTGGTAGTGTCTCAGATTGAATTGTCCGCCTGCGCCGGGACATCGGAGGCAACCGACGGGCTGTCCCGTGGCCTAATCGGACCTTGCAGGGTGTCCAGCAGGGTGATACTTAGACGCGCAATTGAGGTCGAACAACCTATTGATATAGCTTGAAAGTCTGGCGAAGAGTATCCATCCAGGTCCCCCAGCCACTCTAAAAATACCAAGATAAATCAATGCGGTATATGCACCGGATAGCCCGAATTTTGCAGACTGTGTAGCAGTCCGGTGGCGCTATCCTGTGTCGTGCCAGCCATGCAGTTGTCAGTTTCCGGCTGGCTCGACGAGCGCGAGATGCCGCGTAGGCGGAGGGTTACCGCTCACTCAGGATTTCTTTTGACGGCAGACGTCGTCAACGCGGGCGATGCCGGGCGCTTCATAACGACGAAGCCTGATCGCTCCAGGTGTTGCACAAGCCGACGAGCCGCGATCTGTGCAGCTAATTTGCGGCATCATGGATGCGCTTGCGCCCCTCCTAGCGGAGGGCGAGCCTGCCGTCTGAGTGATCGTCGGGGTATGCGGAAACGCCCCAAGGAAGCCGACCGACTTGGAAACTTGCCTAGGAAACCGGTTTTCCGGTCGGAGAGTTTGCCTCAAGAATGGCTTGTGAAAATTTCGGGTCAGATACGATTCTGGCAATCGACGTTGCAAAGGCCTTTTCGAGCGAAATTCTGGTATTTTCCCCCGAGGCAATCATGACGCCACCTTCGTCACTTTCACCAGTCAAGGTCTTCGCGTAGAGAATTTGCCCGGATACGGTTCGAACCTGGACGGTCAGTGTCACTTCGGAGACTGCGTTGCCTGAGAAAAACCCTACCTTGAAGTCATTGTAGAACTTGTTCACCTCGGCGGAAACGATCACTTGCCCGGAGCCAATCTGAAAGCCCATCCGCGAAAGCTCCTGCGAAAGCGCATTTTTGGCCAATTCCGGGATTGGCGTGTTGGAGATGATCGGAGCCATCTCCATTCCATAGCCGTTCTTTTTGACGCTTACGCGATTGAGGTTTGATGCGCGCCCTTCGGTCCCGTTGACTTGGACAACGATGCGCTGCGCGCCCGGAACAGCATTGCTCGCCACCAGTGAAATATATTGGATATCGATCTTGTCAGTTGCTAATGCGCAACCCGAAAGCCAGATTGCGGCTAACGCCAGGGCTCCAATTTTCTGCATGTCGATTTTCCCTATCCGATCATCGGATCTTCACATTAAACAACTACAATGAATTCTTGGCAACGACGCATCGTCATGGAAACTTCGCGATCAAAACCGCTACCCTGTATGTTGTAAGCTGAAAAAGCACATGAGATTGAGTGTATTTGTACCGACTGAGTTCCTGCACTGTTATGACCGGCTACCCCATTCAGGGTCTTTGGGGTCGCTTGGTTTCCTCCCGCTGCGATTTTTCCATAGCCCGCTGAGTGTTTTGTCGTCGATCCAGCTTGGGTCCTGCTGCCGTGCGTCGTCGCCCCTACAGCCTGACAGATGGGGTGTATTTGTGCGGACCTACTGAGGAGATTGAGCGGGCTTGTTTGGAAGAAGCGCTGTTGCCTAGATGATTATAGGTTGGTAATGTGATGTTGCCCGAACCAAACGGCTCGGCGGGGACCTCAGGACATGAACCTACAGCCCATAGCCGTGGCCGTCGTACTGTCGCTCGCCTTGACCGCCTGCGCAGTGCAGCGCGCCCAGACCGCGCGCGATGCCCAGGTCCAAATGGTCGGGATGAGCCGTGAAGAGGTCCTCGCGTGCATGGGACCGCCAGAACACCGGGCCACCGAGGGGACAACGGATGTCTGGTCCTATTCATCCGGTAACGGGCATGTTGAGACTGTGACAAGGGGCCATTCGACCAGTCATACATCGGGCCACAATACCGGCGCACACTCCCGGGGCAGCGGGTCAACATTTGGTTCCGAGCGGACATCATCTAAAGCAAGATACTGTTTGGTCAACATCGTTTTGCAGTCCGGGCAGGTCGAGAGATTGAACTACAGTGGGCCAACTGGCGGCCTTATGTCCCAGGACGAGCAGTGCGCATTCGTGGTCCAGAACTGCGTCATCAAGGCTCCCTAACTCTTCCAGTATGTTGCCGTTTTATAACATGCAGGGCGTTCTGTAGCAGCCCCAGACGATCCTGTTTGAGCCTGTTCTAGGGGCGTGCCCGCCGATGCTTTTTTTTGTTGACATAGTAAGGTATCGAACTATATGGTTCGATACCTTACTATGGGAGGCTGACATGGCAGTTTCACGACGGAATCTTGTTCTCGGTATTGGCGGCAGCGGTTTGGCGCTGGTCGCGGCCGGCGGCTTGTTTGCGGTCACCCGGACCCCGGATCGCGCCCTGGCAGCATGGGGCGCGGCCGCTACGCCCGAGCCCGATATCAGGCTCGACGCCTTCCGCCACGCCATTCTGGCCCCCAACCCGCATAACCGTCAGCCCTGGTTGATCCAGTTGGTCGGACAGCACGAGGCCATTATTTTCTGCGACCTCGACCGCCGTCTGCCTGCCACTGATCCGTTCGACCGCCAGATCCTCATCGGGTTCGGCTGCTTTCTTGAAGTCGCGCGGATTGCGGCGGCCGAGCGCGGATGGGGCATGGACGTCACCGCGTTTCCGCAAGGTCTGCCGGGCGAACGGCTCGACCGCCGGGCAATCGCGCGGCTGCGCTTTGTTCCCAATGGCGCGGCCGGCAAAGACCGGCTCTTTGCTGCCATCGCAGCGCGCCGATCCGCCAAGCTGCCGTTCGATGCAACGCGACACGTTGCCCCGGCGGTCCTGGCAGCACTTGGCGCCCATGCCGAGACCCAGGTCAGCATTGCGACATCCGCTGACAGCGTCATGGTGCAGACCCTGCGCGCACTGACCTGGGACGCCTGGTCGATTGAACTCGCAACCCAGCGCACCTGGCAGGAGAGCGTCGATCTCATCCGCATTGGCAAGGCCGAAATCGAGGCGAACCCCGATGGGATCGCGCTCGGCGGCGCGTTTCTGGAGGTCCTGGCGGCGACCGGGCAATTGTCGCGCGCTCAGATGGCCCGTCCCGGCACGGTGGCGTACAACGCCGGCATTGATCGGTATCGCCCGATCCTGGCCACTGGCATGGCGTACGCCTGGGTCACCACCGCGGGCAATTCCAGGCTCGACCAGTTGGCTGCCGGCCGGGCCTATGTTCGGATGAACCTTGAAGCCACACAGCAAGGTCTGGGCTTTCATCCGGTCAGCCAGGCCTTGCAGGAATTCCCCGAAATGGCCCGGCCGTTCGCTGACATCCACGCCAGGCTTGGGGCGCCGGTGGGCGGGCGGGTTCAAATGCTGGCCCGGCTCGGCTATGGTGCGACCCCAGCAGCGGCACCGCGCTGGCCCATGGCAAGCCGAATGATTGGAACCTGATGTCCGACCCGATCGCGTTCCGCGTTCTCAACGAGATCGGGATTATCAATCAGCTTGCGACCACGATCTTCGAGCGGTCATTGCCGCACGGGCTGACCCTGGCGCAATTCACCGTGCTCAACCACTTTGTCAGGCTCGGCGGAACGCGCAGCCCTGGTGAACTGGCAAGCGCGTTCCAGGTGACCAAGGCGACGATCACCACCACGCTGCAACGGCTGGAGGTGAAGGGGTTTGTCACGTCCACACCCGATGCGACCGATGGGCGTTCCAAGCGCATTGGGATTACCGACGCTGGGCGGGAGGCGTACAAGCAGTCGATCGAGGCGGTCGAACACGATTTGGCTACGTTGGAAGTGGCGATCGGGGGGGAGACGCTATCGGGCATTCTGCCGCCACTGATTGCGTTGCGGAGCTTCCTCGACCGCCGGCGCAATGGCAGATGACCTGCGGGTGAGAGGACCGTGGGCATCCCCGATGGCGGCAGGGGGTGCGATTTAACCTCGCATTCCGGGGATCAGCGCTCACAGGTCGGCGAAAGCCTCAGCCCTCGGGGTCGGAACCCGCAGCGCGCAAGTAAGGTTCCACTAGGCCTTTGATCTTCAACGTCATCGGATTGCCGCGCCGATCCAGCGCCCGCCCGACGGCGACCCGGACCCAGCCCTCGCTGACGCAGTATTCTTCGACATTGGTTTTTTCGACCCCGTTAAAGCGGATGCCAATGCCGCGTTCCAACAATGCGGCATTGTGGAACGGGCTTTTCGGGTCGATCGCGAGGCGATCTGGAAGGGTGTCGGTCATGGCCGTTGCATAGAACCGATCAGGCGCGGCTGACAAGCACCGGCAGCGCCTTCAGCGCCCGGAACGCCAAATTGGGGAAATGCACCAGCGGCACGCCGGTCAGGGCGATACGCGGGAAACGCCGCAGCAGCGTGGTGATCGCGATCTGCCCCTCGATGCGGGCAAGCTCCAGCGGATCGGGCGAGGTGCGCAGACTGCCGAGCATTTCGATGGCGTCGGCGGAGCAGCGCTTGAGCTGCCCGCGCTGCTCCGCGGGTCAGCCGGCCAATTCCATAATCACCGTCGTCGGCAGCGGAAACGTGAGGTCGCGGATGATGTCGATCTCGTCCTGGTCTTCGAGCGTGTCGAGCAAGCCGTCGGCAATCGCCTGAATGGGCGGCCGCCGAGATGCCGGGCAGGCTACCTTCTTCGCGCAAGACGGCGAGGGTGGGGTAGGGGTCGCTGCAATAGCCCGGGCTGAACAATTTGGCGGTGCGGCGGCAATGTCCATTGTGAAATGTTGGTCCGGGACATCACCATGGTCGCACGCCAGGGGCAACAAGTCACAAAAAGAACTGCTTCACTTAACCTTACACTTGGCAAACTCCGGCAGAGCACGCGCCCAAGCCTTCAAGCCATCATCAAAGCTCGAAAGCCGAAAAAATTCGTTCGGCGCATGGATCTGCTCATCGGCGATCGCGTAGCTCAGCATCACGGTTTCCAGCCCGAGAATGGATTTGATCATCGCCGAAATCGGCAAGGTCCCGCCCACCCCAACCCGCAACGGCTTCTCGCCGTGCACGCTTTCCATCACCGTTTCAATCGCTGCAAGAAACGGATCATCCTCCGGCACCGCATAGGCCGCGATCCCGTCATTGGCCTGATGGATGCTGAGCGTCGCCCAGGACGGCGTGTGGGCGCGCAGATGGGCCGCGACCGCCGCCGCCACCGCTTTCGGGTCCTGCCCGGGCCCGAGGCGGCAGGTCAGCTTGGCAAATGCCTCGGCCGGGATGACGGTCTTGCCACCGGCGCCCTGATAGCCGCCGCCCATGCCGTTCACTTCGAGCGTCGGGCGCAGCCAGAGTTGCTCCAGCAGGCGATACCCAGGCTCCCCGGCGCCAGGCGTGGCGCCAATATCGGCGAAGAATTTTGCCTCATCAAAGCCCAGCGCATCCATCGACGCGAAATCGGCATTGCCTGGCCGTTGCAGCCCGTCGAAGAAATGCCTGACCGCAACCCGGCCGGTTTCATCGTGCAATGTCGCGATCAGCCGCGCCAGCGCCGTCGCCGCATTGCCCACCGGGCCGCCATAGCGCCCGGAATGCAGGTCCCCGGTCGCGGTGCGGATTTTGATTTCCATGCTGAGATTGCCGCGCGAATTGGTGTTCACGCTCGGTCGCCCCGGCCGCCAGCGCCCGCCATCGGCGGACACCAGAACATCGGCCTGCAGCAGGTCGCGATAGGTGTCGAGGATTTTCGGCAAGGTGCGGCTGCCACACTCCTCCTCGCCCTCCAGCAGGATCTTCACGTTGAGTGGCAGAGTTTTCTCCACCGCCAGCCACGCCTCGATTGCCGAGAGCGCAATCCACAGCGGGGATTTGTCGTCCGACGCCCCGCGGGCGAAATAGCGGTCGCCGCGCAACGTGGGCTCGAAGGGCGGGGTGTCCCACAGCTCCAGCGGGTCGGGTGGCTGCACGTCGTAATGGCCGTAAACCAGGATGGTCGGCGCGCCCGGCGCCCCGGTCCATTGCGCGAACACCGCCTTATGCCCGCCGCCATCGAGGAGTTGCGCGTTATTCAGCCCGATCCGCTGCAAGCGTGCCAGCAACAGTGCCGCCGCCTCGGCCATCCCGTCCGCATAGGCCGGGTCGGTGGAGACTGATTGGCAGCGGATTAGTGCGAATAGTTCTGCCAGCAGGCGTGGGGTTTGGATTTCTAGCCAGGCTTCGATTTCGGTTGTCATGGGGGCTCATCAGCAAGAAGGGAGGAGGAAGGAAGCATCTTCTTTGTTTGAAAACAAAGAAGCAAAAAAACTTTATCCATGGGCGGGATGGGGGCGACTCTCGGGGTGGGGTTGGTGCATACTGGTATCATGAAGGGGTTTATCTCTTACGCGCATGAGGACCTGGATCTTGTCACCGACTTCCGCAAACATCTGGCGGAGGTGGAGTGTGGGTACGATCTGCCATTCTGGGCCGATGACAGCATCCTGGCCGGGCATGATTGGAATGACCGGATCGCGGCGGCAATCGCGGACGCGCATGTCTTCCTGCTGATGCTTAGCCCGAGCTTCTTCAACAGTAGCTATATCCGAACCACCGAAATCCCTGCCATTCATGCGCGGCTTCGCGCCATTGGTGGGCTGGTCTGCCCAATTCTTCTGATCCGCTGCCCGTGGGAGAGGCAGCTGGGTAATGTGCAAGTCATTCCGCCAACTCCCGGCGGCTTACCCCGATTATTGAATGGCGTCCGCAGGATAACGGCCATGACGCCGCGCGCAACCAACTCGACGCTGCCATCCGCGCCCATTTCAATCTGATCCCAGAATCCGAATACTGGTTCACCCCGCTACTGAATGACACGCCGGATTTTCCCGGACCGATCTGGGTCGACGCGGCGCAGAAATTTGACCTCGATCCATCCGGCGCGGACAGCGACGCCCGCGCGGCGGCGGACCCGATCACCCAGCAATTGCATGCCGCGAATCGCCCGAAGGCCATCGCATTGGCCGCCAATGTCGCCCGTCTGGCCAATTCCCTTGGCCGGGAATGGGATGGCTTCATTGCGGCGGCGCGCAAACTCGCGGAGGTGATTGACCGCGATACCAGCGAATTGCCGGATGTGGTGGCGACATTGTGGGAAGCCTCGGTCGGGCTGGCGTCATTCCTCGACTTGGACAAGCGCATCCTCGATACTAGGCCAAATGATATGGATAATCTGCCGCCCGATATCCATCGGGCGCTGGATGATCTGGTTGGCTCCGTCGCGCCTTGGGTGCGGCGTTTCCCAACCGCCGAGGGGCTGGATGATGCGCGCGGCGCGTTCCTGACCAATCCGGCCTTGTTCGCGCCGGCCAAGCGCCTGTTCGAGGCAGCCGTCGCAGAAAACTTGACCACAGCGCAAGCAACCGAGGCGATGAATGCGAGCTTCGCCACCGCCGAACGCGGTGGCGCGCAGGCCGACAAAGCCTGGGTTTACGCGATGCGGGGTGGCTTCGGATTGTTGCGGAAATTTGCCAAAGCGGCTGGTACGACTCTGCTATCTGGCGCGATTGGCGGGTTTATGGGCAGCGCGATTGATCAGTCGGTGCGGATGAAAGCGATTGGGGCAGTGTTTAGCCGTGCCGGCGATAGCGCGCTCGAAATGGCGCAGGCCCTGCCGGCGGATATCGGCAACGGGCTGCGCCACCTGATCCGCCGCGCCGGCAAGCCAGACTTCCCCTATGGCGACGGCGGCGAGGATGACGCGCCGGGCGTGCCCCTGGCAGTACCGCAATCCGCGCCACCACTGCCAGATGATTTCATCGAGGAGGCCCACCGGTTGATCCTGCGCGGTGAGGCACCGCCCCCGGAATGGCGCCGCTTCATTACCGCGCTGGATTTTGGTCCAAATGGGGGTCTGGGTATCGAACGGACGCGTCTCACCGATCTCTCCGCGCTCGCCGGACTAACGGCGCTGCAAAGCCTCGATCTTTGGGGCACGCCGGTCGTCGATCTCTCTGTGCTTGCCGGACTGACCGCGTTGCAACGTCTTGATCTCTATGGCACCCAAGTTGCCGATCTCTCCGCGCTCGCCGGACTAACGGCACTGCAAAGCCTCGCTATCGGGGACACGCTGGTTGCCGATCTCTCCGTGCTCACCGGACTCACTGCGCTGCAAAGCCTCGATCTCTGGGGCACGCCGGTCACCGATCTTTCCGCGCTCGCCGGCCTAACCGCGCTGCAAAGCCTCGATCTCTGGGGCACGCCGGTCACCGATCTTTCCGCGCTCGCCGGACTGACCGCACTTAAAAAGCTTTTTTTCCGGGATCCCAAAGTCATTGACGTCATCGTGCTCAGCCATCTCAAGCACTTGGAGATCATAGTCACCGCCCCGGCTCGAGCGCCTCGCCACAAACCCAAGCGCCGGTAAATATCTTGCCACCATAATGTACCTACATTATACTTGCATCATCCCACTAGGCAGACCCATGAAATGCCCCGTACCACCACCCAACCGAAGGACGCTACCTTCAACCTCCGCATAGATCCGGTGCTGAAGGCCGAGTTCACCGCTGCAACCGAGGCCGAGGATAAGCCGGCCGCCCAGGTGTTGCGGGAATTCATGCGGCGTTATGTCGCGGAACGCGCGCGGGCAGCATTTTTGGTCGCGGCAGATCGCCAGATGCGTGCCATCAGCACGCGAAGTCTGGACCCGACCAGTGACGAATTTGTAATCGCCCAGGAGGTCGAGGCCGCATTCGAGGACGTCTGGCGGGATGATGCGTGGAAGGCATGAGGCGTGGCGATCTGGTGGTCGTTGCGCTGAAGGGCGAGTCAGGCAAGCCTCGTCCCGCACTGGTCGTCCAATCCGATGCGTTTGCGTCCTCACTTTTCGTTATGGTGATCCCGCTGACCAGCGTCGTAGATCCAGAACAGGGGCTACGCGTGGTGATTTCACCTTCGCCGGCAAATGGTTTGCGGGCATCGTCACACGCAATGGTTGATCGGGCGGTTCTAGCGCCGGTCGGGAACCTCGGGGCGGTCATCGGCCGGCTTGATGCTGCGACAATGCGATCGATTGACCAGGCTCTCGCCTGCTTCCTCGGCCTCGCCGACGCATCGCGTTAGAGCATGCTGACCGCTGATAGGCGTGGTCAGCATGCTCTAACTCTTTGTTTGTTCATGTGATTTAGACCTTCGCGTGATTCCACCTACGGTCCTCACGCTCTAAGCCCGCTCACCCACCTACAAGTCATCCGCCACTGCCACCGGCAGCAGCGGCCCCGGCGGCAACCGCCCACTGGTCGGGATTTGCGGCACCCATGGTCGATCGCCGCGATAGGCCCGATCGGATAGCATCACCGGCTCTGCCCCGTTGAACCAGACCGCATGCGCCCCGTTGCGCCACACTGTGAAGCGATCGATCTGCGCCACACGATGATCGCAACTCAGCCGGATCGGTGCCGGCGACACCACCAGTGCGGCCCCGCACGCAGCGTCGGTCACCTCCGCGTCGAGCAACCGGATTTCGGGCGTATTGTTCAGCAGGCAGCCATCGGCCGGGCAGGGCGGCAGGGGGATAATTTCGGTCTCGGCAAGATATTGCAACCACGCATCGAGGGTGAAGCGCGATCCTCCGCTGGTCTTGTGCAACACCAGCCCTGCCGGGGTACGCAGCGCGATCAGCCGCGCATCGACCGAGATCAACAAATCCGGCGGCGTCGTCACCCCCGGCGCGCTTAGCCCGATCAGCATTGCTGCAATCCCGGCCAGCCGCGCCCGGCTGCGCCACAGTCCGAACCATGCGAGCCCGGCACTGAACAGCGCCAGGCCCCAGGGCGGAATATGCGGCACCGCCAGCACCGCCGCCGGCCAGCTTGATACGGCATGGCCAATCCAGGTGATTGCGCGGATCCCCCAGCCCATCGGCACCAGTGCCAGTGCCTCGCCATGCAGTGGCATCAACGCCAGCGCCAGCATCCCCGCCGGCATGACCAGCATCGCGGTGATCGGCACCGCGACCATGTTGGCGAACACGTAATAAAGCTGGATATGGCCGAAATGATAGGCGCCATAGGGGGCCGATGCGGTGCCCGCCAGCGCGCTGGTCAAGGCGAGCGCCACCACATGGCTCACCAATCGGCGCCATCTTCCGCCATCGCCGCGAATTTTTTGCAACCATGGCCTCAGCATTTCATACCCGACGATCAGTGCCAGCACCGCCGAAAAACTCATCTGGAAGCTCACCCCCATAACTTCGGCGGGCGCGAACACCACCAGCGCCAGCATCGCCAAGGCGAGGCCGCGCAACGATACCGCCCGCCGCCCGGCGAGCAGGCCGATGGTCACCAGGGTGGCCATGGCAAAACTGCGCAGGATCGGCACATGTCCGCCGGTCAGCAGTAAATAGGCCAGCCCAGCGGCCAGGGCTGCGACGGCCGCGATGCTGCGGGTGGGCCAGAACAGCATGGCATGTTCCGACAACCCGAGGCCAAACCGCGCCACCCCGAAGGCCAGCCCCATGACGATGCCAATATGTAGCCCGGCAATGGCCAGCAAATGCGCCAGACCGGAATCGCGATAGGCTGCCCGATCCGCTTCCGGAATGGCGCTGGTGATGCCAACCAGCAAAGTCGCCGCGATCGCGCCCTCGGCGTCTGGCAAGACTGCCCGCACCCGTTGGGCGATGATATGGCGCAGGCTCTGCACCCAAAGCCCAATCCCTTGCGGTTGCGCATGTGCGATCAACATCGCCGGTCCAAGTGCGCGGCCAGTCCCGCCAGCGCCGGCAAAAAACGCATCGCGCTGCAAATCCCATGCGCCGGGATAGGCGGGGCCCGCTGGCGCCATCAGCACGGCGCGGATTTCGATGCGGTCACCTGGCGCGAATTCGCCTTCGTCGCCCTGCCGCAGACGGATCCGTAACCACCGCGGCTGCTTCGTGCCGCCATCGAAGCTGGGGGCCAGCAACGTGAGCCGCCGTCCGTTCGGCAACGGCTCAACCACGGCCACCATTGCCCGGATAATTGTCGCCTTGCGCGGCCAATCGGCAAGTTCAGGTGCGCGCCAGGCCGCGACACTGATCGCTGACAGACCCACCGCTACCGCCGCCACCGCCAATGCCACCCAACGCAGCAGGCGCTGATTGCTTGCGACCAGCGCACCGCAGCTTGCGGTAACAGTGATTATCGGCCCGAGCCAGACCGGCGGTTCAACCGTCAGCGCGTTATAGGCCAGCACGCCTGCTGCCATCAGAACCGGCAGGAACAGCACCATCCGGCCGCGCTCGGTCTCGGCCCAGCGCTCGATCCACGCGTTCACCCGCATCATGGCTCGCACGCTAGCGGAGAGGGAGACGCGTGCCATCATCACCGCTAGAACCCGCCGACGATTTGCCGCCGATTTCACGGTGGCGCGGCCAGACCCGGACCCCAAAATGACCGTTCGCACCCGCTTTGCGCCTTCGCCCACCGGCCTGCTGCATATTGGCGGCGCCCGCACGGCGCTGTTCAATTACCTGTTCGCCCGCCATCATGGCGGCAGTTTCCTGCTGCGGATCGAAGACACTGATCGCGCCCGCAGCACCGACGCTGCCACCCAGGCGATCCTCGACGGTCTGGACTGGCTCGGCCTCGACCGCGCCGAACAGACCGTATTCCAGTCCGCCCGCGCTGGCCGCCATGCCGAGGTCGCACATGCCATGCTGGCCGCCGGCACCGCCTATCACTGCTATCTGTCCCCTACCGAGCTCGCCGCAATGCGTGAGGCCGCCACCGCCGAAGGCCGTTCGTTCAAGGTCTTCAGCCCATGGCGGGACCGCGACCCGCGCGAGGCGCCGGCCGATATCGCCCCGGTAATCCGCCTGAAGGCCCCGCGTGACGGCGAAACCATCGTGCATGACCTGGTGCAGGGCGATGTGCGGGTCGCCAATGCCGAACTCGATGACCTGATTATCCTGCGCGCCGATGGCACGCCGACCTATCTGCATGCGGTGGTGGTCGATGATCATGACATGGCGATCACCCATGTCATCCGCGGCGATGACCACCTCACCAACACGTTCCGCCAGATCCAGATCTATCAGGCCAATGGCTGGGCGTTGCCGAAATTTGCCCATATTCCGCTGATCCACGGCCCTGATGGCGCCAAGCTGTCCAAACGCCACGGCGCCCAGTCGGTGACCGAATTCCGCGACCTGGGCTATGTGCCGGACGGCGTCTGCAACTATCTGTTACGCCTCGGCTGGGCGCATGGCGACGACGAAATCCTGTCGCGTGACGAGGCGATTGCGGTGTTTGACCTCGATGGCGTCGGACGCGGCCCGAGCAGGATGGATTATGTGAAGCTCGGCCAGGTGAACGCGGTGTGGATGCGGCGCACCGATGAAGCGTGGCTGGCGGCCGATGTGGAGCGCCGCCTGGGTGTTGCCGCCCCTGGCCTGGCGATGCTGATGCCGATGCTGAAGGAGCGTGCGAAGACATTGGTAGAACTCACGGAATCCGCACGATTTTTAACTGTTCGTCTGGCGCCGGACGCCAAGGCATTGGCGGCCCTGACCGATGACGCCCGTGCATTGATGGCCGCCTTGGCGCCCGATCTGGCGGCGTGCGACTTTAGCATTGCCGGCATCGACGCGGTCTTGCGCGCCTTCGCCGAGGCGCATGGCCGGAAACTTGGCGATATTGCGCAACCCTTGCGTGCGGCGCTGACCGGGCGGCTTGCCAGTCCGCCGATTGATGCGACAATTGCAGCGCTGGGGCGGGACGAGGTTTTGGGGCGACTTGCAGCAATTGCTAGTGGACAAATCTGACGGAAAGCACCACTAGAACGTGATCTATTGAAGTTGAAGCAGTAGACACGCTCTAGACTCTTGTTTTCACGATCATCTTTATCCGTCCAATCGAAGCCGATTGAACGAATGATGATCTAGGATTTAGCCTTATTAACCGATGCGGAAGCAGTCTGCCGCCGGAAACAGCGTTCGGAGGGCACCATGGATCATAAGGCCGCGCCAGTGTCGTTCGACCGGGTCGATGCCCGCATTTTCGGCGCAATCGTCGGTATCGCAGGGCTGATCTACCTGCCGCTGGCATGGCGGCTGTCGCAAGGGCTGTTCCTCGACTATTGGAACCTGGCTTTTGACTTCGATCCGGAAAAATTCGTTGCCGCCTATGCCGGCGATTTCAATTATCGCGGAGAATTCCGCCACGCGCTGATCATGCTGCTCTATCCGTTCGGCTTTGTTTTGCGCGAAGCCGGATTGGGGGCGAAGGGGGCGGCGGCGATTTTAACCGGGGTTTTGGGAGCGCTGCGGCCGGGGCTCATCTATCTGTGCGTGCGGGCGCTCGGCGGAACCCGGGCAATATCGGCGGCCATGGCGGTGCTATTTGCAGTCTCCGGGGTGCAGATCATTCTGGCGATCGTGGTCGAGTCCTACGGTCCGGCAATGGACGCGTTGCTGCTCGGCTGGCTGCTGATTTTCCTGCGCCAGGGCGGCGCGACCTTGCGGCCCGGCTCGACCATTGGTGCCGGGGTCGCCAATGTTGGCATCACGCTGTCGAATATATCCCAGCTTGGTCTGGCGCATATGGCGCAGGAGATCGCCCAGTTCGGCGTACGGCGTGGTTTGGTGCGGACGGTGGTGTGGTCGGCGACCATTGTTCTGGTGGCGGGAATATTGGCCGTACCGATCTGGTACGATGTTTGGCTGGGTGTGCTGACGCATCCTGTGCAAACCCTGAAGGAAATCTATTGGGCAAGCTTCTTTGCCGGACCCAAAACCGGGGCTTCTGGAATCACCGGGATTTTCACCATCATGGCAGCGGTTTCTCCTGCTTATAGTTTTATCGATATTCCCGGTGGCATATCCATGTGGGACTTTCGGGAGCTGATCTACACCAGACTGGGTTGGGCGACGGTCGTGGTCTGGCTGGGCTTGCTAGGGGCAGGCATCTGGATGTGGCTGCGCCGGCCGGGCTGGCGGATGATCGGGCTGCTGCTGCTGGCGTCGTTCAGCTTTAACGTGCTGATGCATACGAGTTTTCAATTCCGTAACAGCATCTATATCTATGCCGGCCACAGCTATGTCCCGCTGTTTCTGCTGGCCGCCGGCGCGGTTGTCGGCGTTCGTGGTTGGAAGCTTCCGGCCGCGATCTGCCTCCTCGCGGCGATGATGGCGATGGTGAATTTTCCGCCCGCGCTGCAACTCGTTACTGGCTTTGATAGCGTCAATGTTTCCTGCACGGCGCCGTGTCTGTAGGGTCAAGCGCATGGTTCACCGATCCAGTGAACAGGGAACATGATCGATGATTTCAACGCTCCGTCGCTTGCCGCTGTTGATGTACGGCCTGATCCTGATGATGCTGGGGCTGTCGATTTATGTTTTCGGAACAGTGATGTCGGTGCCGCGGATTATTCCCGGCCTCAACGCGATCCTGTTGCCGATCAACGAGAAAATCGTCTGGTATAGCGGCGTACCCCTGATGGCCGGGCTGATCCTGGCAATGACGGATCTGTTTGTGCTGTTCCCCGGCAAGCGCCAGGACCGCACCGTCCGGTATGACCCGATGCCGCCGGGGAAAGTCACCGTCGCGCTCACCGCTTATAACGATGAAGCCAGCATCGCGACCGCGGTTGCCGATTTTCTTGCCCATCCGCGGGTCGGGACGGTGATTGTGGTGAGCAATAATTCCACCGATGCAACCCTCGCCCGCGCGATCGCGGCGGGCGCGTTGGGCTTTGATGAGCCACGCCAGGGCTATGGTTTCTGCGTGCATCGTTGCCTCAGCGAGGCTGTGCGCCTTGCCGAAAGCGATTTTATCGTCTTATGCGAGGGCGATTGCACGTTCCGTGCCTATGATATCGATAAATTAATCGCCTATATCTCGCACGCGGATATCGTGAACGGCACCCGCACGGTTGAAAGCCTGCGCGCGCGCGACACCCAGCTCAGCACCTTCATGTACTATGGCAATCTGTTTGTCGGGAAATTGCTGGAAGCCAAGCATCTTGGCCGCAGCACGATTACCGATGTTGGAACCACCTACAAGCTATGCCGTCGCGAAAGCCTCGACCGGGTGTTGCCCATCCTGCGCCCGGACATGGTCAATCTCGAGTTTAACGCTTATTTTCTCGACACCGTGATCGCCGCCGGCGAGGAGGTGGTGGAATGCCCAGTAACCTTCCATCCGCGCGTCGGCGTGAGCAAGGGCGGCAACGTGAACAACAGCCGCGCCTTGCAGGTTGGTATGCGGATGATCAAGGGCCTGGTGTTCGGCTGGCACCGCTGACCGGTCGCGGTCTTTCCTGACGCAGCGGCGCCCGGTAGCATGCGCGCAAAATCATGAGGAACGCCGCAATGACCGAACAAGTGCTGCTCATCGATACCCCCGAACCCGGCATTCGTCGCCTGACGATGAACCGCGGCCATAAGCGCAACGCGCTCAACAATGAACTGCGCGGCGCCATTCTTGACGCGCTGATTGAGGCGGATCGCGACCCGGATATCCGCGTCAGCATCCTGCGCGGCGCCGGGCCAAGCTTTAGTTCCGGCTACGATCTGTCGGCCAACAACGCCGTCGATCAGCCCTATTACACTGCTGCCGGTGCCGGCCAATGGGCGCGCCATGTCGTTGATGGCTGGATGCGGATCTGGGACCTCGCCAAGCCGGTGATCGCCCAGGTCCACGGCTACTGCCTGGCTGGCGGCAGTGAACTCGCCACCTGCTGCGATCTGGTTTACGTCGCCGAAGATGCCCAGATCGGCTACCCGCCGGTGCGCCTGATGTCGCCGCCCGACAACCAGTTCCATCCTTGGCTGATGGGCATGCGCAACGCCATGGAAATGATGCTGACCGGCGACGCCATCAACGGGCGCGAGGCCGCCGAGAAAGGCTTTGCCAATCGTGCCTTCCCGGCCGAGACGCTGGAAGCCAATGTCATGGAAATCGCCCGCCGTGTGGCGCTGATCCCCACCGAGCTAAGCCAGATCAACAAGCGCAGTGTGCATCGCGCGATGGAAGCGCAAGGGTTGCGCGCCGCGATCCGCGCCGGGACCGAATTGCAGGCGCTGGCGTTTACCACCCAGGCGAGCCTGGCCTACCGCGCGCAGTTCCGCCGCGATGGGGCAAGTGTGCGGGATTTGCTGACCCAGCGGGACGAGAAGTTTTCAGATTATCGGACGAAGGAAGAGTAAGGCAGGTCTTCTTTGTTTTCAAACAAAGAAGATTTTTACTAAAAGACGTCCTTCAACGCCACGTTAAACGCCTCCGCCGCCTCATAAGCCACCCAATGCCCGGCATCCGGAATAACCACCAGCCCGGCATCCGCCCGCGCGGTCCGCAACGCGGCAATCCGCGCGTCGATATCCGGATAGGCGGTCACGTCACCCGCCCCCCACAGCGCGGTAACCTTTGCTGTCGCGCGCCCGGCGGCATCGCGCAATGACGCTGTGTGGGCAAAACCTTTGCTTTTTAGTCGCGCCTGGCGGGTGTTGAGGTCCTGGATGTCGATCGCGGTTTCGTCGATATTGGCCGGGTTATGGAACATAAATCGCGCCAGGTTTTCGCGATTGGCGGCGCGTCGTTCAGCGCCTTCCTTGCTGCGGATTTTTTCGAGCTGGATCGAGTGGCGCGCAATGCCCAAAGCGGCCGGGCCGACGATGGTGAGGGTACGAACCCGCGTGCCATGAATGTCGGCAACATGGCCGGAAATCATCGCGCCGAACGAAAACCCACAAATGTCATAGGGGGCGTTGCCGATAATGCGGGTGATGCCATCGGCCTCGATCCGGCCGATCGATTCCGGGCTGATCGGGTCATGTGGCACGTCGCTGTCACCAAGTCCGGGGTGGTCGGCAACCAGCAGGCGATGGGATTTCGACAATTCCGCGATGTTGCGCGCCCAGTGCCGCCAGGACCCGGTGCCACCATGCAGCAGGACCAGGACCGGCCCGCTACCGAAACTGCGCCATACCATGTGGCCGTCACCGCATTCGGTGCGGATCACCTCAGCCTGGTTGGCCAAATCCGGTACCGGTTCCACAAGTGCCAGCATGCTTTGTCATCCCACCATTTCTCCAAATCATTCCATCACAATGCAAATCCGACAAGCGCAAGCTGGGGGTGACAGCCCTGCCGCGTCGTCGCATGCTGGGCGGAATATCAACCGGAGGAGTTTTCATGTCGAAAAAAATGTTGGAAGGCAAAGTTGCCCTTATCACAGGCTCGGGCCGCGGCATCGGCCGCGCGATGGCGCTGGTGATGGCCGAAAATGGCGCCAAAATCGTGGTAAACGACGTCGGCGCGGCCGTTGATGGCTCGGGCGGGGATGCCACGCCTGCGCAGCAGGTCGTCAATGAAATCGAAGCGCTGTACGGCCAGGGCAGTGCGGTTGCCAATTCGGACAGCGTTGCCGATTGGGATGCCGCCCAGCGCATGGTCAAGACCGCGATCGACCGCTTTGGCCGCATCGATATTGTGGTCAACAACGCCGGCATCCTGCGCGACACCATTTTCCACCGTATGACGCCGGAAGAATTTGATGCGGTCGTCAAGGTCCATCTCTACGGCGCCTTCTACGTGTCGCGTGCGACCATCCCCTATTTCCGCGCCCAGGAAAGCGGCAGCTTCATCCACATGACCTCGACCTCGGGCCTCATCGGCTCGGTCGGCCAGGTTAACTACGCTGCCGCCAAGCTCGGCATCGCCGGCATGTCGCGTGGCATCGCTGGTGACGCGGCGCGTTACCATGTGCGGTCAAACTGCATCGGGCCGCATGCCTTCAGCCGCATGATCGAAACCGTGCCAGGCCAGTCGGAAGCCCAGTTGCAGGAACGCGCTGCCAAGACCCGCCCCGATCAGGTTGCCCAGCTTGCGGCGTTCCTGGCGTCGGACGCGGCGAAAGACGTCACCGGGCAGATTTTCGGCGCACGTGGCAACGAAATCTACCTCTACTCGCAGCCCCGCCCGATCCGCACCATGCATCGTGGTGATGGCTGGACGGCGCAGAAAATGGCCGAGTCTTTGCTGCCGGCCTGGAAGAACTCCTTCACGCCGCTGGAGCGGACGCGGGACGTTTATCCTTACGATGCGATCTAGATCATCATCCGTTCAATCGGCTTCGATTGGTCGGATAAAGATGATCGCGAAAACAAGACTCTAGAGCGTGTCTGCTGATTCAACTTCAACGGATCACGCTCTAGGAAGTAAGGTAAGCGTCTTCTTTTTGTGAACAAAAAGAAGCAAAAAAACTTCCTACCTTGTTACCGTTGGCCTGGGTCTGGTTTGGGGCCCTGGCCAACGGATACAAAGACTAAAAGAACGTTTTCCAGAATACCAACGCGGTCATCAGCGCGTTGAACATTGCGATGCCGGTCCGCAATGGCGCGGTCGGGACGAATCGCGCCAGATGGGCCCCCAGCCATCCCCCGGCAATCGCTGCGACCATCACCACCAGGGTCTGCGGCCACCACACCAGCGACGAAAAAGCGAAACACAGCACCGCCACCCCGTTGCAGGCGCTGACCATGAACGTGCGGATGCCACTGAGTGCCTTGATATCGGTGAGCCCGAACAGTGACCACGTCGCCAGCATCATGATGCCCACGCCAGCGCCGAAATAGCCGCCATAGATCGCCAGCAAAAGCTGCATCCCGGCAACCGTGGCGCCGCCGATGCGGATGCGCTTGCGCAAGGCCTCGCCGAGTTGTTTGCCGAACGCGAAGACGATGGTACCGAGCAGCATCATCCACGGCACAATGCCGTCAAAGGCCGCCGACGGGGTGAATAACAGCAGCAGCCCGCCGATCAATCCGCCCGCCATGCTGATCGCCAGCATCAGTTTCAAGGACAGACCAGGAATTTCGGCGATGTCACGGCGATAGGCATAGGTGCTGGCGACGGTGCCGGGGAATAGCGCGATGGTCGATGACGCATTGGCCGCGACCGCGGGCACGCCGGCAAACACCAAAGCGGGAAGGGTGACAAAGGTGCCGCCGCCGGCAACCGCGTTCATCCCGCCCGCCAGTAAGCCGGCGCCGAGCAAAAGTAAGATATTATCTGGCATTAAACCCCCAAAACGCCGACGCTGGCGCCGCCGCAGACAAACAGCGTCTGTCCGGTGACGAAATCCGCGTCAGAAGCTGCAAAGAACATCGCGGCGCGCGCGACATCGGTCGGCAGGCCGAGCCTGCCTACCGGAATACTGGCAGCGAGCTTGGCCTCGGCTTCACTGCCATCCGGAACCACATCGTGGAACAATGCGGTGCCACGGATCGGCCCGGGGGCAATCGCGTTGACCGTGATGCCGTCTTTGGCAAGCTCCAGCGCCCAGGTGCGGGTCAGCGCGATCATCCCCGCCTTGGTGGCGGCATAGGCGCTTCTGGTTTGCAGCCCGAGTGCGGCGCGCGATGATACGAGAATGATCCGCCCGAACCGGCGTGCCCGCATGCCGGGCAAGGCCGCCTGGGCAAGCAAAGTGGGCGCGACAAGATGCAGGTCGGTCAGTGTGTGCAGATCGGCCGGCGCGACATCGGCCAGCAGCGCCGGGCGGATGGCGCCGGCGCTGTGGACGATATGGCTGATGTCACCCCGCGCCAGGATCTCGGCGGCAATTTTTCTGGTTGCCACCGGATCGGCCAGATCAACCGCGATGGCGTCCAGCCCTGGATGCGTCCAGTCGGGCGTATCCAGGGCCAGCGAAACCACTTTGTAGCCGTCAGCCAGCATGGCGCGGGCAATCGCCGCGCCTATGCCGGATGACCCGCCGGTGACGATGGCTGTTGGCACTAGGCGGGAACGATTGCCAGCACGCGCAACGGGCTGCCGGAGCCACCGAGGATTTTCAGCGGCGCCGCCACAATCATCGCGCCGGTGGCGGGAAGCTGGTCAAGATTGCACAGGCATTGCAGCCCGTAACGCCCAGCGCCATGCATCAGCGTGTGGGCCGGATACATTGGGGTGAACGTGTGCGCCTGGCCGGCATCGGTGCCGATGGTTTCGACCCCCAGGCCGAGCACGCCACGATCGACCAGCCATTGCACTGCGGCGGCATCGGGGCCCGGCGTGTGGGCGCCGTCTTCCATCATGTTGGAATAGGCCGCACCGCTTCGCTTGGACCAGTCGGTGCGGAAAAGCACCCAGTTGCCGGCAGGGATTTTGCCGTGCTTGGCTTCCCAGGCTTCCAATGTCGCGACCGTCAGCAGGTAATCGCCATTATTGGCGGCGTCCTTGGAGCAATCGATCACAGACGCTGGGGCGATCAGATTCTGCACCACCAGCGTGTCGGTGGTGTTGTTGGGCAGATCCTTGCCGGTTACCCAATGCACCGGGGCATCGAAATGGGTGCCAGTATGCTCGCCCACCGAAATATTGTGCCAGAACCAACCGGGGCCCGCGTCATCATAGCGCGAAATGACATCCATCCGGAACGGCGCGCATTGGCCGAATTGCGGCGGCAGCACGATGGTGGGGAAATCGGGCGACAGGGTCTGGGTGAGATCGATAATTTTGAGCTTACCGGTGGCAAGATCGGCGGCAAAGGCGGCGAGGCTGGACATGGTCGCGGTCTCCGGCTGGGGTTAGGCGTGAAGCGTTATAGCGGCATTGTCGTGCCACTGCGCCAGGATATGGCGGGCAATGTCACCGACAGCGATTTCCTCGTGGCCGTCGCGCAGGGCGGCAAGCACCGCTTGGGCGAATTGTGCCGGGGTTGTCTTGGGCGGCGGTAATCCCTGGTGCCACTGATCGTCGAGCGGGCCGACAAAGGCGTTGATCAGCTTCAACGGCCGCAGTGTCGGGCGCAGCGCCCGCACCATGGCGAGGGTTGCGGCGTTGGTGGCGGATGCGAGCGGCGCCGCGGGATCGGGCACCAGGCCGTTGATGCCGATCATGTTGACCCAGGCGCAGGCGGGGTGGGTGCCGTCTCCGGCACGGGCCTGCAATGCGGGCAGGAAAATTTGTGCGAGGCGCGAGGCGGCAAAATAGCTCGCCTCCATGGCCGCACGGGCATCGCCAGGACCGGGGCGAAAAAAGCCGGATGTGTTGACAATGATGTCGGTGCGCGCGGCAATCGCGGCGGCGGCATTTTGTGTGCTGATGCCGTCGGTGAGGTCGAGTGCGACTTGAATTCCCGGCAGATCATTCTGGCCGGGGAAGGGATGCCAGGGGGCTGCGATGCCGAGAAACACCTCCGCCCCGGCCGCGATCAACCCGCGTGCCACCGCCTGGCCGAACGCGGTGCGCCCATCGGTGACCAACACCCGTCGTCCCGCCGGATCGCAGGTGAATTCGCGCAGTTTCGGGTCAGTGTGCATCGCGTTGGTGTCCGTCTCGGGCAGGGCAACCATGACACCCTGGCCGGCCTTGTCCAGTTTCAGCGCCATGCGCACCCGGTTGGCGACCGCGCAGTCACGGTGCAGATGCGCCATCGCATCGACCCCGCAATCGAGGCGCACGCTCCCCATCCGCCATGGCGTGTGCTGGCGGAAATAGGGATCGGTGCTGATCCGGACCGTGGTGGCGGCACTCAGAACGCCGCTGGTTGGGACATCGCACCATTGGAGCCGTGCGCCGAGGCAGCCAACACAGGCCTCACGCGGGGGATACTGGCTGCGGCCGCAATCGGCACAAACCTGCAAAGCAAAACGTCCCTGGGCGGCGGCGACTGCGAGGCCGCGTGTCGTCCTGCTGCGCGCTGCAGGCGGCACCAGGGGCGCTGCCGGCAGGATGGTCGGATTGCCAGGACGACGGATCATGTCGACTCCAGAATGACAGCGCCGCTGCACAGGCCGCGATCGTAATTGATCATCCCAAAGCCGCTGACCAGCGCGCGTTGCAGGCCGGCGATTTGCGGGCCAAGGGACGTTCGGGTGAGTTGGCGCAGCGCGTCGGTCAGGCCGAGATAGCCGCCCGCCGCCCCGGCCTGCCCACCCGATAACTGCCCGCCGGAACTGTTATGCGGGAAATCGCCCGTCAGTCGCAGGTCATGGTTGCGAACAAAATCCGGCGCTCCGCCCGGCGCGCAAAAGCCGAGACCTTCCAGTTGCAACATCACAATAACCGGATAATCGTCATAGGTTTGCAGCAGGCCGATGCCGTCCGGCGTGGTTGCAGCCATTGCGTATAACTCGTCGCAATCCATTGCCCAGCCACCGCGCAGCTGGATCGGATCATCAGGGAACGCGTTATGCCGCTCGATCGCGCCGCGCAGATGGGCGTAGCTGAGGCCGAGGTTTTTCGCAGTCGCCTCCTGCATCACCAGTACGCCCTCGGCGCCGGCGCAGGGCATCACGCAATCGAACAATGCGACAGGATCGGACACCATGCGGGCGGCGAGATACTGGTCCATCGTCAGCGCCGAGCGCAGCAGCGCGTGCGGAAAGCCCCGCGCATTGTCGCGCTGGCTCACTGCGATGCGGCCGAAATCCTCCCGGGTGGCGCCAGTTCTGCGCATATAGGCGTCAGTTAGCAGCGCGAACGCCGCGTTGGGGCCGCCAGCGCCATAGGGCAGGGCGGCATCGATGGCGAAACGGCTGAAGCCTGCGACAGTTGCCCGAAACTGGTCCGGCGCGTTGGTATCGCCAGCGACACACGCAACAATATCGGCATCCCCCGCCTGCACGGCGCGGGCCGCGCGGCGCAATGCCACCACCCCCGATGCCCCGCCCATCGGAATATGGTCCAGCCAGCGTGGCGACAGGCCGAAATGCTGGGTGAGGCCGATTGCGGTATCGCTGCCCAAGGTGAAGCTGGACACACACGCGCCGTCGAGGTCCTGCGGGGTGAGATGCGCCGCTTGCAACAGTCCATGCAGTGCGCGCCCGAGCCAGTGATGCGCGCCATGCACTGAATAGCGCTCGTACGGAATAGTCACCGGCGCGGCGACGACAATGCCGTCATAGCCTTGCCTCATGTCCGGCGTTTCAGCGCGCGCGTATCAAGGTACGCACCCGATCGATGCAGATCCTGGGCGATCTGGCGCAAACTTGCGCGCTGGATTTTGTTGGTTGAGGTAACCGGGATCGTATTGACAAAGGCGATGTAACCGGGCGGCTTGTAGTAGGCGAGTTGGGTCAGGGCCCAGGTCGTGATTTCCCGTGCCGCCGCTTCAGGATCGGCAATCGGTGCATGCGGCACCAGCACCGCAAAGACCTCCTCGCCGCGAATGTCGTCGGCCACCGGCGCGACGCCGGCGATACGCACCAGGGGATGGCGTTGCAATACGCCTTCGACCTCAACCGCGGCGATATTTTCCCCGCTGCGACGAATGACGTTCTTTTTGCGATCAACGAAATAGAACAGCCCATCAGCATCGCGGCGCACCACGTCGCCGGTGTGGAACCAGCCATCCGCCCAGGCGGTCGCAGTCGCGTCGGGGTCCTTGAGGTATTCGGTGAAGAAGCCGGCGCGCGGATCGGGGCCGGCATGGCGGACCAGCAATTCGCCCGGCGTATCAACCGGCGCATCGCTGCCATCATCGGCCACGATCCGCCAGCCGACATGCGGGCCGGGCTTGCCAAAGCAGCTTTGGCCGATATTGCGTGGTTCGAGATTGGCATTGATGCCGACAGAACAGCCGGTTTCGGTCATCGCCCAGCCTTCGACCAGCGGAAAGCTGAACCGTTGCTCGGCCAGGGCGTGCAGCCGGCGATCAACCCCGGCGCCAAAGCCGAACCGAACCTGATGGGCGCGCTCGGCGTCCGTCGCCGGCCCCGCCATCAGGATCGCCGGCATGACCCCGAGGTAGTGGACGATGGTCGCGCCCGCGCGCGCCACGCTGTCCCACCAGGTGGTGGGATGGAAACGATCCAGGACAATCAGGCAACCGCCAGTCGTCAGCATCGCCATGGTGGATGCCGCCAGCGCGTTCATGTGGAACAGCGGCAGCGGCGTCAGCATGCGGTCCGCGCCCGGATGCAGGGTGCAATACCCGCCCATGCCGACATACCAGCGTCCGGCGGTGTGGAAATAATCGTTGCTCAAAACGCAGCCTTTGGGCAGACCGGTGGTGCCGGAGGTATAGAGCAACGCTGCCTCGTCGCCGACCGCACCCGCCGGCGGTGGGGCGGGCGGCGGCACATCATCGGGGCCGATTACCGGGACAAGCGGCAGGTTGGCGCGGCCAATGGCGGCATCTACCGCGAGCGCCATGTTGGAATGGGTCACGAGGTAATCCAACTCGGCGGCGCGCAGATCGGGGTTCACCGGCACAATCGAGACGCCCAAGGCATTGAGCGCGAAGAAATGCAGCAGCATCGCCGGTCGGTTTTCCAGCCGTAACCCGATGCGATGGCCACGCCCGTAGCCGGCGGCGCGGTAGCGCGCAATCAGGGCATCCACGATCCCAGCCGCGTCGGCATAGGTGATTTCCCCGGCAGCGATGCCATAAACCGCAGCCGTTTCCGGCAACACCGCCATGAAAGGCCGCGCGCCATAGGCCGCGACGGTTGCGCGAAACGCGTCGTGAACGGTCTTCATCACATGAATAACTGAATGCCGGCGAAGGCGCTGTCGGGGTTCACCAGATCGATCCGCTTGAGCAATATACGCAATTTACCGTCCAGTTCGACCAGGGAATGCCGGCTCCAGCCGGCGTACAGGGTTTGTTCGTCGAGCCGGGTTTCGACGTAGTGGAATGCCGTCCAGGTCGAAATTCCGCCGTCGCGCCGGTCGATTTCCGGGGTTTGCAGCAGATGATGGCAGCGGCTTTTCGGCTTCTGCGAATAGGTCTTGGCGCTTTTCAGCCGTTCGCACCGCAGCCGCAACAGGAACACATCCTCGCTGTAGAGAGATTGTTGCAGTTTCCAGTCAGTCTGCGCGGGGTCGAGCGGCATCCAGTAGCGGCCATCCTCGGTGAACAGGTCGAGCCATTCATCAAAGCGCTGCTCGTCGATCAGCCGCGCCTCGTGACGGATGAAGCCGATGATGTCGGCGTCTGTCACAACGCAGCAGTCATGAAACGCCGCCAGGCGTGGAACTGATTGCGCATCTGGCGTTCGCTGGTGCCGTTGACCTCGGCGGTTTCCTCGATCTCATCGGCGCCGAGCAGGCGTTGCATGTTGACCCAGGGGTTGCTGTCCGATTGCAAACTGTCCTGGGCGCGCTCGTACATTTCCTGATCGTCATGGCCAACCGGCGATGTCGGTGCGTTGATCAGGCGGGAATAGAGCACGGTCCGTTCAAGCAACTGATCCGGCGCGCCAACCAGGCGAAATGTCCAGGACTCGACCAAAGTGCGGTCAGCGGCGATCGGCTTGAAGATGCGCAGCGCCTGGATCGGTCCCTTGATCGTCATGTTGGGGAAGTAGACCGTGTTGTGGCGGTTTTCATCGAGGATGGCTTTGGCGCGATCCGCGCCGTACGCCGCCACCATCTGATCAAAATAGCCAGGGACCGCGGAATAATCGGAATGGATCGAGCCATGCACCCCGGTATGGCCATGCCCATTGGGCCAGACCCTGATGCCCATGCCTTCGTAGAAGGTGTAGGGCGACATGAAGGGCGCGTAGATTTCGACTGCGGGGTGTCTGCCGGGCAGCGACTTGCCCATGGCGAGCGCAGTGCCGGCCGAGCTTTCATGGGCGACCATCGGGTGGCAGGTATCGGTCAAATTCTCGACCAGCATCTTCCAGTTGCAGCGGTGCATGTAGCGCAATACCCCGCCGGCGACCTCCAAACGGCCTTCCGGCGAGCGATCGACCATGTTGTCGATACTTGAGAGCGACGGGCCGAAATAGTTCTCAAAGCCCATGCCGTCGGAGTTCAGTCGGGCGAAGACGAAATCGCGATAGACATGCACGGCGCCGACCGGGCGCATGCCGCCGGCGGCAGCGGATTGCTTGAACGGGGTTTCGGCATGTCCGGTGGGTAACGGAATGGCCGCGACTTTGCCATCGGTGCGAAAGCTCCAGGCATGATAGGGGCAGCGAAAGAAGCGCCCGGTATTGCCGCAGGGATCATTGGCGACGCGGGTACCTTTATGCGGGCAGCGGTTGTGCAGAACGTGGATGGTTGTGTCGGTGTGGCGCACCATGATCACCGGGGCAGTGCCAATTGTTGTGGTAGTGAAATCACCGATCGCCGGGATCTGGCTCGCATGGCCCACGAAGACCCAGGTGGCGGCGAACAGATGGGTCATTTCATGGTCGAAAATGTCAGGCGAGGTGTAGACGTCACGATGGACCTCGCCATCGCGCACCAATTGCGCAATCCGTGCTGTATCAATCATCAGAAACTCTTGATCGTTGCGATGGCACCATCGAGCGTCTTGCCGTCCGGGTCGGCAAGTGCCGCATCGCGCAAGCGACGGACCCAGCCGGCCGCATCGTCGCGGCCATCAAGCAGCCATAACGCGCCCATGATCTTGTCGAACTTGCCCTGGCCACGGCTATGGGTATCGCTATAGCCCTTGACCAGACGGCGGCATTTCAGGATTTCCAGCGCGACATCGGCGCGGCTTTGGGCCTGCACCACGGTCAACCACGCATCGCGATGCGCGACCTCGCGATCGTGGCGCAACAGGCTGCGGCGCCAGCGCTTCATGCCGGCAATCAGATAAAGCGGGACAAAGCCGGACAAGGCAGTGGTGCGGACCCGACGGGGCCGGTCGAACACCACCCTTAACAGCCAACGCAGGGCGGCGTTGCTTTCGAAGGCGCGGCCGAGGCCGGCCGGCATGGTGGCGCAGATTTCCCCGACCCTGGGGTGCATGTATTCGGTGGTGTCGACGATTTGCGCGGCCTCGGCGCGGATTTCCCCGCGCACCCGGCTGGAGCGGCTGGCGCGGGTTTTCAGATCGGCAACCCGGATGACGTCGTCATAGGCCATGGCGGCGGCGATATGGCGGGCTGCCTCAACCGCGAGGCTGCTATCCTGATGCGTGATCTTGGCCACCAGGGCGACATAGTCCTCGGCATAGGCGATGTCCTGGTAGTCGACCAGGCGCGCAATACCACGGGTCAGCATTTCGGCGGCGTCGGCGGCGAAGTCGCTATTGGCGCGGGTCAGCAGGGCGCAAAGTTTGGCGCGGTCGGCATCGCTGCCGCCGGTCGGGATGCCGAGGACCGGCTTGGGGGCGGGGGCGGCTGGCGTATCGCCGTTTGCCGCGGCGAACCCGCCGGCAAAGGCGGCGAGGCTGGCTTTGACCCCAACACCGGCGCTGCGGATCGTGGCTTCAAACGCATCGCGCGGGAACGGCAGCGCGCCGGAGGCTGCCAGCGCGCCGAACAACGCCGCCGAGATCACGCTGCCGGTGTTTTCGGCGATGGCCTGCATGTCGGCGCTGACGAATTGTTTCGATTGGCTGCGGGCGGCGGCCAGCACCGGGGCGCTATCGGCGGTGCCATCGCCGGGGGCAATTTTTTCCACCATCGACAGCGACCGATGGGTGGAGGCGATCAGCACGGTGCGATCGGGGGTGACGAGGCCGCGCTGGATGGCGCGGCCAGCTTCCATCAACTCGGCGGCAATCACCACATCGACATCACCGGGCACCGGCATCAGCGACAGCACCGGGTGGCGGCCAGGCTGGGGCCGGATCAGTTCGACATAATAAATCGTCGCCCCGGTGCGCTGGGCAACGCCCGGCACCGAAGTCCCTTGGGCGTGCCAGCCGTTTTCCTCGGCCAGTGCCACAATCCAGTCGGCCAGCACCCCACCACCCTGGCCACCCATGGCGGTGACGGCAACCGCAATCGGGCGATCAGCGTTCATAGCGCGACCTGAAGCCGGTTGGTGTCGCGGCGGGCCTGCAACCAGGAAATTACCCCCCCACGCAGCCCCGAGATGAAACGATCCCATATCGACGGATTGCTGACGATGTCGGCGCGATAGAAGGACGGGCACAGCACTGCGGCTTCGGAGACTTCGCCGCAATTGCCGCAACCGACGCAGCTATTATCGATTGTCACCACCGGATCGGGCTTCAGCGGATCGCCGGATGGTTTGGTCGACAGCGATGGGCAGCCCGACAGGCGGATGCAGGCATGGTCGCCGGTGCAGACGTCCTCATCCACCCCGAAGCGCGGCCGGACATTGCGCTCGCCGCGTTTGACTGATGCCGCGATCAGCGGCTTTTCGCGGCGCTGGCGGTTCAGCATGCATTCGGATGACGCAATGATGATCTTGGGGCCGGGTGCGGTGGTGGTGAGCGCCTCGCGGAACGTCGCCAGCATTTTCGGGACGTCGTAGGTGCGGTCGATCCGTCGCACCCATTGGGCGCCAACGCCCTTTACCGCGTCCTCGATCGGATGGTTGGTCGATCGCCCGGCCGGCTTGGCGCGTGATGACAGGATGTCCTGCCCGCCGGTCGCCGCCGAGTAGAAATTATCGACCAGCACGACCACGCCGTCATGCTTGTTGTAGACCGCATTGCCGATGCCGTTGAGCAATCCGTTATGCCAGAAGCCGCCATCGCCCATCACCGCAATCGCGCGGCGGGCGCCTGGTTCCTGCATGGCCGAAATCGAGGATGGCCCAAGTCCGTAGCCCATCGTCGATGATCCGATATTGAACGGCTCGTTCAACGCGAACAGATGGCAGCCGATGTCGCCGGCGATGTGGTGCTGGCCGAGTTCCTGCTGGACCAGGGTCATGGCGGAGAAAATCGGCCGCTCGGGGCAGCCTGTGCAGAAACTCGGCGGGCGCGGTGGCACGGTGGCGGCGAGGGCGGCGAGATCAGGCGCGGGCATTGGCGGCGGGGCGGGCAGCAGGCCTGGTTCGTAGCGTTCGAGGAATTTTCGTACCCCGTCCGACAGCACCTTGGCGGTATATTCGCCGCCCATCGGCAACATGTCCTTGCCGGCGATTTTGGTGTTGACGTCGGCGCGGCGCAAGGCGGTGTTGAGCGCCTGTTCGAGATAATCCGGCGCGCCTTCCTCGACCATCAGCACGGCCGTCTTGCCGAGGCAGAAGGCGGCCAGGTCCTCATCGATCAGGGGGTAGGTGACGTTCAGCACATGCAGCGGGATTTGCGTGCCGCCCCAGACATCGGCGAGGCCCATACCCTGCAGCGCGCGGATGACCCCGTTGTACATCCCGCCTTGCAGGATGATGCCGAGATGATCGTGTTTGCCGGCGAAAGTTTCGTTCAGGCCACGATCGCGGATGAACTTCACCGCATTTGGCCAGCGTTTGTGGATTTTGTCCTGTTCATGCATGAACGACGCTGGCGGCAGCACGATCCGGTTCACGTCGCGCACCGGGTTTTCCAACGCTTCCCGCACGGTATATTTCGGCTTTTGGTTGTTTTTCGCAATGAAACTGCCGTGGACATGGCAGGCGCGGATGCGCAATTCCAACATCACCGGCGTATTCGACGCTTCGGAGAGTTCAAAGGCATCTTCAACCGCTTTGACGATGGACGGCAGATTGGGGCGGGGATCGAGCAGCCACATCTGCGACTTCATGGCGAACGCATGGGTGCGTTCCTGCATGATCGAGGAGCCTTCGCCGTAATCTTCCCCAATGATGATCACCGCGCCGCCCGTGACCCCCGATGACGACAGATTAGACAGCGCGTCGGAGGCAACATTGGTGCCGGCGGTCGATTTCCAGGTGACCGCGCCGCGGATCGGGTAGTTGACCGATGCGGCCAAAGTGGACGCGGCGGCGGCTTCGGAGGCCGAGGTTTCGAAATGTACCCCGAGTTCGCCGAGAATGCCCTGGGCGTCCGACAGCACATCCATCAAATGCGAAATCGGTGCGCCCTGGTAGCCCGCCACATAACCGACGCCGCTTTGCAGCAAGGCCTTGGTAACGGCCAGAATGCCCTCGCCACGAAATTCCTCGCCATCGCCAAGGCGGAGGTCCTGGACTTCGCGGGCAAATGAACGTTCGGCCATAGCATCATCCTAAACACGGCGGTAATTTCGCGCTTCCCTCGCCGGTATTTCAACCCTAACCTATTTTCAAGACGGGTCCATTACCGACGGGGGCACTCATGGTTAAACTATCTCGCCGCGTTTTTTCGGCTGGCGCAAGCCTTGCCAGCATCCTGGCCAGCCTGCCCGCCTCGGCGCAAGGCAAGGACAGCGTCACCATCGGCTGGCCGTCGGATGTGACCGGCTGGGACCCCAACCAGCGCTTCACCCCGGATGCGCAGGGCATCTACAAGATGGTCTTCGATCAGCCGCTCGATCAAAGCCCCGATCTCAAGCTCATTCCCAACCTGATCAAGTCCTGGCAGATGGCGCCGGATGGGATGAGCCTGACGCTGGAATTCCGCGACGATGTGCGCTTCCATGACGGCTCGAAAATGACCGCCGATGATTTCAAGTGGACGTTTTTCGATCGGGTCAAAGCCGGGCACAAGCTCGATATCGGCAATTCCTTTCGCAAGCTGACCGGCATTGAGGTTCTCAGCCCGACCAAGGCTGTCATGCAGTTCAATTCACCTGGGCCGACCACCCCGGTCTGGCTCGCCTTCCTGGGCAGCTTCCTGGTGCCGAAAGCCTATATGGAGAAAGTCGGCGTCGAGGGCTTTGTCGCCAAGCCGATCGGCACCGGGCCCTACAAGTTGGTCGAATACCAGATGAACGGCCGCATCGTGCTGGAGCGCAACGACGATTATTGGGGCCCGAAACCGAAGCTGAAGCGGGTGGTGATCGAGATCATCAAGGACCCCTCGGCGCGGGTGGCGGCAATCCAGTCTGGCCAGGTCGATATCACCGTCGGCGTGCCGGTGCGTGAAGCTGAACGGCTCGGCGCGATTGCCGGGCTGAAGGGCGAGCTTAATCCGATCCAGCGGGTGATCCTGCTGCAGGTGCGCAACGACCAAGGTTTCGCCGACCAGAATATCCGGCTTGCGGCACACCATGCCATCGACAAGGCCGCGCTCAGCAAGGCGTTCTACGGTGGTGCTGCGGTGCCGCTGTCCTTGCCGGCGACGCCCGGCACGCCGGGCGATATTGCCGGCTTCAAATTCGCCTATGACCCGGCAATGGCGACAAAGCTGCTGGCGGCGTCGGGCTACAGCCTGGCCAAGCCGGCCAAAATTGGTATGGCGTGCACCAACGGGCAGTTCCCCAATGATTACGACATGGCGCGCGCCATCGTTGCGATGTGGAAGAAAGTCGGCATCGAGGCGGAGCTCGAAGTGATCGAATATGCCAAGTATTTTGAGCTCAACCGCGCCGGCAAGCTGCCGGAAACCACACTCTATTCGTTCGACAACGCGACCGGCGATCCGGAAATCTATTCGGGGTACCTGCTCAACCCGAAACTGCCGTTCAGCCCGTGGAAAGATCCGACTTTGGGCGAGAAGGTGATCGCCCAGTTCAATGTCGCCGACGAAACCAAGCGCATCGAAGGCTGGCGCGAGATTTCCAAGGAAGCGGTGACCATCGGTGCCTGCATGCCGTTGCTGCAGAGCGTGCAGACTTTGGTGCGCAAGGATGGGATTGGTTACACCAGGTATGGCAATGGCTGGGTGATGGGGCAGACGATGAATTGGGGGTAAGGAAGGTCTTCTTTTTGTGAACAAAAAGAAGCAAAAAAAACTTTCTCGTACTTGGTTGCCGTCGGACTGAGGAGGGCCCCAGGCCCACGGCAACAATGATCAAAAAGTTTTTTTGGTTGTTTTTGTTCACAAAAAGAACAACCTGCCTTCAAGGTCTTGCCTGATGATGATGTCTTTCGTCCGCCGCCTGCTCGCCGTAGGCCCAATCCTGGCGCTGGTATCCCTCCTGCTGTTCGCAGCCTTGCGCTTGCTGCCGATTGACCCGGCGGCGATGTCGATGCCGCCGACCGCGACCAAGGTCGAAATCGAGGCGGCGCGACACGCCATGGGCCTCGATCAACCGGTCACCAGCCAATACGCGATCTGGCTCGGCCAGACCTTGCGTGGTGATTTCGGCAACTCGATCCATATGCGGCGCCCGGTTGCGGGATTGTTGCAGGAAACCCTGCCGGCAACGATTGAACTCAGCCTGATGGCGATGCTGATTGCCGGGGTGATCGGCCTCGGCGGCGGTCTGGGGTTGTTTGCGCTGCGCGACCGGCGCGGCGAGGCGGTGGCGGAAACCATGACCACGCTGATGATGTCGCTGCCGGAATTTTTGTGGGCGCTGCTGCTGATTTTCGTTTTCGGGGTGTTGCTGTCGGCGCTGCCGTTCACCGGCCGGCTCGATCCGGGGATGACGCGGCCGGTGCTGACCCATTTTTTATTGCTGGATACGCTGCTGGTCGGCCGCGTTGATGTGTTCATGAGCGCGCTGCGCCACATGGTGCTGCCGGCCTTTGCGCTTGGGGTGGCGTTTGCCCCGCCGATCATGCGGGTGCTGCGAGCCTCGCTGATCGATGCCTATCAGGAGGATTATATCCGCCAGGCGCGGCTGCGGGGCGTGGGGGAGGCGCGGATTCTGCTCGGCCACGCCTTGCAGAACGCGGTGTTGCCGACGCTCACGTTGATGGGGGTGCAGTTCGGTTTTCTGTTTGGCGGCAGCCTGCTGGTTGAGGTGATTTATTCCTATCCCGGCATGGGTAATCTGATGGTCGATGCGGTGCGCAATGCCGATCTGCCGATCATTCAGGCGGTCGGCCTGACCTATTGCGTGGTGGTACTGGCGATCACCGCGCTGGTGGACGGGCTGGTCATGTTGCTGAACCCAAGATTGCGAGGGGCATGATGCCACGTTGGTTGCAAGATACGCGGGTGATGGTTGGGCTTGCGCTGCTGATGGTGGTGGTGGTGCTGGCGCTGCTGGCGCCGTTGCTGGTGCAGGCCGCCCCCGATGAACAGGACCTGCTGGCGACCTTGCTGCCATCGGCCTGGGCGAAAGGCGGGGAGGCGGCGCATCCGCTCGGCACTGACAGCCTCGGGCGCGATGTGCTGGCGCGCTTGCTGTACGGCACCCGGCTGGCGCTGACGGTGGCAGCGATTGCCGCACCGGGGGCGATGATCCTGGGCACGATCGCGGCGCTGTTGGCGGGGTATTTCGGCGGCTGGGTTGACTGGGTGATCGGCCGGGCGGTGGATGTTTGGATGTCGTTCCCGCCGGTTATTCTCTCCTTGATCCTGATGGTTGGCCTGGGCACCGGGTCGCGCAATGTGATCCTGGCGATTGTGCTGGTCGATTGGACAAGGTTCTGCCGGGTGCTGCGCGCCGAGGTGCTGGTGGTGGTGCAACGCGATTATGTGACGGCTGCCAGACTGGTCGGGTTTTCCCACGCGCGGGTGGTGCTGCGCGAGGTTCTGCCCGCGATCATGCCGCTGCTGGTGACCTTGCTGACCCTCGAAATGGGCATCGCGGTGGTGGTGGAGGCGATCCTCGCCTTTGTCGGCCTTGGGGTGAAGCCGGATGAAATTGCCTGGGGCCAGATGATCGCTGATGGCCGGGCGACGATCTATCAGGCGCCGATCAATCTGCTGGCGCCGGTGGCCGCGATCTTTGTCACCGTTGCCGGCTTTAACCTGCTCGGCGACGGGCTGCGTCGCAGCCTCGATTTGCGCCTGGTGGAAGGCCGCGGATGAGCCTGCTGCGCGCCCACGGCCTCAGCGTCACGGCCCGCCTCGGCGGGGTGGAGGTGGCAGCGCTTGACGGGCTGAGCCTGTCGCTGGCGCCAGGCAAAGTGCTCGGGTTGGTCGGCGAGTCGGGTGCCGGCAAATCAATGCTCGGCCGCGCCATTGCCCAATTATTGCCGCCGGGCTTCGCGGTCAGCGCGGGAGTTCTGGAATTTGCCGGGCAGGATTTGGTGGCGATGGCGCCGGACCAGCGTCGCAATCTGCTCGGGCGACAGATCGGCTTCATCCCGCAGGAGCCGCTATCGGCGCTCAATCCGGTGCGCAGCATTGGCAGCCAGTTTGCCGAGCATCTGCGCCGGCTTGGGGTGGTGGATTGGCGGTCGGCCGCCATTACGGCGCTGGACGCGGTGCAATTGCCGGATCTGCTCGACAGGTTTCCCCATCAACTCTCGGGCGGCATGTGCCAGCGCGTGTTGATCGCGATGGCGTTTGCGTCGAACCCGGCGTTGGTGGTGGCCGATGAGCCGACCACGGCCCTCGATGTCACGATCCAGGCGCGGATCATCACGCTGATGCGGGATTTGCAGATCGCGCATAACACCGCGGTGCTGTTCATCACCCATGACCTGCGATTGGCGGCCCAGGTCTGTGATGACATCGCCGTGCTTTATGCTGGCCGGGTGGTTGAACACGGGCCGGCGGATGTGGTGCTGGCGCAGCCGCTGCATCCCTACACCAAATGCCTGCTGCTGGCCGCGCCCGCGATTTCCGGTCCGCGCCAGGCGCTTTATGCGCTGCCCGATCAGATGCCAGGCTTGCGGGCGCTGGCCGACATGACCGGGTGCCGCTTCGCCCCGCGCTGTCCGTTGGCACGCGATACCTGCCGCGACGCGGTTCCGGCGTTGGAAGGGGAGGCGCATAAAATTGCCTGTCCGCATTTCGGCGATATTGGGCAGATTGTGGTGTCCGAACTGGCACCAGCGCCGGTGGTGGCGACCGGGGAAACGCTGGTGTCGGTGCGTGGCCTTGGCAAGACCTTCCGTGGACGGTTTGGTCGCACGCCAACAATAGCGGTGCGCGATGTCAGCTTTTCCATCGCAGCGGGCGAATTCGTCGGCGTGGTCGGTGAAAGCGGCAGCGGCAAGTCCACTCTGGCCCGGCTGCTGATGGGGCTGGAACACAAAAGCGCTGGCGATATTCACCTCGTCGGACAGGATGTCGGGCGCTGGGACGCAGCAGCGCGGCGCTTGCGGCTGCGCACCGCACAAATGGTGTTTCAGGACCCGCAATCGGCGCTCAACCCCCGTCGTCGGGTTGGTGAGATCGTCACCCAGGCGCTGGAGGCAGCCGGGATCGGGTTGGCGGAACGCCGGGTGCGCGCGGCGGAAATCCTCGCCGATCTTGGTATGCCGCTCGAACTTGCCGACCGCGCACCGTCGCAGCTTTCCGGCGGGCAGCGCCAACGGGTCAATATCGGGCGGGCCTTATGCCTGGTGCCGAAGCTGTTAGTGGCCGATGAAATCGTTTCCGGCCTCGATGTCTCGGTCCAGGCGCAGCTGCTGGCGCTGCTCGCCAGGCTGCGCGCCGAACACGGTTTCGCGCTGCTGCTGATTTCCCACGACCTCGCGGTGGTGCGCTATTTATGCGAGCGGGTGATGGTGATGCGCAACGGCGAGGTGGTGGAGGCCGGCCGCACCGAGGACGTCTTCGCCAACCCGCAACATGCCTATACGCGCGAATTGCTGGCCTCGGTCCCGGCGCCGCCCTAGCCACCTGGACCATTGCCGGTGATACTCCCCCAAAATCAGGAGGACGCACCGTGACGTGGCAACCCGAACTCGATGAGCTGAACCGCCGCCGTGGCTTTACCCAGCAAATGGGCGGCGCCGACAAGATCAAGCGCCAGCATGATGCCGGCCGGCTGACGGTCCGTGAACGTATTGATGGCGTGCTCGACGCTGGCAGTTTCTTCGAGATCGGCAGCATCACCGGCAAGGCAACCTACAGCAACGACGGCGAATTGCAGGAACTGACCCCGGCGAACTGCGTTTTCGGGCGCGGCAAGGTCGAAGGTCGCCCGGTGGTTGTCTGCGGCGATGACTTTACCGTCCGCGGTGGCTCGGCGGACGCCACCATCAAGACCAAGGTGCTGATGGCCGAGCAGATGGCCGCCGAGTACCGCCTGCCGATCATCCGCATCATTGAGGGCTCGGGCGGCGGCGGTTCGGTTAAAACCATCGAAACCACCGGCCGCGCCAATTTGCCCGGATCGGTCGGCAGCACGATGGCCTACCAATACGCGATGGGAAACCTGTCGGTGGTGCCGGTTGTCGGGCTCGGGCTTGGCTCGGTCGCCGGCCTCGGGGCCGCCCGACTCGCGGCCACGCATTATTCCGTGATGACCAAATCGACCTCGGCGATGTTCGTCGCCGGGCCGCCAGTGGTCAACGCACTCGGCCACAACCTGACCAAAATGGAACTCGGCGGCTGGGAAATCCAGACCCGCGCCGGCGCCATCGACCACGCCGTCGATACCGAGGAAGAAGCCTTCGAGTGCGCCCGCCAGTTCCTGTCTTACCTGCCGGCATCGGTTCACGAGCTGCCGCCGATCATCAAATCCGACGACGATCCCAATCGCGCCGATGAAAGCCTGATGAAGGCCATCCCGCGCGACCGCCGCAAAATCTACAAAATGCGCGGCATCATCGACAGTGTCGTGGACAAGGGCAGTTTCTTCGAAATGGGCAAGATGTTCGGCCGCTCGATCATCACCGGCCTCGCCCGACTCGATGGCCACCCGGTCGCCCTGATGGCCGGGGATCCCTATTTCTACGCTGGCGCCTGGACGTCCGATGCCTGCGACAAGATTATCCGCTTCGTCGATCTCGCCGAAACCTTCCATTTGCCGGTGGTCTATCTCTGCGACTGCCCCGGCTTTCTCATTGGCCTTGAGGCCGAAAAGACCGCCACCATCCGCCACGGCGTCCGTGCTATGGCCGCGATCAACCAATCGACCGTGCCATGGTGCACCATTATCATCCGCAACGCGTTCGGGGTGGCGGGTGCTGCCAATGTGCCGGCCGGGCGCCTCGCGCTGCGCTACGCCTGGCTTTCGAGCTACTGGGGATCGCTGCCCCTCGAAGGCGGGATCGAGGCGGCTTACCGCGCCGACATAGAATCGGCTCCGGACCCGGTGGCCAAACTTGCGGAAATTACCCATCGCCTCAATCTGCTGCGCTCACCGTTTCGGACCGCGGAAACCTTCTGGGTGGAGGAAATTATTGACCCGCGCACCACGCGCACCCGGCTCACCGAGTTTGCCCATCTTGCCGCACCATTGCGCACGCCAGGGCAGGCGGTGTTTCGGACGCGTCCATGATGGCGGTGCGCTAAATTCGGTGGCCTGAACAGGTTTGTGGCGCGAAAGGGCGCTTTCCCTTTCGCGCCAGCTTTCCGACGGGAAGCTGGCATGCCATTTGTTGCTCAGGGCAGCGTTGCACACCAGGTCAGAAGTTGGCTAGTCTGGGGATAACACGGCCAGATAGGCTGGTCATATTGGGCGCGTCGGTTCGGACACGCCCGTCTAACAGGTAGGAAGCCACTGTGTCGGATAGCTCAACCAAGCCTCGCCCCGCCGAAGCGCAAAACCCTAACACGACTGCCCGCAGGGTGGCGTTTGATCCGCTGCGGCCGACAGAGCGCGATCAGAACTACTACGACGACATCAAGCAGAAATTTGCCGAGGCGCGCGATGTGCGGCTGGGCTTCCGCCCCGATGGTCGCGCCCAATATACCTCGGAACTGACAGGCGATCTCGCCAAATACGAGGTCGATCCTTACGCCGAGCCGGCGGCGCCGCGCGAGCCGATCGCCGATACCGTCGAATGCCTGCTGATCGGCGGCGGCTTTTCGGCGCTGCTCACCGCGGCCCGGCTGCGTGAGCGCGGGGTGCAGAGCATTCGCATTGTCGAACGTGGCGGCGATGTTGGTGGCACATGGTATTGGAACCGTTATCCGGGTGCGGCGTGCGACGTGTCGGCCTATGATTATCTGCCGTTGCTCGATGAACTCGGCTACGTGCCGGAGAGCTATTTCGCCAAAGGCCCGGAGATTTTTGCCCATTGCCAGGCCATTGCGCGCAAATACAATCTCTATGAACTCGCGGTCTTCCAGACCACCGTCACTTCAACCGCTTGGGATGAGGCTGCCAAACTATGGCGCGTCACCACCGACCGTGGCGACACGCTGTCGGCGCAATTCGTGATCTGCGCCAATGGCACTCTGTCCAAGCCGAAATTGTCGCTGATCGCGGGAATGGAGACCTATAAGGGCCACTCCTTCCATACCTCCCGCTTCGACTACGCCTATACCAAACCCGATTTGTCGGGCCTGAAGGACAAGGTTGTCGGCATCATCGGCACCGGGGCTTCGGCTGTGCAGATTATCCCGCGGGTCGGGCGGGCGGCGAAGGCGCTTTATGTCTTCCAGCGCACCCCGTCAGCGATTGATATTCGCGATGACATCCCGACCGACCCGGCCTGGGCTGCGGCATTGCAGCCGGGATGGCAGGCAGAACGTCTGGCCAAGCATATCCGCGGACCGCAGATGACCGAGGAGCAGAAGGCAGAACTCGCTGCCATGCCGCGCGACGAGAAGATCCGCCGCCAGGAAAACCAGAATATCGAGCATCAGATGCGCATCCATGCGCGGGTTGATGAGATCGTGAAGGATGCCGCCACCGCCGAGGCACTGAAGCCGTGGTACATGCATCGCTGCAAGCGCCCCTGCTACGATGACGAGTATCTGCCTGCGTTCAACCTGCCGAACGTTCACCTGGTGGATACCAAAGGCGAAGGCGTTACTGAAATCAACGCGCGCGGCGTCGTATTCCAAGGCAAGGAATATCCGGTCGACGTGCTGATTTACGCCACCGGCTTCGAGGTTCAGGTCACTGGCATCTACAACGATATCCGTGGCGAAAACGGGTTGGAACTGAATGAAAAATATTCGGAAGGCATGCGCACCGTCTTCGGTATTCATTCCGCCGGCTATCCCAACCTGTTCATCATGGGCGGCTATCAGGCATCGTTCCAGTTCAACCTGACGTTCATGCTGCAGACCCAGGGCAAGCATATCGCTGAATGCATCAAGTATGTCCGCGATCACGGCTTCACGACCATCGATGCCAAGCCGGAAACCGAGCAGTGGTGGGTTGATGAGGTGATCCGCCATCGCGGAAAAACCAACCGCAATAAGGAATGCACCCCAGGATATTACAATTTTGAAGGCGAAGAAAATCGCCGGCAGGATGGTAACTATAATGGCGGCTTCTTCCAGTATTTTGAGCACATGACCGAGACGAAGAAGGAAATGGAACAGCATTTCGCCTTTGCCTGATCGGATATGAGACTGCGCTCCGGGTTATCCGTTGAGGATAACCCGGAGTTTTTTTGTGCATCGTCTTTGATTATTGCGTCATATCCCGGCCCAATGACGGGCTGAACGCGAGCTTTACCGCTTGGGGCGCATGGCAGGGCGCCACGACGAAGCCGCGCCATGTCGTCACCGCGATGCCCGCGCGCGAAGCAGCGGCGGCAAAAGCGTCCGATCGGTATTCAGCGGGCATTTTCAGCCATAGATGAAAGGAAGCGGGATCGGTCGATAGTCCGAACCCCGCGAGGCTTGTCGCCATGATTGCCTGCGCTGGTTCACGCCCACCACCGAGGTTCCGCTCTCGAATGCGGGTTGGCTCAGTTCCGCACGGGTTCCGGGCGACTGGGTCGGGCGCCATTAAAGGTGAGCGTATCGCCGCTGCGCAGTATTTCCTGTGCGGCGATCCACAGGCTGCGATTGGAATTCCCGGCTCCAGGCAGCGCGAGGATGGCATATAGCCCGAGGACGACGCTCAGCGCGATCACAGCTGCCGGGAGAACGACGGATGGCGGTTTTTCGTGGGGGGGTTGATAAGGTGTCATGAAATCCTGCGAGAGAAATTGCCTTTTAAATGAGACTGCAGCCAAATTTTTTATTAAAACATGAGGCGATAATAACGCCAGCATGGAGCTTATAGGTATCATGCAATTGTAAGTAAGCGCAAGACATGACGACAAAAATTGACCGCCTGGTCCGCGAGTGTCGCGAGTCCCAATTTTTGGCTCGCAAATGCTACCCTCCTAATGCGCCCAAAAAAAGGGCCGGCGATCGATGATCGCCGGCCAGTTTGGCGGGAATTCAACTGCAGCGATGTCAAAACCCAACCAATAAAATCCAGGTGAACCAATTTTCCGGCACGTCCATTTAGAAATCAGAGTTTAAATGCCTCAACCTTACCGCCCCGATGCGCTAGCATTGTCATGCTGTAATCCGCGCGCAGGCTGTCTTTCAGCACGGCAATCGGGTCGCGTCCGGTGTTGCCGTAGCCAGGCAGCGCAAGCACTGCATACAGGCCCATTGCGAAGCTGAGCCCGATGACGGTCAAAGGGAGCAGGTTGCTGGCGGGCTTGTCGTAGCGGTTGGAGGAGCGGATCATGATGGTCTGCCTCGCACTGGGGTGGATGCAGGAGACTATGCAACCGCCGTGCCAGATGAGTTTGTTGTTTCACAGGGGGGGGTGTTTCGATCAGAAGGCCGAAAAATGGCAAATTGCGAGGCTGATTGCGAATTTGCGGTCCCGCGTGTCGCAATCCGCTCAATCTCTCCGCAGCGCCGACATCAGAACAATACTTGCGCTACCCGGCTGACTTCCCCATTTTGGCACAAGTACGAGGGAGCACACCATGGACGGCGGCAGCGAGGCGCGCAACATAACCATTCACCCAGCGGCGGATTTTGCGCCGATGCGGGCGGCGGGGCGGCTGGCGGCCGAAACCCTGGACATGATTGCCGATCATGTGCGGCCTGGCGTGACCACTGGGGCGCTCGATCGGATCTGCCACGACTTTATTCTGGCCCATGGCGCCACGCCGTCGCCGCTGAATTACCGCGGCTATCCGAAATCGGTGTGTATTTCGATCAACCATGTTGTCTGTCACGGCATTCCGGGTGATCGCACGCTTGATGCTGGCGATATCGCCAATATCGACGTGACGGTGACCTTGAACGGATGGTTTGGCGACAGCAGCCGGATGTATTGCGCCGGGACGCCGTCCACCAAGGCGCGCAACCTGATCGAGGTTACCCACGAAGCCCTGATGCGCGGCATCGCGGTGGTGAAGCCTGGCGCCCATTTCGGCGATATCGGCCACGCCATTCAGACCTATGCGGAAAGCCAGCGCTTCACCGTGGTGCGGGATTTCTGCGGCCATGGCATTGGCCGGGTTTTCCACGCCGCCCCGAATGTGCTGCATTTTGGCCGCCGCGGCGAAGGCCCGATGCTGAAGGCCGGGATGTTCTTTACCATTGAGCCGATGATCAATGCCGGCCGCCCCGAGGTGAAAGTGCTCGATGATGGCTGGACAGCCGTGACCCGCGACCGGTCGTTGTCGGCCCAGTTCGAACACATGGTTGGCGTGACCGAAACCGGGGTCGAGATTTTCACTCTGTCGCCCGGCGGGCTGTTCAAGCTGCCCTATCCGACGGCCTGACGCCTTACGGTTGGGTCAGGGTGAAGCGAACCTGGGATTGTTTGCCATCAATCGTCAGGGCCAGCACCGCCGTCACCTTGCCGGTGGCGGCTGGGTCTAACTGACCGGTCAGGCTGTTGGCGACCGCCGGCACCAACGTTATTTGCTGCGATTTTCCACCGATTAACATCGTGGCCTTGCCACCGAGCCGCGCACTCGGGATCGCCTTGTTGGCCTGGTCGCCGACATAGACGCTGATCGAGCGGCCGGCGATAACGAGTTCGACCCAATGGTCGTCCGAGGTTTCGGCGACGGTGCCGCCATGTTGGGCGGCAGGCGCAGCGCCATGCGCAAAAGCGGAGATCGGGCTGAGTGCGAGGAGAACGGCGATGATAACATGTTTCATGGTTGAGAGTTCCATTTTGAGGGATCAGAAGGCTTCGGCCGGGATGCCTGATCCGGCCTGATCGGCGATCAGGCGCTCGACCGCGGGGCGGCCAAAGCGGAGGAACAGAAGCGGGGTCAGCAATGTATCCAGCAAGGTCGCGCTGATCAGTCCGCCGAAGATCACTGTGGCTACAGGGTGCAGAATCTCCTTTCCGGGGGCGTCGGCGCCGATCATCAGCGGCAGTAACGCAAATCCCGCCGATAATGCGGTCATCAACACCGGGGTCAGGCGTTCGAGGCTGCCGCGCACCACCATATCGGGCCCAAAAGCCTCGCCCTCGTGCAGCACGAGGTTAATGTAGTGACTGATCTTGAGGATGCCGTTGCGGGCACTGATCCCGGTGAGGGTGATGAACCCGATCATGCTGGCAACCGAGAGTGGCTGATCGAACAGCCACAACGCTGCCACGCTACCGATCAAGGCCAAGGGCACGTTGGCCATAATGATGGCAGCCAACACCACCGATCGGTAGCGGCTGTAGAGCACGGTCGCCACCAACCCGAGTGATACCAGCGACAGCAGGCCGATCAGCCGGGCTGACTCCTCCTGGGCCTGGAAGCTGCCCTCCAGCTTGATGAAGCTGCCCGGTGGCAACGCCATCGCCGCAATCTCACCCCGGATTGCGGCGATGATCCGGCCCTCATCACTGCCATCGGTGTTGGCCTGAACCACGATGCGACGGGCGCCGTTCTCCCGCAGGATTTGGTTCGGCCCATCATCATCGGTGATATCGGCGATGCTGCGCAGTGGGATCCGGCCCTTGGGCGTTTCGACGAGCAGGTTCGCTAGTGCCTCGGTCCCACGTGCGGTGTCGGCCAGCCGCAACACGACATCGAAGCGCTTCTGGCCATCGATAATTTGGCTGACAATTTTGCCGTTCACCAACTGCTCCAGCGCCTCGGTGACCGATGCAGGCGTCACCCCGAACAAGGCAGCGCGCTGGTAATCCAGGCGAATTTGCAGCTGTGGCACCCGAACCTGGCGTTCAACCACCAGATCGACGAGGCCAGGAACAGCCGCCAGACGGGTACGCAACTGCTCGGCCAATCCGCGTAACGTGTCGACATCCTCGCCAAAGATCTTGACCGCGATGGCGGCGTTCACCCCGGATAGCAGGTGTTCCAGCCGATGCCCGATCGGCTGGCCGATGTTGAACGAGGCGGGCAACATCGACAGATTTTGGCGAATATCGGCAAGGATGACCTGCTTTGGCCGCGCCGAGATGTGCAGATCGATGTCCAACTCACTCGAATGGACCCCCTCGGCGTGTTCATCGAGTTCAGCGCGCCCGGTGCGGCGGCCGACCGTCTTGACCTCGGGCACCTTCATTACCAGGATTTCGGCAATGGCGCCGAGGCGGTTGGACTCGGCAAGGCTGATGCCGGGGGTGAAGGTCATTCCCACAGTCAGCGTGCCCTCGTTGAACGGTGGCAGAAACGCGCGTGGCAGTTGAACGGCGACGATCCCCGCGATGATCACCCCCGCCAGTGTTACCCCGGCCAGCATCCTGCCGTGGCCAAACGACCAGCGCAGCAACGTGGTGTCGCCCCGCTTTAGCCAGCGCACCAGCGGGCTTTCCTGTTCCGACAAATGACGGACGTGGGGGATCAGATAGTAGCACAGCACCGGGGTGACGGTGATCGAGGTCACCAGACTGCCCAGGATCGAAACGATATAGGCGATGCCGAGCGGGGCGAACAACCGCCCTTCAATCCCCGACAGGGCAAAGAGCGGAATGAACACCAGGATAATGATCAGGGTGGCATAGATGATGCCGGACCGAACCTCCTGGCTGGCAGCGGCGACCACGGCGAGCACTGGACGCGGATGGGCGGCCTCGCGATTTTCCTTGAGGCGGCGAGAGACGTTTTCGACGCCAACGACGGCGTCATCGACCAGTTCGCCGATGGCGATCGCCAGCCCGCCCAGGGTCATGGTGTTGATCGACAGGCCGAGTGCACGGAACACCAGGACCGTGATCAGGATCGAAATCGGGATCGCGGTCAGCGATATCAGGGTGGTGCGCGCGTTGAGCAGGAAGGCGAACAGCACGATCGCCACAACGATCACCGCATCGCGTAATGCCTCCTCGACGTTGGAAATAGAGGCTTCGATGAAGCTGGCCTGGCGGAACAGAACGGTATCGGCCGTCACGCCTGGCGGCAGTGCCTTGGCAAGATCGGCGAGGGCCCGCTCGACCTTGCGGGTAAGGTCAACAGTGTCTGCGCCGGGCAGCTTCTGCACCGACACGATCACCGCTGGCTTACCGTTGGCCCCGGCGTCGCCACGTTTGGCGCGGGGCGCGTGCCCGATTGTGGCAACCTGCCCGAGCAGGACCGGTTGGCCGGCGCGCAGGGTTACCACTAATCGCCCAAGGTCTTCGAGGCTGGCCGTGCGTCCGATATTGCGGATGACATACTCGGCCCGGTTCTGGTCGACAAAGCCGCCGCCAGTGTTGGTGCCGAATTGCTTGATGGCCCGCTCGACCTCCTCAAGAGTGACATCAAGACGCGCCATCGCGGCAATATCGGGGGTGATCTGGAACTGGCGCACCTCACCCCCGATCGGGATCACCTGTGCTACCCCGGCGATCGCCAGCAGGCGCGGGCGCAGGGTAAAATCGGCCAGTTCCCGCAATTCCATCGGCGTCGCCGCAATGCCGCCGGGCACAGCATTTGCCGACATCGACACCAACATGACCTCGCCCATGATTGAGGTGATCGGCCCCATTTGTGGGGTGATGCCCGCCGGCATTTGCGCCCGAACCCCCACCAGTCGCTCCGCGATTTGTTGGCGGTTCAGGTAAATATCGGTGTTCCAGGCGAATTCGACATAGACGATCGACAGGCCGACACTGGAGACTGTTCGCACCCTGGTCACCCCCGGCATGCCATTCATCGCGCTTTCGAGCGGATAGGTGACGGATTGCTCGACCTCCTCGGGCGCCATGCCCTCGGCCTCGGTCATCAGGGTCACGGTGGGTCGGTTCAAATCCGGAAAGACATCGACCGGCAATCTGGTCAGGCTGAAGCCGCCATAGCCGATCAGCAGCAATGCCAGGATGAGGACAAATATCCGGTTGTTAAGGCTCGCTGTGACCAACGCGTTGAACAGCTTGCCCATCAGCGCACCTGGTTCAAAAGGTCAGCGCCCTGGACCACGATGCGCGACCCTGGCTTGATGCCGGCAAGCACCAGGGTGTTGGCGCCGTCGAGCGGCTGGGTTCGCACCGGGCGGGGAACAAAGCGTTCGGCCGAGACATGGTCCCACACCCCGGCACCGCCATTGGGCAGCAGGGGAATCGGGTGAACTTTTCATTCGGCGATCAAGCTGACGAGGAAGTCGTCGTCCCATGCTGCCAGCTTACGCCTCAGGCGCAAGGAGTCCTTGGTTGCAGCTTTTCGTAGCAGGTTATGCGCCATGTGCTTGATGGTGGTGAAG
>CALQTN020000019.1 GCA_943333505.2 Asaia bogorensis | reverse complement strand
GCCGCCGCGGCTGGGATCGCCGCCGACCGGCACAAGCGCGAAGAACTGATTGCGATGGCCGATACGATTGAACAGGAATCGGCAATTGCGATGGCCAGGGTCGGCACCATGACCGCGCAGATGGACGATACCGCCCAAGTCATGGCCCAGTCGGCGGGGCGGACCACGGCATCGGCCGCAGCGGCCGCAGACGCTGCCAGTGAGGCCTTGGCAACCGCGCAAACCGTGGCGGCAGCGGCCGAAGAACTGACCACCTCAGTGGGGGAAATCACCCGACAGGTGACCCATTCCGGCGCGATTACCCGCCGCGCGGTCGTCGCCGCCCAGGATGCTCAAGGTGTGATTGCCAACCTTGGTGCCCAGGCACAGCTGATTGGGACTGTCGCAGGCTTGATCCGCGAAATTGCCTCGCGCACCAATCTCCTGGCGCTGAACGCAACGATTGAAGCGGCCCATGCCGGCGAGGCTGGGCGTGGCTTCGCCGTCGTCGCCGGTGAGGTCAAAAGTCTGGCCGGCCAGACCGCGCATGCGACCGAGGATATTACCCGCGCACTCGATGCCATTATGGTGGCCACCGGCAGTGTTGTGGCGGCGGTTGAGCGTATTGATCGTGCGATTGTCGATGTCGACGTCATCAGCGCCACAATTTCGGCCGCCGTCGAACAGCAGGGCCAAGCAACCTCTGAAATTGCCCGGAGCGTTAGCAAAACTGCATTCGCCGCCCAAAGCGTGTCCGCCCGGATCACCGAGGTCAGCAACGAAGCGCTGGGAACCAAGCGTCATACCGATGAATTGCGCGGCGACAGCGCGACCTTGAATATCGCCGTTTTGGACCTCAAGCGTGCCGTCATCCGTGCGGTGCGAACCTCCAGCACCGAGACCGAGCGGCGCGGCGAGCCGCGCCTGGAAACTGACTTGGCGGTGACAGTGACCCTCCCTGACGGGACGACCCAATCTGCCCGTCTTGGCAATATTTCCAGCGGTGGCGCGCTGATCATCGGTGTGGCGCAACCCGTTTCCGGACGTATTCAACTGCGGGTCGAGGGCGCGCACTACCAAGCCAAGGTCATCCTGCATGAGGGCGCTGACGCGCTCCGCGTTCAATTTGACATCGATGCCGGCCAAAAGGCGCGGCTGGCAGCGTTGATCGAAGGTTTGCCTCGGTCCAAGGCCGCCTGACCGGCGGCGGGATTTGACCGGGAGGCATGGTCATGCTGCCCTGGCCGAAATAAGGAGGATTTGCGTCATGGCGATTATTCCCAATCACACCTTGCGTCTGCTGCGGGCCGACAAACCGGCGCTCGGACTCGGCATCGGCCTGTTGCGCAGTGTCGCGGCACCCAGCCTTGCCAAGGCTGCCGGCTATGACTGGATTTTCATCGATATGGAGCACGGCGCGTTTTCTGTGCACGAGGCCACCCAGCTTTGCCTCGCTGCCCTCAATACCGGGGTCAGCCCGATCGTGCGGGTCTGTTTCGATGCGCTCGACGAAGGCACACGGGTGCTCGATAACGGCGCCCAGGGCATTGTCGTGCCACATATCGATACCCAAGCCCAGGCCAAGCGCGTTGCCGACGCATTCCGCTATGCCCCGGAGGGCACACGCAGCTGGGGTGGCGGCATCGCCCAGCACGGCTTCCTGCCGCCGGCGACTGCCCAGGCGCAGATTGAAATCAACGCCGAAACAGCAATCGTAGTAATGATCGAAACCGCCGAAGCGGTCGCCAATGCCGATGCGATCGCAGCCACTCCCGGGATTGACGCATTGCTGATCGGCACCTCCGACCTCACCCTTGATCTCGGGATTTCCGGTCAGTTCGGCCACGAAAAAGTCCAGGCCGCCTATAAGACTGTGATCGATGCCTGTAAGAAGCACGGCAAGCAGGCCGGCCTGGGCGGCATTTACGACGATGAATGGTCCCGATTCTATATTAACATGGGCACCAAGTTCATTCTGGTCGGCAATGATCAGGGTCTGTTGCTGCAAGCCGCCATCGCACGGACGAAGTTCATCAAAAGCCTGCTGTGACGGCAGCCCCCCTGCACCTGGCCGGCGAACGCCTGCTGCTCGATCCGGGCGGTGGGCTGTTCTGGCCAGGGCAGAAATTGCTGACGGTGGCCGATCTGCATCTTGAAAAGGGCAGTGCCGCCGCGTCGAAGGGGCAGTTGCTGCCGCCGTGGGATTCTACCGCAACCCTCGATCGGCTCGCACTGATGCTGCGCCGCTATAAGCCGGCGATCCTGGTCGCACTCGGCGACAGTTTCCATGACCGCAACGGCGCCACCCGGCTCGCGCCGTCCGACCGCGCCCGTCTCGCCACGATCGCTGCCAGCACTAGGCTGATCTGGGTGCTGGGCAATCATGATCCCACCCCCCCCGACAGTCTGGCGGGCGAGGCGATGGATGAATTTCGCCTGGGAAACCTGCTGTTTCGCCACCAGGGTCTTGCCAAGGCACGCGGCGAGATTTCTGGCCATTTCCATCCCAAAGCCGCGGTTCAAACCAGTGGCACGGTTGTCTCACGGCCTTGTTTCATGACCGACGGTTACCGGATCATGCTGCCCGCAATCGGCGCCTATACCGGGGGGTTGGACGTCCGCGATCCAGCGATCGCGGGCTTGTTTCCGCGCGGCGGACGGGCATTTCTGCTCGGCCGCGACCGCCTTTACAGTTTTGCCGTGGGCGCGACACGCGCGGCCCGCGCGACAGAGGGTGCGCAAAGCCAAACTCGCCCCATATAACGCAGGCATCCACTGCGCCTGGTCCGGCGTAACCCGTGGCCCTTGGGAGAATTTGGCGCAGTCATGACCGGTCCTGTGATCCTGCTGCTACGACGCGAGCTGCGCCTGGCAGATAATGCGGCGCTCTCTGCCGCGATTGCGTCAGGTCGCAAGGTGTTGCCCGTCTTTGTGCTGGATGACGCCTCCCCCGGTTTGTGGGCGGCAGGCGGGGCTTCACGCTGGTGGTTGCATCACAGCCTGCAAAGCCTCGCCACCGCGCTTGCGGCGCGCGGTGCGTGGCTGGTGCTGCGGCGCGGCCGGATCGACGCCGAAATTCCGCGTCTTGTGGCACAAACTGGTGCGTCAGCCGTGCATGCCGGCATGCCGACCGAGCCATGGTCGCGCGAGACCTATCGCCGCTTGCGGCTAGCCCTTGCGGTGCCGCTGGTGGTTCACGAAACCAGCCTGCTGCTCCATCCCGACCGCATCAAGACCCAGACCGGCACCCCTTACGGCGTGTTCACTCCGTTTTCGCGCGCCTGCCTCGCCCAGTTCCCGCTGGCGCCGCCTATGGCTGCGCCATCACGGATCGATGGCACTCGCGGCGTGCAATCCGATGATCTCGCCAGTTGGAATTTGTGTCCGACCGCGCCTGACTGGTCGCCCGGGCTCGGCGCCGCCTGGACCCCGGGTGAGGCGGGTGCGCTGGCACGGCTGAGCGCATTCCTGACCGATGGGGTCGTCGATTATGCCGCCAGGCGCGATGTGCCGTCGGTTGATGGCACCTCGCGCCTGTCGCCGCATCTCGCCTGGGGGGAAATATCGCCACGCCAGATCATCCACGCTGTCGCCGATCACCCGGCGCGCGCCAAATTCGTCAGCGAAGTCCTGTGGCGGGAATTTGCCGCCGGCTTGTTGTGGCACAACCCCGACCTGCCAACCGAACCGCTGCGCCGCGAATTCACCGCGATGCGGTGGCACGACAATCCGTCTGACTTGCGCGCCTGGCAACGCGGGCAAACCGGCATCCCGTTGGTCGATGCCGGCATGCGGCAACTCTGGCAAACCGGCTGGATGCATAATCGGGTGCGGATGGTGGTGGCGAGCTTCCTGGTCAAGCATCTCCTAATCCCCTGGCAGGTCGGGCAGGCCTGGTTCTGGGACACGCTGGTCGATGCCGATCTGGCGCAGAACGCAGCGTCGTGGCAGTGGGTCGCCGGATGCGGTGCCGATGCCGCGCCCTATTTTCGTATCTTCAATCCGGCCTTGCAGGGCGCACGGTTTGACCCCGATGGCACCTATGTCCGTCGCTTTGTGCCCGAATTGGCCGCCGTGCCAGAGCGGTTCATCCACACGCCCTGGCTTGCACCCAACCCGCCGCGCAGCTACGCCACGCCCATCATTGATCTCGCCACTGGCCGCGACCGCGCGCTCGCCGCTTTCGCGGCCTTGAAGCAGGTGCCAGCATGAGGCTGAAAATCGCGGTAATCGGTGCCGGCATCGCCGGATTGTCGGCAGCCTGGATGCTGCGCGGCGCGCATGATGTGGCTTTGTTCGAGGCCGAGCCCAGGCCGGGTGGGCATGCCGATACCCAAACCGTGCTGGTCGGCGGTGAAACCATCAACGTCGATACCGGCTTCATCGTCTACAACACCCGCAATTATCCAAACCTTACCGCGCTATTCGCCGAGCTTGGGGTGGCAACCCAGGCATCAGACATGTCGTTCGGCGTTTCGCTCGGCGGTGGCCGGCTGGAATATGGCGGCGGCAACCTGGCGCAGCTTTTTGCCCAGCCGAGCAATGCCTTCCGTCCGCGCTTCTGGTCGATGATCCGCGATCTGCTGCGGTTTTATCGCGATGCACCGAAACTGCTGGAAACCGAAAGCGTCGAAACCCTGGGCGCGTATCTTGATCGCAATCGCTATGGGGTCGCCTTTGCTGAGGACCATCTACTGCCAATGGGCGCAGCAATCTGGTCGGCGTCGCTATCGGGGATGCGGGATTTTCCTGCGCGCTCCTTCGTGCGGTTTTTCGTCAATCATGGGCTATTGAACCTCAGCGATCGCCCGGCCTGGCGCACCGTGACCGGCGGATCGCGCAATTACGTGGCCCGCCTGCTGCGTGATTTGCCTGATGTCCGGCTCGCCCGTCCGGTGCTGCGGGTCACGCGCGCCGCATCGGGTGTGGTGGTCACTAGCGTTGACGGCGCCGAAAGCTTCGACCAGGTGGTTTTTGCCTGCCATGCCGATCAGGCGCTGGCCTTGCTGGCCGAACCATATGCCGCCGAAGCTGCGGTGCTTGGCGCGTTTCGCTTTCAGGATAATCTCGCAGTGCTCCACACCGATGCGGCGGTGATGCCAAAGCGGCGTCGCGCCTGGTCGGCCTGGAATTACAGCGACACCACCAAGGATGGCCCGGTCTGCCTGACCTACTGGATGAACCAGTTGCAGCTTTTGCCCGGCAAGGTTCCGGTTCTGGTAACCTTGAACCCTGCGGTCGCGCCGGCGCCGGAGCGCATTCTGCGCCAGATCACCTATCGCCATCCGCAGTTCGATACTGCCGCACTCAACGCGCAGAAACAGCTCGATACCATCCAGGGGCGGGACCGTGCCTGGTTCGCCGGCGCCTGGACCGGCTGGGGCTTTCATGAAGACGGCATCGCGTCCGCCGTGCGCATCGCCGATGCTTTGGGGTGCGCGCCGATCTGGGCGCAGAAACGCGGGCGGGCACGATGACCGACCACCCCGCAACCCTGCATCACGGCGTTGTCGCCCACACCCGCCACACCCCGTTCCAGTATGGGTTTTCCTATCGGCTATGGATGCTGTCGCTGGATATTGACCGGATCGACAACATCCGTTCCTGGATGTTCGGACACAACCGCCCGCGCCTGGTGGCGTTTTATGACCGCGACCATGGCGCACGGGATGGCAGCGCGCTGCGGCCATGGGTGGAGCGCGAACTGCACCGTGCTGGGCTCGGACTATGCGGTGCGCGCATTCGTTTGATGGCGATGCCACGGGTGTTTGGTTTTACCTTCAACCCGATTTCGTTCTTCTTCTGCTACACAGCCGATGGCCGGCTTGGCGCGGTGGTGCATCAGGTGAAGAACACGTTTGGCGACCAGATCGCCTATGTGCTGCCAGTGTCCGACGATACCAGGATCCATCAGGCCACCGCAAAGCGCCTGCATGTCTCGCCGTTTTTCGATCTCGCGGGCGGCTACCAGTTCACCTTCACGCCGCCCGACTTTACCCCAGGCGGGGCACCGTTCCGGCTCGCCATCCGCTACGCGACCACCGATGTCCCGCGGCTGACTGCGGCAATCGATCTGGCTCCGGTGGCGTTTTCCAACCGCGCTTTGGCCCGCTTCCTGGTGCTGCTGCCGTTGGTAACGCTCAAGGTTGTGGCTGCCATTCACTGGCAGGCACTCCGCCTCTGGCTGCGCGGCGCCCGCTTCCATTCCCGCCCTGACCCGGCAATGACTGACCCATCGAAGGACCATCCATGAGCGGCGCTGACGCAATTTCCGAAGTCCTTCTCGCCAATCCGCCGCGCAATCGCTGGCTGCGGGTGGCGCTGCGCATGGCGGAAATGATCAGGGTCGGAACCCTCACCGTGGTGTTGCCCGACGGGCGCACCCAGCGCGTGGTCCGAACCGCGCACCCTGCGGCAACGGTGGTGATCAAGGATGCGCGCGCGGCCAAGCGTTTGATCCTGGGCGGCAGCCTTGGGCTTGCAGAAGCCTATGTCGATGGTCTGTGGGAAAGTCCGTCGATCCGCGATGTGATGACCTTGGCCGCCGAGAACGAGGCGCAATGGGTCCAGATCCTCAATGGCCGTCCGTGGATGAGGTTCATTTCACGGCTCGCTCACCGCCTGCGCCCCAACACCCGCCAGGGCGCCCGTCGCAACATCATCGAACATTACGATCTTGGCAATGATTTCTATGCCGCCTGGCTCGATCCCTCGATGGCCTATTCTGCGGCCTTGTTCGACCACCCAGGTGAGGATCTGGAGGCCGCTCAAACCCGCAAGATGCATCGTCTCTGCACCATGCTAGGGCTGCAACCCGGCATGCGGGTGCTGGAAATTGGCTGCGGCTGGGGCGGGTTCGCCGAGATCGCCGCGCGCGACTATGGCTGCCATGTCGTTGGCGTCACCTTGTCGCCATCGCAGCTCGACTATGCCACAGCCCGGATCGCGGCGGCCGGCTTAGCCGATCGGGTAGAATTCCGTCTGCAGGATTACCGCGACACCACAGGAACATTCGATCGCATTGCCTCGATCGAAATGTTCGAGGCGGTGGGTCAGCAGTATTGGCCAGCCTATTTCGACGCGCTTCGTGACAGGCTCGCACCTGGGGGGCTGGCGGGCTTGCAGATCATCACCATCAGTGACGCCTTGTTTGACGACTATCAATCGCATGCCGATTTTATCCAGCGTCATATCTTTCCGGGTGGCATGCTCCCCAGCCCAGGCCAACTGCAGTTGCAATATGCCCGCGCCGGGCTGACCGAGCGGGCGTCGCACTGGTTCGGCAAGGATTATGCCCAGACACTGCAACTTTGGAATACGGCGTTCCAATCGGCATGGTCGGACATTCAGCGGTCCACCCGCTTGCGGCAACGCCCATGCGATGCGCGCTTCAAACGACTATGGGAATACTACCTGGCCTATTGCGAAACCGGGTTCCGCGCTGGCTGGACCGATGTCGGGCAGATCCTGCTCGCCGCCGCGTGATCTCGTCCCCCGTCATCCCAGCGGGGCGCGGCGTGCGGGTGGTCGCCGATGTTCATGGCGACGCGCGTGCTTTCGCGATTGCCTGCGACACCGATCTTTTCGTGATCCAACTTGGCGATCTGGTCGATTACGGGCCCGACAGCGCCGGCGCATTGCGCCTCGCGCTTGATCTGACGGCGCGCAAGGCCGGCGTGTTTCTGTTGGGCAACCACGATCTGAAACTGGCCCGCGCCCTCGCCGGGCGGCAGGTTCGGATAAACGCGGCGCTGGCGGACACCATCGCCAGCCTCGATGCAGACCTGCGCGTCGCGGCCTCTGCGGCCATTGAAGCCGCACCCGCCTGGTTGCGTTGGGGGCAGCTTATGTTCGTCCATGGTGGCTTTCATACCGATATGCTTCACCAGCCACCGGCGACCATGGCGTCCACCCATGTCGAGGGTGCGCTCGGTCGGGCGCTTTATGGCGAACCGACCGGGCGGGTCCAGGCGGACGGCTATCCCGAGCGCAGCCTTCGCTGGGTTGACCGCATCCCCGCTGATCTGGTGGTCTATTGCGGACATGACCGGCGCAGCACCGATGGCCGTCCGTACACGCGCATGGGCGCATTGGGCGGCAAGGCGGTGTTTGTCGATACCGGGGCTGGTAAAGGCGGGCATTTGTCGTGGATTGATCTGCCGGGGGAGGCGTGAGCATGGTTTAGATGCGCTATCTGGTCGATGATGTTGCGGTGCTGATCAGCGCCCCGAGCCACCGATCCCCCCCTCGGCAGCGAGGGCAGAGTGTGGCAGACTAGGCTTAACGTGAACGCCGGAGACCTGCCATCGCTGCCCTTCGCCAGTTGCTGCTGATGCGCCACGCCAAGTCGGGCTGGGAAGACCCGGGCCTCTCCGACCATGCCAGACCGTTGAATACGCTCGGGCGGGCTGGCGCCGCGGCGATGCGGGGCGCGATGCTCGATCTCGGTCTGGCGCCCGACCTGGTGCTGGTCAGTTCCGCCCGCCGTACCCTGCAAACCCTGCAATTATTGGAGCCCTGGGACCAGACTCCGCTGATCGAGGTGATTGATACGCTTTACCTCGCCGATCTCGATACTTTGTTGAGTGTGCTCCACGCCGTGCCGGACACGCTGCGCAGTGTGATGCTGATCGGCCATAATCCCGGCATGCACGAACTGGCGCTCCATATGATCGGGGTTGGATCGCTCACCCAGGGCAACCCAGATATCCGTCGTCTGGCCGAAGGCTACCCGACCGGCGCTTTATGCGAATTCACCGTCCCGGGAAGCTGGGCGAATTTGGCCGCGGGCAGCGCCCGATTGCAGCGCTTTCTGGCCCCGCGCGACTTACCGGGCCACGATTGATTGTGACCCTCGCCAAGCATCGCGAGGGTCTGAGCCTGAAACGCACGCCAACCTGCTTGGTGCCCGGATGCCACGGATGACCGCCTTGGTATCCCCTCCGGCTCTTGCGGCAGACATGCCGATCGGTGCGGTGATCGGCCAAATTATTGGCCATCTGACGGATGTCATCGTAAAGACCGCGCCCCACGCAATCATCGGCGCCGGACCAGAGCCGGTGCATCAGATGCGGGTCGCGACCCGGCGGCTGCGCTCGGCGCTCGGGTTGTTTGGCAAGATCATCGACTGCCCCGAGGCTGCGGCCATCAAAGCGGGGGCCCGTGCGCTCGCCGCCATTCTTGGGCCGCCACGCGACTGGGATGTGTTTCTGGCCGGAACGGCCGCTGCCATCGCGGCAGCGCTGCCCGATGATGAAGCGGTCGCCCGTTTGCTGGAATCTGCCAGGAAATCTCGGCAGCGTGCCTACGCAGCGCTGCGGCGCTACGTCGTCGGACCGGCGTTTCGCAAGCTCTGCGCGCAGCTCGCAGCCTTTGCCGCCCAGCGTCCCTGGGAGCCTGGATTGCCCGGCAAGGCGCCCGACCTTGCCAGGTTTGCGGCGCGGGCCTTGAAAAAGCGTCATGCCCGATTGCGCGCAACCGGGGATGGCCCGGACGGTGCCGGGATCGCGACCCTCGCCGTGCCAGATCTCCACGCATTGCGCCTGCAAGCCAAGCGTCTGCGCTATGCCGCCGAGTTCCTTGCACCAGCCTTTCCTGCGCACGTCATTGGCCGCTATCTCCGCCGCCTGTCCGATTTGCAGGAGGCGCTTGGCCATTTGAACGATGCCAGCGTCGCCGCCGCGTTGATGGCACAGCTTGGCCGTGCCGGCGGACTTGGCTATGGCGGTGGCGTGGTGCGCGGCTTTGTCGCCGGACGGGCGGACGATCACCGCGACGAGATCGCCAGCGCGTGGCGTAAATTCCGCAAATTCGACGGCGCGGCCCTGTTTGAATCTGCCAGATTGGCCGATCTGGATAAGGATTAATCTACCAGGGCTTGACCCGCGCAGGCGGCTGCGCCACCTCATGGAGCATGAAAATCGTGATCCAGCGCCAGGTTTCCGACGACCGCACCTTGGACATGACGCCCGATGGCGAATTCGTCACGCCGCCGCCGCGCCCTTGGACTGACCGCATGATCGGCTGGGCGCTCCGGCTCGCAGGCCTCACGGTCGCGATCCTGATCATTGGCCTGCTGCTATGGTTCACCCTGTTGTTGCTGCCGTTCCTGCTCCTCGCCCGCGTGATCGGTTATCTGGCGCTGCGCTGGTATATTTTCCGCCGCCGCACCAGCCGTTAGATCATCATTCGTTCAATCGGCTGCGATTGGACGGATAAAGATGATCGTGAAAACAAGACTCTAGATCATCATTCGTTCAATCGGTTGCGATTGGACGGATAAAGATGATCGTGAAAACAAGACCTTAGAGCGTGTCTGCTGATTCAACTTCAAAGGATCACGCTCTAACCTTGAAGGCCAAATTCGTGCGCCAGCAACGTGTAGCTATGCCGCCGCGCTACCGGGTCGTGCGCCGTCGATAGCACCGCCATTTCGGCCACCCCGACCTCATCGGCGAGCGCACGTAGTTTCTTGCCGACAACATCCGGCGTCCCGTAAAAACTGCGCTCACGCAATTTCTCCAGCTTGGCCCGTTCGGCATCTGAGTAATCATAGGCCTGCGCTTCCTCGGGCGATGGCAACGCCGCGAAAATCCCGCGATCGCGCCATATCCGGGCCAAAGCCCGGCTCGAAAACAGCCGCTCGGCCTCGTCCATCGTTTCCGCCGCCAGCGCCCAGACACAGATCGCCCCCTGCGCCACCGGATGGCGCGGGCTGGGCTGGTAACCCTCGTGATAAAGCGCCAAAGCCTCATTGGCGCCACGCCCTTCGGAAATAAAATAGGCAAAACAATGCGGCAGCCCAAAATGCGCAGCGACCTGGGCGCCGAAATCGGAACTGCCGAGGATCCACACCTCGGGCAGATTTGGCCCTTGCGGCTGGGCGCTGATGTCGCGGAACGGGTGCCGCTCGACCAGTTTTTCGCCGGCGAGCCAGGCCAGCAGATCGCGCACCTGGGCGGGAAACTGATCCGACGCCGTCGCCGCGTTGGGATTGAGCGCATAGGCGGTCAACCCGTCCGATCCCGGCGCACGGCCCAACCCAAGATCAATCCGCCCTGGCGCGATCGCGTCGAGCACGCGGAACTGTTCCGCCACCTTCAACGCCGAATAATGCGGCAGCATCACCCCCGCGCTGCCCACCCGAATGCGGCTGGTGGTGGCCGCGATCGCCGCGATCAGGATTTCCGGCGCCGATCCGGCGATCGAGGCCGAATTGTGATGCTCGGCGCACCAGTAGCGATGATAGCCCAGGGCCTCGGCGTGCTGGGCCAACGCCAGCGACTCGCGGATGGACACGTCAGGGGATCGGCCGCTGACAACGGTGGATTGGTCGAGGACAGAAAGCCGCATTTGGGTACCTTGGGTCAAAAACTCACATGGCCGAATATGGCATTGAGTGCGAGATAGACCAGCCCACCCACCAGAAACCCCACCAGCGTGCCGTTGATGCGGACATATTGCAGATCCGGCCCCAACCGCAATTCCAGCCGTTCCACCAACGTCGCGCTATCCCAGCGATCCACCACCTCGGCGATGAAATCGGCGAGCTGCGCCTGGGCGGCTGGCAGGAACCCGGATGCAACCCCCTCAGCGGCGCGCTGCAGACGGGCATGGGCGGCCGGATCGCTGCGCAGCATGTCGCCAAGATTGCCCAATGCCTCGGCGAGGAACGCCACTGTCCGCCCGTTCGGTTTGGCGGCATCGGCCTCCAGGGCTAGCCGCAAGCGCGACCACACATCCCAGAACCAGGTCTTCACGCTTTCATGCCCAAGCACCGTCCGCACCGCCGCCCCAAGTTCGGCGGCGCGGGCGGGATCGGCCTCTATCCGGGCAATCTCGCGCCGCATCCATTCATCGAAGGCGTCGCGTAGTTCCGATCCGTCCGGCTCGATCTTATCCAACTCGGTGGTAATCACCGCGAGCGCGCGCTTGGCAATCGAGGCCCCCAGCGCCCAGCCCACCAGCCGGCCGCCCTGTTCGCGCACCCGTTCCTCGATCGCATGGCGCAGCGCTTCTTCACGCGTCGCCAGCAAAGTCTTGAACTGACCGAGCACATAGCCGAACACTTCCTGGTGTCGGCCGCCTTCCATCAACTGGCGCAACGCCCGCGCAACCACCCGTCCGGCTTCCGGACCGCCCAGCACGCGCGGCAAAATCCGCGTCATCACCTTGCGGGCGCGTCCGTCCTCAATGGTGGCCAGCAGGCGCGGCAAGGTGCCGGCCAGTGCTTCGGCGGCCGGACGGGTCGATGCCGGGTCCGACAGAAACCGGGCGACAATCCCGGCCAGATCGAGCCGACCCAGCATTCGCGCGACATCGGCCTGGGTGAAAACATGGTCGGCGACAAAGCGGCCCAGCGCCCGGCCCAACTTTCCCTGTTCGCGCGCGATGATCGCGGTATGCGGGATCGGCAGCCCGAGGGGATGGCGAAACAGCGCCGTCACCGCGAACCAGTCGGCTATCCCGCCAACAAACCCGGCCTTCGCCGCAGCTTGCAGCAAGTCGGTCCAGAAACCGGGCGGCATGGCGTAGGTGGCGAGCGTCACTCCGGCCATGACGACAACAAGGCCAGAGGCGACCGCACGATGGCGGGCAAGGCGGCGGCGGGCAAGGCGGTCGGTGTTGGACATGATCCTTGCATAGCACAATGATTTTTCTGCGTTCAGGGGGGGGGGCGTAAGGCGTGCGTAAGCTTGGTCGGGCAGTTTCGGTCATGTCGAAACCCTCAAGGAGACATATCGATGTGCCGCTCAATCACTACCCGTATCGCCCAGGTCGCGGCTTTGGCAGTTCTGCTCGCAGCACCGGTCGCGATGGCCGAGGAAACCTGCACACTGACTGGGCCGATGATGACCAAGGAAGCCATCATCAAAATCCTGCAGGATCGCGGCTATACCCAGGTTCGCAGCGTGACCAGCCACAACGGTTGCTATGAAGCCAGAGGCATCGACAGCAAGGGCCGCCGTTTTGAGCTGGAACTGCACGGATCGACCGGTGAAATCATGCGGGTCGAGTAAAAATATGACGACCCGAGATACCGACGCAACGGAGGTTCCGGTCTGGGACCGCTTCGTTCGGTGTTTTCACTGGGCGACGGTGGCGTTATTCGCCACCGCCTTCCTGTCCCCGGAGGTGAAATTCCTCCATGAACCGGTCGGATATGCCCTGCTGGCGCTCACCATTGCCCGCATCATCTGGGGCTTTGTCGGAACCCTGAACGCCCGCTTCAGCAGTTTCGTCGCGGGACCGACAGCCGTGCTCACCTATCTTCGCCTGCTTGGACGCGGCCACGCGCCGCGCCATTTGGGCCATAACCCGGCTGGTGGCGCGATGATCATTGCGCTGCTGACCCTGTTGATCGCGACCGGGGCGAGTGGCTGGATGTCTGCCACTGATCGTTGGTTCGGTGTGGAATGGGTCGAGGAGGTTCACGAAATTTCCGCCAATCTGATGCTGGGATTGGTGGTCGTGCATGTTCTGGCAGTGGTGTTGTCGAGCCTGGCGCATCGTGAAAATCTGGTGCGAGCGATGATAACCGGCCGCAAAGCCGCGTCCGGGTCGGATCACCCCCGCTAATTGGGTGGGGCGGCGTTCACGGCCAGCGTGATTGTGAACACCGCCCCTCCGCCATCACGCCCGCTGACAGCGACCGAACCGCCATGGGCGTTGGCGATTTCAGCCACGATTGCCAGTCCAAGTCCCGAGCCGCCAGGTCTGGCACCGCGGCCACGCTCGAAGCGATCAAAGATCGTTGGACGGTCTTCCGGCGCCACGCCCGGCCCACGGTCGCGAACCTCCATCCGCGCCGGTGCGGACAGCACGACTTCAACGGCACTACCCGGCGGGGCAAATCCCAGCGCGTTGTCGAGCAGATTGGTCAACGCAGTTACCAGCGCGGCGCGGTTGCCGACCACGGGCGCGAGCGGCGTGGGTTCGATCAGCGCCAGTTCGACCCCCTGGCGAATCGCCAGGGGGGCTACCGCGGAAATCGCCTCGATGGCGACATCACGCAACCTCAACGTCGCACTCCGATCGAGCGGAAGCTCCTCCAGACGCGCCATGGTGAGCATTTGCCCGACCAGCCTGGTGAGGCGGTCGGCGTCGGCACGCAAATCACCCGCCGGCGCGGCGTCGCCCATGGCGTCGATGCGGGCGGTGAGCACCGCGAGCGGAGTTCGCAAACCGTGTGCTGCGGCATCCACAAAGCGACGCTGGGCGGTGAGGGCCTGCTCGAGACGGGCGAGAGCATGATTGATCGCGGCGACCAGGGGCAATATTTCGCCCGGCAGGCCACTGAAAGGAAGACGCACGCCGATTTGGTTCGGGCCAACCTTCTGCGCCGCATCAGACACTTGGTGCAATGGACGCAAGCCATGGCGAATAGTGAGCACACCGATCAGCACCGTCGCTCCGCCGATCGGCAACAGCAGCCAAACCACGCTCAAAAGGAAATCATGGAGCAAACTGGCGACCAGGGCCTCGGACTGCTCATTGGCCTGGGCCACTACGACGCGCCAATCGCCGACAGTTTCGACAAAACCCAGCAATCCGCTGGGCGCGGACGGCGTCCCCGGCACCCGAAAATAGCCGACCCCTGTGTCCGGCGGCAGGAAGGGCGCGATGGTGGCGGCCGCATCTGGGGCGGATGCAATGACGGCCTTGCCGGCCCCGTCATAGATGATGAACAGGCTGTCCCCGTCGTCGGCCTTGAACACGGCCGCAAGCTGATCTGCAAGCTTCAATACCGGCTGGCCGTCAGCACCCGGGACAAGCTGTCCTTCGATCAGTCGCACCTGACTTCGCAAGGCGGTGTCATCCACCGAGCTGATGGTGGCGACGGTACGCCAGGCGACTGCGCTGGCCGCCAGTGCCATCGCACCAAGCATCACCACCGATAGCCGCCACGCCAGGCGGCGGGTGAGAAACCATTGCTCGGTCATCTAAGTCGCCACCAGAATGTAGCCGACGCCTCGGATCGTGTGCACTGCCGCCGTCGCACCACATTCCTGCAAACGCCGTCGTAACCGATGCACCAGAACTTCCACCGCGTTGGGGGTGATCGGGTTGTCGAACCCGTTCAACCCATCCTCGATGGTTTCCCGCGGAACCACATGACCCTGCCGGCGCAGCAGCATTTCGAGCAGGGATGTTTCACGCCGCGACAATTCTACCTGGACGTCGGCGACTTCGACTTCCCGGGTTGTCGTCCGCAGCACTAGATTGGCGAGCCGTAATTCAACATCCAGCAAGGCATTGGGGCGGCGCAACAGGGCGCGGATGCGGGAAATCAGCTCATCCAGGTGAAACGGCTTGATGAGGTAGTCGTCCGCACCGGAATCAAGACCGCGCACCCGATCCTCGGGCGCGTCTCGGGCGGTCAGGATCAATACCGGTAGAGTGCTGCGCGCGCGACGCAAACCGCTCAGAACCGCCATCCCGCTGCCATCCGGCAAGCCAAGATCGAGCACGATGGCGTGATAGGTAGCGAGGCGCAAAAACGCAGTTGCCTCTGCAACACTGCCGGCGATGTCGCAGGCAAAACCACCCCGACCCAGTGCCTGGCCCAATAATCCCGCGAGGTCCGGTTCATCCTCGACAACGAGTAAGCGCATTATAGGGCTCCCTTGCGGCAGATTGGCAGGCCAGGCTTGCGGCAACCTTACAGGATCCGACAGGTCTAGGGGGCACCAGGTTTGCCGACAGGAATGGAATGTTATAGTATAACCCAATGCACCTGATGCCTCTCGCTTTATCTGGCGGCCTGGCCGGCCGGCTTGCCTTAGCCGCTACGCTGGTCGCCGCGATCTGGCTGGTCGTGCTGTGGGCGCGATGATCACGCTCTCCCACGTAACCTGCCAATATCGCGGGGTGACGGCGGTTGAGAACGTGTCGGGCGCATTCGCCCCTGGCAGCCTGACCGCGATTATTGGCCCTAACGGTGCCGGCAAGACCACATTGCTGCGCGCCATCGCGGGTGTTCATCCGCTGGCATCAGGGACCATCGCCAAAGCCGGGCTGACCCGGACCCAAATTGCATTGCTGCCGCAGTCCGGCCGAATGGAACGCAGCTTTCCGATCAATTGCGCCGATGTGGTGGCGCTTGGTGCCTACCCTCATATCGGCGCCTTTGCGGGTTTGCCGACGAATGCCGCGGCAAGGGTGGCCGCCGCCCTGGTGCGGGTTGGGCTCGCCGGGCTGGACCGCCGTCTGGTCGGCACCTTGTCGGCCGGGCAGTTCCAGCGCCTGCTCTGGGCACGCATGCTGGTGCAGGACGCCGAGGTGCTGCTGCTCGATGAACCGACCGCCAATGTCGATGCGGCATCCGAAGCGGTGTTCCGCGATATGCTGACCGACTGGCAACGCGCCGGTCGCACCGTGATTGCGGTGCTGCATGATGTCGATCTGGTGCGCGCGATGTTCCCCAATACCGTCATGTTGGCCCGCAGGCTGATTGCCTGGGGTCCGACCGATGCCGTGCTGTCCGCTGAAAACCGCCGCGCCGCGCGCCTTGCCATCGACCCCTGGCTGGATGCGGCATGATTGAGGCGTTGCTGCTCGCGCCGTTCGATCTCGGCTTCATGCGCCGTGCGCTGGCGGGCTGCCTCGCTCTTTCGCTCGCCGGGCCGCCGCTCGGGGTATTTCTGGTGTTACGACGTATGAGCCTGACCACCGATGTCCTCCAGCACGGCATCCTGCCCGGCATTGCGCTGGGCGCGGTGCTCGGCGGCGCCGGGCTGGCGGCAATGGGGCTTGGCGGGCTGATCGCCGGTCTGGTGGTCACGTTGCTGGCCGGTGCGCTGGCGCGGGCAACCGCGGGGCAGGAGGATAGCCAACTGGCCGGGGTGACCCTGGTGGCGTTGGCGGCAGGCGTGGCGATCGTGTCAATGACCCGTGGCGTGGATCTGACCCATTTGCTGTTCGGCAGCGTGCTGGCGGTGGATGACGCAGCACTTTTTCTGATGGCGGCCGCGGCGAGCATCTGCCTGTTCGGCCTCGCGCTCATTTGGCGACCGTTGATTGTGGAAAGCTTCGATCCGGGGTTTCTCGATGCCATCGGTGGGCGCGGCGGCATTTGGCATCTGGCCTTTATGGCGCTGGTAGTGACCTGCGTGGTCGGCGGGTTTGCAGCCCTTGGCACCTTGATGTCGGTCGGGCTGATGATGCTGCCTGCGATTGCCGCCCGACATTGGGCACAAACCCTGGCGGGAATGGTGGGAGCGGCGGTGGCAATCGCCATCCTGGCCTCCATTGCCGGGCTGCTGATCTCGTTCCACGCCGATATTCCCGCCGGCCCGGCGGTGGTGCTGACCTGCGGCGGACTTTGGGGTGTCGGCTTGATCTTCGGGCGGTTTAATGCGGTGCTGGCGAGACGTCGGCCGGATTGACTTCGATCAATGCCGCGCTCGCGGCACCGGATCATTCTGCCTCCATACTTAGGAGGACGTCATGGGCTTCAAAGACATTCTGGTTCATCTCGATACCACGCCACGCAATGCTATCCGCCTCGATATCGCCGCCGGTCTGGCAGCGCGCAACTCGGGGCGGCTGATCGGCCTCAATGTCTACGATATGCCGACCGCCGAAATCTTCATCGGCGACCCGCCAATGTACTACGACACCCGCCAGGTCGAGGCGATCCTCGACAGCATGCGCGCCGCCCGCCTCGAACAATCCACCAAATTGCGCGCCGAGTTCGAGGCCGCGCTCGAGCGCCATGGCATCGCCGGCGAATGGCGCGAGGTCGAAGGAGATGTCTCTGACGCCATCGTGCTGCATGGCCGCTACGCCGATCTGGTCGTTGTCGGCCAGCCCGCACCCGACAAAGGCAGTGTGATCGATCCGGCGCTGCTGATGGGAACCGGCGGCCCCTTGCTCGTCGTGCCCTATGCCGGCGATTACCCAACTGTGGGCCAGACCGTGCTGATCGGCTGGAGTGCCACCGCCGAGGCCGCCCGCGCGGTCCACGAAGCCATGCCGATCCTGCAAGCCGCGAAAAAGGTGATCGTCCTGTCGATCAACCCGCAGCGTGGCATCACCGGTAACGGTGATCGCCCGGCCGATGACCTGATCCGCCACCTCGCCCGCCACGGGGTTGCCGCCGAGGCCAAGCAAACCGTCGTCACCGACATCTCCGAAGGCGAGGCGCTGCTGTCCTATGCCTCCGATTGCGGTGCCGATCTGCTGGTCTGTGGCATGTATGGCCATAGCCGCCTGCGCGAAATGGCGTTTGGTGGGGTGACACGGAGCTTGCTGGCGGCGATGACTTTGCCGTCTTTGCTGACGCATTGAGGACGTAAGAGCCTTCTTTGTTTGAAAACAAAGAAGTAAAAAATCATCCATTTTCGTCATGGTCCCGCGCCAACGGCAAGAATGGATGATTTTTTTGTTTTTGCAAAAAATGCAGACTGTCTCGCTCTGAGTTCGGTCTGAAGACGATTGCCGCGTGTGGGCGCGGCTCGGCACATCGCTCGGCTGGGACTGCGGGATCGTCTCAATCGAAGCTGGATCGTGCAATAATGGGACTGGATTTCCGGCCCGATCGGCGAACGCATGGCGCCCACCCTGATCCTGTCGCTGTTCACCCTGCTGTTCATCTTCCTCGGCTTCATCGGCCTGCAGTCCCTGGCTTGCTGATGGCGCTCGTGCTGATGTATGTCGGGACCTCAGTGTTTCACGCCGATGTCGGCGGGCTGTTTTCCAGCGAGTATGCCGATGCGCCGTGGTCGTGGGGCAGGGTGGGGGACCTTGCCAGCTATCTCTCGATCCCGGTTATCATTCTTGGCACTTCAGGGGTTGCAAGCCTGCTCCGCATCATGCCCGCCAATTTGATTGACCAGTTGAACCGGCCTCACGTCGATACCGCGCGCGCGAAGGGTCTGTCGGAGTTCACCCTCCTGGCGCGCTACCCGATCCGTATCGCGCTCAACCTGTTCGTTTCGACCCTGGGCTGGGTGCTGCCCAACCTGGTATCGGGCGCGATGATCATTTCGGTGGTGCTGAACCTGCCGACCGCTGGGCTGCTGCTATTGCAGGCGCTGCTCGACCCACGGATCCTCATGTCATGAGCGCCACCCTGGCAAATCGCAGCCGCGATACCGCCTCCCAGTCGCGCCTGGTGTGGCTGCGTTTCCGTCGCCACCGGATGGCGATGTTCGGGCTTTGCATTGTGGCGTTGCTCTATTTTATCGCCGCCTTCGCCGAACCTATCGCGCCCTTCAACCCCGACAAATCCAATGCCGGGCTGGTGTTTCATCCACCGCAGATGGTGCATTTCTTTGATGGCTGGTCGTTCAGCCCGCATGTGCTGCCCTACAGGCTTGCGCGCGACCCGGTGACCTTGCAACCCAGCTTCGTCCCCGATGGCAGCCGCAAAGTCGCCCTGCGCTTCTTCGTGCCCGGCACGCCGTACAAACTCTGGGGCGTCTTCGACAGCAACATTCATCTGCTTGGCCCGGAGAACCCTGGCGACACCATGTTCCTGCTTGGCGCTGACCGCGAGGGCCGCGACGTGCTGAGCCGAATGATCCATGGCGCCCGCGTATCCTTGTCCTTCGGCCTGGTTGGCGTGTCGATGAGCCTGCTGCTCGGCATCACCATCGGCGGCATCTCCGGCACCTTCGTCGGCAAGGTCGATTGGGGTGTGCAACGGGTGATAGGGTTCATCATCTCGCTGCCGACGATCCCGATCTGGCTGTCTTTGGTTGCAGTTTTACCCAAAGACTGGCCGCCGATGGCAATATATTTCATCATCGCACTGATCATTTCGCTGGTCGGCTGGACCGAATTCGCCCGCGTTGTGCGCGGCCGTTTCCTGGCTTTGCGCGTCGATAGCTTTGTCACCGCGGCATGGCTCGATGGCTGCTCGCAACCCCGCATCATCTTCCGCCACATGCTGCCCTCCCTCACCAGCCACATCATCGCTGCCATCACGCTGGCGATCCCCAACATGATCCTGGCTGAAACCGCGCTGAGCTTCCTTGGCCTCGGCCTCAAGCCGCCAGCGATTTCCTGGGGCGTCTTGCTGCGCGAAGCGCAGAACATCCAGTCCATCGCGGCTGCCCCCTGGTTGCTGGTGCCGGGGGCCGCCGTCGCCATCACAGTGCTCGCCCTGAACGTCCTTGGCGACGGCCTGCGCGACGCGGCCGATCCCTATGCCCATTAAACCACTTCTTGAACTGCGCGGCCTCAGCATTCATTTCCCGATCGGATCACGGGTGCTGAAGGTGGTCGATGACGTCAGCTTCAGCCTGCACGCCGGCGAAACCCTGTGTATCGTCGGTGAAAGCGGCAGTGGTAAGTCGATCGCCGCCCGGTCCATCCTGCAAATCGTCAGACCGCCCGGCCGCATCGTCGCCGGCGAAATTCTGTTGACCCTGCCGGATCGCCCCACCGTCGATATCGCCAAACTCAATCCGCACACCGCCGAGATGCGCGCCATCCGTGGCCGCGATATTGCGATGATCTTCCAGGAACCGATGACCAGCCTGTCGCCGATCCACCGCATCGGCTGGCAGATCATGGAGGGCCTGCTCGCTCATAAACTGATGGACCGGAAGGCCGCCCGGCTGCGTGCGATCGATCTGCTGCGCCAGGTCGAAATTCCCAACCCGGAACAGGCAGTGGATCGCTTCCCGTTCGAGTTCTCCGGCGGCATGCGCCAGCGCGTGATGATCGCCATGGCGCTCGCGTGCAACCCGAAAGTGCTGATCGCAGATGAGCCAACCACCGCGCTCGATGTCACCACCCAGGCCGAAATTCTCCGCCTGATCCGGCGCCTGCAACTGGCGCGTGGGCTGGCGGTTCTGTTTATCACCCATGACATGGGGGTGGTCGCCCAGATTGCCGATCATGTGCTGGTGATGCGCAATGGGGACGTCGTGGAACGCGCTGGCATCCACGATCTGTTCGCTGCGCCGCAGCATCCCTACACCATCCGCCTGCTTGAAGCGGCCAGGGCCCTTGGCATGGCCGCCCCGCCGGCCCGCAAACCTGCGCCACAAGGTCCGGCGATCCTGAAAATCCGCGACCTCACGCTCACCTATCCGTCGCAGTCGCGCCTGTTCGGAAAGCCACAGCCGCCAACCCATGCGGTGCGTGGCGTAAGCTTCGATCTGCACGAGGGCGAAAATCTCGGCATTGTCGGTGAAAGCGGCGCGGGTAAAACCACGCTCGGGTCATGCCTTATCCGGGTGCTGAAACCGACCAGCGGCGCGGTCACCTACACGATGCGCGATGGCGCCACCCGTGAAATGGCAACCCTCGATCGCGCCGGGCTGAAACCGGTGCACCGCGAAATGCGGATGATTTTCCAGGACCCGTTCGCCGCCCTCAACCCGCGTATGACGGTGGGGCAGTGCGTTGGCGAACCCCTGCTGGTCAATGGGTTGATGCAAGGCGAAGCGCTCGCGGCCCGCATTGGCGATCTGCTCGGCATGGTCGGCCTGCCCGCCAACGTCGCCGGCCGCTATCCGCACGCTTTCTCCGGCGGCCAGCGCCAACGCATCGCCATCGCCCGCGCGCTCGCCCCCAATCCGCGCCTGATCATCGCTGATGAGGCCACCAGCGCGCTCGATGTCACCTTGCGCCGGCAAATCCTCGACCTGCTGCTGGAATTGCAGCCCGAGTTGGGCTTGAGCTTCATCTTCATCAGCCATGATCTCGGTGTCATCCGCTATTTCTGTGATCGGATCGCGGTGATGCATCGTGGCGAGATTGTTGAGATCGGGACGGCCGATGATATCTGCGCCAGGCCGCAAATGCCGTATACTCAGCGGCTGCTGGCGGCGGTGCTGGAGGCTAATCCCTTGCATCGGGTTCTCATGGAAAGCTAAGGAAAGATGTTCTTTTTGTGAACAAAAAGAACCAAAAAAACTTTCTCCAAATTGCTACCGTGTGCACCCTCCGTGGGCCCACGCCGACGGCAACAATGTGGGATTTTTTCGCTTTTTTTGCTCGCAAAAAGAAGACCTTCCTTCTTACGCCTGGCGCCCCTAGTCTCGTGTCATGTCCATGGGCCGCTATCTCCTGCGCCGCGCCGGCGGCTTTGTCTTCGTCCTGTTCGGCCTTGCCGTGGTGATCTTCGTCATCGCCCGCATCGTGCCGGGCGACCCGGCGCGGATCGCGCTCGGCCCGCTCGCCACCAACGAACAGGTGCTTCAGCTGCGCACCGAAATGGGTCTCGATGAGCCCGCCATCATCCAGTTCGGCGCCTATATTGCCGGCGTCGTGCGCGGTGAGTTCGGCAAATCGCTGCTCACCAACCGCCTGGTTTCCCGCGATCTGGCCGAGGCCTTGCCAGCCACCCTGGAACTGGTCCTGCTGACCCTGATCCTGATGACATGCGTTGCCATGCCACTCGGCATGCTGGCAGCCCGGCGGCACAATTCGGCGATCGATAATGTCAGTCGGCTGGTATCGTTGCTGGGGGTGGTGACGCCGGGCTTCGTGGTGGCAATTCTGCTGCAATTGCTGGCCGCCGAAACCGGGCGTTTCCTGCCTATCACTGGCCGCATGTCGCCCGATCTGCCGTTTAGTGCGGATATCACCCATTTGCTGGTGGTCGATGCACTGTTGCGCGGCCGGTTTGATGTGGCGGGCGACGCATTGCTGCATCTGATCCTGCCGGCTTTGGCATTATCGACCGCCGGCATCGGCCAGGTCATGCGGATCACCCGATCAGCGATGCTGGACATCGCCCGCCGCGAACACGTCGATACCTTGCGCAGTTTCGGGGTGCCGGGCCACGTGATCGCTCTGAAATACATGCTGCGCCTGGCGTCCGTTGCGCCCTTGACCATTCTGGGCCTGGAATTCGCCTCGCTGATCGGCAATGCCTTTGTCGTCGAGTTGGTGTTCTCCTGGCCCGGCATCGCGAGCTACGGGGTGCGCGCCATTCTCAGCAAGGATTTCAATGCGGTCATGGGGGTGGTGCTGGTGTCCGGGCTGTTCTTCGTGGTCGCCAATCTGCTGATTGACATGCTGGTCGGCGTGCTCGATCCGCGGCTGCGCCGGGGGCGGGCGTGATCAGCAATCGCCAGCGTGCGCTGCGCCGCCTTTGGCGTAACCCGATCGCGGTGATCGGCGGGTTGATGGTAATCTCGGTGATCCTGGCTGCGGTTTTCGCCCCCTGGGTCGCGCCCTACCCAACCCATGCCGGCGCTGTGGTGGATTTCCGCCATCGCCACAGCCCACCCGATACGCTGCACTGGATGGGCACCGACAATGTTGGCCGCGACATCCTCAGCAGGGTGATTTTCGGCTACCGGGTCTCGCTCACGCTGGTTGCGGGTGTGCTTGGGGTGGCGATGCCGTTCGGGGTCATTCTCGGCATGGCGGCCGGCTATTTCCGTGGTCGCACCGAATTTGTCATCATGCGGCTGACCGATATCATGCTGGCGATGCCACCGCTGGTGATGGCGCTGGCGATCACTGCCATCCTCACCCCCGATCTCGGCAACGCCATGATCGCGATTACCGCCTTGTGGTGGACCTGGCATTGCCGGCTGATCTACCGGGTGACGAGCGCCATCGTCACCGAGGATTTTATCGAGGCCGCGCGGTTGTCCGGCGCATCCCATCTCCACATCCTGCTGCGCGAAATCCTGCCCAACTGCATGGCGGCAATATCGGTGAAAACCACCCTCGATGCCGGTTTCGTTATCCTGTTCGGCGCGACGTTAAGCTTCCTCGGCCTCGGCGTGCAGCCACCAACCCCAGATCTTGGCACCATGGTCTCAACCGGGGCGCAATTCCTGCCTGATCAGTGGTGGGAAGCGGTGATGCCGGGGCTTGCGGTGCTCTACGCCATCCTCGGTTTCAACCTGCTGGGTGACGGTTTGCGCGACATGCTGGATGTCGAAATCGGATGACCGCGCTGCTGGAAATCGACAATCTCAGCATCGGGTTCATCCGCGACGGTGAAACCACAGATGTGGTGCGCGATCTGTCGATGCGGGTCGAACACGGCGCACGCGTGGCGGTGATCGGCGAGTCCGGTTCCGGCAAAACCGTCACCATGAAGACCATTCTCGGCACCTTGCCCCCCAATGGCCGGGTCTTGGGCGGTGCGATCCGCTTTAATGGCCAGGATCTACTGACCCTCGCGCCACGCGATCGCGATCGCCTCAAAGGCACCGATATCAGCATCATTCACCAGGACCCGCTCGCCGCGTTCAACCCGGTGTTTCGTATCGGCACCCAGATGGATGACGTGCTGCGCTATGCCGATGCGCGCTTGGGCCAGCCGAGCAGTGCGGCCGATCGCCATGACCGCATCACCAGCGTGTTGCGCCAGGTGCAGCTGCAGGACCCGGCGCGGGTCATGCGCAGCTACCCGTTCGAGCTTTCTGGCGGCATGCGCCAGCGTGTGCTGATCGGCATGGCGCTGCTGCATCGGCCGAAGCTGCTGATTGCCGATGAACCGGGCACCGCGCTCGACGTCACCACCCAGGACGAAATCCTGCGCCTGCTCGATGATCTGGTTGCGGCCCAGAACCTGACTTTGGTGCTGGTCACCCATAACCTTGCCGTGGTGCGGCAAAACGCCGACTACGTTTATGTGATGCAGCACGGGCGCCTGATGGAGCATGGCACGGTGCGCCAGGTCTTCGATGCCCCGCAAAGCGATTACACGCGGCAATTGATCGCGGCCATTCCGCCGCTCTATGGCACGGGCGTCTCCACCCAAACCGCCCGTGGCGATGCGCCTTTGATCAGGCTTGCCGATGCCGCCAAGCATTTCGCCGCGCCCAAGCGCTGGTTCGCCAAGGCGCCGTCACCGGTGCGGGCGGTGCGCGATGTCAGCCTGGTGATCAATCGCGGCGATTGTTTCGGGATTGCCGGTGAATCCGGCTCGGGCAAGACCACGATTGCCCGGATGATCATGGGGCTGCTGCCGGCATCCGCAGGCACCGTCGAAATCGGCGGCCGTGATATCGCTGCCCTGCGGCGCGATCCGGCATTCCGGCGGCGTATTCAGATGGTTTACCAGAACCCGGCATCGTCGCTGAACCCGAAACGCACCGTGGCGCAAATGCTCGCCGTGCCGCTGGCTTTTGTCGGCGACACCGACCATCCCAGGCGCATTTCCGCATTGCTCGCCCAGGTCGAATTGCCGCCCGACTATGCAAGCCGCTACCCGCACGAACTCTCGGGCGGGCAAAAACAACGCGTCGCCATCGCGCGCGCGCTGGCGGTACGGCCGGAAATTCTGGTGCTGGACGAACCGACCTCTGCGCTTGACGTGTCGGTGCAAAAAACCATCGTCGATCTGCTGCTGGCGCTGCGCGAACAGCTTGATCTGACCTACGTCTTCATCAGCCACGACCTGTCGCTGATGCGCAATTTCTGCAACCGCATCGCGGTGATGTGGCGCGGCGCGCTGGCGGAACAAGGCCAGACCGATGATGTTTTCGATCGTCCGGTGCATCCCTATACCCGCGCATTGATCGCCGCAGTACCAGTGCTGACTTCTGCCGAGGCGGCGCGCAAACCGCAAATCACTTTGGCGGAACGGCGCGCCGTTCTCGCATCAACCATAGATTGAGAGTTCGATGATGTATCGTATCGGCGTTGATGTCGGCGGCACCAATACCGACGCGGTGGTCATGGCCGGCCGGGACGTGGTGGCGGGGGTGAAGGCGGCCACCACCGCCGATGTCACCTTCGGTGTCCAGGAAGCGCTCACCAGGGTGATCGAAGCCGCCGGCGTTGCACGCGGGCAGATCGGCGCGGTGGTGATCGGCACCACCCATTTCACCAACGCGATCATCGAGCGCAAGCATCTGACCCCCACGGCAATCGTCCGCCTCTGCCTGCCGGCCGGCGCGGCGTTGCCGCCGATGATCGACTGGCCGGACGATCTGCTCGCGACCCTTGGCGGGCACGCCTATATGGCGCGTGGCGGCAATGAGTTTGACGGGCGGGTGATTTCCCCCCTCGACCCCGACGAAATCCGCCGCATCGGGCGCGATATCGCCTCCAAGGGCATCAGCGCTGTGGCGGTCAGCGCGATTTTCAGCCCGGTGGATGACCGGATGGAAGCCGAGGCCGCCGCCATCCTCGCTGAAATCCTGCCTGATGCGCGCATTGTTACGTCTGCGGGCATCGGCCGGATTGGATTGTTGCAGCGGGAGAACGCCGCGATCCTCAATGCCAGCCTGCTGGCGCTTGCCGAACGCACGGTCGATGCGTTCGGTGCGGCGCTCGCCGCCTGCGGTCTCGCCTGCCCGTTCTATATCAGCCAGAATGATGGAACGTTGATGGATACCGCCAGCGTCCGTCGCAGCCCGGTGCTGACCATCGCCTCGGGCCCAACTAATTCGATGCGCGGTGCTGCCTTCCTGACCGGATACGCTGATGCCGTCGTGGTCGATGTTGGCGGCACCACCACCGATATCGGCCTGCTGCAAAACGGCTTCCCGCGGGAAGCGACCAGCCTCGTCAGCGTCGGCGGGGTGCGGACGAATTTCCGCATGCCCGATATGGTGAGCTTCGGCCTCGGCGGCGGCTCGCTGGTCACCGGTGGCGTCGGCGATGCCAAGGTTGGTCCGCAAAGCGTCGGCTACGCCATCACCTCCCGCGCGCGGGTGTTTGGCGGTGACACACTGGTGGCGACCGATATCGCGGTGGCGCTTGGTCTCGCCGAGATCGGCGATCGCGGCAAAGTCGCCGATATCGACCCCGCTTTTGCCCGCGCCGCAAAGGCGGTGATGGACAGCATGGTGGAACAGGCGGTTGAGCGCGCCCGCGTTTCGGCGGCGCGCATCCCGGTCATCGCAGTCGGCGGCGGCAGTATTTTGTTGCCGAAAAGGATTGGCGATCTCGATGTCATCCGCCCGGACAATTTCGCCGTTGCCAACGCGGTCGGTGCCGCCATCGCCCAGGCGAGTGGGGAAATCGACCGGGTGTTCGCGCTCTCTGGCGGGATGACGCGCGAGGCCGCGCTGGCGGATGCCGAAGCCGTTGCCCGGTCGCGCGCGATTGCGGCCGGGGCTGATGCGGCGACGATTATTGTTGTCGAACGTGAGGATGTGCCGTTGGCGTATTTGCCGGGGAATGCGACGCGGGTCAGGGTGAAGGTGGTGGGGGAAGTGGCGGTTTGAAGGAAGGTCTTCTTTGTTTGAAAACAAAGAAGCAAAAAAACTTCCGACTCTGTTGCCGTTTGCGTGGCACCGCGGTGAGTGGGCATGCCAACGGCAACAAAGTTGCAAAAAAGTTTTTTGGTTTTTTTGTTCACAAAAAAACACGCTGCCTGCGCACCTGAGAGACTGTCCAATGCAAATCACCGCCATCAAAACCTTCCTGCAGCGCGACGGCAACCGTCTGCGCTGGGGCTTGGAGATTGATCCGCGTGCCCTGAAGCATTGGGAGCGCAAACTGCCGGGCAAGCCAGATGGCCCGACAGGCTACACCTGATATCGAAACGGAGCCTCTGACCCCATGCGCACCCTGACCCTTCCCGACATCGAAGCCATCGCCATCGGCGCCGCCATCCTCGGCACAGGCGGCGGCGGCAACCCCTATATCGGCCGCTTGCGTGTCCAGCAGCAGCTCAAACTCGGCCGCCGCGTCGATGTCATGACGCTGGCAGAACTCGCCGATGACGCAGCAGTCGTGGCTGTCGGCGGCATCGGCGCCCCGGTGGTCGGCATCGAGAAAATCCGCCAGGGCGAGGAGTGTTTACGCGCCGTCCGCGCCCTCGAAGACCTGCTCGGCCGTAAAATGGACGCGGTGATCGCCTTCGAAATGGGTGGCTCCAACTCCATGGCGCCGATGGTGACGGCCGCCCAGCTTGGCGTGCCGGTCGTCGATGGCGATGGCATGGGCCGCGCTTTCCCCGAACTTGATATGACCACGTTCAGCATTTACGGCCACGCTTCCACCCCCGCCGCCTTGGCTGATGACAAGGGCAATGTGGTGATCGTGAAAGCGGCCATTAGCGAGAAATGGGTCGAACGCCTCGGCCGGACCGCTGCCATCACCATGGGTGGGTCGGCCGGCATGGCGATCGCGCCGATGTCGGGCGCCTATGTCAAGCAATTCGCGGTACCCGATACGCTGAGCCAGGCGGAAGGGCTGGGCCAGGCGGTGCTCAACGCCAACCGCCTGCATCAGAACCCGATCGACATGATCTGCGCCCGCGAAAATGGCAAACGCCTGTTCGACGGCAAGATCGTCGATCTGCAACGCCGCCTCGAAGGCGGTTTCGCGCGCGGCGAGATCACCTTGGAAGGCTTCGGCACCGATGCCGGCACCAACGCCAAGATCGACATCCAGAATGAATTTCTGGTGATGCGGGTCGATGGTGAGGTGAAAATCTGCGTGCCCGATCTGATCCTGGTGCTCGACCACGACACCGGCCACGCCATCACCACTGAAGTGCTGCGCTATGGCCAGCGCTGCGCTGTGGTCGGCCTGCCATGCCACCCATTATTGCGCAGTGAAGCCGCCCTGAAAGTCATCGGCCCGGGCGCTTTCGGCATTGGCGACGTCGCATACACACCAATCTGATTGCCAGCACCGGAAACCCCGCTTATCGTCGTCGCATAGGTGTTCTGCACAAGGATATGACCATGTCCCGCTCCGTTCGTATTGCCGCCCTGGTTGGCCTCGCCGCATTCGTCGCCCAGCCGGTTGTCGCCAAAAACACAATCACCGTCACCCTGACGCAAATCCTCGGCACCACCGATCCCGCAAAGGTCAAGGATTACACCGAGTATCTCGGTGCGGTGAACACCTATGAAGGGCTGACGACCGTCGATGGCAAGGGCAATACTCTGCCGGCCGTTGCCGATAAATGGACCATTTCGCCCGATAACAAGGTCTATACCTTCCATATCGATCCGAAAGTCACCTTCCAGGACGGCAAGCCGGTCAAAGCCAAGGACGTGGTCTGGTCGATCCGCCGCCTGCTCGCGATCAACAAGGGCCCGGCCTTCCTGTTCAGCAATCTGATCAAGCCCGACAATGTCGTCGCCAAGGACGACGCGACGGTGGAAATCACCCTCGATCGGGTTTTCGCGCCCTTCCTCGGCACCTCCGCACTGCTGTTTGTCGTGAACAGCGACCTCGCGATGGCAAATGCTAACGGCGAGCCCTGGGCGGAAACCTATCTCGCCGACAAATCCGCCGGCACCGGCCCCTTCGCGCTGACCAGCTTCGTGCGTGGCGGTCCGTTCACCATCAGCCGTTACGCGGGCTACCATAAAGGCTTCCCCGCCGGCGCGATCGACGAGGTCCGCTTCATCCCGACCACCGACGAAGCCACCGTGAAGGCGCTCGCCACCCGCGGTGAGCTTGGCATGTCGAGCCGCTATCAGGCGCCGGAAACCTTCGAAGCCATTGGCAAGATGAAGGATTACAAGATCGTCGCCAACCCGACGGCGTCGGGCTACTACATCAAGCTCAACCACAAAGTCCCGCCGACCGACGACATCCATATCCGGCGCGCCATCGCCTATGCGTTGGATTACGCGACGGTGCGCGAAGCGCTCTATCCCGGCGTCGGCGTCGCTGGCCCGATGGCGGCGGTGTTCGGCGATGCCTATGCATCCGACCTGCCATTGCCGACCCAGGACCTCAAGAAAGCCGCCGCAGAAGTCGCTCTCAGCAAATATGCCGGCAAAGGCAAAATTCCGCTGATGCACGGCTATGTCGCCAGCACCAAGTTCGAGGAAGAAGTCGGCCTGCTGCTGAAATCGGCGCTCGATCCGCTCGGCTTCGATACGACCTTGCGCCCGTTCCCGTGGAACGTGCTGACCGAAATGGCCAACAAGCCGGAAAACTCCCCGGCCAGCGTGCAGATTTTCAACGGCCCGACCTATCCGTCGCCGGACAGCATCTTCTACGTCCAGTATCACTCGAAGGCCGCTGGCACCTGGGCCTCGATGAGCTGGATGCAGGACCCGGAAGTCGATGCGATGATTGATACCGCGCGCGGCGAGGTCGATGTCGCCAAGCAGAACGTGATCTACAAGGCGTTGCAGAAGAAGATCGTCGCCGACCAGACCGACGTCTTCGTGCTGACCGCGACCGAGCGCCACGCAATGCATCGTTGTCTGACCGGCTATCAGTGGTCGCCGATCCAGAGCTTCGGGTATAATTTCTCGAAGTTCAGCTGGACTTGCCAGTAACCGATGGAATTGCTGCGCCATAACTGCGATGGCGTTGCGACGCTGACCCTCAACCGGCCGGATCAGCGCAATGCGCTGTCGGTCGGATTGATGGCGGAGTTGACGACGGCCATTGCTGCCATCCGCCATGATCCGGCGGTCCATGTGGTCGTGATTGCCGGCGCCGGCCCAGCCTTTTGCGCCGGGCACGATCTGCGCGAAATCCGCGCTACCCCGCACCGCGCCGCCTATGACGCGCTCTTCGCCCAATGTGGCCGGCTGATGCAGGCGATCGTGCATTTGCCCAAGCCGGTGATCGCCCAGGTCCACGGGGTTGCCACCGCCGCTGGCTGCCAGTTGGTGGCCAGTTGCGATCTGGCAGTTGCCGCCGGCAGTGCCCGTTTCGCGACGCCAGGGGTGAATATCGGCCTGTTCTGCTCAACCCCGATGGTCGCCCTTTCGCGCGCCGTGCCGCGCAAGCACGCGATGGAGATGCTGCTGACCGGGGAGATGATCTCCGCCGAGCGGGCACGCGAGATCGGGCTGATCAACCGCGTGGTGCCAGATGCCGAACTGGCCAGCGCGACCGCCGTGCTCGCCGCCCAGATTGCCGCCAAAAGCCCGCTGACCCTCGCGATCGGCAAGGAAGCCTTCTATCATCAAGCCGAAATGAAGCTGGCGGATGCCTACGCCTATGCAGCAACCGTCATGACCAACAACATGCTGGCGAACGACGCAGAAGAAGGCATCGATGCATTCCTGCAAAAACGCCAGCCACACTGGACAGGAAGCTAACCCATGAACGACGCCAACACCCGCCCGGTTTTCGACCGCACCACCCAGGATATCGGCAACATCGTCGAATTCGGCCACGTCAATGTCCGGGTCCCCGATCAGCGTCTGGCGATGCTGTTCTATGTTTCCGGGCTGGGCCTAACCCGCGACCCTTACCTCATGGTCGGCGTCGATAATGGCTGGATCAATGTCGGCACCTGCCAGTTCCACCTGCCGGTCGGCCCGGCGCAGACGCTACGCGGGGTCACCGGGCTGGTGATGGCGGATATCGACGCGCTCATGTCGCGTCTGGCAGTCGTCGCACCGCGCCTCGCCGATACCAAATTCACCTATGCCCGCGCCGGCGATCAGGTCGATGTCACCTGCCCATGGGGCAATCGCATCCGGGTCCATGCCCCGGATTTGCAGCGTTTCGGGCCGATCCTGCTCGGCATGCCCTATGTCGAGGTTGAAACCGCGCCCGGCACTGCGGCGGGCATTGCCCGCTTCTATCGCGAAATCCTGCTGTCGCCTGCAAGCCATGGCAAAGATGCCGCCGGTGCCTTCGCCCGCATCCCGATCGGCCGCGGCGAGAGCATGATCTACCGCGAAACCACCCGCGATCTTGGTGCTTTCGATGGCCACCATGTCCAGATCGCCTTGGCCGATTTCTCTGGCCCACACGCGCTGTTGCAAGCCCGTGGCCTGATCAGCGAGGAAAGCAACGACGCGCAATATCGTTTCCAGGACATCACAGACCTCGATACCGGGGCGGTGCTGTGCACGATCGAGCACGAAGTACGATCGATGCGCCATCCGATGTATGCCCGCGCGTTGATCAATCGCAACCCGACACAGACCAACAACGACTACGCGCCCGGCCAGGAAAATGCGATCTGGAGCCTGCGGGTGTAACATGCCCGAGCGGGTGGCTGTTGCGGAGACGCGCTTGGGTTCTGGCGGTGGCATTGCGGCTGCCGCTGGCCGTGATGGCCGTTGTTGGGTGGGGATCCGGCTGAAATAGCCTCAGTCGAGCGCCAGTTCCCAGGTCTCGCTGATCAAATCCTGTCCGAAATCATGCAAGGCTTCGCTACCCACCAGCCGATAGCCTTCCTCGGCATAGATGCGCCGTGCTGCCAGCAGGATCGATTGCGTCCACAAGGTGATGCGGCGATAGCCTGCGGCGCGCGCGAAGTTGGTACATTCGGCGACCAGCCGCACACCAATACCCAGGCCGCGCGCGGCGGGATCGACGATCAGCAGGCGCAACTTGGCGACCTCGTCGCTCACCCGGATCAGAAACACCGACCCGATCGGCATGCCATCAAGCTCAGCAATCCAACCCGCCTCGCACAGCGGATTGAAATTTTTGGCGATGCTGGCAGCTATTTCGGCGACCAGCGTCTCGAAGCTGCCGTCCCAGCCAAATTCCCGATGGTAGATCGCGCCATGGCTTGCGATCACCCAGCCGAGATCCCCCGGCCGCAACGGCCGCATCACCCAGGCGCGTGATGGGGTGCCGCCCAAAGTCGCCTCGATATCCCGCATCGCCCGTACCAGACGCCTCTGCGATGCGGTAGGCAGCCCAGCCAGCATCTCGGCGGCCTGCGCGGAAGACTGGGTTTCCAACAGCCCAACGGCAATTTTGCCATTGTCGGTCAGCCGCAACACCGATTTGCGCCCGTCATCCGGGGCGGCCTCGCGGGCGATCAGCCCGGATTTTTCAAACCCCAGCAATACCCGGCTGAGATAGCCGCCATCCAGCCCAAGTTCCCGGGCGAGGTCGGCGGCACTCGGGTCGGGGCGATGGGCGAGTTCATTCAGAATCCGGGTCTCAGTGAGGGAGAATGGCGAAGGGTGCAGCCCCCCTGCGAGCACGCCGATTTTCTGGGTGTAAAACCGGTTGAAACGGCGGAGTGCAGCGATGCGCGGGTCAGGATAGTCCATCGATCACCTGTTAAAACGCAAGCTATTGTCATGTATGTTATTTTTATTGTCAAGATAAAGCGCCGATTTTCTCCCAGGCCACCGTGCAGTGGCCACTCCATCATCAACGCAGTTGGAACAGGGGGCGCTACCGGCGGCGGCGCGCCCCTGCGATGCCCAGCAGGCCAACCCCGAGCAACGCCAGCGATGCTGGTTCGGGGACATCGTTGCTGATCCCGAAGGTCGAACCCGACGGCAGGCTCAGTCGAATGAAGCTGTCAGTCTGGCTGAAAATGGCGGTGTTGTTGGAGGTGTCGAGCGCCGCCAGATCGCCACGCGAGCCGCCATTGGCGACAAGGGTTCCCGCCCCGGTGGCAAGATCGACCTGCCATATCTCGCCGAAATTGGTGCTGACAAACAGCACCGGGGTTCCAGACAAATTTGCGACCAGCGCGCCGTCGGCGCCATTGATCGGGGCCGAAGTGAAGAAAAGACTGCCATCCGAGGTATTGAAGCCCTTGATGACGTCGGTCGACGGATCGGTGTTCAAAACCGCCGCAAAAATCTGGGTGCCACTCAGGTTGGTGGATAGTCCGTCAAATCGACCAGCGGTCAAAAGGCTTACCGCCCCGCTTGTCGGGTTGATCCCATAAATGCCATCCGTTCCGTAAGGCGTTGAGGCATAAAGTAATCCAGTGGCGGCACTCGTCGTAATTCCAGTTACATTGCTCAGTCCGCTCGCCAAGGTCGCAACGATATTACCGTTCGCAGTCACCTCATAGACATTGCCGCTGCCTTGATCGGCCTCGTAGATTTTGCCACCAATAGTGGCAAGCCCGGTTGGGCGATCGAAGGTGCTGGTACTCGTCGTTCCACCGCTGGCGGTCTGTCCGTCGGTGTTGGTGGCGTAACTGATTAGCTTGTTGTCAGCGTAGGATGTGGTGAGCACCGCACCGCCGCCCGGCACGTTGACAAAGCTGATCGGGCCAACGCCGCTAGAATTGGAATAGCCTGATGCAAAAATTGTCAGCACCAACCCTTGGTTGGTGCCGGCAGTTGTCAGCACCATGCCAGCCTGGGCCTGCCCTGCGACGGCGATCATCACGATGCCATTGAAAATAATCCCGAAAATGCGCTGTATGATCATACGCTCCACTCCAAATTTTTAGTCCGCCACAAGGTATGGCGCGATCTCTGGCTATTGCCTGTAATTTTTCGACGAATTTTAAGACGTTAGTAAAGCTAAAAGTTTATTCTCTAGAAATAATATTCGTAAAATGTTCCGACGAAATCCACCCCTGAGATATCTATCCCAGGGGTGTGCCCGCGATCAGCGCTCCACGCACATCGCCACGCCCATCCCGCCACCAATGCAAAGCGTCGCCAACCCTTTCTTCGCGTCCCGCCGCCCCATCTCATGCAGCAGCCCCACCAGCACCCGCGCGCCCGAGGCGCCGATCGGGTGGCCGATCGCAATCGCGCCGCCATTGACGTTCACCTTGGCGGTATCCCAGCCCATGTCCTTGTTGACCGCGCAGGCCTGGGCGGCAAACGCTTCGTTGGCTTCGATCAGGTCAAGATCGTCATGCTTCCAACCCGCCCGTTGCAGCGCCTTGCGGCTCGACGGGATTGGCCCGGTACCCATCACGGCGGGGTCCACCCCGGCGGTGGCAAAGCTCGCGATGCGGGCCAGTGGCGTCAGCCCACGCCGGGCGGCTTCCGCGCCAGACATGATCACCAACGCAGCCGCGCCGTCATTGATGCCGCTGGCATTGCCGGCGGTCACGGTGCCGTCCTTGCTGAACGCCGGTCGCAACTTGGCCATCGCCTCGATGCTGCTGTCATGGCGGATATATTCGTCCTGATCGACGACAACGTCGCCGCGCCGGCCCTTGATGGTGACGGCGACGATCTCATCCGCGAAGCGACCAGCCTTTTGTGCCGCCGACGCCTTGTTCTGGCTGGCGACGGCGAATTCGTCCTGTTCTTCGCGGGTGATCTGATAGGCGCGGGCGACGTTTTCCGCCGTCGTGCCCATGTGATAGCCATGGAACGCATCCCACAGCCCGTCCTTGATCATGGTGTCGATGAACGACATGTCGCCCATCCGTGCGCCGGCCCGCAGATGCGCCGCATGCGCCGACATGCTCATGCTTTCCTGCCCGCCGGCGATCACGATGCGGCTTTCGCCGGTGCGGATCTGCTGGGCGGCCAAAGCCACGGTCCGCAGGCCCGACCCGCATACCTGGTTCACCCCGAACGCGGTCGATGCATCGGAAATCCCTGCGGCGCGGGCAGCCTGGCGGGCCGGGTTCTGCCCTTGGGCGGCGGCAAGCACCTGGCCAAGAATAACCTCATCCACATCGCCACCTTCAAGGCCGGCACGGGAAAGTGCGGCCTGTATCGCAGCGGCGCCGAGGACATGGGCGGGGACGGACGCGAAAGCGCCGGTGAAACTGCCAACCGGGGTGCGTGCGGCGGAAACGATGACGATGTCGTCCATTCTGGCGGCTCCTATGAGATCTTGGCGATAGATATAGAGCGATTGGGCGCCCGAGTCAGCTTTTGTCGAGGCGCTGCACCCATTCCAGCAACGGATGCCACAGTGCGCGTTCGGCGCTGGCGCCAGCAACCATCCCAACATGCCCGGCGACAGGGCGGATCACGGTTGCATCAGGCAACGCGACGGCAAGCGGCTCGGCGCTTTCCGGCGGTACGATCCGATCACGCGCCGGAATGGCTACCAAACTCGGCAGGTGCAGGTCCTGCGGTCGGATGGCTGTGCCGGCGATCCGCCATTCCCCGCGCGCCGGACGGTTCTCGCCATACCATTCCCCCAACACTTCGCGCGCGACCGGGGCCGCGAGCGGGACCCCGTCATTGAGCCAGTCTTCCACCGCCACAAAAGCCGCCGCCCGCGCACTGGCCTGATCACGCTTGCCGAAGCGGCGATACTTGTCACCGACCCCGAACGGATCGAGCAGGGTGAACAGGGTCTGCAGCCCATCAATCGGCAAGGTGCCGGTCAACGCCATCGCCGGCTCCAGCAGCGGTAAAAGCTGGCCGACTGCTTCGGGGTGGCCGACTGCGCCGGCATGGAAATCCCACGGCGTGGCAAGCAACCCGAGCGCCACGATGCGAATCGGCGCATGCAGGGCCGCCGCCAGGGCCAGCAACCCGCCCATGCAATACCCAATCAGAATAACCGGCGCGGGTTGTGCGGCAATCGCCCGGTTCAGCCTGGCGACATACTCAGCCAGACCGAATGCCCGCTCCACCGGGCCGGGCCAGCCCCAGTCCAGCAGCAGGGTCCGGCAACCGCGCTCCGCGAAAAACCGCATCATCGACTGGCCGGGTGCGAGGTCGAGCACGCTGGCGCGATTGACCAGGCTGGGCACGAACAGCAGCGCCGTGCCGCCACCGCCGAAATCACGGATGCAACTATCGCCCTCACGCCAGATTTCCGGCGGATCCGGCATGTCCCGCACCCAGGGATGGCGGCGATAGGCGGCGATGCCGGCCAGCAGTGCGCTATGCTTCTCCTGCGCTGCCGCCAGTACCGCCGCGGGGATTTCGCCGGGATTTGCGCCCGCCAGCAGGTTTTCCAGCGCTGCCCGGGTTGCGCTGCCCAAGCTCGGCCACAAGCCGTTCAAGCTCATCGATGCGGCGATGGAGCGCTGCGAGCTCATCGCGGCCAGCAGCAGATGCAGCAGCAGCGGGCGCGGCCCGCGGCGATCCAGCGGGCCCGGCATCACCCGCCACCATTGCGGTTGCAGCCTTGGCCCAGATCGCCAGCATGGTCTTGGCGATTTCGCCGGCCTCGCGATCGGTGGCGAGCGCCGCCAGCTCGCTTTGCACGATGGTGATCCAATCCTCGGCCACGGCGCGCAGATCCGTTGCGCCGGCGTTTGGGGTTTGGGACCCGGTCATGCGTCATCGTTGCTCCATGAGGATAGCATAGGCACAAGCACTTGCCGGGAAAACTGCATCTCCATACCAAACCTGTTTCTTTGTTGCGCTGCATCATGCTAGGAAGTGAGGGTATTCCACCCGCCGGGGGACCGTAATGTCGTCGACCGACTCTACCACTGCAGCGGCAAAAGGCGACGCTCCGCCGGTCGTGGTCAAGAAATACGCCAATCGCCGCTTATATAACACTGAAAGTTCGAGCTATATCACCTTGGATTCGCTCGCAGAAATGGTGCGTATCGGGCGTGATTTTGTTGTCTATGATGCTAAATCTGGCGAAGACATTACCCGCTCGGTGCTGACCCAGATCATCGTGGAGGAGGAGAGCAAGGGCAAAGCCATGCTGCCCACCGGTTTTCTCCGTCAGTTGATCGGGTTCTACGGCGACAGCATGCAGGGCGTGGTGCCTAATTATCTGGAAACGGCGATGTCGGCTTTTGCCCGCCAGCAGGAACAGGTCGCCAAGACCGTCCAGCAAAGCATGGCGCCCTTTATGCCACCGGGCCTTGAAGAAGTCGGACGGCAGAATCGGGCGATGATGGAGCGCGCGATGAGCTTGTTTACCCCGTTCCTGCCCGCCGAGACCCGGCCGCCGGTCGTCACCAGCGAAGACGAAATCGCCATCCTGCGTGCTGAAATCGAATTGCTGCGCACACAGCTTGCGCACGCACGGGCAACGAAGGGCTAATTCATGGACTGGGCACAAGCGGACGGGGTTTTCAGCCTCGGGGATTTTGCGACGCAAAAGGGCGGGGTAATCCGCGACGCGAAAATCGTTTGGAAAACCCATGGCACGCTGAATGCGGCCGGTGACAACGTGATACTCTATCCGTGCTCCTACACCGCACAGCACCCGGATATGGAATTCCTGATCGGGCCGGACAGCGTGCTCGACCCGACGCGCTGGTTCATCGTGATCCCCAATCTGTTTTCCAACGGCCTGTCGTCGGGGGCGGCGGATAATCTGGACTATCCGGTGGTAACCGGATGGGATCTGGTGAAAAGCCAGAAGCGCCTGGTGGCCGAGCAGTTCGGCATCACCCAGCTCGCGGCGGTCTACGGTTTCTCGATGGGCGCCCAACAAGCCTATCACTGGGCGGCGATCGAGCCTGATATGGTGGCGCGCGCCTTCGTGTTGGCCGGCAGCGCCAAGACCTCGGTGCATAACCGCGTGTTCCTGATGTCGTTGCTGCGCACCTTGGAAGCCGCGCCCGAGCATATCGGCGGTGGCCATTTCTCCAGCGAGCCGCGCGCCAGCCTGAAAGCCTTCGGCACGATTTACGCAAGCTGGGCGCTGAGCCAGGATTTCTATCGCGCCGGGCTGCATATCTCGGCTTTGGGTGCGCCTGATCTCGAAACCTATCTGCGCACCGATTGGGAAGAACGCTACTATTTGCGGCGCGCCGCCAATTTATACGCGCAGCTGGTGACCTGGCTGCACGGCGATATCAGCGATAATTCCTTGTATGGCGGCGACCTTCCCAAGGCGCTGGCGGCGATCAAGGCGCGGGTGGTGTTGCTGCCCGGCACAACGGATCTGTATTTCCGAGTGGCCGATAACGCGGCTGAGATGGCGCATTTGCGCCAGGGCGCGCTGCATCCGATCGAAAGCGTTTGGGGGCATCGGGCGGGTAATCCGAACCCGAAACTGCTGCCGGCGGAGTTTGGCTTTGTGAAGGATGTGGTGCGGGCGGCGTTGGGGAACTGAGGCCGTTTCATCAAAACGCGCGTTTGGACTGTCTTCGACACGGTCCTGATGAGTCATGTCTATTTCTACCGTCGTTATAGTCTCGCTTTTTTATGCTGGAGAACTGGACGCGGGCAAGATTGGGGCGCTGGGCATGAACAAAATGCCTCGCCCAGCGTTGCCGCTCAAACTCGGATATTCCGAGTGCTTCAAGCACAACAGGCAGTTATTTTGGTGCAAACGGTGTTTTGTCGTGCCGCCCCAGCGATGCGTCGCACCGATCGCCAGGGACGGGCACAATCAGCGGCCAAGTCCAGCCATCACGCGGCGATCCGGCTTTCCGCCCGGGCTTGGCTATCAGCGTCGAGAAACCGGGCAATGGTGGTGCCGTGTACCGTCAACCGCAGCGTCGTGTCGCTGCCATAGCCGGCGAATATCAGGTCCGGTAGCTTGCAAAGCCCATTGGTCCAGCGCCCGGTTTGCGGCCCTTCCGGGGCATGCATCCCAGCCCCCAAGGCCGGATGCCCAGGGTCCATCGTCATGGTGATCCCGCCATCGATGATGACCAGCCGGTCGATGCAAATGCCGAGCCGACGTTTGTCCGTGTTCAGCCCGCTCAGCGCCGGCACGGTGGCGCGTGACATTAGCTTTACCCCCACCGCACCGGTTGGCACGTCGAACACCCAGCTGGATGCGTCGCACTGCGTCGGGTCAAGCCGCGCGCCATTCACAATCAGATGCACATCGGCATCAGTGGTGAACGCAGCCCTGGCATCGCCGAACCCCAACACCGGAGCCAACAAAATACTGCCATCAGAGACCCGACGGACTTCCACCGATGCCAATGACGGGGTGGATGGTGGCAGGTCGAAGGTGAAGGAGCAGTGCCCGCCGGCGAGCGCTGGCTGATCCAGGTCGTAGCGATAGCGATTTGCCAGCGCGCGGCCCACGGACTCGCCATGGACGAGGATCTCAAGCTCGACCGGACGATTTGGGTGGTCGAGATCGATGACCCAGCCGTGCAGAACACCCGCGTGGATCGCTTCGATATCGCTGTGCAATGGGCCGGGAGTGGGGTGTGCGGGGCGTTCGATACCGGCGATCGCGGCCAGTCGATCGCGGATCGCGGCCAGGATGTAGCCCTGTTCGATGCGCGGTGCGACATCTGCCACAGGCGCGGCACTCGTTCCGAACAATGCGCGATACTCGGCGGCATTATCGAAGCTGGCGCGGCTGTTGTGGTCGACAAATGTCTCGGAGGCGACGCCTTCGGACAGGATGAGATCGTGGGTATCCAGTTCAATATGGATGTAGTCGACCGTGTCGCAGGCATCATCGCGTGTGATGGACACCCCGTTCACAAGCGAGATGGCCGGAACCAGCACGCCGTCGATGGCAATGCCGTGCTGCGGGGAGACGCGCAGGTCGCGGGTGGGAAGCCCGCCGCCGAGCGCATTCTTGCCGATCACAACCGGCCGGCCCACATAGGTGCGGCTGCCTGGGCGGATATCCCGCACCCGCGCCCGCCCGATCCAGCGAATGGGCCGCGCCGTCCCCGCAGCGGTCGCGACCATGTCGCCTGCCGAGAGGGATTCCACCGGCATTTCACCCGTCGGGGTCGCGATCATCGTGCCGGCGGTGAAGCAGGCGTAGTTGTTCGGACCGCCGGAGGACATGACGATCACTTGGTTGAGCGTCAACGGGGTGTTGGAGAAAATTAAATAATAAAGACTCATGCCGTTTCCGTAAAGTACGATTGCGTCGTTCGAACTATAATCCGATGCATAAAAATTGTATGAAGAATTTAGAGAATGTGTTACAGCATCACCATATGATGATATTGTTCCAGTTAAACTTATAGAATCTGTACGCACATATGTTACTGTAGAATTACTTCCATCTTGGCTTACATTCCCCCAGTAACCCGCCGCAAACGTAGTTTCATTAAATACCACTGTCATGTCACGTTCCCTTATCTTGCGGCCGCAATTGCTGCCGCTATGTCATCCCATCGTGGCCCGGACATGCGAAATACCGGTCAGACCCGTATGTCTCACGTCCACAGCACCTCGAACGGCGTGAAATGGGGGCCCTTTCAGATTTGCCAAGGTGAAGATTTGTGAACTGTTGATCCCGGCCTCGATCAACTCGCCGGCACACAAGGCGGCGGATTGGGGCAGGTCTGCCGCGTCGGGTTCAGCCGGCGGTTCGGCGGCAGTCGCCCGTCCAGCTCCTCAACCGGGATTCCCCCGATGAACGGCCAGCTTGTCCGTCACGCAGTCGCGATAGCCACTAGAGCATGATGACCGCTGATAGTCGCGGTCCCCATGCTCTAACTCTTTGCTGGGTCGCGTGATTCAGACCTCCGTGTGATTCCACCTACGGTCATCACGCTCTAACTCGGGCGTTCGGCAACGGTGACACGCCGGGAAGGCGGCTGGCGCATTACCGCCTGGTCGGCGATCGCTGTGTCGGCAGAAAATTTGGGCACGCACGCCAGCATCGGATGGCCAATGGCCTATCTCATAATGCTCCCAAGCTTCGGCCGTGGCCTCTGGTTGCGACGTGCGCGGCCTTCCCAATGTCGCGGAAATTCTTGCGGTCGATGCGTCGAAGACAACAGTCGAACGTGACGATGAAAATGGGTGTTCAGGAGCTTTCTTCACGGCAGCTATCGAGAAGCGGCGGGCATCAGCGTTTGTCCGTCGGGCAGCATCGAGACTTTCGGCGCACGGCTCGACGCCGCACAATTCCCGCTAGCGCGTGATCCGTTGAAGTTGAATCAGCAGACGCGCTCTAGAGTCTTGTTTTTACGATCCTCTTTATCCGTCCAATCGAAGCCGATTGAACGAATGATGATCTAGCCCCCCGCCAGAACATTCCCCCCGGCAATCGCCGCACAAACCGCCCGCGTTACATCCTTCGTCGTCGCCTTCCCCCCGAGATCCGGCGTCAAAATCCCCGCCGCGCAAACCTGCTCGACCGCCACCATCAGCATCGCCGCGGCCGATTTCTCCCCGAGATGTTCCAGCATCATCGCCGCCGTCCAGAAGCTCGCCACCGGATTGGCAATCCCCTTGCCGGTAATATCGAACGCCGAGCCATGGATCGGTTCGAACATGCTCGGGTAGCGCCGCTGCGGATCGACATTGCCGGTCGGCGCCACGCCTAAACTGCCGGCCAGCGCGGCGGCCAGATCGGACAGAATATCGGCGTGCAGATTGGTCGCCACCACCGTATCGATGCTGCCCGGTTTCAATACCATTCGCATCGTCATCGCATCGACCAGTTCCTTGTCCCAGGTCACATCCGGGAAATCAGCCGATACTTCCAACGCGATCTCGTCCCACATCACCAGCCCAAAGCGTTGCGCGTTGGATTTGGTCACCACGGTCAGATGCTTGCGCGGCCGGGCCTGCGCCTCGCCAAAGGCAAACCGCATGATCCGTTCAACCCCAACCCGGGTGAAGATCGCCACCTCGGTTGCCACTTCCTCGGGCAGGCCGCGATGCGCCCGCCCGCCATGGCCGGCGTATTCGCCCTCCGAATTCTCCCGCACGATCAGCCAGTCGAGGTCGCCCGGCCCGCGCCCGCGTAACGGCGAGGTCACGCCGGGTAAAATCCGCGTCGGGCGGACATTGGCGTATTGGTCGAACCCCTGACAGATCGGCAGGCGCAGCCCCCACAGGCTGATATGATCGGGGATGTCCTCGGCCCCCACCGCGCCGAAATAAATCGCGTCCATCTGCTTCAGTTGCGCCAGGCCGTCCGTCGGCATGAACACGCCATGCTTGCGGAAATAGGCCGAACTCCAGTCGAGCCGGGTGACATCGAGCGCAAACCCGCCATGCCGGGCCACCAGCGCGTCGAGCACTTCAAGCCCGGCTTCGATCACTTCGGGGCCAATGCCGTCGGCCGGTATGGAGGCGATTTTGTAACGACGCATGGCGAGGGTCCTAACATATTCGCGCCCAACCTGCCGCGCGATCAGCCAAGCCGCAAGCCAGCCCCTTCGGTCACCTGGCCAATGATCGCGGCGTCATGCCCGGCGGCACACAGCGCGAGCACGCAGGCTCGCGCGCGCGATGCCGCAACGCCGGCCAATAATCCGCCACTGGTTTGCGGATCGACCAGCAGGGCCGCGCGCGCGGTATCGGGCAAAAAATGTACCCCGCGATTGGCGGCAGCCAGGCTGCTTTCCACCCCCATCGCTGCAAGTTCCAGCGCGCCCGGCAAGGCCGGCACCAGATCTGGGTTGATCACCCCGTGCACATCCGACGCATCCAGCATTTCCATCGCATGCCCGATCAGCCCGAACCCGGTGATATCGGTGCAGGCGCGCACGCCATGGGCGCGCAAGATCGCGGCGGCGTCTCGGTTGGTGCGGCGCATCATCGCGATCGCTGCCATCAGCCAGTCGGCGCGCGCCAGCCCGCGCATCTGTCCGGCTAGGATAATCCCAGTGCCAAGCGGTTTGGTCAGGATCAGCGCATCGCCAACTTCCAGCCCCGATTTGCGCCAGATCTCGCCGAGCGGCGCCACCCCGGTTACCGCAAACCCCATCGCTGCCTCGGCGCCTTCCGCGCTATGCCCGCCGATCAGCGCGCAGCCATCGCCGCTTAGGATTTCATGAGCGCCGAGCATCATGGCGCGCAAATCCTCGCCCATCGCGCGGCCATGCATGAAGGGCAGGGCGACGATCGCCAGTGCCGTCCACGGCCTCGCCCCCATGGCATGAATGTCGGACAGCGCATGGGCGGCAGCGATCGCGCCGAACACAAAGGGATCGTCGATGAACGCGCGGAAATGATCGACCGACTGCACCAGCGCCATGCCCGGTGGCGGGATGGTCACCGCCGCATCGTCCGGCGCGTTAAGGCCAATTGCGATATCGCCGCGTGGCGCCTCGGCCAGCCCCGCCAACGCCGCGGCCAGGGTGTCCGCGGAGATCTTGGCCCCGCACCCGGCGCAGCGCATCTCGGCCGCCGCCATCATCGGGCGTATTGATTGATACATCGCCATCCAGCGCCGGTCGATGCGCTGTTTCCAGCGCCAGGCGAGCCCCCCCGACAAGGTGAACGGTCCACGCCATGCCACCGCCTGACCATGGCCAAGCCCGACGATCGCCAGCGCGCCACGCTGCGGACGCCAGGCGTGCAATGCGCGGCCGACGACCAGACGCCGGATGTTGGTATCCAGGATGGCCCCGGCGCGCACCGCCCAGACCCCTGCCTTGGGCCGCGCTGCGCCATCGAGTGCCGCGCAATCGCCGGCGGCGAAAATGCCATGCTGGCCAAGGCAGGCCAATGTCGCATCAACCCTGGCGCAACCCGCGTCATCCACCACAAACCCCGATGCGCGCAGCAGGGCAGGGCCGGCAACCCCGGTGGTCCAGATCGCCTCGCCAATATCCAGCGCGCTGCCATCCGACAGCACCAGCCGCCCGCCTTCGCGCCGCGTCGCGGTAACGCCGTTAACGATTTCGACGCCTGCCGCAACCAGGGCAGCCCGGACCTCCTCGCGCAGCAAGCGTGGTGCCTGCGCCAGCGGCTCGGTATCGCGTCCGACCAGCATCAGACGATAGCGACCGGCAAAACGGACCGCGAGCGCCAGCACCAGTTCTACCCCACCAGCCCCTGCGCCCACCACGGCAATGCGGGCTCCGGCCGCCAGATCGACCTCGATCTGTGCCAGCCGCTTGAGGAACTGTCCGATGGGCTTCACCGGCACGCCGGCATTGTCGGGCATCATCGGCAAGCCGCCAATATTGATCGACAGCACGTCAAAGCCGATCGCCGGCCGATCGGTGAAGCAAACGCGGCGGCTGGCAAGATCTATGCTGTGCGCGCCCGCGACCACCAGCCGTGCGCCCGCCGCCGCAGCCAGCCGCGCACAATCGATATGGGCGGTGTCGTGATCCGCCTCGCCGCGCAGCAGGCCCGGGAGCATTCCGGAATAGGGGGTATTGGCCTCGCGTGCGATCAGGGTAATCCGCACCCCCGGGATCGGGCGCATCGCGGCGCGGCGCAGCACCTCGACATGGGCGTGCCCGGCGCCGAGCAGGATCAGATCATGGATAATGGGCGTTGCTTGCTGCATCGCCCGCTTCTAGGGCATGCACCGATATCCTACCAACGCGGATGTTCGAGGATCGCAATCCCGCCGTGACTCCGGCGCCATGCTGATGCTGGCACAACCAGTCCAGGCGAGCCTCGCAGTCATTGCGCATTTGATATTGTTTGGTGTAGTCCTGCACGCGGGCCTTAGTCAAAAATCCGTCACAAAACCATCCTAGCAGGCTTGCAAGCCTGCCTTAGTCACGCCACAGTCTGACTTTGCCGCAGCGCGGTATAAATTCATTGTGAGGGGACTTTGCGATGCGTCCGATCCTGTTGCTTGCGGCGGCCGTCGCCGTCACGCTGCCGCTTTCCGCGCACGCTCAGACCAATCCGCCGCAAACGCTCCGGATCGGCATCGCCGATGACGCTGATGCACTCGACCCGACTTTGTCGCGCACCCTGGTTGGCCGCTTTGTGTTCGCGAGCCTCTGCGACAAGCTGGTCGATATCGATGTGAAGCTGAACATCGTGCCGCAACTGGCCGCGTCCTATGCCTGGATCGACAGCAAGACCCTCGAATTCAAGCTCCGCCCCGGCATGAAGTTCCACGACATGACGCCGGTTGACGCGGACGCAGTGAAGTTCAGCCTCGAACGCCACCTCACCTTGGCCGGCAGTACCCGCAAGGGCGAGATCGGCAGCCTCGATCATGTGATCGTGGTTGATCCGCTGACCGTGCGCCTGGTGCTGAAGGCGCCGAACTCGCCGTTCCTGGCGCAGTTGTCGGACCGGTCGGGGATGATTGTCTCGCCGAAAGCCGCGATGGCGGCCGGCGCCAATTTTGGCCAGAACCCGGTTTGCGCTGGCCCGTTCAAGTTCACCGAGCGGGTGCCGCAGGACCGCATTGTGGTTGATCGCTTCGCTGACTATTGGGACGCCGGCAATGTCCACGTCAATCGCGTCGTGTATCAGCCGATTGTCGATGCCACGATCCGGCTCGCCAATCTACGTGCTGGCACGCTCGACATGGCCGAACGTATCTCGCCGACCGATATGGCCCAGGTCAAAGCTGATCCGAAATTGAAGGCTGAAACCTTCGACGGGCTGGGCTTCCAAAGCCTCGCCTTCAACATCGACAACGGCAAACAGCCGCGCACGCCGATGATGAAGGATGCCCGTATCCGCCAGGCGTTTGCCGCCGCGATCGACCGTCAGGCGATCAATGACGTGGTCTATAATGGCCTGTTCACCCCGATTGCCCAGGCGGTGCCGCCGAACTCACCGTTCTACGCGCCGGAGGTCAAGCCGGTCGGCCGTGACATTGCCAAGGCAAAGCGTTTGCTCGCCGAAGCCGGGGTGAAAACCCCATTGACCGTCGAATTGATGATTACCAATGCCGCCGACCAACGCCAGACCGGAGAGGTTATCCAGTCGATGGCGGCCGAGGCGGGGTTTGACGTCAAGCTGCGTGCCACTGAATTCGTCACTGCGTTGAAGGCGCAAGGCGACGGCGATTTCGAGGTCTTTCTGATCGGCTGGTCAGGCCGCGCGGATGCCGATGGCAATTTGTATAATGCCATCCACACTGGCACCCCGCTGAATGAAGTGAAGTATTCGTCGGTGCTGGTTGATGGACTGCTCGATCAGGCCCGCGCCGAAACCGATGTTGCGGTGCGCCGTGCGCTGTATGGCAAGGTCGCCGTCCAGCTCAACATCGATGTTCCGGTGATGTATATCTACAGCCCGAAAGTTCTGATCGGAATGAACGCGAAAATCACCGGGTTTACCCCGATCGCGGACGGGCTGATCCGGATCAAGGGCCTGAAGATGGGCCAGTAGGCCGGCGCGATGAAATCCCATCTTGGGCTGCGCATCGCGCAGATCATCCCGACCATCTTCCTGGTCAGCGTCATGGTGTTCTGCCTGCAACAGCTGATGCCGGGCGATCCGGCGCTGGTGCTCGCCGGGGAAGAACGCGATCCGGCGGTGCTGGCCCAGATCCGCCAGGAATTATGGCTCGATCGGCCGTTGGTGATCCAGTATTTCCACTGGATCGGCAATGTATTGCAGGGCGATCTTGGGTTCTCGTGGCGCATCCGCCAGCCTGTGCTGCAACTGGTGGCGACAAAGCTGCCGGTGACCATGCAGCTTGCCGCAATGGCCTTCGTGATTTCGGTTTCGATCGGGGTGCCGATGGGCATTCTGTCGGCGGTCAAGAAAAACACCTTCTGGGACTATGTCGCCAACGGGATTGGTCTGGCCGGGCTGTCGACGCCGAATTTCTGGCTCGGCATCATGCTCATTCTCGTGGTCTCGGTGCAGTTGGGCTGGTTGCCGCCGTCGGGCTACGTGCCATTGACCGAGGATTGGCGGCAGTCATTGGCTACCACCATCATGCCGGCCTTCGTGCTGGGCAACGCGCTGGCGGCGGTGCTGATGCGCCACACTCGATCGGCGATGCTAACCGCGCTGGAACAGGATTATGTGCGCACCGCGCGGGCCAAGGGCCTGGTTGAATATAAAGTCGTGCTGCGCCACGCGCTGCGCAACGCGCTGGTGCCGGTGGTGACCCTGGGCGCGCTCGAACTTGGCACCTTGCTGTCCGGCGCTGTGCTGACCGAACAGGTCTTCAGCATCCCGGGCTTCGGCAAACTGATCGTCGATGCGGTGTTCAACCGCGACTATCCGGTGGTGCAAGGCGTCGTGCTGGTGACCGCGACGGTTTATATCGGGCTCAACCTGCTGGCCGACATCATTTACGTCTTCCTCAATCCAAGGCTTCGCACATCATGAGCGCCACAACTGGCAACGATGCCGGTGCCATCATGGCCAAAGCCATGCAGTCACCCGCCCGCCTCGCGGTGCGCCGCTTTTTCCGCCGTCCGGCCGCGGTTGGCGGGTTGGTGGTGATCAGCCTGTTCATCATCGTCGCATTGCTGGCACCCTGGGTCGCGCCGTTCGACCCGACCCAGACCAGTTGGACTGCGATCCGCAAAGCGCCGTCCTGGGTGCATTGGATGGGCACCGACGAAAACGGCCGCGATGTGCTGAGCCGGGTGATCTGGGGGGCACGGGCAAGTTTGCTTGCCGGCGTCATTTCCGTGACGATCGCCTCCGGTGTTGGGGTGCCGATCGGGCTGATGGCCGGTTTCGCCGGCGGCAAGATCGATATGGTCATCGGACGGCTGGTTGATGCGATGCTGGCCTCCCCCTTCCTGATCCTGGCGATTGCACTGGCGGCCTTTCTCGGGCCGTCCTTGCAGAACGCCATGATCGCGATCGGCATTACCGCCACCCCGATCTTCGTGCGGGTGTCGCGCGCGGCGACGATGGATGCTGCCACGAATGATTATGTCGAGGCCGCCCGGGCGCTCGGCAATCCGCCCTGGCGGGTTGCGGTGCGCCACGTGCTGCCCAATATCGTGCCGCCCGTGATGGTGCAGGCAACGCTTGCCATCGCCGGCGCGATTATCGCGGAAGCCAGCCTGTCCTTCCTGGGCCTCGGCCAGCAGCCGCCGGCGCCATCCTGGGGCAGCATGCTGAACTCGGCGCAACGCTTTCTGACCCAGGCGCCATGGCTGGCGATTTTCCCGGGGGCGGCGATTTTCCTGGCGGTGTTCAGCTTCAATCTGATCGGCGATGGCTTGCGCGACGCGCTTGATCCGCGGGCAAAATAGGGTGGGCTCCGGTGGTCGCCACCGCAGCCCGCCTTTTACCTTTCGCCAAATATTGTATAGACCCGCGCATGACCTCCGAAGCATCAACCGAAATCGCCAGGCGCCGCACCTTCGCGATCATCTCCCATCCTGATGCCGGCAAGACCACGCTGACCGAGCGCCTGCTGCGCGCGGGCGGCGCGATCCAGCTGGCCGGCAACGTGCGTGCCAAGGGCGAACGGCGCCGCACGCGGTCCGACTGGATGGGGATCGAGCGCGAGCGCGGCATTTCTGTTGTCACCTCGGTGATGACCTTCGAATATTCCGGCTGCGTGTTCAACCTGCTCGATACGCCGGGCCATGAGGATTTCTCCGAGGACACTTATCGCACCCTGACCGCTGTCGATGCCGCGGTGATGGTGATCGATGCCGCCAAGGGGATTGAGGCCCGTACACGGAAATTGTTTGAAATCTGCCGGTTGCGCGATATTCCTATCCTCACGTTCATCAACAAGATGGACCGTGAATGCCAGGATGTGTTTTCCTTGCTCGATGAAATTTCATCGGCACTGGCGCTTGATTGCGCCCCGGTGACCTGGCCGGTCGGCCGCGCATCGACGTTTGTCGGCACCTATGACATGCGCAAACGCGATCTGCATCTGAGCGAAAATCTCGGCCAGTCCGAGCCGCGGATGATCGCCCTCGCTGAGGAAATCGATCTGGTGCGCAGCGCGTTGCCGGAATTCGATGAGGAATCCTTCGCGGCCGGGCACCTTACCCCGGTGTTTTTCGGCAGTGCGATCAAGGAAATCGGCGTGTCGGATCTGCTGGATGCGCTCGCCGAATACGGTCCCAAGCCGCGCGCCCAGCCGGCCGATACGCGGGTGGTGCAGGCCGATGAACCCGGGCTTACCGCACTGGTGTTCAAAATCCAGGCCAATATGGACCCTAATCATCGTGACCGCATTGCCTTTGCCCGGGTGTGTTCCGGTAAATTGGTGCGCGGCATGAAGCTGAAACAGGTGCGCACCGGTAAGACCATTCCGTTGCATGCGCCGCAATTCTTTTTTGCCCGCGATCGCGCGCTGGCCGAGGAAGCCTATGCCGGAGACGTGGTCGGCATTCCCAACCACGGGACGTTGCGGATTGGCGATACGTTGAGCGAATCCGAAGACATCAACTTCGTCGGCGTGCCCTATTTCGCCCCGGAAATTCTGCGCCGGGTGCGGCTCGATGATGCGATGAAGGCGAAGAAATTGCGTCAGGCCCTGCAGGAACTCGCCGAAGAAGGCGTGGTGCAGCTGTTCCGTCCGCAGGATGGCGCGCCGCCAATGGTTGGTGTGGTCGGCAGCTTGCAGTTGGATGTGCTGCTGGCGCGGATGATGGCGGAATACGGGGTCAAGATCGGCTTCGAGGAAACCCCGTTTTCGCTCGCCCGCTGGGTGAGCGGTGAAAAACTGGTGCTGGAACGTTTCATTGCCGCCAATCGCAGCGCCATCGCCGATGATGTCGATGGCGATCCGGTCTTCATGGCGACATCATCGTTCATGCTGCGCCGGACCACGGAATTGAACCAAGGCCTGAAATTCCGCGACATCAAGGATTTCCGCGCCGAGAAAACCGCAGCCTAGATCGTGATGACCGCTGATAGGCGCGGTCATCACGATCTAACTCTTTGTTTGGTCGCGTGATTCAGACCTTCGGTGATTCCACCTACGGTCATCACGCTCTAAGGAACCAGCCGATGCCAACCCAGGTGAACCATGCCGCCGATGCCAAGTTCGATGGCGGGCTACGGGCGTTCTTCGAATATCGCAGCCTCGGCGTGCCAGAAGCCACGGCCGGCAAGATGGGCGCCCATGTCATCCGCGGCGCGGCCGGCGAGGGGGCGAAACCGGAGTGGCATGTCCACGAACTCGATTTCCAGTTTGTTTATGTGCTGAAAGGCTGGGTTGAGTTTGAATACGAAGATATCGGCTTCGTCCGATTGGAAGCCGGCTCGACCGTGTTCCAGCCGCCGTTGATCCGCCACCGGGAAGTGCGCCATTCCGACGACGTCGAGATGCTCGAAGTGACCTCACCCGCCGAGTTCGTCACCCGCGTTGTTCCCGCCCCGGTTTAAGGAGAGCTAAAATGCAAACCATGAATTTGCCGACCACGAAGATGATTGGCGCCGTTGAGGGCGGGATTGGCTGGGTGATCTTCAACCATCCGGAACGCCGAAACGCGGTCTGCCTCGAAATGTGGCAGGCGATTCCGCTGATTATGGACCAGCTCGAGGCCGATCCGGCGGTTCGGGTGATTGTGCTGCGTGGCACGGGTGGCCAGGCTTTCGTATCGGGCGCAGATATTTCCGAGTTCGAAAAAGTCCGCTCCACCCCGCAACAGGTCGCAGCCTATGAGAAGATCTCGGGCGAGGCCCAGCGTAGGCTCAAACAGACCACCAAGCCGACGATCGCAATGATTGAGGGTTTCTGCATCGGCGGCGGCATGGGCATCGCCATTGGCACCGATCTGCGCATCGCCTCGGAAGGGGCGAAATTCGGTATCCCGGCGGCGCGCCTCGGCCTCGGCTACGGCGCTGATGGCATCAAAGTGCTGATCGACCTGATTGGCCCGTCCTTCGCCAAGGAAATCTTCTTCACCGCCCGGCAGTTCACCGCCGACGAAGCCGCCCGCATGGGCCTGGTCAACCGCGTGGTGCCGGAAGGCGAACTGGATGGCGCAGTGCGCTACATCGCCGGCATGATCGCCGAAAACGCGCCGCTGACGGTCAAGGCGGTGAAAATCTGCGTCGGCGAGATCGTCAAAGGTCCTGATATGGACGAAGATTTATGCGAAAAAGTCGTGGATACCTGCTTCGCCAGTGCCGATTACGTCGAAGGCCGCCGCGCCTTCATGGAAAAGCGCCGGCCGGTGTTTCAGGGGGTTTAGAGCATGATGACCGCTGATAGGCGCGGTCCCCATACTCTAACTCTTTGTTGGGTCGCGTGGCCAGACCTCCGTGTGATTCCACCTAAGGTCATCACGCTCTAGGAAGATGTTGCCGTTGGCTTGGGACCGCAGTGATGTCCCAAGCCAACGGCAACAAATTGGGACGTTTTTTTGCTCCTTTTTTCTGAAAAAAAGGAGTGCTTTCTCGCGCTTAACCTGCCCGCCTGACCTTGTTGGCAAAACCTGGCCACGACCTAAAAAGACGTAAACCCGTCATCGGCGTTCACAATCGACCCGTTGATGAACCGCGACGCCTCCCCCGAGCACAGCAGCAGCAGCAACGCGTCCAAATCCGCCGCCTCGCCAAACCGCTTGCGCGGCATTGATGCCACAAAGCGCTGACCAGCCTCGGTCGGCAAAAACTCCGCCGCCATTTCGGTCGCAATATACCCCGGACAGATTGCGTTGGTATTGATCCCGTGCCGCCCCCATTCGCGCGCCATCGAATGGGTCATCTGGATCATCGCCGCCTTGGACATGCCGTAGACCGATAATTGTCCGACCGTGCGCTGCCCGGTGATCGACGCGATATTGACGATCCGGCCCGCAATCTTGGCCGCAATCATCTGTTTCGCCACCGCCTGCGCCATGAAGAAGGCGCCTTTCAAATTGGTGTCCATGACCCCGTCATACTCGGCCTCGGTCACCGCCTCGACCCGTGCGGTTAAGCTGATGCCGGCATTGTTGACCAGGATGCTGATCGGGCCGAGTTTTTCGGCAACCAGCGCGGCACCCGCCTGGATGGAAGCGACCGATGCAACATCGATCGCCACCGGTAAGGTTTCGCCACCCAGTTCAGCCGCCAGCGCCGCCAGCCGATCCACCCGGCGCGCAGCGATCGCCACACGCGCGCCGGCCCCCGCCAGCACGCGGGCAAATTGCGCGCCGAGACCGGCCGATGCGCCGGTGACCAGCGCTACCTTGCCCGCGATGCCTTCCATGATCAGGCGGCGATCCGCAAACGCGCGGCCTTGTATTCGCGCTCCAGCCGGTCGACCAGTTCGGCCACCGTCACCACTGATTTCACCGCGCCGATGCCCTGGCCCGAGCCCCAGATATCCTTCCAGGCTTTCGGCTTGTTATCGGCAAAGCTCATCTGGCTCGGGTCGGATTTCGGCATGTTGTCGAGATCAAGGCCCGCCCGCACCAGGCTCGGTGCCAGGTAGTTACCGTGCACGCCGGTGATCGCGTTGGTGTAGAGGATGTCGTCCGCCCCGCTATCGACGATCATCTGCTTGTAGCCTTCCGCCGCCCGCGCCTCGTGGGTCGCGATGAAGGCGGAACCGATATAGCCAAGATCGGCCCCCATCGCCTGCGCGGCGAGAACCGCGGCGCCATTGGCGATAGACCCTGACAGCGCGATCGGCCCGTCGAACCATTCACGGATTTCCTGGATCAACGCGAAGGGCGACAACACCCCGGCATGCCCGCCGGCGCCGGCGGCAACCGCGATCAGCCCGTCAGCGCCTTTCTCGATCGCCTTCTTGGCAAACTTGTTGTTGATGATGTCGTGCAGGGTGATGCCGCCATAGGATTTGGTCGCGGCATACACATCTTCCCGCGCGCCAAGTGACGTGATCACAATCGGCACCTTGTACTTCACGCACACTTCGAGGTCGTGTTCGAGCCGCACATTGGAACGATGCACAATCTGGTTGACCGCGAACGGCGCGGATTTGCGGTCGGGGTGCATCTGATCATGCTCGCCCAACTCATCGATGATCTGCTTCAGCCATTCCTCGAGCGCCTCCGCCGGGCGGGCGTTCAACGCGGGGAAGCTGCCGACAATGCCCGCCTTGCATTCCGCGATCACCAGTTCGGGACCGGAGACGATGAACATCGGTGAGGCAATGATCGGCAGGCGCAGATTTTGCAGAATCGGGGGCAGGGACATTTGTGCTCTCATCCTATTAGGGCGTGTGGGCAGTTTGCCACGAATTGGCGCGTTGCCAAATCCGGCTCCGGCTTTATACCCCGCCGCATGAACCGGAGCGCCATTTTATGAACCTGAACGCCATTCCGATCGGCAAGAACCCGCCCGACGATATCAACGTGATCATTGAGGTAGCCATCGGTGGCGAGCCGATCAAATACGAGATGAACAAGGAAGCCGGTGCGCTCTTTGTCGATCGCTTTCTATATACCCCGATGCGCTATCCGGGGAATTACGGCTTCGTGCCGCACACGCTGTCCGAAGATGGCGACCCGATTGATGTGCTGGTCGCCAACACCCGCCCGATCATCCCTGGTGCCATCATCAATTGCCGTCCGGTTGGCGTGCTGAAGATGGAAGACGATGGCGGTGGCGACGAAAAGATCATCGCGGTGCCGTCCCCTAAGCTGACCCAGCGCTACGTTAACGTGCACAACTATACCGATCTGCCGAGCATCACGCTCGAGCAGATCCAGCATTTCTTCGAGCACTATAAGGACCTCGAACCCGGCAAATGGGTGAAGCTGCTGGGCTGGGGCGATGCGGCGGAGGCGCGGGCGCTGATCGTGGCGGCAATTGCCAGAGCGGGCCGCCAGAAATAAATGTAACCAAGTGTCGAGTGCCGCATGATGAGCAAGGAAGGCCAAGCGAACTGGGCTTGGTCAAGCGGCTGCGGCCCTGGTTTGGACCGGGCGCGGGCATGACTTAAATCAATGTCTTGCAATCAGGCTGGCATAAACTTGCTGTCATTGCTTGGCGTCGAGCGTCAGGCTTAGCACCCGGGAGAAAGCCATGTCCAAGTCACATCTGTTGGTCGCCGCCGCGATGCTCCTGGTTTCGGCCGGTGCGATCGCCCAGCCGGCCGCCCCGAACCCCGCGGCTGGCGCCGGCGCGCATCATCCGCCGGCCGCCGCTGCACCCGCCGTTCCGGGGCATGGCGGCATGATGATGGGCGGCGATATGGGGCAGATGATGCCGATGATGCGCCGGATGATGTCCCAGCATGATATGGCGCGGATGGATGGCCCGATGGGCATGATGTCACCCGCCCGGATCGAGGGCCGCATCGCTTTCATCAAAGCCGAGCTCAAAATCACCGAAGCCCAGAACTCGGCATGGACTGCGTATGCTGAAATCCTGCGGGCCGAGGCAAAAGCCATGACGGCAAGGCGCGGCGTCATGATGGCGGAAGCGGCACCGGCTGCCGCGCCCGATCGGGCCGATCAACGGGTCAAGCGCATGACCGATCAGTTGGAAGCGGCCAAAGCCGACGCCGGCGCGTTGCGGTCGCTCTACGCTGTGCTGGACGAGGCGCAGAAAAAGACCGCCGATGAGGTGCTCGCCCCGGCGATGGGCCGGATGTAGCGCGGCTTGGCGGCCTCTGCACTTGGCCACCTGCTGATTTCGATGCGGCACTGGTTCTGGTGCGATGGGCGTTTGCGCCACGGGACAGGGGGGTGCTCGCGGCCATTGCGTGGCGTCTGGACCATCGGCAAGCCGCCGATTACCCAAGATGATCTGCTTGCGAGCCAGATGAGCAACGCCATATCCAAGGCGCAGTAATACGGAGAAACCCCATGGTGCCTGCGCTTTCACGGCGGCTGTTGCTGACCTCGGCGGGTTTCGGCGCTCTGACCGGCGGGCTGGTTTCACGCCAGAGCCGCGCAGCCGAGACCAGCAGGCTCGAGCTTATCGCTGAACGCCGGGTGATCGAGGTCAACCGCAAACCCGCCCAGGTCTTCGGCTTGCGGCAACCAAGCGGCGAGAGCGGCCTGACCCTCGCGCCTGATCAGCGTTTTGCCGTGTCGGTTGCCAATCGCAGTGGTGAGGACACCATCCTGCATTGGCACGGCCAGACCCCGCCGCCCGAGCAGGACGGTGTCACCGATACCGGCTATGCCAGCCCGATCCCGGTGGCTGGCAATCAGTCCTACGATTTTGCCCCGCGGCCCGGTACTCACTGGATGCACTCCCATCACGGCCTGCAGGAACAGGCGCTGATGGCCGCACCGTTGATCGTGCGTACCGCCGAGGATCTGCGGATGGACGCCCAGGAGGTCACCGTCCTGCTGCATGATTTTTCATTCCGGAGCCCGGCCGAGGTCTTCGCAACCGTCACCAAGGGCATGGCGATGGCCCATGGTGCCAGCCATGCCGGGCATGCTATGCCGATGCAGGATCTTAATGACTTTGAATATGACGCCTATCTCGCTAATGATCGCACCCTGGCCGACCCGTTGGTTGTCCGCACCGAGCGTGCCGGCCGGGTGCGGCTGCGCCTGATCAATGGTGCGACCGGCACCGCCTTCTGGATCGATCTCGGCACACTCAGTGGGCAAGTCATTGCGGTGGACGGTAATGCCGTGGTGCCGGTTTCCGGCCGGATGTTCCCGATGGCGCAGGGCCAGCGGTTGGATATTCTGCTGACCCTGCCGGCATCGGGGGCTTTTCCTATCCTGGCGCTGCGCGAGGGTGAACGCCAGCGCACCGGGTTTATCCTGGCAACCCCAGGGGCTGCGATCACCAGGCTTGCCGATCTTGCCAGCGCCAAGGCGGCAGCGGTGGATTTGTCGCTGGAACAGAAGCTGGTCGCCGCGACACCGCTCGCAATCCGCCCCGCCGATGTCAGCCATCGCGTGGTGCTGGGCGGCACGATGATGCCGTATAGCTGGGTCATCGATGATCGCGTCTGGGATAATCGGCGCGGCCTGGGTGTGGCCAAGGGCCAGCGCGTTGCGGTGGAAATGGTCAATCGCAGCCCGATGGCGCATCCGATGCATTTGCACGGCCATCACTTCCAGGTCACTGCAATTAACGGAAAATCGGTTTCCGGCGCAATCCGCGACACCGTTCTGGTGCCGGTGAACGGCGCGGTGACGGTGGTGTTCGACGCCGATAATCCCGGACGCTGGCTGTTTCATTGCCATAACCTGTTCCACATGGCGCGCGGCATGATGACCGAGCTTGCCTATGGCTGACCGGGCGCGGGTTTTCGGTGCAACTGCCTTGAATTATGGACGGCAAGAGTCCTAACATTGGTTTCAGCGGGCGCTATGCGAGGCAATCACAGCACAGGAGCGCGACCATGGCCGATGTCGAGCAGGCGATGAAGCTGGCGATGCAAAACGGATCGTACCCGTTTCCGCAATCAGCCGCCTTCAAGGGCGATGCGCAATTGCTGTCCTGCAGTCAATCCGATGGTGCCCATATCGGCCGCTTCACCGCCGCCTCGAAACCCCAGGCGGTCCGCAAGCTGCAAGCCGCTTTGGAGGCGATTTTCAAAGCCCTCGGGATGCCCTACCCACCAGGCCCCCGCGATGCCGCCGGAACCTATGGAAACAGCACCGCCGCGGCCGTTGCCGCCCTCAAGAAGCGCATTGGTTTGCTCAATTTTGCCGGACAGATCGACGACATTATCGGCATCAAGACGGTGCGCGCGCTTGATGCCGCCCAGGCTGCGCTCAGCGGTGGTGGCGGAGGCGGTGGCGGTGGCGGCGCGGCGACGTTGCGCACCCTCGATCTCTATATCGAAATTCAAGGCACGCTCGGCGGCAATGAGGGTACTCCGCGCCTTGTCGACGAACTGAATAATTTCTCCGCCGTGCGCGCGGTTTCGACCGAGGCCGGCTATATGAGCCGCCACGAAATGCACATGATTAACTTCTGGGGCAGCCCGTTCGCGGCTAAAAGCCCGGTCGTAAAGATCCTGGCTGAAATCGCCCGGATCAGTGGCGAACGTATGCTGCCGCCGGGCCGGACCGTCATCGTCGGCATCAGCAATGGTGGACCGAACGCGATTGATCTGGCGCAGAAGCTCCAAGCGATCAGGCCGATTTCCTATCTCGGCCTGATCGATGCCGCGTTTGATGGCGCCGCCGATCCATTTCTGCGCAGTTTCGTCACCGCCGGGCGGATCGAAAGCTACTTCGAGGCACTGACGAATAGTTGGACCGATGTCATGCCCGGGCTGGAATGGCACGGCGCGGCGCCCAGCTGGGGCCCGGTCCCCCTCGATCTCCATCTCGGCAATGAGCGGACTTTGGCGGAAACCGCGATAGGTCTGGCTCGGATTGCCGCCAAGGGCAGCGCCGGTGCCGGGTATCGGATCGCGGCACCTGCCTTTGGCCGCTACCATCTCCAGGCTGCGGTCATGGGGGCTGGACGCGCCCGACCTGGGTTCCTGTCGATCTTGCGCGCGCCGTAATCGAAAACGCCAAGCCGCTGACGGGCATTTCCAGTTGCGGGGAGGGCTGCGGACGGGCATCTTGCAGGGGTAACGGCGGCATGCCGAACGTCCAGGAGCACTGAATGATCAATGTTCGTCCGTTTCCGTGGGAAGCCCATTATCCGCAAGGTGTTGTCTGGGACGCGCCGATCCGGCTGTCCACTTTGCCCGCTATGCTGGACGAAGCGGTGCAGCGTTTCGGCAACCGGCCAGCGATCGAATTCCGTGGCGCCCAAATTACGTTTGCTGATCTCGCAAGCCGCGCAGACCGGTTTGCCGCCGGGCTGCAGAAGCTCGGCATCAAGCAGGGCGATGCGGTGGCGCTGCTGTTGCACAACACGCCCTTTCATCCGGTTGCCTTCTTTGCGGTGCTGCGCCTCGGCGCCCGAGTGGTGCATCTGTCTCCGCTCGATCCGGCGCGCGCCATCGCCAGCAAGCTCAAGGATAGTGGCGCGACCACGCTGATTTCGACCAATATTCCCGGCCTGATGCACAATGCCCTGGCGGTGCTCGCCGAGGGTGCAGCCAAATGCGTGATCCTGGGCGACGATGCCGAATTTGGCGCGCCATCCCCGGCACTGCCGATCCCGGCCGAGGCGCTCAACCTCACCGCGATCTCGACCGACCTGCCAGCATCCTGGCCGACAATTTTGCCCGATGATGTCGCCCTGTTGCAATATACCGGCGGCACCACCGGCGTGCCCAAGGCCGCCATGCTGAGCCATGCGAATTTGTCGGCAGCGGTCAGCATCATCGATAATTACGGCGCGGGGCATGTCTCGATCGGCGCCGAGGACCGGATGATCGGCGTGTTGCCGATGTTCCACATCTACGCGCTGACCGGCGTGCTGCTGCGCGCGATCGCGGCCGGGGCCGAAATCCTGCTGCGCCCGCGCTTTGATGTCGAAACCACGATTGCCGACCTTGAAACCGGCCGCGCCACGGTGTTCTGCGGTGTACCGACAATGTGGATCGCGCTGGTTAACGCACCGGGTATCGAAAGCCGCGATCTGACGTCCTTGCGCCTCACGCTGTCAGGTGGCGCGCCGCTACCGGCGGAAATATCGGAGAAGTTCGAACGGCTGACTGGCCAGAAGCTCGGCGGCGGCTGGGGGATGACCGAAACCTCCCCGGTCGGCGCGCTCATCCCGGAAGGCATTACCTACACCCCCGGCATGATCGGCATCCCCGCACCGGGTATCATGATGGATGTGGTCTCGCTCGACGATCCGCATAAAATCCTCGGCCCTAACGAAACCGGTGAAATCCGCATCAAGGGGCCGAACGTGACCCGCGGCTACTGGAACCGCGTCGAGGAAAGCGCTGCGGCCTTCGCCGATGGCTATCTGCTGACCGGCGATATTGGCCATTATGATGAGCGCGGCTTCTTCTTCCTGGTCGATCGCAAGAAGGATATGATCATTTCGGGCGGCTTCAACGTCTATCCGGCGATGATCGAAAATGCGATCTACGAACACCCCGACGTCGTGGAGGCCGGGGTGATCGGCATTGCCGACCAGTATCGCGGCCAGGCGGCGAAAGCCTTCGTGGTCTTGCGCGAAGGGGCGGCGCCCTTATCATTAGAGGGGTTGCGCAGCTTCCTGGCTGAACGTATCGGACGCCACGAACTGCCAAGCGCTATGGAAATTCGCGACAGCCTGCCCAAGACGGGGGTCGGTAAGCTATCGCGCAAGGACCTGGTGGACGATGAACTGGCCCGCCTCGGGCGGGACGAAAAAGCCCGAGCAGGGCAATAGGAGAGACACAGATGGACCTGAATTTTACCGCTGAGGAATTGGCGTTTCGTGACGAAATGCGCAAATTCTTTCGCACCGAAATCCCCGAAAGCATCCGCACCAAGGTGCTGGAAGGCCAGCATCTGACGAAGGATGAAATCATCCTCCAGCAGCGCATTCTCAACAAGCACGGGCTTGCGGTGCCGGGCTGGCCGGTCGAATGGGGTGGCAAGGACTGGACCCCGGTGCAGCGTTATTTCTATTCCGATGAAAGCCAGCAGGCTGGTGTTCCGGGCGGGTTGGCCTTCAATACCTCGATGGTTGGGCCAGTTATCGCGCAGTTCGGTAGTGAAGCGCAGAAGAAGAAATTCCTGCCGGCGACCGCTAACCTCGATATCTGGTGGTGTCAGGGCTTTTCCGAACCCGGCGCCGGATCGGACCTCGCTGGCCTGCGCACCAAGGCCGAAATGATCGACGGACAATGGGTGATTAACGGGCAGAAGACCTGGACCACGTTGGGCCAGCACGCTGACTGGATTTTTGTGCTGTGCCGCACCGATCCCAACGCCAAGAAGCAGGAAGGCATTTCCTACATTCTTTGCGACATGAAAACGCCCGGTATCACCGTCCGCCCGATCCAGACCATTGATGGCGGGCATGAAGTGAACGAGGTTTTCTTCGACGACGTGAAAGTGCCGGCGGAAAACATCGTGGGTGAGGTCAATAAGGGCTGGGATTACGCGAAATTCCTGCTCGGCAACGAACGCACTGGTATCGCCGCGGTCGGCGCATCTAAGGCGCGCTTGAAGCGGATCCGTGAACTCGCGGCGATCGAACCGGTGGGCGAAGCCCGCGTGCTCGACGACCCGAAATTCCGCGAAAAGCTGTCGATGGTCGAAATCGAGCTTAAGGCGCTGGAAATGACCCAGCTGCGCATCATTGCCGACGAAAACGGCAAGGCCAAAGGTCGGCCGAACCCGGCAAGCTCGATCCTGAAAATGAAGGGCTCGGAAATCCAGCAGTGGATTACCGATCTCACCATGGATGTCGCAGGCCCCTACATCATGCCCTTCGCAATGTCGGATGAAGGCAGTGGGCGTAATGAGGCCGGGTATGGTCCGGAATTCGCCGCGGCAGCCGCGCCGGCCTATTTCAACAAGCGCAAGGTGTCGATCTATGGCGGGTCGAATGAAATCCAGCGCAATATTATTGCTAAGGCGATTCTGGGTTTCTAGTCCTAAAAGGGGAAGCGTCTTCTTTTTGTGAACAAAAAGAAGCAAGAAAAACTTCCCCACTTTGTTGCCGTCGGCGTGGGAATTTTCAGAGAGCGAACGCCAACGGCCGCAAGTATTAAAAAGTTTTTTTGGTTCTTTTTGTTCACAAAAAGAACTACTTACCTCGCCTAAGGAACCCTCCCATGGACTTCGACCTAACCGACGACCAGCGCCTCCTCAAGGACAGCGTCGACCGTTTGATCGCCGACCGCTACGGCTTCGATCAGCGCAAAAAATACATGACCGAAAAAGACGGCTGGAGCCGCGACAACTGGGCGCAGTTTGCCGAACTCGGCCTGCTGGGCGTGAGCTTTGATGAAGCCTATGGCGGCTTCGGTGGCGGACCGGTCGAATCAATGCTGGTCGCCGAAGCTTTCGGCCGTGGCCTGGTGGTGGAACCGTTCTTCGCAACCGTGGTGCTCGGCGGCGGGCTGATCAAGCGCGCCGGATCTGACGCGCAGAAGATGACCATGCTGAGCGAAATCGCCGCCGGCACCCGCCTGGTGGCCTTCGCCCATGTCGAGCGCGCCAGCCGCTACAATCTTGCCGATGTCCAGGTTACCGCGACCAAATCCGGTGATGGCTGGGTGCTGAACGGCGAAAAATCCGTGGTCATGCATGGCGATTGCGCCGACACCATTCTGGTCACCGCCCGCACCGCCGGCGGCCGCACTGACCGGGCCGGCATTGGCCTGTTTGTAGTCGACGCGAAAGCTGAGGGCCTGACCCGCAAGGGCTACCCGACGCAGGATGGTCTGCGCGCCGCCGAGATTAGCTTCGCCAACGTCCTTGCCGCCGGCGTGCTGGGCGATCCGGCTGGTGCCTTGCCGATTGTGGAACGGGTTGTCGACGAAGCGATCGCGGTGCTGTGTTCCGAAGCGGTTGGCCTGATGCACGAAATGCACGTGACGACGGTTGACTACATGAAGCAGCGCAAGCAGTTCGGCCGTGCGATCAGCGAATTCCAGGTCCTGCAGCATCGCTCGGTCGATATGTTCGTGGCGCTGGAACAGGCCCGCTCGATCAACCTGTTCGGCACCGTGATGGCGGGCAACGACGACGCCAAATCCCGCAGCCGCGCCGTTTCAGCCACCAAGGTGCAGATCGGCAAATCCGGCAGGCTGATTGGCGAAGAAGCAGTGCAATTGCATGGCGGCATCGCGATGACAATGGAATACAAGGTTGGCCATTACTTCAAGCGTATGACGATGATCGAAGCACTTTACGGCAATACCGCCGATCATCTGGCAAAAGTGTCCGATAGCGGCAGCCTGTTCGCCTAAATCTGCTCCGTTACCCCTGTCGCGCCGCCATTCCAGACGGCGCGACAGGTGGCACTGCCGCGCAAAGCGATACTGAGTGGTGTTGCCATCAACACCACACCAGCCCAGCGTTGGAAAAGCCCTGCAAGCCCTGCGCGGAGAACAAACAATCACGCCATATTATCGCGTGATGACCGCGCCCATCAGGGGGCATCACGCTCTAACCGGTCCCCATTCCCCGCCCAGTGCACCTGATATTAAGCAGGAGACCGGGCTTCCGGGATAGAATCTAACGGTGGTTCCCGTCAGGTTCTATCCACTAGCTTTTCTACCCCACCCCCAGCGGCCGCCGGGCTAAACGCCCGAAATCACCTTGCTGAAGTCGGTGACAATCTGACCAGCCAAAAGATGCAGCGCATCCGGCGATCCCTGGGCAGCGCCGGCTTTGACCTGGCTGAGCGAGGAACCTTGCAGCGCGGTCTGCAGTGCGGCCGCGGTATCAACGCCATGGCCAGTGCTGCTGTTGGTGCCGCTGACCAATCCGGTATTCGCCGCCAATGCGCCGATATTGAAGGTCAACGAACTGCCGCCCGCGCCGAACAGTTTCAGCGTGTCGTGCCCGGTGACCGAGGTGTCGAAGTTCTTGAAGATCAGATCTCCGTAGCGCAGGCCGCCAGCGACGATCTGCACCTCCAGCGTTGTCGCGTTCACCAAAGTTGCCGCAACATTGGCGTTGGTCAGCACGAAACTCAGCGCCGATGGCGATGCGGTGATGACCGAGACGACGTCCGAGGTCGAATTGGCCATGTCAATCGTCGCAGTACCATCCCCGAGATGATAGGTCACGGTGTTGGCACCCGCACCGGTGACGATTTTGTTGGCACCGAGACCGGTGATGAACACATCGTTGCCCGCACCACCCAGCATGGTTTCGGTGGCCAGAAGGTTGGCGAAGGTCCCGAACGGGCTCGTCATGACTGCGCCGAACAAGCTGGTCAGGTCACCAAGGCCGGCGGTTGCGGTGCCCATGGCCGCTTGCAACAGGTTCTTGGTTGCAGCACCGCCGCCGCTGGTGGTGAGAGTGCTCAATCCAGCGGTAAAGAACGGAACCAGGCCCCAGCCAGCGCCGATCAGGGTATCGGCACCATCGCTGTTACCACCCTCGCCACCGCCACCAATCGTGCCGCCGGGCGACATGTTAACGATGATATCGTCACCCTGCCCACCAGTTGCGGTGCTGCTGGCACCCATCACAATGATGACGTCGTTGCCGAGGCCACCCGATAGCGACAGCGATGCCCCGAGGCCGATTAGCGTATCGTTGCCGTCGCCGCCGAAGACCTTGTTGCTGCCGCCAATCCCGAACACCACGTCATTACCGGCACCACCGAGCATTGAGTTGGCAAGGCCGGCACCGAACATGATGTCGTTGCCCAAGCCACCATCCATCGAGTTGTTGGCACCGCCACCGACCATGATGTCGTTGCCATCATCGCCGGTCATGGTGCTGAGCAGGCCAGCGCCAATCATCACATCGTCGCCGGCACCCGCGCGCTGCACGTTATGATCGCCGCCACCAATCACGATGTCGTTGCCGGCACCTGAATCCATGGTGTTGAGCGCGCCGGCGCCAAGCATGATGTCGTTGCCAGACCCGGCGGACATCGTATTCAGCGAGCCACCGCCAATCATGATGTTACCGCCGGCGCCTGCATTCATGATGTTGACGGTGCCAGCACCGAACATCAGATCATTGCCAGCGCCTGCGAGCATCACATTGATGGTGCCGCCGCCAACCATGACGTTGTTGCCGTCGCCGCCGTCCATATAATTATGGTCGCCGCCGCCGAGCATGATGTCGTCGCCGGTGCCGCCATAAAGTTTGTTGTTCAGGCCGGCGCCGAAAATAATGTCGTTCCCGGCGCCGCCATCCATCGTATTCAGCGAGCCTGCACCGACCATCAGGTCGTTGTCGTCACCGCCATACAGCATGTTGTATTGGCCACCACCAAACACGGTGTCATCGCCGGCACCGCCCCACATGATGTTCCATTG